>CAYWYD010000017.1:0-47343 GCA_964462425.1 uncultured Thermoplasmata archaeon
AAAGCATCAAAAAACTCGTTGAATAGCTGACCACCTGGTGTTCACTGAAATCGATAAAAAATTTTATTAGCTGGCTGGTCTTTGGCTATGAACACAGCGGATGGGCTCATGGTTTAGATTGGTTAGAACGTCGCCTTCACGAGGCGAAGGTCGCCGGTTCAAATCCGGCTGGGCCCACTCACTTTGTTCGTGATCACAGACGGATTTGAAACTGCGGGGAACAGGCTCCCCTTGCTCACCGATTTCTGACGAAAAACCCTCGTCCGGCTAGCCCCATCTATTGCCTCCTCCTACAGATAAACTTAATTAACCACCTTTTATGATTGAATATTGATGAAAAGAGCTCTAACCGTTATCACAGTCATCCTTCTAGCCGTTTCTACCTTTGGTTGTTTAGAGGGTCCAACTCCTCCGGGGGTGGATTTTCCAGAGCTAGTTGTCCATCATACAGAAGATGATGAAAACGAGACTATAATAAATATCCGTTCTATCGAGTTGGTCATGTTCGACGAGATCACACTATATCTGAATGATACGGAAACGAACGAGACCGAAAAGACTGAGTGGAACAATACATTCGGTCCTGAATATACTACGCGGTTATCTAAATTTGATCTGAACATCTTCGTTAAACGAGAAGGAGATAGATATAATTTCAACGCTACTTTTGAACTCTATCCCGATGAAGGTATACCCGAGGATGAATATCAGGACGAGGAGGTTGTCTATAGGATGACATATTATGACGGGGAGGAAAGATATATTACTAGGGACGACCTGCCCAGTATAGAAACTTTAAACCTTATGGAGGATGAAGAGTCATGAGGAAGTTTCCCTTCTCGTTGATCCTGATAGGAGTCGTGGTCGTGACCATCGGCGCTTTATTAATAGGTTTTATCACAGGTTGGATCCGATTTCAAGATATAAGGATGCATTTCGTAACCTTGATATTTTCCCTAGTATTCATCTCGATTTTGGCTATCGTTGGAGCTATATTCATCGGGATGTTCATATCACATCGGATATTTTCAGCAAGCGGATTCACCACTTTTGAGGAAGAGATGCTCCAGATGAGGAAAGATGTAGAAGAGATAAAGGAAAAACTGGAAGAGATGGATGAAGAAAGTTAGGCCAAAGATTCGGGACAGATCTCTCTTCTTGAACAATTGGCACATTTCCCTTCTCTATGATGATTCCTGTGTACATCTTCAGTTTTCAACCCCTCTCTCATGTCCCCTAATTTTTCCAGGAGAAGATTTTTAAGATCCTCATCGTACTCTATGTCGAATTCGGTATCACCGTATCTTATGAGGCCATAGGGCGGTTCCTCCCCCATCTCTTCTTCTACTAAAAAACAGTATGCCGCTATCTGCAGGATATGTGAGAAAAATGGACCTTGGGGAACCCTGCCGGTTTTTACCTCGACGGGGATAAGGTCTCCATCTTTTTCCAATATGTAATCCGGTCTTCCTCTAATACGATGTTCTTTCGATTTTAAAAGTTTGCTTTCATCTTCTAGTTTATCTACATATCTTATTTCTCCTTCTTCTACTTTGAGATCTTCCCTTTTCTGTAGAGTCTCGGATTCTAATGCGAAAGAGTGCTTCAGCCAATAACTAGCTCCGATCAACCAAGATAAAGAGAGGACCTGGGCTATCTGTGCGAGAAAGTCATGGATCATAGGTAAAGAAAAGCTAAAACCGGTCAACATTGTAGCGACCATGGCGGAGATCAAGATCAACCTTTCAACTTTTGTATCTTCTATGTCTTCCCCGTGACTCTCATTTAAGAGCAAAAAGAAGGTGGAAGCTAGAAGCCATATCAGCGCTAATATTATGAATATCTCTCTGAACACATATTCTGGTCGTAAAAAGCTCAGTCCGAATATGGAAATAACGGTAGCAGAGATGGCGAGGCCCAAAATTATGTTTTCGACCGTGTTTAATCTCTTTTCCTTCTTTTTTATCTCGTCTAATCCCTCCCCCACTTCTTCATGTTTCTCTTTTCCTTTTTCCAATTCCTCGTCAGTCACTTCGTCCTCCTCGCTTCTGCTCAACCACCAACTTAGGGGACAGTAACCGAACTTTTCAATATCGCTCGCCGAGATCCATTCTTTGCCCATATCTCTTACATATTTTAACTCAAAAAGCTAAATATTTTTGGGTGATTTTTGAGAAGTCACCTTTCATCAAAACATCTTTTTCAGCCCTTTAGAACCGAAGACGCCTTTTTCTGTGATATACCCGGTTATAAATTCGGCCGGAGTGACGTCGAAGGAGGGATTCTTCACGGGTGAACCTTCGGGAGTTATTGCCGAACCGTTGATCTCTCTCACCTCTTCACCGCCTCTATTCTCGATCGGTATATCTAAACCCTCTTCAGTTGTTTCATCATAAGTCGTCACGGGAGCCGCCACATAGAAGGGGATGTCATTCTCTCTAGCTAGTACCGCTTTTTCATAGGTTCCGATCTTGTTAGCTATATCTCCATTGGCGACGATCCTGTCAGTCCCCACGATGACCATATCTATTTCACCTCTCTGCATGTAGTGGCCCGAGGCGTTATCTACGATGACAGAATGTCCTATATCTTCATTGTAGAGTTCCCACGCCGTCAACCTAGCGCCCTGCAGCCTCGGTCTGGTCTCGTCGACGTATACATGGATGTCCTTTCCATCTCGGTCAGCGACCCTCATCGGCGCGAGAGCGGTACCGTAATCTACCGTAGCCAATGCACCTGCATTGCAGTGGGTGAGTATGTTATCTCCATTATCTATCAACTCGGCGCCGTTTTCCCCTATCTCTCTACACTTTTGGATCACGTCTTCAGCGTATCCTTCGGCGGCCTTTACCGGTTCTTCCAGGTTTTCTAGCATGTAATCAACGGCGTGGAAAAGGTCATAAGCGGTGGGTCTTGCAGATTTGATATGATCTGCTGCTTTTTCGATATCTTTTCCCTGTAACTCCGCCTGGGCCATGCCGTAAGCCGCAGTGACTCCTATCGCAGGGGCGCCTCTAACCATCATATTTTTTATCGATCTGTGAACATCTTCATAATCTTCGGCGGTATAATACCTCAGTTCCTCCGGTAAAAAACGCTGGTCTATCATCTTCACTAGACTCTTGCCTTCCATCCATACGGCTTTCATCTCTTCGATCCCATCGTCTTTTTTAACCTTCATAATTATCCCTCGCGGAGAGATAAGCTTCCCACAGTTTTGGAACCCTCTTCATTTCTTTGATCTCTTCAGGATCTACCCACCTATATTCTCTGTTCTCCCAATTCAACTTAGGCTCTTCCTTCACTTCGAACAAGAACGGGTTGACCTCCCATATCATTTTTTCTCCCGTGTATCTAGCTCTCACCTTTCCGCCCTTTGAGAGCAATTTCGCATCCAAGCCGGTCTCTTCTTCGATCTCGATCTTTGCCTGCTCCAAGGCGTCTTCTTTTTCAAGATAGCCCGAAACGCCGGCCCATCTATTTGGATAACTTCCGACTTCTTCGCTTCTCTTCAAGAGGAGAACTGAACCGTTCTTTTCAAGGAATGCAGTGACCACGGGTTGGACATCCACATCTTTCAGTTCGACCTTTCCGTCCTCTCCATCCAGCTTCACCTCGTCCCCCTCTTCTACAAGATCAAAGTCTATTTTGTCCACAAGAGGTATGTCTGAGATTATAGCTCCAGAGGCGACGATCGTTTCGCTGTTCTTATTCACCATACCCTTCGGGGCTTTCCCGTTCTTTTTTAACTGGTATACCACGTAGGAGCCCACGGTGCTGCCTTTGCCTCCGGGGAACAAGAATATGGAATCGGATATCTTCTTTCTCCCAAAGACCTTCCCGCTCTCTCGATCTACATCTCCAAGGAAAGATACTCTTTTATCTACTTTTACGACTTCGCCTTCCACTTTTCCCCGTGAGATTCCCCTTCCTTCCAATATCATTCTATCATCCCCATTAGAGTCTCTAGGTCACCATAAATCACTTTCTGATCTGAGAGTTTGGGAAGATATTCCGTGGCTTTTCCCGAATTCGTAGCCACCACGTCATATTTTTCTTCCAATGGAGATACTACCATGCACGTATCGCTTATCACCGTGCCGAATCTTTCTATCGTTTTCACCGCTCCAGGCGTATCTTCTTTTACTCCCCGACTGGTGTATACCAACAGGTCGGGCGACTCTTCACTCTTTTCTCTCCCTTCAAGAAATCCGGCAATTTTTTCCAGTTCCTTTTTAGACAGATGGGGGCAACCTATAACTAAGGCGTCGGGTTTCGACTCTTTGATCAACCGTTCCTTCAATGTATCGATATCGTCACTAGTGATCTCGATTCGTTCGAGTCCGTCCGTTGAAAAATCCTCGGCCTCGGGAGTTATACCTTCGACGTGATACAAAGCCACGGAACCGGTTGCGGCCATGGCTGCTCCTAAACTCTTCAGTTCGTCCTCCGTGAAGTTGACTCCCGTGAAGTATGGCACCTTTTCGCCGACCTTTTCCCCTACCAGATAACCGAGAAGAGAAGCTGGGGCATCGCCTTTCACGTCATAAATCACGTCGGGTTTTCTGTTCTGCTTGACATGCAGTCCATACCTAGGCGTTTTACCTATTATAGCGGACATCAGCGCCGAAGGACCGCCTTCCCGGTTCGTTCTAGCGCCCAGAACGGAATTTGCAAAGGACACGGCAGAACTTTCGCTCCAGGCTAGGTGCTCTCCTAAATCGGGTCTGTTTCCGACGAAGTAAGGTGTACATGTACAGCTAAGTTCTACACCCATTTTCCGGTAAGCTTCGACGAGCTCTTTTTGTTTTTTTCTGAATTCACCCGACTCGTATCCATTTCTCTTTAAATCCATGCCCGCCGGGTTTAACATCGATTTAACTTTGACTTCGGCACCTTCTTTCTTTCCGAAATCGCTGATAAATTCCAATCCAGCGTCGCCCATTGTCTTGTAGGAAACCCCGGCGATCTGTGCGGACTCGATAGGGATCAATCTGTCCGCTTCATACACTTTGCCGATAGCTAACAGTAATTCCATGGCCTTGGCCCGAGCTTCACCCTCCTCGCCCTTGAGTATTTTCTCCTCCTCTTTTGTCAGATGCATGGGATCAAAACCAAAAAATGCCGCAGGCCGGACTTGAACCGGCGACATCCACGTCTTCAGCGTGGCACTCTCCCAATCTGAGTTACTGCGGCTTGAGCATGCCTATCAGCTAATCGAATTTTAACTTTACGCCTTATCTCAAAAAGGATTAAGTATGATTATGTTCTTATCGTGCAATAACATGATGCCGAAGATGGACGTTGATGAAGTAAACTGCGAGAATGTGATGGAATGCTTGTACGATCTGTCCGAGTTGGACAAAGATATTCTTTCTTTACTCTCAGAAGATGAAGACCTGAGATCTTCGGAGCTAGCAGAGAGAATAGATAAGGATCAAAGTACTGTATATCGCTCTCTCGAAAGATTGTTGGAATGTGGTTTGATCTACAAAGAGAAGGAAACTATAAGGAACGGTGGTTACTACTTTTTGTACTCTAGGCGGCCCGTAGACAAGATAAAAGAAGAAGCTAAGGCCTGCGTCGAACGATGGTATGAAGAGATGAGAGGCGCCATCGAAGAGATAGAAGATATCTGAGTTATAGGTCGAAAAGATCTTTCAACTTTTCTTCAAACTCTTCTTTGTTCATAGCGCCTCTTTCTTTTCCTACGATCTCTCCGTTTTTGAAAAATAAGAAGCTGGGGAGTGATTGGACACCGAACTTTGAGGGGATCTGGTTGTTGTTCTCGATATTCACCTTTCCGAACTTTACTTCACCGTTGTATTTATCCGCGAGTTCTTCTATGAGAGGATTCATCTGGATGCAGGGACTGCACCATGTTGCCCAGAGATCCAGAACTACCCGATCATTAGCTTCAAGAAATTCTTCGAAGTCTTCGTCTTCTATCGTAGTAACAGGTCCATTTTCGCTCAATATAGTTCCTCCTGATGTTAGGAAAGGATTATATTTGGGTTATATTTAGTTTTTTACGCTTAACGGTGGCTAAACAAACGAAAGATTAAAATCAAAAGATTAATTGTGAGGTCATATATGAGTTCGAAAGAGGAATCTGAAGGAGCGAAAGTCAACATAGACTTTATCTACTCGGACACCTGCCCGGATTGTCCCCCGGCTAGAAAAGCAGTAGAGAGAGTAGTAGAGGATTTTGACGATGTGACAGTGAACTATCATAGAGCTAGAGATGTGCCTGAAAAAGTGGACGAGCACGATATCACCCATATCCCTACAGTCATAATAGATGGCGAAGTATCTCACGTCGAAACGGTGAACGATAAAGAGTTGAAAGAGACGTTAGAAGACAAATTGTAATGTCACACTTCCTTTTTGAGTTGGTGGGACCTAATTATGATCTAGCTCGGGCAGAGATAACAGCCGCAATTGAAGGTCTATCTTTTGATTACAGGATCGAACATCTCGATGAAGGCGTACTTTCAGTAGATACCGAGTGTCCGATCCAAAAGTTGCAGTCTAGACTGGGTCTGACCCATAGGATATTCGATCTGATAGGCGTAACGGCAAAGGTGAATTTTTCGGATGTGATGGAAGGATACGAGCCGCCGAGCGGAAGTACTGCTGTAAGAACGAAGAGTATCCTGGGACACGAGGGAGCCTCGCAAAAGATCAAGGAGAATATCGGCGAGATCATCTCCGATACGAACCGGATCGAACTAGATTCGCCCGAGCACGAGATATTCGTACTCATGTCCGAGAAGAACTATGTGGGTAGGAAAGTCCATGAAGTCGATAAAGAGGCCTTGAGATCAAGAGAAGTAAAGAACAGACCGTATTCCTCCCCGATATCGTTGAAGCCGCGATACACCCGCGCTCTTCTCAACCTGGCCCGGCCCGACGAATCAGATAGGATCCACGACCCTTTTTGCGGGACCGGAGGGATCTTGATCGAAGGCCAAAAGATGGGTTTCCAGATGTCGGGAGGAGACAAGGACCCGGATATGATCGAGGGTTGTAAAAAAAACCTCGAAGCCTATGATGTGAAAAGCCGGTTAACGGTAGGCGATGTCTCTGAAACGATACCTCAGGGCATCGACTGCGTGGTCACCGATCCTCCATATGGAAGGGCCTCTTCGACCTCTAAAGAAGAACTATCTTCTATATATGAACGACTTTTCACCGCGGCTGAGCAAAGATTGAAGGAAGGCGGGTATCTATCCGCTATTTTTCCTGGGGAAAGTTACTTGAGGCTGGGCGAAAAATATCTGAAGTTGGTAGAGAGATACAAGCTCCGAGTTCACCGATCATTGGATAGGCATTTTACAGTTTTTAAAAAGACTGATCGTGGACCTTGATCCCGATCAATTCGAATTCCTCTTTTTGTCCGGTGGTTTTCGACTCGATGGTGACGTCAAAAGGAATCACCGTGAGATCCCCGTCCTCCTGTTCACCCGTCCCGTTCAATCTCGCTTTAAAGTCGATGCGCTCGCCGAACGCGAGGTCGTAGGTCAGATTATCACCTCTATCCTCGTCATCTACCATAAGTTCAGCGGACCAGTTATCTTTCTTCACATCACTAATGCTGACCTCGTAGGTGTCGTTCCTTCCGCAGTTGGATAGAGAAAAGTCGAACGATGTTTCGTTGTTTTCAATCAAAGAGTAGCGCTCAGTATGTAGTTCACTCTTGAATCCATATCCGAGCATGGTCGTCATCGTCTTTGTCTCTCTCTGTAAGCTTTTGGTGACGTCCGAGGTCACCTCGAAGGTGATGTTGTTTTTCTCGGAAGAATTCACGGTTGGTTCAACCTTCAGTTCATAGGTTTGATTCTTCCCTATACCGAGGGTCAACCCCGTTCGATCCCCCTCGATCTCTCTCCATCGGGTCTCGTTATCGTTTTGTTCCTCTCTTTCTAACAGCTGTACATCCCAGTTTTCGTCGGATAAAGAATAGGTCACGTTATATTCTATCCCATCTTCTACATCGACGTTTTTCGCTTCGTTCTCGACCACTAGAGTATAGGTTACGGACTCATTCAATATCAATTCTTGTTCTGGTTTTTCTTCCAATCTCACATCGAACCCGTAGCTGAAGTTTTCCTCCTCGACGGGCACAGGATGGAAACTCACCAGCAATATCGCTATCGCGATCCCGCCGACGACTAACCTTTTTTTATCTAGCTTGGTAAGGTCATTCAGTGGAGGAGGATGTTTCACCCCTCCTAAGAACAGGATGAGGAAGGCGAACACCAACCATCCGAGATACTGCCATATCCCGACGATCAGAAGGAATGCGAACGCTATATAGCTGACGTATTTTGAATACTCTCCGAACAGGGAACGGACAACATGCCCTCCGTCGAGCTGTGACGCGGGAAGTAGATTCAGACCCGTAACTAAGAACCCGACCCATCCCGCGAACAGAGTCGGATGTATCGTCTCTCCAGCCGTGAACGGGATGAGTCTGCTCATCCCCCGAAGGATGATAGGAAAATTCCACATGAATCTAGTACCTTGTTCCGGGATAGGAGCGGTCGCTGTAGTCGTCGCTCCGAGGTAGAGACCGATAAGAGAGACCGGGATGGCGACGATAAATCCAGCTATCGGTCCGGCTATACCGACGTCGAGCAGCGATTTCTTATCCGGTATGGGTTCTCTTATACTGATAAACGCCCCGATGGTACCCAGAGGAGGAGCCATCGGAAGGAAAAAGGGAAGAGACGCTTTGATATCATGGTATCTCGCCATCACATAATGCCCCATCTCGTGTGTACCTAAAATGGTCATCAGTGGAAGGGTGAAAAATAAAGCTCCACGGGAAAGATTGTAGAGAGAGAACATCCCGCTTCCGCCGGGATTATAAGACGACCACCACCATGCTCCGGCTATCAAAGTCGTTCCGAGGGTGACGAAGAGCATGACCAGATTGGCTTTTAACCCTCTAAATTTCTTTTCTTCCTGCTTTTTGATCTTGATTATGTGTTCGCCGCCCTCCTCCACCAGGTATGGTACAAAATTCTGAGGGACCAAAACGTTTCTCAGCTCATTGAATTTTTTCTCTAAACTATCATCTATCGAAGTCCGGATATAAACTGAAACTATATCGAAATCTATCTCGGTCTTATAGACGGGAAAATATTGGCTCACTACATCTTGTATGAATTCTATTTCATTGCTGTAATCCTCTGGTCTATTTCTCATCTTGACCTAAATAAGAATCTTTGGCTTAATAAGTCTTGTGAAATCAGAAATCATCTAAGCTTTTTTCCTTCCAGCTTCCTCCTTTCCCGATGTGTACGACTTCCCACCCATCTTCCTCTAACCTCTCTGCGATGTACCTCCGGTGGCACTTCATAGGATCCTTCTCCAGGCACATTATCACGGTTTTCCCCTCCTTAGCAAACTCTTTTAACTCCTCGTAACCTTCTATCCATCTTTCCTCTTCCATAACCTCCTCGTAATCTTCCTCTCTCAGTCCTCCCATCTCGGGCATGTGCTTGTAAATTATGCTATTATGGAATAACCTGTCCTTTAAGCTCTCTTTATTGAATTCTTCTTTCCTAGATTTAGGAGAAGAACGAACATCGACCAGGTGTTGGATCTCCTTCTCCTTCAAGAGGTCTAGGAAGTCTTCGATGTTTTTTTCCTCATAACCTATAGTGTAAACTTTGTTCACGGTCATAGATATGATATCTAAGATAAAAAATTTATGATGAAATATATCACAACTGCAAAACAAAAATCTTAAATATGAAATTCGTATCTATTGTACATATATCCGACATCTAAACGGTGTCGGACCAACTCAAAAACGGAGGAAAAGTGTGTCAGAAACGGACAGGATCAATGTACGACTGCCAAAAAGCTACTTGGAAAAAATAGACTTCTTGGTTGAAATGGACGACTTTTCCTCCAGGTCCGAGGCTATCAGGATCGCTGTTAGGGACATGTTATATTATAGGGTAGATCTGGTAGCCGAAAAAGTCGAGAAGATGGCTGAACAGGAACAAAAAATGGCTAAGGCCAAGGCCATCAGAGAAGAATATCTACAGAAGTAGAGGGATGGATGTACTACTTGCTAGCCCCGGAGCCCTTCACGGGCTCATCCTTTTTTTCACACTCCCATTGCTATCCGAAGAGTGTTTCTAACGGCTGGTGCTGCTCCTAGGGTGATTATCAAGAACTTTAAAAAGATCGAAAGTGTCTTTTCTTCTGAAAATTCTTTCTTGAACATCACATCTAATACATACACGACGGAAAAGATCAAAACCAATTTCAGCGCGAACATGATCAAGGGTGTACCGGTGATCTCGATCAAGAGAGTAGGTAGGACATGTTTTTCTGTATATCCGTAGGCCGCTATCCCTCTATAAGTGGCGGACGCGTCGAAAAAGTGACTCCAGATAATCAAGATATTCAGCGGTGATATGAAAAGCGGGAACTGCTTGAAGGTAATTTTTTCTTCAAAAACTCTATCTACGAACCACATACCCCCTAGCAAAAGGAAAGTCATACCAAATCCGAGGGCTGGAATCAAGACAGCCTCGGTAGAACGGGCGGCCGACCTAGAAATGATGTAATGAGCGTTATAGGAAAGGGCTAAAAGGAGAAATACGAGTCCATAGGAGAAAAAAAGGTATTTTTCATCCAGATCGAAAAATTTTAATCCGACGAAAAAGGAGATGAGTATCCCGATGGCTATGATGATCAAGTACCATACAAAATAGTCCGCTAACAGGTTATTGAATAATAGATAGATAACTGGTAAAGGCAATAACGGGATCAATTTCATCATAGTGGATTTTTCCTTTCCGAGCCCCGACCGTGAGAGAGAGGCCCCTAAAACGAGCAGGAAAAGTACGAAGAATCCTAGAAGAAAGTAGATAAGAGGGGTTATCAAGAATCTATCGAGCGGCTGTTTAAATAATCCCATGTCCTCTAAACTTCTCAGCGCCCCTCCTAATATAACCCAAGGCATCAATGCATATACGAATTTTTGATTCACTTCTATCTCGAAGTACTTGAATATCTCGTAGATCCCGAAAAACGAGATCATCAATATTATCGCATACACTGCGGTATTCACTAGGTTGTATCCAGAAGAGATCCCATCGACACTACGGCCTTCGGCGTCGGCGACGACCGGTCCCCAAAGATACTTCCACAGGAATCCATCCCAAAACAACTCCGGCAGGAATAATGAACCTGATATCAGTATAGTCGGTCCGGCCACCAAGAAAAGGATCCAGATCTTGAGCGTGTTCTTATTATAGATCTGAAAGATCGACTCTAATACCTTCATTCCACCGTCACGCTCTTGGCTAGATTTCTAGGTTTATCTATATTCCTCCCCAACCTGTAGGCGGTAAAATAGGCGATCAGCTGCAGAACGGTATTGATGGGGATTGGAGAAAACAAAGGAGGGACCTCGGGGGTGAAATAAGCATCATCGCTCAATTTTTTCAACTCTCTGTCTTCATCGCCAACAGCGATGACCGGGCTGTCTCTAGCGGCTATCTCTCCTATGTTACCCAACATCTTATCAAAGGTGTGGTCCTTGACGGATAAGGCGATGACAGGAGTTTTTTCCGTCAGCAACGCAAAAGGCCCGTGTTTCAATTCTCCAGCGGGATAGCCCGCAGAGTGTATATAAGCGATCTCTTTGAGCTTCAAAGCGCCTTCGAGAGCTACGGGGTAATTGATGTTCCTACCGACGAAGAAAATGTCCTCCGCGTCGACCAGTTTTTCCGTCATCTTTTTTATTTTGTCTTTATCGTCGAGTATCCTCTCCACCTTTCTCGGCAGCATCCTCAACTCGTCCTTGTATTCCTCTGCCTTGTCCATGCTCAGAGTTCCTCTTTTCAACCCCAATTCGATCGCCAATAGATAGAGTATTATCACTTGAGTCGTGAAGGTTTTGGTCGCCGCTACGCCTATCTCCGGACCCGCTTGAGTGTACACGACTTCGTCTACTTCTCTGGTTATCGAACTATCCAGGACGTTACTGATCGCTAGGGTGTCACAGCCTCTCTTGTTCGCCTCTCTGGCAGCAGCTACGGTGTCGAGGGTCTCACCACTCTGTGAAAGCAGGATGGTGAAAGGTTCGCTTTCAGACGGCGACGAGTATCTGTACTCGGATGAGACTTCGACCGTGCAGGGTATATTGGCTATCTTTTCAAACAAGTGACGTCCGACGTAACCCGCATGGGCCGAAGTACCACAAGCTATGAACTGAATCGAATCTATATCGTACTTAGAAAAATCCACGTCATCGAATTCGGTCAAACGCCCCAAGAGTGATTCGTGGATCGCGTTCGGCTGCTCGAATATCTCTTTCAGCATGTAGTGTTCGTATCCGCCTTTTTCCGCGTCCTCCACGTCCCAATCGAGCCTTTTCGTTTCCCTTTCCACTCGTTCATCATTCCCATCCCATATCTCGACCGTTTCACTCGAGATCCTGGCTACGTCTCCGTCCTGAAGATATTTTACGTCCTTCGTGTGATCGAGGAGTGCGGGAGCGTCAGAAGCTACAAAATTTTCCTCGGAACCTATCCCTAGGACCAACGGACTCTCATTTCTAGCGACTAATATTTCCTCCGAATCTTCCCTCAGCGCGACCACGGCAAAAGCTCCATCAAGATCCTCTATCGTTTCCTTGAAGGCCTCTATAAAATCCCCCTGATAGTTATCCTCTATCAGGTGGACTATCACTTCGCTGTCGGTCTCGGAAGAAAATTCGTGTCCCTTCTCTCTCAATCTGTCCTTGATAGAATTGAAGTTGTCTATGATACCGTTGTGAACGATCGATATGTCTTCTTCGCAGTCCAGGAACGGGTGGGCGTTATTATCCGCCGGTTTGCCGTGGGTAGCCCATCTGGTATGGCCGATACCGGCTTTTCCATCCGGGATCTCCTGCTTCGAGAGGTCCGAGATACGTCCTTTCTTTTTCTGCAAGTAGATCCCTTGATCGGTTTTGACCGCGACACCGGCCGAGTCATAACCTCTGTATTCGAGCCTATTGAGTCCCTTTATCAAAACATCTCCCATGTTTTTAGGGCCGATATAACCGACTATCCCGCACATCAGATCACCTTACACCGCCTTTGTCCCCGACTCTATATTTTCTCTAATAGTTCTTCCAGATTTGATCTCACAATCGTTTCCTATGATTATTCCCGGGTTTATAGTAACGCCCGAGCCGATTTTGGTGTCCTCGGCTATCATCACGCCTATCTTCTTCACACTGTGTAGACCGTCTTCGGCTTCGACCCTCGCACTCTCGGAGAAAGTGGAAAGATTATTGCCCGTGACAACGCCTTCAGAGATGACAGAATCTTCCACGGTGGAATTTGCTCCTATCTTCACCCGACTCATCACTATACTGTTTCTAACCAGAGTGAAAGGTTCGATCTTGGTGTTATCCTCGATACTGGAGGAGGGCATTATGCAGGCGTTGGGACCTATATCGCAGCCTTCTCCAATTATCGCGGGTCCCTCGATGAAGGTACCGGCTCTGATCCTCGTACCTTTGCCTATTTCAACATCGCCTTTTATCACCACGTTCTCTTCGATCTGTCCCCCGATCTTCTTATTGACCTCACCTAGAGCGGTGCTGTTGACATGAAGAAGTTCCCAAGGATAAACCGCATCGATCCACGTCCCTTCTGTCTTGATTGGTCTAACCTCGTAATCTTTCATCACCTTTTCAACAACATATGGGAGATCATATCTTCTTTCTTCGATAGCTTCCTCTATATATTCGAATATCTCTGGAGGGAAAGCGTATATCCCCGTAGAGATGAGATGGCTGGGGCTTCTTTTGGGTTTTTCTACCAACTTTTCGATCTTTTCACTCCCGCTCTCTAAAGTCACTACACCGTACTTAGAGGGCATATCACTTTTGGTTATCAAGAGTGAATATGCATCCATCTCTTCTAAGAGGTCTGAGATAGTTTCGCTCGATATGACGTTGTCGCCGGGAAGGACTAAAAAGTCATCATCTATCTTGTTTTTAGCCTGATAAAGAGCATGAGCAGTCCCCCCGGTAGGAGGCTGTTTTTCTTGAGTCACGTATTCGATCTTCGCATTGAACTCGTCTCCATCCCCAAAATAAGACATTATCCTCTGTCTTCTGTAACCGACGACCATCACGATCTCGGTGATACCGTTTTCGACTAGAGCTTTCACCACATATTCTAGGATCGGTTTATTCGCAACCGGTATCATGACCTTTGGTTCGGAGGCGGTGAACGGACGCAGCCTAGTACCTTCCCCGGCGGCTAATATTACTGCTTTCATAGGTTCTAATCTGTCTAGATAAATTTAAGCGTTTTGTTCATCTCGAGAACGATTTTAAAAAAGGCCTACAATAAATAGAGGGCGACGAAAAACTTAAAAAAAAGAGAAAGCTATCTAGAAACAAGATATTCGCCCTAAAAATACTTGCACCGCAGAGGGAATTTATATGGGAGAAAATATAGAAGATGACCTTGAAGACATAGAAGATATCACAGTGGACCTTTCTTTGTCTGAGGACACCGATCTAAAAGAGCGGGAAGGATTGAGAGAGTGGGAACAAGAATTGGAAAAGAGAGAGGAAAAAATGGAGAAATGGGGTGAAACGCTCAGGGAGAAAGAGGAAAATTTACAGGAAAAAGAGAGTAGTTTACAGAGCAGAAAAAAGGAACTTGATAAAAAGAGAGAAAGATTAGAAAAGAAAGAAAAAAGGGTGGAGGAAGAAGAGCTGAGAATAGAAAAGGAATCCGAAGAAATCGAGGACCTCAAAAAGAACTTGAAGATGAAGAGGGAGAAATTATCTGAAAAATTGAATAAAGCGGAGGAGAAAATATCTGCGTCCGCAGATAAGGATATAGGACAATTGAGAAAGAATCTAAAAGAAAAGCGAGAAGAACTTTCAGTTCAGATAGAAAGGGCGAAGGAAAGAAACAAGGCCCTAAAAAGGAAAGAAAAAGAGCTGAGAAAAAAAGAAAGAGAATTAGAGGAAGAAAAGGAAATACTAGATAAACGATGGGATCAGTTCGAAGCGGTCCAAAAAGACTTGGCGGAAAAAAAGAAAAAAAGAGTCGGAACCACCATAAAAAGTATATGATGGATTTTCTCCCGTCTTAACATCTTTCTTCAATTTTCAAACACAATCCAAAATATTTATTTGTATAAACCCAATTCTAATTTGATACTATGTTGGAAACGCCTATCATCATCGTCAATTACAAAACTTATGGACCTTCTATAGGTGAAAAAGCGGTCGATCTCACGGATACGATAGAAAAAAATCGGACAGAGAATTGGGCTGTCTGTCCACAGACCGCCGATATCAGAATGATCAATCAAGATTTCGATCTTCCCGTTTTATCGCAGCATGTAGATGCGGTAGAGCCGGGAAGCAATACGGGCCATTCCCTTCTAGAGACCATAGTCGATGCCGGCATCGAAGGCACGTTGATAAACCATTCCGAGAGAAGGTTGAAACTCTCCCAGATAGAATACATCGTCAAAAGATGTAGAGAAAAAAGCGTAGAGACGATCGTTTGTGCCAACAATCCCGAGGTCGCGGCTTCCGCCGCCGCTCTAGACCCGGAGTTCGTCGCCTACGAACCGCCGGAATTGATCGGAGGTGATGTTTCAGTTTCTACCGCAAAGCCTGAAGTGGTGGAAAAAGCGGTGAAAAGAGTCAAAGAGGTGAATCCAGAAGTCAAAGTTCTCTGCGGTGCGGGTGTAAAGGACGGTGAAGACGTAGAGGCCGCGCTGGACCTGGGTACCGAGGGCGTTCTTCTCGCCTCTGGTCTAGTCAAAGCCGACGACAAAGAAGCGGTCATCGAGGATTTAGAGAGCGGAGTTTAAGTCACCGTGATCCTTCTTTCAAGCCCAACCATCTGTCTAGAACGTCTTCGCTGTCCTTCGGTCCTCTAGCAAATATCCTATCTCCGGCTTTCAGCTTCACGTTCCTGCCCGGCCCGTAGGACCAGTTATTACCTCTTCTTATAGCTACCACTCTCATACCCGTTTCTTTGGCCATATGACTCTCGCCTAGAGTTTTTCCGTCCAAGAAAGAATTTTCTTTGATCTGTTTCCGGACCATAGTTTCCTCGGACTCCTCTATACTCCTCTTCACTACCGGATGAAGGTCGATGTCTCTCAACACTACATCGGCTATATCTAAAGCCGCATCCGCTATCCTCTCTATCGAGTCGGCCACCTTTAAAGGTATCTTGATTCTCTCTAAGCTCTGTCCATCTTTTTTACACGTTCGAAGTGTCTGCGTCAAGATATCCTCGTACAGTTCGTCGATCCTGTCTTCCAGTTCGATCACTTCTTCTGCGATCTCTTTTTTGTGGAACAGTACGGAGGAATAGGCGAGGTCCAACATCAGTTCGGAGATGTCCTTCATCTCGATCAGCTTTTTTTCCACTTCTTCCATGTTTACCAGCCCTCCCATTCTTTTTTACCTTCTGCCACTTTTTCTAACTTCTTATGTCCCTCTTCGATCCCCCTCACTATCATAAGATCGTTCGCCTGGATGGTGTCCCCTCCGTGGGGACCGGAAATCCACTTCCGTTTTCTTTTTATCGCTATGACCCGCGATCCCGTAACCGATTCGATAGCTAGATCTCTTATTTTTTTCCCGACCAGGTCGGATTTTTCTGAAACACGTATCGTATGTATATGCTCGTCCGCTTTTTCCAGTATGTGAGGGAGCATCGACTTAAGGTCGTAATCCAGATCTAAAAGCTCGACCATATCTTCAGCCGCATCCGATATCTTCTCGGCGGAAGAAGCTATCTGGAGTATACCGCTCAGCTGCTCCGCATCTTTTACGTTCCTAGCGCTCAGCATGCTTTTCAATCTGATCTGGTACATCATCTTATCCATCTCGGATTCGAGATGGTGAACTTCTTGCGCTAGATCTTCATTGTTGAAGACTATGGCCGCGTAGGCTAGGTCCGATATCAGCTCCGAATTGTTCTTCATCTCCGTAAGGAGCTCTCTAACACTGATTTCCTGATAGCTGATCTCTTCGTGCTCTTCTTTTATTTTTTCTTCCATTTTTCTTTTCTTCATAATATCACCAACCATATCCCAAATATGAGAAAAGTTATCCCTAAAAAATCTCCAGTAGTCGTCACTACAGGCGCTACCGTATTGTCGGGGTCAAGCCCTTTGCCGTAACTCAAAAAGGTCACGACCACCGTCAGAACCGTGATAGAAATCGTCAGAAGACCCCCAACGATAAAGATGATAGGGATCAATTTGAGAAGACGTAAACCTAGAGGTACGGCAAATGAAGCCCCGGCGATCAACAGAGTGAACATGACATATATGGTCAATCCTAGAATAAGAGATAAATTTATGTTGTCCCTCAATCCATCATCGAGTATACTCGGTTCGATATATCCAGAATGGAGTCCTGATGATATCCTAGCACCCAATACGATGCCGAGATTCCCCCCAACCCCATTAAGAACGGGGATCAGAAAAAGCAGTATGGGTAGATCGATCAGGATGGTTTCAACTGAGAGTAAGATCTGTCCTCCAGCTACTCCGATGAAACCCGTAAAAGTAAGCAGAGGAGCGCTCTCTTTGAAAATCCTTTTCCAATCATATTCTATCATATCACACCTCCTATAATAACTGCGTAGGTGGAGAGGATTAGAAGTGTCAACAAATCCCCTATGGTTGTAAGAAGTGGTCCTGTGACGTTGTCCGGGTCCAAACCCCATCTAATGGAAAGTAAAATGATAAAGAATGTGAGGAAAGAAAGTAATAGTCCAGCAGTTAGACCAGTGGCTACAGTTATCAGGAGCAGGGAAAACAAAACTTTTCCGCTTACTGGATTGTTGAGAAATGCTGCTGAAATGTAATAAAAGAACGGTATGATCAAAGAGACATATAGGCTCAATGATAAGGAACTCTTTAAATTTTCAACTACCAAAGAAGATGTCAAACTATCGCTGATAAGGCCTAGATGGAATGCAGATCCCAGCCGGGAGCCCATACTTGAGGATATGTTCCCTCTCATCCCGATCACAGCGGGGATCAAAGCTATCAGACCGGGTAACATCTCAAGCAGTTCACTCATATTGCCCAAGATGAATCCAGTCAAAGCTCCACCCAAAGCACACAAAAAGAGTGGAGGTAGCGTTTCTATCATCACCTTTCTCTTGTCCATCACGCAAAAGAAAGGACTAACCAGATATAATCTCTTTGGAAGAAAAGCTTTTATTCTCTTCTTAAGGCTTCCTTAGGACAGACCTCAGTGCAGGAGTAGCATCTGATGCATTTCCACCAGCTTATTTTTGGACCATACTTTTTCCTCTTGATCGCGTCTTCTGGACAGATCTCTTCGCATCTCCAACACTTTATGCACTTCTCTTTATCCAATTCCGGTCGGTCGAGAAAGAAATTGGAGAAAAGATCAACTATGAAGTTTGGACCTCTCCATGGAACGGTTCCTCCCGACGGGTAATCGAAATCGATCTCAAAGGAAGATGGCTTTCTTTTCAAGTATTCTATAGAGTCAAAATACCTATCCTCTTCCACTAAGGTGGGCACTTTCTGTATGGGGATCCCCGTCAGCTTGCAGGCCGCATAATCACACGCTATAGGGTTTTCAGAAACAATGATAGAATTAACCCTAATAGGTTCACCTCCAGAAGGACCGTTTCCCTCCATAGCCAAAATCCCGTCCATGAGTGTTAATCTAGTATCCACTGTATCGTTTATATCTAACAACAATTTGCCGAATTGATCCAACTGCTGGAACTGACCATGGTTGGCTGCCTTGGTCAAACCGTGTATCAGCCCGAAAAGATTTTTGACTGCGCCGGTAAAAACAGTTAGAGAGTGTGTTTTTAATTTTGGGAGGTTTATGATACCGTCTACCTCATCGGTTATTTCAATAAAATTGAAATTCTTTTTTGTCTCGGTATCCTCATTTTTCTCTATTTTCATCTCCGTATTGTAGTTCAACTCAGCAGTAGTCTCTTCTTCTATCCTGGACCATCCTGCTTTCTCGTAAAACTTTTTAAGTCTCCTTTCGGACATTGGGCCTGCAGGACTATCCCCCACGAGGATATCTATGTTCTTTTGCTCAAGGACCTTTATGACCGCGATTATAAATTCCGGGTGAGTCGCTACAGCATTTTCAGGGGGACTCCCCTTGAGTAGATTCGGGTTTAGCAGTATCTTTTCACCGTCCTCCACGAATTTATCCACCCCTCCGAGCGCGGTAAAAGCTTCTTGGATGACCTCATCAGCATCTCGATAACCCTTACATTTGTCGATGAAGACGTCCATATCCCTGCAAAATATTTATATTATAAGTATTTGTAGGTCTTGTTGAGATGTGTCTAGCTGTTCCTGGGATGATCAAAGAGATCGATGGTGACGAGGCGGAGATAGATTTTGGAGGAGTCACCCGTAAAGCTAACGTTTCGTTGGTTGACGTAGAAGTCGACGATTACGTCATAGTCCACGCCGGTTATGCAATCGAGAGATTGGAAGAAGAAGAAGCGAAGAAAAGTCTCGAGGCGTGGGATGAAGTCGTGAAGGCTCAAAAAGAAGTTCGAAGTCACTGAATTTTGAATTTGGAAAAAGTTCCCTTCACAATCTCTCTATTTTTAATAAAGTAAGATAAAAAGTAAAGGGTTTTTACAGTTACAGGATCGATCATCCCGCTTTACATTCCTGGTGGCATTCCGCCGCCCATTCCGCCGGGCATTCCACCGGGAGCTCCTCCAGGTGGTCCTCCGCCGCCTTCGTCTTCGCCGCCTTTAGAGGCGATGACGTCGTCTATCCTCAGTATCATGTTGGCGGCTTCCGTGGCTGATTTGATCGCCTGGTTCTTGACCCTGTACGGTTCGATGATGCCTTTCTCTATCATATCCTCTGGCGTTTCGCCGTCCTCTACGTTGACTCCGTGTGTATCTTTTTCTTCTTTTTCATGGGCAGTGTTCAAGTTCATCAAGACGTCTATGCCGTCGAGACCAGCGTTCTCGCTTATAGTTCTCGGGATCACATCTAGACTGTCAGCGAAGTCCTCGAAGGCTATCTGTTCTCTTCCTTCTATGCTGCCGGCCATCTCTGATAGACGGTTAGAAAGTTCTATCTCGGTAGCTCCACCGCCTGGAAGTACCGCACCGTCTTCGATCGCCACAGATACGACCTTTATAGCATCTTCGACCGCTCTTTCGAGTTCATCTACTACGTGCTCAGTACCTCCTCGTAAGAGGAGCGATACGGCCTTGGCGTCTTCAGTGCCTTCAACGAAGGTCATATTGGAACCAGAGACTTTCTTCTCGTGTACTCTGTTCGCCTCTCCGAGATCGCTAGACCTCAGATCATCTAGGTTGTTGACCACGTTAGCGCTGGTAGCTCTAGCTAACTTCTTCATATCGGATTTCTTCACTCTTCTAGCCGCAAATATCCCTTCTTTAGCCAGGTAATGTTGGGCGAGATCGTCAATACCTTTCTGGCAGAGTAAAACGTCCGCGCCAGTATCTTTGATCTTTTGGACCATCTGTTTCAAGCTCTCTTCTTCTTTGTTCACGAATTTCTCGAGCTGATCGGGATCGGTGATCTCGATAGAAGCGTCCATCTCGGTCTCTTGAACTTCAAGTGCGGAGTTCAACAGAGCAATTTTCGCATCTTTGATGTCGTTAGGCATATTATCGTGGAGCCTTTCCTTGTCTATGATCATACC
The DNA here is from genome assembly GCA_964462425.1 of uncultured Thermoplasmata archaeon. Classification (GTDB taxonomy): domain Archaea; phylum Thermoplasmatota; class Thermoplasmata; order Halarchaeoplasmatales; family Halarchaeoplasmataceae; genus Natronoplasma. The sequence continues at coordinate 20,732 of CAYWYD010000017.1, forward strand.
TTCGACCAGTTCGGTTTTATCGACACTAGCTCCGACCTGTTTCTCCACCTTGATGTTGTCCGTGTCCGCTACATATCCGGCTTCTTTTTCTTCACTGATGTGTCGGACCGCGTCAACTGCGATCTCGGCTAGTTCTTCCTTGTTCACTTCTACATTCTTTCCGGTCATCGCTGTGGAAGCGATGTTTTCTAGGCTTTCTTCGTCGTCCAAATCGATTTCTCTTTTCAAGTTCTCCAAGACTTCCGACGCTTTTTCTGAAGCTAATCTATAACCATTAGCTATGCTTGAAGGATGGAGCTGTTCTATCCTATCTTCTGCTTTTTTCAACAATTCTCCCGAAACGATCACAGCGGAGGTCGTTCCGTCGCCGCATTCTTCTTCCTGTGTTTCAGCGACTTCAACCAGCATCTTTGCAGCGGGATGCTCGATATCTATCTCGTTCAGTATGGAAACGCCGTCGTTCGTTATGACCACGTCTCCAAGATTATCGACTAGCATCTTGTCCATGCCTTTTGGCCCTAATGTAGTCCTGACCGCATCGGCTATGGCCTTTGCGGCTTGGATATTGTTCTTCTGTGCGTCCTTTCCACTTTCTCTTTCAGTATCCTCTTTCATCACGAATATAGGCTGTTGACCTGACATCATGTTTTCAACCTCTATTTTCTCCTAAAAAGAGGTTCTATATATAGTTTTTTGATAATCTGTGAAAAATGTTTATAAACTGCGAGAGACCCTTTCTCCCCTCGTAAAGAAAATCATGTCACTCGAAAAAGAAGACTTACTCTCGGTCGGGAGGGATGTTCTTGTATCCCTCGTGATAATAGGAATCATCCTAGGTTCACTATATGCCTTCAGTGGACGGTGGCCACCTCTCGTAGTCATCGAATCGGGAAGTATGTCCCACAATCAACACCAAAGTCAAGTCGGGGTGATAGATCCGGGTGACATAGTTATAGTCCAGGAGAATGATAATATAGTCACTTACGTAGAGGGGAGACAAACGGGTTATGGAAAGTACGGCCAGTATGGAGACGTTATCGTTTTCGAACCTAATGGAAATGGAGGTAGAACCCCTATAATCCATCGCCCTGTTCTATATCTGGAATTCAACGAGAGCAGCGAGAAAGGCTCCTTCGATATACCTTCTTTAACTGGTATGGAAGATGAGCTAGATTGGGTGATTTCCGCTGAAGGACGATATCACAACGTAACAGATACCGTCACGATATATGATTATGGATATGACGATGTTACGGTTGAAATCGAATTAGATGAACTTTTAGAGTATGAGCAATCGGGCTATATAACCATGGGAGATTCTACTGACAGCAACGCGCCTCAATACGATCAAAAAAACTCGTTTTCGAGGGATTCACTTAGACCGGTCGAAGAGGATTGGGTGATAGGTAAAGCTAGAGGCATGCTGCCCTGGTTTGGATCCCTAAAATTGATGTATATGGGAAGAACCGAGGAAGTCCCTTCGAACAGTTGGAACAATCTAATAATCTCTATGGCAGTCATTTTCATAACGCCTATGATATTGGAGATCGGTTCCCGGTATTATTACGAGGAGAAAAAAGATGATGAAGAGAACCAGAGTGAGGAAGATGAGGAAGTGGAAACTGAGCAGTCCACTAGGTTGGGCCCAAAGAAAGAAGATATCGACGAGGGGAAAGATGGTCCCTTAATGGAAACTGAGGTTGGAGACAAGACCAGCGAGGAGAAAGAAAGCGAGTGAGAATAAGGCCGAGTTAGACCCGCTTACATGAGCGTTGTTTGTTTTGGCACTTGGGTCCTCAGGTTTCCTGCTGGTTCGATGCTTTCATCATCTTCGATCAGATCGATTATATCTTTCTTATCTACGGAGGACTGTATCTCTTTTGTCCGGCCCCTTCGTCCAAATGATTTTACCCTAGCATTCACCAACCCTAACATATCTAGTTCCGAGATCAGATCGGTCACCCGTCTTTGAGTGAGTGGATCCATACCTGATTTTTTACTCAACTCGCTGTATCCCGAGTAAACTTCTCCCGTTGTGAGTTTATCCCCCCCATTTTTCTCTAAAAGCAGGATAGAATATAGTATCAACTTGGAGTGAGTTGGCAGGGTCCGTACGGCTTCCCTTACACAATCCTGTTCTATCTTGTTTTTAGCCTGGTAGGCGTGATCAGTAGTCACGGAATCACAGTTATTGCGCTCGGCTATTTCAGCGGAGACTCTTAAAAGGTCGAGAGCTCGCCTTGCGTCTCCGTGCTCTTGGGCCGCTAATGCAGAACACAATGAGGTCACATCATTACCCAATATATCAGGTTTGAAAGCTTTTTCAGCTCTATTTGAAAGTATATCTTTCAACTGCTCCGCGTCATATGGCGGAAATATCATCTTTTCTTCTCCTAATCTACTCTTAACTCTAGGGTCTAGAAGTTCTGTAAATTTAAGATTGTTAGATATACCTATCAGACTCACTTTACTTTTTTCCAATTCGTTATTTATTTTTGAAAGATGATAAAGCACGCTGTCACCGCTCTTAGCCACGAGCTTGTCTAGCTCATCCAATATTATTATCACGACTTTTGGTTCTTCGTCTATACTGTCTCTCAATGACTCGTAGACCTTCTCGATCGGCCATCCTGTAAATGGGATCTGATCACCCCATTCGTCCACAAACTTGTTTCCTATATTTTTCATGACTCCGTAATGGGTATCTACAACTTCGCAGTTCACGTACACGTACTCTACTTTGTTGATATCGTGTTGGCTGAATTGATTGTTCAGATCGCTGTCGGGGTTTTCTCTTTTTAGACGATTGATTTCTCTCTCTAGATATCGAACGACAGCGGTCTTGCCAGTGCCGGTTTTTCCAAAAATCAGTACGTTTGAGGGACGGTCCCCTCTCAGAGCGGTAACCATAATGGACGCTAGGTTTTGAATCTCCTCCTCTCGATGCGGTAAATCTTCTGGGATATAGGATGGACGGAGTATGTCTCTATCCCCTTTGAAGAGGGAATTTGAGTTCATATATGATTTGAATATGTTGTCTTTATCTGTCATGTTTACTCTCCCCTTTTTCGGTGGGCTAAACCCCTATGTTTCAAGTGGAGATATAGACCGAATATAGAATCAAGTGACTTATCAATCTCATCTATTTTCGGCCTTCTACCGGGGTTCGCTGTTAGGGAGATAGTAAAAATCGAAATAATACAAAAACCTTTCGTCAGACAGACCCTGAGGGGAAATATAAGGGATTATAAAAGGGGCGTGTATGACGCTTTAAATAGTTTATATAGAAGTAAAATCTCAAAAATATACATCTGAGATCGATATAAAAAAACGAGGTTTGATAAGAAACACTTTGTTTATTCCGCTTGTATAGCGCCTACAGGACAGTTCTTTTCAGCCTCTTCCAAACACGGAACATCAGTCGGCACTTCCCCCTCATCATCGCCCTTAGTTCTGTATTCTTCCACGACTTTTGAATGAGGATTACCGGAGACGGAAAACACCTGTGGACAAGCAGCTTCGCACATTCCACACGCGATACAGGCGTCTTGGTCTATTTTTACTTTCCTCATATCTTTTAACCTCCCCTTTCCATCAAAGTTATCTTTATAAATCTTTCCGCCATAGTTCGACTTTTCCTCTTCAGACCTTTAGATCAAAAATAGAAGAGATAGATCAGATAGATCCCCGCGCCTAAAAGCACGATTCCAGATATACGATCTATTTTTCGGGCCGCTTTATTTAGATCTTTGACTACACCTTCTCTCAGGTAGACTACCAGGACGGAGAAGATCAGCATCAGGACGCTCATTGTCATGAGATAGATCAAAAGGACAAGCAGAGCCCCTATAACGCCACTAGAAAGCCACGAGGCCAGTAAAACCGCTACAAAGGCAGGCGCGGTGCATCCCGCCGATCCAGCACCGTAACCCAATCCATAATAGAAAGGACTAGCGTGTCCTTCTTTTCTTTTATCCTCTAAATCGAGTACACTCCGGAATTTGTTTTTCGTTCGTTCAAAATAAGTTCCGATCTCGACCCCTGACAACAGTAGGATTCCCAAGAAAGTGATTACCGTTCCCACGAAGAGTTGAAGATAGGGTATGAATTCCCTAAGCCAAACCCCTCCACTCACCACTATACTTCCTACGATGCCGAAGACTAGAACGATACCTAGTGATGCTTTGAGGCCCATTTTGACCCCATCTACCTTCTTTTTACTTTTCTCTTCCTTCTTATCGTCTCGGACATAATATGCTATGTAAGAGGGTAGAAGTGGAAAAGAACACGGTGAGAAGAAAGAAGTAGCACCACCTACGATCGCCAGCCCGTAGATCCCGTACTGTGAAAGGTCTTGTCTTTCTCCTCTTCCCGCGATAACATCTTCTATCTCTGTTTCTATTTTTTCCTGATTTACCACCCCGTCCTCTTCGAAGGTGATGAATCCTTCCTGATCGAGTATGACCATTTTAGGTACGGTGCTTCCTTGATACTCGGCGAACAGTTCCGCATCTCCTCTTCCGACTTTCCACGGGATGTCTTTCTCTTCTTTGACTTGTCGAAGATCTTCTAGAGAAGTGTCACTGATATCTATGCTTATGAAGGTTATTTCTCCCTCATATTCGGGATAGATCTCCTGTAAATTTTCCTCTAGTTGCTCGCAGTTGGAGCAGAGAGGGGTCATGAACTCTATGAGAACCGGTTCCTCCTGTTCTGAAAGGGTGAATTCTTCAGTTCCTGTCGTCTTTACAGTAAAATCTGGAGCTTTTTCAACACCTTGCGCCGTTAAAGGAGCGAATAAAAGCAGTAAGATCGCGCCGAAGATAAAGATCCTTAGAATTCGTTGACAGCAAATAGTCATGACAATTCCCTTTTAAGCTTTCAAGACTCCTTCTTTGTATGGTTGAGGAAGAGTACAATCCCCACGGCGACTATGGATGAAACGACGATGTTGAGGAAGATGAAGCTCCGCCAGAAGGGAGTTTCCTCTTCACTCTCACCGTTCTCGCTATCCTCCACGTCTTCCATGTCCCCTACATCCTCCCCGAACTTATCGATAGTACTATCTAGTTCTTTAACAAGTTCTTCAGCACTTAGGAATCCCACTTTCCTGTTTACTTCATCCCCTTGGGGACTTTCAAATACTAGAGTAGGTACAGAACGGATCTCGTACTCTTGACCTAAGTCACTTCTCTTCTCCGCGTTCACTTGGATGAATATCATATCTTCCGCTCTTTTCTTGACTCGTTCATCCGGATATGTCTTTTCTTTCATCCTTTCGCACGTTCCACACCAATCTGTCATGAAATTTATGAAAATGGGCATGTCATTTCTTTCAGCCTTTTCCCTGCCCGATTCATAAGAGTGCCATTCGATTTCTTCACCGGAGACAGTGGTAGAGGAGAGTGGACTGATGGGAAGGGCTATAACTGACACGATGAGAAGGAGTGACACCATAATGGTTTTGCGCTTTTGCATAATACTAACAAAACCCTGATCATTAATAATTTTTTCGTACAAAACGGGGAATCACCTTCATGTAATCTTCTCCCGCTCAGACACCTAAATTTTAAATAGCAAAATTTAAATATAATATAGGAAAAATGAGCAAATTAAGTCCAAGACTCCAGCGGATCATATTGATAGGAGTTATTGTCCTAATCGGGATCTTATGGGTGCTTTTCTTTTATGGGTATCTTCCCGGAAACGCAATGGACACTTTCTGCTATCTCTTACTCTCTACGGTTTTATTCATCATATTGATGTTCAACTGGGGTAGAGGGGCTTTTTCCCAGCGCGATGGACATGATGAATCAGCTGATAGGTTCGGCAAGTCTTTCTAACTTCACTCTAACCGACTCAGCGATCTATTCATCTTTCCCCCGAGTAGAAGCGCGTTCAAAGTCACCAAGAGCCCCATACCCATATCGCCGGTACCTACCGCTATCTAGAGAGTTACGAGTCCAAAAAACGTCAGGATCGCAAGGGCGAACTTGACCTCTATAGAGGCGAAGACGTTTTCTTTCACGACCTTCATCGTTTTTTCGCTCAATTCGAAGAGATATATCAGCTTGGAAAGATCGGCATCCATCAGAGCCATATCTGAAGATTCCATCTGGGTGTCGGAGCCAGCCGCTCCTATGGAAGCTCGTCCACGTCGAATCTTTTTTCTTCTATCAGCGCGAGGAGAGAATCTTTAGCGAGTGGTATCCCTCCTGCGGCTATCGCGAGCGCCATGAAGAGCCGACTTATATGAAATCCACCTATACTCAAAGGCGGATTCAGTAGTATCATCAAAAAAGATGACAACGGTAACAGATCTGTTATATTCGTAGTTTTTGAATCGAGAAAAAATCCACATAGCCCCCTATCTTCGTGCTCTGATCCAAGATGTTATTCCACATCTCTCACCGGCACTTCATAGTACGGGCAGTCTTCTGCCATCTCATTTGATGCAACATCAGGTGGGATTAAAAAACGTTCCCGTAATTTTTGAGGAAGAAAAGGTCATAAGCAGTAAAACTTAATAAATAAAAGAACGATAATTAGTTGAGCTGTATGGTACTATGGGATTGAAAAAGGAATATTTCGCACTATTAGTAGGTATTTTGTTGATAATGTCTGTTCTATCAGTGAATCCTATAAGCGCACATCAGACACCTGAAGATGATGTCGCAGATATAGAAGAAGAGATCACCTCTAATGAAGTAGAAGCTGAAGGCAGCGGCACTGAGAACGATCCGTATCTCATCGAGAACTGGACTCACCTGGACTCTATGCGGGAAAATCTAAGTGCCCATTATAAATTGAACTCAACGCTTAATGAGTCTTCAGCGGGCTACAACGAGTTAGTCGATACAGAGCAAGGGTGGGATCCGATAGGTGCTGAAAATATTTCTCTAGATTTTGACGGGTCGGATGATTATGTCTATGCCGAGATGTCTGCTTGGGATTTAGGACAGGAATTTTCAAAGGGTATGTTCATAAACACAACTTATGACGGTGCGCAGTCGATATCTGGATATACAACTTCTTTAACTCCTGAGATCCCTAGGATGAACCAATTTTATATGAATAGTAATGGAAAAGTTACTTTTAGGTCATATGATGGTTCTGAATATACAGTAACTTCGACTTCCCAAATTAATGATGGTGATTGGCATCATATCTTTATGACTAGAGAACATATTGGAGGTGGTGATTATGAGGTATCCATTTATATAGATGGTGTTAAAGAAAAGACCGAAGTAGTAGGAGAGCATAGTACTGATTGGGATACTACATATTATATTTTAGGAAATGAATATGAAATAGATGGGTTTTATGAAGGGAAAATAGATGATGCCCGCATCTATGACCGTAATCTTTCTCAGGCTGAGGTAGATGAATTATCCAAAAATAGATACAGAGAGCTGGGAGATGAAGTGGCTTGGTGGCCTATGAACGAGGGTGAAGGCGAAACAGTATACGATGAAAGCGGTGAAGGGAATCACAGTGAGATAGAAGGGGCTAATTGGACGATCCAGGATAAATTTCAAGGAGCATTAGATGGCAATAGGCATACTATATCAGATCTATATATAAATAGAAGCGGGGAAAATCAGGTAGGTCTATTTGGAGTATTAGGGAACGAGTCAACAGTGAATAAGGTAGGAGTCGAAGGGAACGTGACAGGAAAAAGATATGTAGGGGAGCTGGCTGGTACCGGGATGGGTGGAACAGTGACCGAGGTTTATAGCACGGGAAAAGTCGAAGGTAAAGAATACACAGGAGGACTAGCTGGTGCGGTTCTGAAAGACGGATCCCTCAACAATACCTATTCTCATGCTGAAGTGAATGGGAGCAGTTATACCGGTGGTCTAGTCGGCCAGGTCGGAGAAGTTGGACTTTATCACAATGGTTCCGGAGCTTCTTCATCCGGGGCTGATGAGTGGAGGACGTATTATAATAAAACTAGCAACGTTTCCGGATTATCCGAGATGCATATTGCCTTCGAATACGAACTTAATGGTCAATTTAGTGCGTTGGAAGCTAACGTAACCGTTAGTGTAGACGGGCAAGAAGTGTATTATGATAGCTCATCCAATGATGAAGACCCTGTTGAATGGTCCGACTGGATAGACGTAAAAAACGACGATGAGGTGACCGTGCATTTTGAATATTATTCTCAAGATGGGATTGGTTCTCAAGCCTCAGTAGACATATTCTGGGCCGAACATGAGTATGTGGATAGCGTGGGAGGATTGTCTAAGTCGTACTCGGCCGGTTCAATCGAAGGTGGAGAACCTATTGGAGGACTTATCGGACAATTCGATATAGGGAGTGTGAGCGACTCGTACTCGGACGAGAATACCACTAACCAAGTTGAGGCTATCGGCAGAAACAGAACTGGATCAGATAACGTAGAGACCCTATTTACCGAGGAGATGCAGCGGTATCAGACTTACTCAGGAGCCGGGTGGGACATAGTAGAAGTAGAACCCGGCGAAACCGACGAAAGCCACATTTGGAATATAGTAGACAATGAGACTTACCCATTCTTCAGTTGGGAAGAAAACCCACTAGGACAGGTAGATCATATCGAAATATCACCTGGAGATTCTACTATAACGGCTGGAGAGACGATAGACTTCGATGCATCAGCGTACGACCAGCATGGTAACCTGATCACGGATACGGACTCGGACTTTACCTGGGAGAACACCACGGCTGTAGACAGCGGTTTGTTCGATGATACGACCGCCGGTGAATATAACGTCACAGCTACTTTTGGTGGTGTTACTTCAACAGCAACTACTGTAATAGTTCAGCATAACAGCACAGATTCAGTAGAGATAACTCCATCAAGTGATCAAACGATAACAGCAGGAGAGACGATAGAGTTCAGTGCATCAGCATACGATGAGTATGGAAATCTGATAACGGATGTAGCTTCAGACTTCACATGGGAGAACACTACCTCAGATAACAGCGGTTTGTTCGACAATACGACGGCAGGAGATCATGATGTGACAGCTACTTATGGTGGTGTTACTTCAACAGCAACTACTGTAACAGTTCAGCATAACAGCACAGATTCAGTAGAGATAACTCCATCAAGTGATCAAACGATAACAGCAGGAGAGACGATAGAGTTCAGTGCATCAGCATACGATGAGTATGGAAATCTGATAACGGATGTAGCTTCAGACTTCACATGGGAGAACACTACCTCAGATAACAGCGGTTTGTTCGACAATACGACGGCAGGAGATCATGATGTGACAGCTACTTATGGTGGTGTTACTTCAACAGCAACTACTGTAACAGTTCAGCATAACAGCACAGATTCAGTAGAGATAACTCCTTCAACTGATCAAACGATAACGGCAGGAGACACGATAGACTTCGCCGCCTCAGCGTACGACCAGCATGGTAACTTGATCACGGATACGGACTCGGACTTCACCTGGGAGAACACAACCGATACCGGCCTTTTCGATAAGACGGAAACTGGAGACCACAACGTCACGGCCACCTATGAAGGTGTGATTTCTCCTATCACTACTGTCACGGTAGAGGAAACGAACGTGGATTATGTTATGATATATCCTGAAACAGATCAGACGATAACGGCGGGAGATACGATAGACTTCTCTGCAGAAGCTTACGACCAGGACGATAACCTGATCACGGATACGGACTCGGATTTCACCTGGGAGAACACAACCGATACCGGTTTGTTCGATGATACGACCGCCGGTGAATATAACGTTACAGCTACTTATGGTGGTGTTACTTCCCCGCCGACTCTTGTAACAGTTCAGCCTAACAGCACGGTTTCGGTGGAGATAGATCCCTTAGCTGATCAGACGATAACGGCGGGAGATACGATAGACTTCAAGGCATGGGCTAACGATACTCATGGTAACGTGATAACAACTAAGGACTCAGATTTTACCTGGGAGAACACAACCGATACCGGTTTGTTCGATGATACGACAGCCGGAGATTATAACATCACAGCTACATATGATGGGGTATCTTCATCACCAACTATGGTAACGGTTCAACCGGCCGGAGCAGACACCCTAGAGGTGCAACCTGCTGAAAAAGTGGTCACTGCTGGTGAGAGTGTGACCTATACTTCGAAAGCTTACGACGAGTACGGTAATGACATCGGAGATGTGAGCGGTGATACGACCTGGGTGATAGATGCAGGGGCAGGCGGAAGCTGGGAAACCAATGTTTATACCTCGGAAAATGCAGGTAATTGGACTGTAACGGCTAAATACAACGGGATCACTAAAGATGCGAGCCTTGATGTTAAACCTGCGAATCCATCTCAAATAGAAATAGAGCCTAAGCAAGAAACGATAGCCTTAGGGGAAACGATCACCTATTATGCTTTCACATACGATGAGTTTGGAAATAGGGTAGAAAATGTAACGAGCGATACGGACTGGTCTATAGAAGAAGGAGCAGGGGGGAATTGGACTGGGAACGAATACAAATCCAAGAATGCCGGCGATTGGAATGTAACAGGGAGTTACTCCATGGACGGTACTACTCTCACGGCCAATGCTTCTTTGACAGTCCTATCGGAGGGAGAAGTTTGGGTTAATATATACTCACCTGGAGAAGGGGATGTGGTCTCCCCCGAAGTCACCGTCGGATGGGAGTCTAAAAACGCCGAAAATCACCAGATAAGATTGAACGAAGGTGGATGGATCAATGTAGGGATGAACACTACCTACACTTTTGAAAACTTAGAAGAAGGAGTTCATACCGTAGAAGTTCAGGGTGTGATGGGAGATATTTCTGATCACGACATAGTCAACTTCACCGTCGAAAGCGTAAAACCGACCATCGAAATCATCGCTCCCGAAGAGGACGATGTATTACCTCCCGATGTCACTGTGAAATGGACATCGGAGAATGCGGAGTACCACGAGATAAGGTTGAACGAAGATGAGTGGATAAATGTAAGTATGGATACGTCACACACATTTACGGACTTGGTTGGAGGTGATCATTTTGTTGAAGTGAGAGCGGTGAAAGGAGAAAAGTCGGTTACAGATACGGTCAACTTCACCGTAGATGTTGATCTACTTTACGCGGAGATAATTTCACCGGAGGAAGGAAAGACATTCTCTGACCCGGAAGTAACGGTGGAATGGACATCGGAGAACGCGGATTATCACGAGATAAGGCTGAACGAGGATGGATGGATAAATGTAAGTATGGATACGTCGTACACGTTTGGAGACTTGGGTGAAGGAGAGCATTTTGTTGAAGTGAGAGCGGTGAGAGGAGAAGAGTCGGTTACAGATACGGTCAACTTCACGGTAGATCTTGATCTACCCCACACGGAGATAATTTCACCGGAGGAAGGGTCGACATTCTCTGACCCGGAAGTAACGGTGGAATGGACATCGGAGAACGCGGATTATCACGAGATAAGGCTGAACGAGGATGGATGGATAAATGTAAGTATGGATACGTCGTACACGTTTGGAGACTTGAATGAGGGAGAGCATTTCGTCGAAGTGAGAGCGGTGAGAGGAGGAGAGTCCTTTAAGGATACGGTCAATTTCACTGTTGAATCACAAGGTCTTTCTCTAGAGATAGTTTCCCCGGAGCAAGGAGAGATTATCAATGTTTCTGAGGTGGCAGTGGAATGGACATCGGAAAATGCGGAATATCACAGGATCAAAAGAGAAGGTCTTGATTGGCAAATCCCAGAAAATGAGACCAATCACACGTTGACGGGGCTAGAAGACGGGGAATTCATGATAGAAGTGAAGGCCGTGATGGGAGAAGAAAATATAACAAAAAGCGTAACCATCACTGTAGACACAACCCCCCCTAGTGTCCAAATAGTAGAACCAGGAGACGGAGAGTTCTTAAACGAGGATGCCGTGAGAGTCGAATGGCAGGGTAGCGACCAGGTGAGTGGTGTAGAATACTACAAGATACAACTGGACGGAGATGAATGGATAGATGTTGAACAAGACACATCTTACTTGTTCAGCGGATTGGACGAAGGCCAACATGGAGCCTCGGTCCGCGCTTTCGATAGTGCAGGGAATCAAGTAACTGATAATGTGACTTTCATCATAGACACTACTTTGCCGACGATAGAGATAACAAAGCCATCGGAGGAAGATGAGATATTTACCGAAAATACCGTAACGATCGAATGGGATGGTGATGGCCAGATAAGCGGGATAGAGACTTATGAATTATTGGTCGATGGAGAATTAATTTACGAAGGGAAATCGAATGGATATGATCTGACCGTGTTGGAAGATGGATATTATGGAGTCGAGGTGCGAGCTATCGATAGAGCGGGTAATGGAGCGGATAATGGTGCGTACGATACTGTAGGCTTCTACGTAGATACCACACCCCCGGATTTGGAGGTAAAGTCCCCTCTCGATAATGATATATTTAGCAAGGACGAAATAACTGCCCTATGGGATGGACAGGATGACAGCAGCGGAATAGATCATTACGAGATAAGTGTGGATGGAGATTGGGAAAGTTTAGGTACTGATGAGGAATATACCCTCGAAGACCTTGCAGAAGGGAACCATACGATAGAGGTTAGAGCGACGGATGAAGCTGGACATAGTGTAACCGAATCAATTGAATTCATGGTCGATACGATACCCCCCGAGGTTTATTTTGTTTCACCAGAAGATGGTGAAGCATTCGATGATGATTCCATCACCGTAAAGTGGAACTGCAGCGAGACCCGTAGTGGAGTGGATTACTACGAAGTGCGGATAGATGATGGTGATTGGAATCAAGTCAGTGAGTTCGAAGAATATGATTTCACCGATCTATCTGAGGGGGAACATACCGTCGAGGTAATAGCTGTAGATAATGCTGGAAATATAGGAAATGCGACTACTGAATTTGAGATAAATACTGAAGATACCTCGGGGATACAGGTTTCTAGAACTTGTTTCCTACCTCTTTTACTTGCGATAATAATAGCGATCCTGCTTATCGCGGGTTGGTACAGTTGGAAGAAAAGTGAAGAGGAAGAAGAATTAGAAAAAAGAGAAGCTCCGCCTAAGGAAAGAGAAGTTATGACGAAGAGTAGCGCTCCCTCCAAGGAAGCGAGTGAATCTGGTATGAGTATCTCTACAGCACAGGGTGAAACCGGGGTTACGGAGGAAAGCGAATGGAGAGAAGATGAATTAGAATCTGAAGAAAGCCCAGAGAGCACTGAAGTAGCGGAAGATGAATTCGAAGAGCCTTCAGAGACGGAAGAATCAGAAAAGACATTAGAGGAATTGAGTGAAGAAGAGGAGATGGACGTAGATAAACTTGATGTTGTAGAAGAATTCCAAAAGATCAAGGGAATCGGGTCTGGTATAGCACATGCTCTATACGAAGAAGGTTTCCATTCTAGAGAGGAACTCAAAGAAGTCGAGGTGGATGACATCAAGGCGATCGAGGGGATCGGTCTTACCCAGGCCGAACTCATCCATAAGTCTATCCAGAAAGACGAAGAAAAGACAAAAAAGACTCCGAGCGTGACTGAAGATGATTTCAAGGCTCATGAACTGGGTCCGATGGTAAAAGGTCGAGAGATGAAGGAAGAAGTAGAGGATAAAGATGCCGCTCCACATATTGAAGATACAGATATGGAGGCTCAAAAGATAGATTCAGAAGTATTCGAAGGTGAAACTGAAGAGGAAGCTGTAAAGGAAGAGAAACCTGAGAAGGAAGCGGAAGAGGTTGAAACTGAAAAAGTTGAAGAGGGAGAGGAGATAAGTAAGGAGATAACAAAAGATGAATCTTTAACCCAATTGTCACAGTTGAGCGGCGTAGGAAAAAGCAAAGCGGAGAACCTGTACGAAAGCGGCTTACGTACTTTAGATGATCTAGAAGGAGTTAGTAATGAAGAGTTACAGGAAGTGAAAGGAGTAGGTCCGGCCCTATCTGAGAAGATCCTAGATTCACTAGAAGAACTTACAGACTGAGAGACATGAGAGCTGGGGGGGGTGGGATTCTGCTCACAATCATTCGCCTTGCTCATGATTCTAAGCGTTCGTCAATCATAGATTGACTCACGAACCTTCGGTTCTCATCCCTACCCGCCTTTTACTCCCTCTAGTCGTAAAAGCTGGGGGTGGGATTCGAACCCACGGATAACCGCTCTGCAGGCGGTCACATTAGCCACTCTGTCACCCCAGCATGGGGATTGAAAATAAAAGAAGGGGCGCTATAACTTTTATGGTCAACCTTAATCTCATCCTCTTCGCTTATATGCTACTTTGAAGGTGTTTTCAAGAAGTGACAGTACGGTCGTCGGGCCTACACCACCTGGAACCGGAGTGATCTTGGAAGCTTTTTCTTTACACTCCTCATAGATAGAGTCGCCTACGAGTTCCCCGCTCTCTAAACGATTCATGCCGACGTCGATGATTATCGAATCTTCTGGGATCATATCTTGGGTTATAAGATGAGCTTTGCCAACGGCTGTGATAAGAACATCGCATCTTCTTGTATGCTCTTTCAGTTCATCGGTAAATTCGTGTACCACTTCAACCGTTGCGTTCCTGTTCAGCAGCGTTATCGCCATGGGTTTTCCCACCGTCATATTATGGCTTATCACACAGACGTCCTTCCCTTTCAATCGTATATCTTCATAGTCCAACATCGTCAGGATCCCCTTAGGGGTGCATGGGATCAGATCCTCGTCCCCGATCATCAGTTTTCCGAGGTTGACCGGATGGAGTCCCTCTACGTCCTTTTCGGGATCTATCTTTTCGATCAGTTCTCTCGAGTCCATATCACCGGGTAAAGGCATCTGGACTAGAACTCCGTCGACCTCGTCGTCTTGATTCAACTCCTGGATCTTCTCGATCAATATCCCTTTGTCCACGTCTTCTTCGTAGCGATGCGTCTCCGTCTCTATACCCACTCTTTTACAGCCTCTGTTCTTAACACCTATATAGACTTTCGATCCTTCGTCCTCTCCCGCAAAGATCGTGTGAAGAGTCGGCGGTCTCTCCATCTTCTCTATCTTTTCTTTTAGTATCGCTTCTTTTTGATCCGCTATCTCTCTACCATCTATCTTTTTTCCGCTCATGATTCCTCCTCCGGGGCCCAGTCGGGAAATTTTGGATCTTCTACTCTGTACCTCTTATGAGCCTTTATATCTACGACAGGGGTATCGTTCAAAGCGTCCAACCCCTTCACGTGGAGCGTGTTCTTTTCCCGCTTGACGAGTTCACAGACAGTATGAGAGATCGGGTTCGGTCTCACCGGTGCTCTCGTTGCAAAGACACCGGTCAAAGGATTCGATTCGTCTCCCATCGGATGGACAGTTTTTACTTCCCTATCACTCCGATCGAAGTAGCAGAAAACTGCGATATGAGAATTTTTCTCGATGCCCAAAAGTCCCTCCTCGTATTCCTCATAGATCTCTATCTTCGAGATATCGTCCTTGTAGCCCTCGGGCACTTCTTCAAGATAGTCGTTCTTAACCGTTCCTATCTCTCTCAACTCATAACTCCTAAATTCCGTAGACATGATATGAGGTGATGTTAAAGACCCGATAAAACGCTTACGGCTGTAAAATTATATTTTTTTGAAGTACCTACTCCTTTATATCGACAGACTTTTCTGCACCTTCGTCCATACCGTCGACAACGTTGTATCCAGCTTCTTTCAGCATCTCTTTTGCTTTTTCCTCGTTGGTACCCAGCATCCTTATGACGGTCGGTTTTTCAGGCTCGTAATCGATGATACCCTGAGCGATCTTATCGCACTGGGTGATCCCGCCGAAAATGTTGAGATAGATAGATTGGATCCCGTCTTTCATGTCGATGATCTCTAAAGCATTTTTTGTATCCTCGGCGTCGGCGCCTCCTCCCAGGTCCAAGAAACAGGCGGGCTCTCCGCCGAACTCCGCGACCGAATCGAGTGTCGCCATGACGAGACCGGCGCCGCAGCCCACGATGCCTATGTTTCCTTCTAAATCGACGTAGGCTAGATCATATTCTTGTGCTTTCTTTTCACGTTCTGTGACGAGTTTGCTCTCCGATTTCTCGAATTCCTGCCTGTAGAGCGCGTTGTCGTCTATGTTCAAAACAGCGTCGATGGCTAACAAGCCGTCGGGAGTGGAAACTAGAGGATTGATCTCCGTCAGTTCGCCATCGTGATCGTCGAAGACCTGATATAATTTTTGAGCGACCTTCGTCATCTGCGTCATTTCTTTTCCTTCTAGACCTATGCTGTCGGCCATATGGAGAGCATCATATGATTTCAGTCCCATAATAGGATCTATCGTCCGTTTAGCTATCTTATCGGGATGCTCTTCGGCGACCTCTTCTATATTCATACCGCCTTCGGTCGTCATTATCAAGGTGGGTTTCTTCTTCTCCCTGTCCATCACCAGACCTACATAGTATTCGTTCTCTATCTCGGCCTTTTCCGCGACAAGTATCTTTTCTACTTCAAGACCGCGGACCTCTTTAGCGAAAAGTTCTTCGGCTTGCTCTACCGCTTCCTCTCTATCTTCGGCGAAGAGTATACCGCCGGCTTTCCCCCGTTTTCCGACCCTTACTTGAGATTTCAAAACCACGGGTTTTTCAACTTCTTTTATCTCCTCCGGCTCTTCGATCGTGTAACTCTCGGCGACCGGTATCCCGTACTCTTCAAAAATTTCCGCGGCTTGATACTCTTGGAGTTTCATATATGTGACCTCTCAACATTTTTTAAGGCCGTAAATAAGGAGAGATATAAAACAATTACCGTCCTGTTCGGCTCATCTATACATCATCTCTCTACTCTTCTCGGAACCCTTGTCTTCCTCTTCCTTTTCACTCTTTTTCTTCTTTATCGCCTCTTCCTGAGAAGGGTTGACTCCGTGGAATTTTATATCCCTTCTTAATAGGCGCAGGTATTTCTTGTCGGGAAGCTCCTCTATCTCTATTATATCTCTCGACACCAACGCTTTGACCTTTCTTTCTACCCTAGACTCGGAGATGTTGAGTTCATCACCTACCTCTTTGATCGTCATTGGTCGACCTTCCATAAGTAGCTTTATTATTTTTCCCTCTAATGAGTCACTATCTATTTCTATAGGCATCTTACCACCTCTTATCCGAAGTAAGAACTGGTTTCCTTTTTAGTTTCTTCCGTCGATTCCGCCTGCTCTATGATGTCTATAGAAGCTATCACGTGACAGGGTATTATCCTGGTTTCACCTTCGTCTTCATGGCTCTCGTCCAGTTCCATAGACATCGCCTGGTGCTTTCCGAGCTGTATGTAGCCTCTAAAAAAGCCTCGCGTCTTTATTATCTCGTCTCTTGTAGAGAGTGACTTCACCAAATAGTGAGAGCCTTCCGTCAATCTATCGTTTCCATCTTTAGGCATGTTTTAATCATCGCTCCCGGTTTCGATCTTTTTGATCTCCTCACCGCAACTGGGACAGGTATGCCCAGTTATTATATTTTTTCCCGAGGAGAGCGAGTTTATCATCTCGACCGTTTCCTTGTATCTTTTCAGGTTCGATTCGATATTGAGTTCGGTGATGTGCCACGCTTTCAAAAGGTCGCCCTGATGAAGTCTATATCCTTTTTTTTCCACCTTTCCGTCGTCCTCTATAGTCATCTCCTTCTCTTCCAGGACCTGTAGATCTTTCAGCTTGTTCAGATGTCTGTAGATCGTAGGCTTGGTCGTGTCCAAGATCGTGGCCATCTCGTCTATGGTCCTGAATTTTTCCGGTTTTTCTAAGAGGCAGTCGGTCCATAATCGGAAAGGAACGCTCTCGTAGACGTCCTCTTCGCTCTTTCTTCCAGAGAGATATCCTATATCCAACAAGAAATTCTTCAATATCTCTTCTAGATCGTTTGAAACTATAGGATTGTGTTCCGATACCTGTATTTTGAAATCCATGTGCATAAGAGATAAAGAGTTATCATTTAATTATTTTGGAAAAAGCTGAGGGAGATTTTCAAAATCATATCAAAAAAGTTATAATCGAGGGTAGAAGTAAACCCGAAATAGAGATGGACCTTCAGTTCGATAGAAAAGAGATGTTCTTTATAGGAATAGTCTTATTGATGATCCTCGCTTGGACTCTAGGTAACTTAAGCGTCGCTTATTTTGGTATGGAAGATCAAGCTGTAAACAGAGAACCGGATAATCCCGATTATGAAGGAGGATCGTCGACCCCATTTGCTATTGATATTCCCGATTTTATCAGGGATATTCTATTTGTCGGTGTCATCGCGGGTTTTGTGGGATGGCTTTTGTTCTCGAATGAAGGCTGGAAGAGAAAGAGTCTTAGAGGAGCTGCCTTTTTAGCTGTGATTTCTGTCATATATTTTTCAGATTATATTTTTCCTAAACTTCTTTCCATATTATCTTTGTTTGGAGCTTTTTTACCCGACGTAGAATATTCCTCCATACCGGAGGTAATCTTTGGAGAGGGCTCTCAGCAGATCTTTTCATCGATTGGATCTAGCATAGCCATTTTGGTCTTTCTAGCCTCGATATTGATCGCCCTATTTTTATTTTTGAGGTATAAAAAATTTTCAGAAGAAGATTCTGTAGCGAAAGAAGATATCTCTTCGACCGCTGACAGGGCCCTTACGGAGTTGCACGAAGGCGACGACGTCAGAGACGTCGTAATCCGGAACTATCAGAAGATGCTTATCATCCTTGAAGAGGAGGGCGTCCACCAGGATATATCTTTCACGCCGAGAGAGCTTGAAAAGATGGTCCTCGCTAAGCTGACATTGACAGAAGAGACCATCGACGAGATGACCGAGTTGTTCGAAGAGGCAAAATACAGCGATCATCCTTTGGGAGAGAAAGAACGAAATCGAGCGATGGATAATTTCAAGCAGATAAGAGAAGAATTAGAGGGGGTGGAAGATGCCTGAAAAGATGGATTCGCTTGCCAGGAAGGGGGCAAATTACGTTCTGTTCATGAAGCTTTCGGCTATCGTTACTGGGGTCTTTTTGACGATGATCGCCAGGGGTATAAGACCCGGTATCGTTGTAATAATCCTGATAATCCCTCTTTGGTTGTTAGCAGAAAAATTGATGGCCAATACTGGCTCTCGTACTTTTTGGAAAAGGATCGAGGAGAGAGAAGAATTCTCAAGACTGCCCTTGTCAAGCGATGTCGATAAGATGAAAGGAGCTAGAAAAGGTCAAAAGGCGAAACAGGCTATCTTAGAGGGCAGACTCAAAGACCAGGTCATTTATACGTTGAAAGATGAGTACAATCTCTCTGGGGAAGAGCTAAAGGATTTAGAGAAAGATCCGACAAGCATGATGGAGAGGATAGATAACGAGGATCTTATCAAATATCTCAAGAACGCTAGAGATCTGAATGAATTAAAGAAACCGAACGGTAAAGATCAGGTAGACCTTTTCTCCGATGAAGAAGACAGTGAAGAACACAAGGAGTTAGATGAAGAAGATCTTGAGTTTGAAAATAAAATAAGATCTGCCATCGGCGAGTTGGAGGATATCCACTATGTGGAAGAGGATAGGTGAGACATGACATGAAAACGAAGAATTTCGGTTATCTATTCGCACTATTTTTTGTCACCGTGATTCTCGGGATAGTGTTCATGAATTACACCTTCTTTATACTCGCCCTGACTTCTCTCGCGATCATGGTTGTAGGATACCTTGGTCTCCCACCGGATGATGAGGCTATAACCATCGAAAGAGATCAGAACGAGGTCCATACTTATGAAGGAGAAGAGTTCACCGTTGGTCTGTCGGTGAAAAATAAGAGTGATTCTGAAGTCTTTCTCGAGGTGAAGGATAAATTACCTACCAATGTAAAGGTCATAGCAGGTTCTAACCATACTTCGGTGCATCTTAAAGGAGGAGAAGAAAAAAAGATAGAATACAAAGTGAAGTTCCTGAAAACGGAAAACTACACCATAGGACCGGTGAAAGCTCGCTATCTAGACCCGATTGGTTTGTCCTCGAAGAGCTGGGATTTTGAAGAGGTCATGAATGTGGTAGCTTTACCACCGATGGAAGACCTCAGCCGGACCAAGTTAAGGCCGAAGTACACTAGAGGCTGGTTGGGTAATATAAAATCCGCCCAGATGGGAGTTGGTTCGGAGTTCTTCTCCGTAAGAGAGTACTCGCAAGGAGACGAGATGAGAGACATCAATTGGAAAGCCACCGCCAGATATTTGGATCCCAAGACGAATGCTTTCGAAGCTGAAAAGAGCGGAGATGTGATAATAATCTTGGATGCCTTCCATGATTCGAACGTAGGTGTTTTTGAAGACCATATTCTGAAACACTCGGTAAGAGCAGCGACAAGCCTTGCTTCTGACATAATCTCCGATAGAAATAGAGTCGGCCTTCTGGTCATCGGTAACTTCGTTAGATGGGTGTACCCACGTTCTGGTCAGGAACAACTGTACGAGATAATGGACAATCTGATGGACCTGGAAGGCGGAAGTCATTGGAGGTTAGAACACGCTAAATTCATCATGGACAAGATATTCCCTAATCGATGTCTGCTGCTTTTCATCTCACCTTTGACCAGTGAAAAAGTGACCGAGGCGATAGCGGGATTGGCAAGGAAAAAGTACGAGATCGCTGTGGTTTCTCCATGCCCGATCGATCTTCAAAAAAGGTATCTCGATAAAGAGGACGAGTTAGCTGAAAAACTGCAGAGGATCGAAAGGAGGAACAGGATGGCAAGATTGAGAGATTATGGTCCGGTGATCGATTGGGAAACGGACCAACCTCTTGAAGTAGCTATAGAGGGGGTGAGACGATATCAGATGAGAACGTGATTCTTGAATTTAGGGCCCTTGTCAGGAAAAGACGCGCCCTTCTCCTGGCTATTTTGATTTTAGTTTTCTTAGTGATAATAACCACAATATTCACTTATCCCGGTCAAATCTGGTTTGTCGCCATAATTGGTGGAGCGGTATCAATAGCTGGAACGTTTTTGAAAGAAAAGATACTGATAACCTTAGGGATAGTTGGGATAGGTGCTACGTTTTATCTGAGCAACCTAGGTTGGAATGTTTCACTATTCAACATAATATTATTGACAGCCTTTTTCATGCTTTTCTATGGTGCTGATATATATGTATATGAGTTCTCTCGATTGGACATCATCTTGAAGGAAACAAAAGGTGAAGCGGATAAACACCTAGTACGATACATGAAAAAGTGGAGATTTACCGCTGTTAAGTATCTCGTTGTCTCCTTCTTAGTAGCGGCAACTGCTTCTATAGTTTCCTTGGCAGCGTCCTTTGATCAGAGTATCTATCATGGGCAGATGATCCCCTTCGCGGCATCAGTTTTGTTTGCCGTCTCCGCTTTAGTACTCACTTTTATCTTGATAGTAAAACTGCCCACGCTGTATGACAATTTAAATGAGGGGGAATAGGAGTATTTCTATCCCTGGCCCTGATAATCGAACAGGGAAAAATTATATATACTAGTAACTTATACTTGCTTATGCTTCAAGTTGAATAGGTTCAGTATATCACGATAACACCCTCCCACCCCCCTTCCTATTATTTATTAAATATTTCTTCTTAGAGCGGAGTCTTATCGCTTTCTTTGATTTTTTATCTGAAGCACCATAGAGTAGAGTACATACTATAGAAATAGATGGGGCCGCCGAAATTCGAATTCGGGTGCCTACCGCCCCACGGTAGAAGGATCGACCAAGCTACCCCACGGCCCCGTATTGAAAATATAGAAAAGAGTCAGTACTCCATCACGTCGTCTATCAGATCTGTATGGGACAAGAACATCCTGCGGCAGCAGTAGCGTTCTATCCCTAGATCATCGAGTACTTCTCCAGGATCTTCCCCCTGTTCTATACGATTTTTGTAAACGTCATAGACGTTTCCGATGACTTTTCCACAGGTGAAACATCGTATTGGTATCATCATAGTATATCACCTGTAGGATTTCTGCCTCTTTGTTCGAGCGCCGGGACCCATCGGTTGTTTCGGTAATTTTCTCCTCGGATCAGAAACTAACAGGCTCCTGTCATATTTTTTGAAGAGTTCTTCTAGTTCTGGATCTTCTAGAAAATCTACGAAGCAATTAGCTATGGCCGTTCTAGCGGCATCGGCCTGTCCCATAATCCCTCCGCCTGTCACGTTCACTTCGATATCTACTTCACTGGATCTATCCCCCACCAACTGGATGGGTTCCCTTATCTTTAGACGGGCCATCTCGGGAGAGTAGATCTCCAGCGGAGTTGTGTTGATCCTGATCCTTCCTTTGCCCGGCTTTATGGTCGCCTTGGCTATGGCTTCTTTTCTCTTGCCTGAGCGAGTTATAGCTTTTTCGTCTGACATCATTTAACACCTAAAATTCAGCTCCAAGATGCTCGGAGACTTCACCTAAATGCATACCTAATTTCCCTTTAGACCCTTTCACATCTGGATCCATTATATCTTCGTCTTCGAACTCTGAGGGCGTACCGATATAGGCCTTTAATCGTTTAAATGCTTTTCGCCCTCGGGCCTTCTCAGAAGGAAGCATTCCTCTCACGGTCCTTCGGAAGATCATTTCTGGTCTTCGCGGAAAATTAGGGCCGTTCATCTGCTTCCCTCTAGCTCTTTTTTCTCGATAATCTTCAAGTATGTTCTGTTTATCTCCTACGATGAATATCTTCTCGGCGTTAGTGACTTTGATCTTTTCTCCTTCTAGAAGCTCGTTCGCTACCTGACTAGCTAGTCTACCTAAGACCTTGTTCTTTCCATCATAAACCTTCATCTCGATCACCCCATTATTTTGATTCCGCTTCCTTCGGGCATCCGGTCTGCCAGCTCGCGGATTTCTACGCATTCTCCGCCGGCTTCCTCTATACTTTTTTCCGCGCCTCTGCTAGCTTTGAAAGCCCCGACGGTCACGTTCTTTTTCAACCTGCCCGCTCCAAGGACTTTCCCCGGTATCACTATCGTTTCGCCGTCTTCCGCGTTCCGCTGTATACTAGAAAGGTTCACCTCGGCCCAGTTTTTTGAGGGACTCTCTAACCTTTCCGCAACGTCTCGCCAGATAGACGCGTCTTCTTCTCTCGCCTGATCTTTTAACCCTTCGATAAGGTTCACAAGATTTGGGTTCGTTTTATCTTCTATCGACATATCTGACTCCTCCGACACGGGAAAGGAAAATCTGATGTTTTTCCTTCGCCATCGTGCTTTTATTAAAGAGTATCTACAGTGAGGCAGGAAGGTGCCTTATAAATGTTACTCCTGATAGTTCATCCTAGGGATAGCGCTTTTTTGTCTCTTTTTCACAAAGATTTATTAGATGTCTTCTTTTTCCTATCTACGGTGAAAATATGGTAGTCGAAGTAGATGAAGATGCCTGCATAGCCTGCGGGATGTGTGAGGAAGAATGTCCTATAGACGCTATATCGGTAGATGATGTAGCTGTCCCTGACGAGGACAAATGTGACGACATAGGTAAATGTGTCGAGATCTGTCCGGTCGATGCTCTTTCTCTTTGAGGTTGAAAAGTTCGGTGGGATAAGAACTTAGGACGTCAACCATCTTCCTCTTCTTTACTTTCTTCTTCCTTACTTTCTTCATCGGCAGTCCACTGTCTGACCTTGAAGAGAATGAATATTGCGCCCAGAACCACCATCGTCACGATATGGCCCGGCACGTCGAGATAAATGGTGATCAAAAAACCGGTTATAGCTATGAATATGCCAAAGAGAATAAAGAGGCCGATGAACTCTTTAAATGTGACTTTAAGACCCATGCTGCTATGATAGTAAAAGAGGGTTAAAAGAGTTTGTTATGCTTCACTCTTCCTCGTCTTCTTCTTCCTCTGTACTTTCATCTTCTTCAGCGGTCTCTTCTTCCTCTGTTTCTTCCTCATCCAAGTCCGCTTCTATATCTTCGAATTCTTCCTCTATATCTCCTTCTTCTTCTTGTACATATTCCTCTATCAGCCTGATCCGCTCCACGTTCAGGTTGTCTCTCAGTTTACCTACGACCCTGTATTTTGCAACGAACCAGTTCTGATCATATTTACATTCCTCCGGAAGTATGATGTCGATATCGTCGTCTTCTATCTCGATGTCGAACTCGCCACCCTCATAGTTCATCTTGAGGATCGCTTCCGCTTTCTCTTCAGTCGTATCCGCCTTATCTACGATCTCGTAATCGTACCGCAGCGTTTTCCCGGCTAGAGGATGATTGAAGTCGATTCTTACCCTTCCTGCCGTGGCTTGGATGATCTGTCCCCGCCGATTATCTATCTCGACTTCTTTGCCTTCGACAGGATCTATGTCCCTTCTCTTCATCTCTCTCCTGCTGAAAAGCTCTATCTCGTCTGGATCGCGATTACCTATGCCCTTTTCAGGAGGGACTTCGACCGATCCTTCTTCGCCGACTTCGGCGTCCTTCAGTTCCTCTTCGAAACCTTCGGATATACCCTCTCCACCTATCATCACCGGCCGAGGTTCGTACTGAGCGTCTTCTTCGAAGATCTCTTCCTCTTCAGCTTTCTCTTTGTCCGTGGTATCGAAGAGGATGGTCTCTCCATCTTCATCATCGGGCATTACCCAAACGTCGTAATCTACGTAAATCAGATCTCCTTCTTCCATTTGGCGCACCTATCCGAAGTAAAAGTCACCCCTTTTTAATAGTTTTCGTCTCCCTTCTGCGATTATCAGCGACTGAGAGGTAAAATCCTAAATATGTCAAGCCGTTGCCCGAGACATGCCTAAGAAACTCTTGATGGGTGTAGGTAACGATATCAGGGGAGACGACGCGGTGGGAGAGCTGGTGGTCAGAGAGTTGAAAGACGAGGACTGGGATACCGTAGATTGTGGATCCGTTCCCGAAAACCACATAGTCATGATCGAAGAGGGGAAGTACGACCTCGTGGTGATCGTAGATGCCGCCGACATGGAGCTGGAACCCGGAGAGATCAGAAAAGTACCTAGAGAATATTTGGGCGTCTTCACGATGAGCACCCATGCGATGCCTCTCTCTACAGTCATGGATTTTCTCGATAAGAAGGTGGATGAAGTGATATTGATAGGCATCCAGCCCAAGGACATGAGATTGAAGGAAGGAATAACCGCGGAACTCGAAGAAGCTAAAGAAGAGATGATCGAGCTCTTGAGATCGGAAGGATGGAGAGATATCTCCGAGTTGGAAAAGGAGAGTTAGGCTATATGATATAAGTGATCAGATCACGGGTTTATTATCATGTCGTCGGCGTTCTTGTCCGTTCCAGCTATCAAAAATTCCGGACTCAATTCGAAGCAGTCCTGGGGACAGATATTCACGCACTGCCCGCAGAACGTACACCTTGAAACGTAATGCTTGACCTTCTTCTCCTCTTCTTTGAAGACTAGAGCTTCCGAGGGACAGACTCTGACACACAGCTGGCAGCCCACGCAGCACTCCTTATCATACTTGAGCTTCCCTCTGAAGTCATCGGGTACGTCAACAGGCGGATTGATCTCCAGCTTACCGTCTTCTATCAACTCTGCCGCCGCATGCATATTGTCCGGCGTATGTTTTACCGGGAACGGATTAGTGGCTTTCTCGGTCAAGAGCTGCTTTATGAGCGTGTATATGGTTGTTGTCGGCATATCTTATCACCTCATACGGTTCCTCCTAAGACGACCAAGAGCATCCCCAACAGGGAGATTATCGTCATCGGGACCCAGTAGAAATAACTAGCTTTATTTATCTGGAACCTCGCGAAGGCGACTCTGACCACGGAGACGGCAGCGTAGATGATTATCAATAGCTTGAACAGGAAGAAGGCCGTATCCGCTATCACGTTCCAGAGCATCATCCCGTTTA
This sequence comes from uncultured Thermoplasmata archaeon, assembly GCA_964462425.1. Classification (GTDB taxonomy): domain Archaea; phylum Thermoplasmatota; class Thermoplasmata; order Halarchaeoplasmatales; family Halarchaeoplasmataceae; genus Natronoplasma. The sequence continues at coordinate 46,537 of CAYWYD010000017.1, forward strand.
TCTCCGGTCCTCCGAAAGCGTACCAGGACGAAAGGTTGTAGGGAAAGAAGAGCGCTATGAAGAAAGCCCCTACGACTACCATCTTGACGACCTCCGCTATGTAGAATATCCCTAGATTTCTACCCGAATACTCCACAAAAATACCTTCCGCGAGCTCAGTTTCCGCTTCGGCTTGATCGAAAGGCACTTTGGACAGTTCTCCGGGCATCACGGCGAAGAGAGCCGCGAGTACAAGTGCGAATCCGAGACCGCCCATGATTCCTACGGTGTTCCAAACAGGATCAGAAGAGATCGCTGCGATAGAGAACGTTTCGTAATGATACGCGAGTGTAACCGCGGTCACAGCCAATGGAAACTCATAGCTCATCATCAGGACCAATTCACGCTGGGAACCCACTGTCGCGTAGGGAGACCCGCTCGCTAGTCCACCCAGCGCCATCGCAACGGCCGGGATCGCAAGCAGGTAAAGCAACAATATCAGTCCGCCGTAACCTTCCATGATCGGAGCGAAGGGCCCTAAAGGTAGGTAAGCTAATGCAATTAGCGGCGCGACCAAAGCTACTATAGGCGCGGCGTTGAAAAGCCACGGTATAGCGGTATCCGGTATGATGGTCTCCTTCATGAAGAGCTTTTTAACATCTCTGAACGGCTGAGTCCACGGAGGACCTATCCTAGACTGCATCATCGCGGTGATCTTCCTATCGAAACCCTTGTATAGGAGCCCCAAAAAGACTCCGACGAAGGACACGACCAAAGTCAGCAGGACCCTCAGGCCCCATTCTTCTACCAGCACTTCGAGGTTCATTC
>CAYWYD010000018.1:0-32020 GCA_964462425.1 uncultured Thermoplasmata archaeon
CGGTTAACGTTATCTCTATAGACTGCTCACCGACCCTTAATCATTCGTCGGGATCGAATCCATCGGACATGAGCGAAAGGGTTTTTTAATGATATCCGCTTTTCAACTACAATAAACGATCATGAGGTGAATATCATGAATTCTATAACCTGCTACGGAGGGGTAGATCAGATCGGCGGTAACAAAATTCTATTGAAATTATCTGATTCTTCCATATTCCTCGATTTCGGACTCAACTTCGGTGAGGAAGGAAGATTTTTCGAAGAGTTCTTACAACCTAGGACCGCGTCGAAACTGCACGATCTTCTAAAACTGAACCTTCTACCACGTCTAGACGGGGTCTATCGAAAAGATGCACTTCAGCCCGAGGGCTTAGAAACTCTAGAGGAAGATCTTTCAAAACCGCTCTGGAAGAACGATATCCAGAGTTACGAGGAAGCAAGGTCAGAGGAAGGATGGTATCCGGACGCGGTCTTCATCTCTCACGCTCACCTGGACCACTGCGGATATCTTCCGTACCTCGGAGATATCCCTATCGTATCTTCTTCAGAAACTAAAACGCTGATGGAGAGCTTCGAGGAGATCGCGAACCTGACCGGCTTCGACGACGATCTATCGAAGGTCCAGAGGAGAAGTGTAGGCGAACTCGGTTCGAGAGCTTATTTCCCCGGTGAACCCAAGATCAAGAAGGAGGACGAAAGGAAAAGAGAGATGATCGAATTGGATGACGGGGAAGAAGCTCCCATAGGTAACGTTACACTCGAAGCGGTGGAAGTCGGTCATTCCGTCCCCGGGGCGCTTTCCGCTCTCATCGAGTCGAAGGACAAACAGATCCTTTACACTGGAGATCTGAGGTTCCACGGCAGAAAGGAAACGAAGATAGCGGAAGACCTCGAAGGGTTGAGACCCGAGGCGATGCTCTGTGAGGGTACCAGGATAGATGAAGAAGATCCCGACGACGAAGAGGAAGTGGAAAGAAAACTGGTCGAAGCGTTCTCAAAGACTGATGGACTGGCGATGGTCGGTTTCGCGTGGAAAGATTTGGAGAGATATGAGACGGTCAAACGTGCATCTCAAGAAGTCGGGAGGATCCCTGTTTTCGATCCCAGGTTGGCCTATCTAAAAGCAAGACTGGACCGAAGTATCTACGAGGAAGACGCGAAAGCTTTCGTCGAGAGGACGGACAGCATGCTGTATTCAGCAGGTGACTACACGAGGTGCAAGCATAAGTGCGGAGAGATACCAGTGTCGGAGTGGAGCAGCAGCGAGGACGTCAAGGATACCAAGCACCTCGATAAGGGAGTGACCGCCGTGGATATAAGGGAAAATCCAGATAAGTACGTACTTCAACTCGACTACTACAGATTCAAGAATCTCGTGGATCTCGATCCACCGAAGGGTTCCAAGTACATCAGAGCTCAATCCGAACCGTTCAATGAGGAGATGGAGCTCTCCGAGGAAAGACTGATAAATTGGCTGAAACATTTCGGTATCAACGAGGAAGAGAACCACAGGCCCATACAGATACACGCGAGCGGACACGCCTGCGGTTCCGAGATACAGGAGATGATCGACAGGATCCGGCCCAAGAAGTTGATCCCGATCCACACCGAAGATCCAGATATGTTCGAGAATGAGCACGGAGAGGTCATCCTTCCTCAGAAAGGAAAAACCATCGGATCCTAACAGAAAAGTCACCTCCTGCCCTGATTTATTAGTAACGATGAAGTAATTCGATAAGTTAAAAGACAAACTAAAAAGAAAGCTCTATGATCAAGTGAAAATCGAGACTATCCAGGCGATAAAACGACTTCCTTGAATATATCCAGCCAAAGATCGTTTTCTTCTATAATTTCCAGGTCGGCCTTTTCGATGTTTCGCATCGTCTTTCGATTGATATTTTCTCCCAAGATGTACAGTCCGATCCAGTTGAGATGATCCATCAGATCACGCGCAAAGTTACTCTCCGAGCGCATATGTTCGAGCATGTATATCCTACCTGAAGGATTACACACTCTCTTCAATTCCTTCAAACCGCTCACGGGATCGGGTACCGAACAAAAGACCCACGTTGAGATTATGACGTTGAAATAGTCGTCATCATATCCAAGGTCCTCAATATCCATCCGACTCAGGTCCACATCTCGTTCAACTTCTAAAGCTCTTTCTTCCGCCTTTTCCAGCATCCTTTCGCTGAAATCGACCGCGTGTAGATCTAGCCCGTTAGGATAGTGTGGTATATTTTTCCCGGTGCCCACACCCGCTTCGAGCAGTCTACCGTCGGATATTTCTCCTCTCACTCTCTCGAATAGCTCCTCTCTCCAGGTAGAAAACTTACCCCATTCTATCAACCATTCTAATCCGTCATAGAGCGGCGCAATGCTATCGTAACTCTCTTTTACTTTTCCTTCCTCCATCATCCTATAATAACGCTATTATATTTGTTAAAGTTTGTCACTCAAGATGAGGAATAAGTTTTCCTCGTGACTAAGTCGATAGTTTCTCCTAGATATCTATACTTTGAATCGACTCTAACGAGATTCCAGCACACTAGAAAAAAACCGATTTTGGAAGAACTGACTCTTTCCGTCTAAAGCTTTTCTCCGATACTCAAAAACTTAGAAAATGTGTTAGTCTTTCCACTGCTTCTCCACTCTCACAAGACTTAAATCCCGCACCTTTATCACGGGAGAATGAAGATGATGGATGATCACGAAGGGATGGTCTTCATAATCGCGGCGTCGCTCCTTTGGGGCGTGGGAGATTTCTTCTCTAAACTGGCTGTAACGGCTGTAGGCCCCTGGTCGGCCGTATTCATGAGATCTTTGTTTTTCTTTCCGATCGTGATGGGTTACGTGCTTTACAAGGAAGATTTTACCGTTTCTGTGGATAAGGATTCGATCTATCCGATGCTCGCCGGCGTCTTCGTTGCTTTAGGGATAATCTTCTCTAGGTTCTCGTTATCCCTCTACGAGGTGAGCTTGGTAAAACCGATCCAGAGATTGAGTATCCTTATCACGGTGATTCTTTCGATCGTATTTCTGAACGAGAATATGACTAGGAGAAAAGCTGTAGGGGTGGGATTTGCCGTTCTGGCCTTTTTTCTACTTTATCCTATCGACTCCGAACTCCTCCAACTCTCGATAGGCCATATCTATCTCATAGCGCTCGTCTTTAGTTTGGGTCTATCTACCGTGTTTCTGCGGGTCGGGGTTCTTAAGAAAGGTGTGGATCAAACTAGATTTTTCCGAGCTCTCCTCCAGACAGTGATAGTGTTTTCGGCGGTCGTGATAATATTCGGTCTGGTAAATCTTGCGGATTCGATCAGTTTGCAGATCGTCTATCCAGCGATCAATGGTATCTTCGGAGCCGCCGCCTTCATCCTGTTCTGTAAAGGGCTCAAGACGGTCGGAGCCAGTACAGCAAAACCGATGATGGTACTGGCGACCATAACCACCGCGGGCCTAGGAGTGGTCCTGCTCAACGAAAGCCTGTTCCTCTTGAAAGTGATCGGTATTTTTCTAGCCATAATTTCGGTATTGATCCTCTCTTCGGAAAGTTCTTAGTTCAAGAATCTCTCTTTTAACGTATGATCTAATCCGCCAGAAGATTGTACCATCGAGCACATTAGAGAATGATCTCTCGAACACTTATTTATACCACGAACCCATTTTATTACACGGAGGATGAACATATGAAGATACTCATTGCAGATGAGAATAGGACATCAAGGACTCTTTTGGAGAACCAGATGGACACTCTTGGCCACGAAGTGAAAAAGACCGAAGACGAAGAGAAGCTCATAGATACTTTGAAAGAGAAATCGTTCGATATCCTTTTCCTGGATTGGACGCTGCCCGGAAAGAGCGGAATTGAATTGACTCATAGGATCAGGAAAGGGATCAAAGGGAAAAAGCCGTATATCATTTTGATGGCTCCCGAAGAAAAAAAGGACATTCAGCTGATCGAGGCACTCAAGGCCGGAGCCGACGATTTTCTAGTGAAACCGTTGAACAAAGAATTGATAAGGTCGAGGATGAAGAAGGCGAAGATCACCTTAGATATCGAGGAGCGCGAATTGAAAATAAAACCGCTCGATACGCTGAAAAATGAGCACGAGCTGCTGAGAAGGATGGCCGATATAGTGGAAGTTGCTCACTTCGCTATCAAAAAGGAAGTGCCCGAGAGGATACTCGATTGGATCGCTTCAGCGAGCAAAACCCTGGAACAAGATGTTCACCATAAGAAGGAAAAATTCTATTTGGTCAGCTTCCTCGAGAATGCGATGGAAGAGCAGGGTGAAGGACCGGGATCTAGATTGTTTTCCCGCACGTCTATAAAGACGATCGAAGAGGAACACGAGAAGCTGGAAAAGATGGTCAAGCGTTTACGGAATTACGTGAAAGGCTACAAAAAAGGTGAGATCACCCCTAAAAAAATCAGAGACCTCTTGAAGGAGTACAAAGAACTGCTGAGAAACCACCTAGAAAGAGAAGAAAAATTCTTGTTTCCGCTCAGCGCGAAGTACATGGATAAAGAAACATCTAAGGAACTCATGCAGAGATTTGACAACATAGACGAAAAAGTGGGGAAAGAAAAGTTAGAAAAGATCGAAAGAGAGATGATCCAAAAGAGAAAGAAGCTGAAAAATAAAACGTAAAAGCTCGAAGACCGGCAAAGTTTAAAAAACTCTCCTTCTATCTCCGACAGAGGAGATACGATAAACCAGATCGAAGTCGAACCCGTCTGGTCGGACAGCATGGGCGCTAAGAGTATGTGCGTTAAGGTAGACACTTCCGACACCTCCATCATCGTCGATCCTGCGGCTGCTGTGATGCAGAAGAGCTATCCGATGAAGACCGAACGTAAATACGCTTTGTTGGACGAGGCGAGAAGGATAATCGAAGAGTCCTCAAAAGATGCGGAACACGCCTTCATCTCCCATTACCATTACGACCATCATTTTTTACCCGAAGCCAGCGGGATCGATTTTTCCGAAGTGTTCTCGGACAAGGAGTTGTGGATCAAAGATCCGAACGAATGGATCAACCCCTCCCAGTGGGAGCGGAGCAGAAAATTCTTGAGAGCGTTGCAGGAGATCCATGGTGAAGAGAGTGAACTGGAAGAATACAATCCACGGGAAAAACATTACCCTGACCCTCTCGACGAGTTACCTATGGTTAAAGAGATCGACGAGGGCGATTATGCCGAGAGGAGAGCGGAGCTTCACGAAAAATGGAGAAAGAAGTTCTTCAGTAGAACTGAGATGTGGAACGATAAAAAGCACGTCAAAGAACCATTAGAAAACGTACACTTCGCCGACGGTAAAACGTTCACGAAAGGAGATACCACCGTCAGGTTCACCGAGCCTCTCTTTCACGGGATCGAGTACTCCAAAACTGGCTGTGTGGTCGGTATGGTGGTGGAAAAAGGAGAAGAAAAATTCCTGTACACCTCGGACCTCCAGGGTCCTACCGTGGAAGATTATGCCCAGTGGATAATCAAGGAGGATCCCGATTTTTTGATTCTAGACGGTCCCGCCACTTACCTGCTCGGTTTCCTGCTCAATAACTTCAACCTGGACCGTTCTCTCGAAAACGCTGAACGGATAGCTGAAGAGTGTGATTTCGAAACGATGCTCTACGATCATCATCTGGCTAGGGAAGCGGGATTCAAAGAGAAAAGTGAAAATATATGGAGTTTACGCGATGAGATCGAAGGGGATATACTGACCTATAGAGAGTATCTAGAAAACAAAAAACCTCTCGTAGAAGAGTTAGAGTAGGCAAAAGCGCTCACTCGACCTTCTCATAAGGATAGTATTTCTGGCAGTGTGGACACCAGTACGCCTCTTCCTTTGAATCCTTTATCACGGTGGTTCCACATCTAGGGCATTTTTTGACCATCCTGTTCAATCCTCTAAACCTATTCCTATAAGCGTGAGTATTCTTAATAATCTTTCCTGAGAAGTACAAAGCTCTTGAGTTCGAAAGAAATTATATATCTGCGCTCTTATTACAGAAAATCATGAAAGCGCTGGAGGTCGAAGACCTATACAAGACTTACCCCCAGTGGAGAGGAGAATCCACTGAAGCTGTAGACGGGATCTCCTTTTCGGTAGACGAAGGGGAGATCGTAGGTTTTCTAGGTCCCAACGGTGCGGGAAAAACCACCACTATCAAATGCATTTGCGGGCTTGTAGAGCCAACCGCGGGAGATATCTCCATATTCGGGACCGACGCCGTGAACAACACCAGGAAGGCTGTCAGTAACACCAGTGCGGTCTTGGAGGGTAACAGGAACATATACTGGAGGTTGACCACTAGAGAAAATTTGGAGTTCTTCGCTGGACTCCACGGGAGAGGTATAGATGAGATCGGCATCGAGGTTGAAAGACTATTAAAAAGGTTTGATCTAGAAGAAAAGGAAGATGCTCCGGCTAGGAAACTTTCAAGGGGGATGCAGCAGAAACTGGCGTTGAGCTGTGCCTTGGTCAGAGGTACCGATTTTCTCCTCCTTGACGAACCCACTTTAGGATTGGATGTCAAGACTTCTAAGGAGATGAGAAGATTCGTAAAGCGATTGACATCTGATGGAGGAAAGACGATCCTGTTGAGCAGTCACGATATGAACGTGGTGGAAGACGTTTGCGAGAGGGTGATCATCATGAATAAGGGGGAGATCCTGGCGAATGACAGCGTGGATAACTTGAAAGATATCTTCAAGGTCAGCATCTATGATTTCATACTCGAGGGAAAACAACGATTCCCAGAGCTGAAAGAAAGCTATGACGTGACCGACATAAAACATGACCGCGGGAATACAAAACTGAGAGTGTCTTTGAAGGAATCGGAATCTTTTTACGACCTGGTAAATCATCTTCAGGAAAAAGGTGTAAAACTGGAAGAGGTCAAAAATGTAGATACTAACATGGAAGAGATCTTTATGAACGTTATCGAAAAAAATGACGGCTTCAGCGAGGTGGGGAGATGAAAGAGCACATCATATTTTTTTCGGTCTTCAAGAAACGTTTCCTGATGCTGAGAAGATATTATCTCAACACCATCATGCAGATCGGCGGGGTGTTCATACTTTTCATACTGGTTTTTTTCGGGTTAAGGAGTTTCGAAGCCGGCACCGAGACCTTGAAGGGGAGCATCGTGGGATTTGCCATGTGGACTTTCGCCGTAGGAGCCTACAGCAATATGTCCTGGGGTCTATTACAGGAAGCTAGGGATGGAACACTGGAGCAGCTTTATCTGACCCCCAGCACTTTTAGAAGGATATCCGGGTACAAGGTCTTAGCCTCTTTCGTCTTCCAATTCGTGGTCTTCCTTATCTTCTTGATCATCATGATGGTCACGACTGGTCAGTACCTTTACCTTGACCCCGGAATCGTCTTACTCGTCGGTCTTACCCTTCTGTCGGTCTATGGTTTGGGATACATCATGGGCGGGCTTTCCCTAGTATACAAAAAAGTCCAGGCCGCTAATCAGATCCTGATGTTCCTTTTTATCCTCTTCTTGGTACTTCCGAGGATCACGGACCACGCCATAATCTATTTCGTGCCGATATCATGGGGTAATCATCTGCTCAATAAGATGATGGTCGATGGTCTGACCTTGCTCGATTTTACTCTGATGGACTATTCGATACTGATCTTCAATTCGTTCGCCTACCTGATCGTCGGATTGATCGTTTTCAGGTTCATGGAAAAGACCGCTAAGAAAAGAGGTCTGCTCGGTCATTATTAAGGTTTTTCTACTCCTCCACGGTACTAATGACGTATTCGTGACTCTTTCTTTCCCTACTCATATCTTCGAACCGGATATCCAAAGAAAAGTTTTCCGCCGCGATCTCCAGGTGCTTAAGAGCTATACCGGCATCGATCCTGTTCAATTTGTCCAGATCTGCTACCTTTCTTACCAAGTTCTTGAACAATCCTTTCTTCTCTATGAAGACGTGAATCCCGTCATCGTCGTAGTAGAACCTCCAGGGCTGTGAATTGACCGCTGAGGGAGCCATCCTCGCCGCGTCGATCACGTCTCGCCACACCTCCGGCAGGTCCTCCACGTCGTTCAGCACCAGTTCCTCTATCGAGTTTCTCTTCGTTTCCTCGGGACCGCTTCTCAGATTGCTTTTTCCCTCGGCAGAGTCTCCCAAAGCTACCATTATTACAAGATTTCCCTCAAAATCGTAGACCTCGCTCAAGAGACCCTCGTTCAGACCGGAGCCCAGCCAACAGGTTCCCACGCTCCTATCGGCAAGGAAAAGTACCAGGTCTTCCAACATGTAGCCCATGTTGACAAGATATCCCTCTTCCTTCTCCGAGGTCCCGACCAGGTAGTGAGGAGACTCGACGCTGGCCACCTTCGATTTCAGGCCGGAAAAGGTCTCCTGCACCTTCTCGCCGTCCTCGGCTAAGAATATGTTCGTATCTATATGATCGTGTAGAGCCTTATTACTCTTTATCTCCTCCCTGATCTTTTCCAGTTCACTCTCGGACAGGCTTTCCCCGGAATATTTCCTGACCGATTTTCTGCTGAAGATAGCTTCGAATTTACTCATTTGATTTCTCCTAAAGTTCAATCTTCGATTCTGTATAAACAAGTTTTGGAGATCGTAATCATAAATCGCCTTGAGATTTGTGTCACAACTCCTTCGATTCACAGAAGTTCTATGTAATGCAGTAGTAAAAAATTGAGTTCGACCTATCTCAATTTAACTTTTCGAAAATCTATCTTACCGAGATCCTTCTTAAACTTTTATTATTTCAGGATGAGGCCCGACATTCCGAGCCTGTCAAAAAATTAGTGATATCCCATATCTGAAAAAAATAGGATTAATTACCCAGGTTATTATTTCTCATAGAAAAATCATTTTGAAAAGTCAAAAATCACTAAAGAATTGACAGACACGACATTCCCAAAAAATCATATAACCCTATTAAATATACATTCTAATCAGCCCTTCTATATGGAGGTAAAAAAACATGAAAGCAAAATTGAAATATCTGGTTTTAGCTATAGGCGCTATTTTGATGGTATCTACCTTTTCAATAGCTGGTAGTGCTTTTAGCGACCCTAACGAAACGGAGATCGTGATGGTTTCCCTTGAAGGGGAAGATGATATATCTAGTCTGAACTCCGCTGGAATCGAAATCCTAGAGAGATATCCTGATAAGGCATTGGTTGAATTGTCAGGAGAATCTAGAGCGAACCTGAATTCGATGGGCATACAAGTCGTTGAAGAACTTTCGGCTAGAACTAAGCTTAACGTGAAAGGGCATCAATTCGATATAAATGAGATGCCCGAATTATCGGACGATCTAAGTATAGATGGTTACGAGGAGGGTGAAGAAGGGATATACCTCGTACATATGCTCGGACCGGTACATCCAGAATGGAGAGGAGAACTCGAAAGTATGGGTGTAGAGATCATAAATTATCAACCGAACTACGCTTACGAGGTGAGTATGACGCCGGAACAGGCTGAAGAGATCGAAGACCTGTTCTTCGTGGATTGGGTAGGTCCATATCAACCCGCCTTCAAGATGGCGGAGGATTTAGAGCCCGGTCTAATTTCGGTTAGCTTCGCAAGCGGTCAAAGAACGATCATTAGAGTCGAGGATGAAGCTGAACTTGTCGAGCTTGCTAACAAAAACGATGTTTACCACATAAGCCAGTATCAAACACCGGAACTCCAAGACGAGATGGCGACACAGATAGTCGGTGGAGGTGCTTGGATCTCGGATTCAGATAATGATCCTGATACAGCTTACAGAGCTCAAGGGAGTTATGGTTCCCTTGTTAACCAATTAGGATATGAAGGTGACGGAGTCGTAACAGCTGTAGCGGATACAGGCTTGGGTGACGGCAATACTGGCGATGCGGGGCATCCTGATTTTGAGGATAGAGTGATAGGTGGATATGGTTACGAGAGTGGTGGAAGAGGTGCACTTACAGGTTCTGTCCAAGAGGCCAGTTGGGAAGATGGTCAGGGTCACGGTACACACGTCGCCGGTTCGATCGGAGCTAATACACATGAAGGTACCGGGGAACAGGTATACAACGATTACTATTCCGGTCAGGGTACCGCTCCAGGAACCGATCTTTTCGCCGTGAAAATATTTGATGACAGTGGAAGTTACATAGGGCCTGGTAATGATTATCATGAGATAGTTGAGATATCTAAACAGGAAGCGAATGCGTATGTGCATTCCAATTCATGGGGATTTACGAGCGATGAGGGGGCGTACCTTAAGATCTCAGAGGATTACGATGCCGCGGTAAGAGATGCCGATCGCGCTACCGATCGGAATGATCCGATGGTCATAGTAGTCGCAGCAGGAAATTCTGGTTCAGACCACAATACGATCCAAGCCCCTGCTACCGGAAAAAATGTGATATCTGTTGGAGGCACCGAGAATTACAATCCGGATCAGGGAGTCGATAATCCCGATAATATGTATGACCTAAGCTCCCGGGGTTGGACAAACGACAATCGTATAAAACCCGATCTCGTAGCGCCGGCCGAAGAGGTGTATTCTACCAAGCTAGGAGGCACCTGGGATCCAGGTCCCGGGTATGAATACAAATCCGGTACCTCGATGGCGACACCGGCTGTATCAGGATCCGCAGCGGTGGTGGTCGATTGGTATGAAGATACTTATGGTGAAAAGCCGAGCCCCGCGATGGTAAAGGGTCTTTTGATAAATACTGCTTATGATCTTGATGATACTAACGGAGATACCAGTTCAATACCCAATAAGGACGAAGGTTGGGGCATGGTGAATTTACCCGCCCTAATCGATTCATCCGTTAATTTCAATATGAAAGACCAGACCTCTCTGATGAAAACGGGCGAAGTCGAAGAGCACTATGTAGAACATGACAATGGAGGAGAACCTTTGAAGATCACACTCACCTGGACGGACAAGAATGCTTTAGAAGGTGATGATCCGACTTTGAAAAACGATCTGGATTTGGAAATCGAATCACCTAGTGGAGATATCTATACAGGCAATTCCTTTACTAACGGTTGGACTTCTCCAGGTTACGGAGCGATGAGCGATTTCGATTCTGATGGGGATGGGGATGACGATGTGAACACCGTAGAAAATATTTACATCCATCCCGATGACTTGGAAGAGGGTCCATATACGGTCCGGGTTATAGGAGAAAATATACCCGCAGACGCTAACGGCGACGGAGATGCCAACCAGGATTACTCTTTGGTTATGCAAAATACTGTCGAAGTCGAGGGGCCTTCGATATCTTTAAATCACCCAACAGGTGGCGAAACTTTCGGCCAAGGAAGTACCGAGACCATACAGTGGACGACCGAGGCGGGAGATGTAGGAATCGATACGGTCGATCTCGAATACAGCAATGACGGTGGAAACAGTTGGTCAGATATAGCTACGGGTTTGAGCGATACCGGAAGTTATGATTGGACGGTCCCCGAAGAAGGAACGATGAAAGGTAAGATTCGAGCTACAGTTCATGATGTGGACTCGCTGAGTGATTCAAACACAAGTGATTCGTTTACAATAGCTCCACAGATCATGATCACCAGTCCTGAAGGCGGAGATATATGGAATGTTGGTTATGATGAAGATATCAAGTGGACCACTACCGAAGCAAGTGGTTCTTCGATCACCGGTGTAGATCTGGAATATAGTCCCGATGGTGGTGCCTCTTGGAACACGATAGTTGAGAATACAGATGATGATGGTATACATACATGGACTGTCCCGGACCACGATACAGAACAGGCCATGATTAGAGCGAATATCTCGGATGATGCAGGTAGAACAGATGAGGACGTGAGTAGCAAATTCACTATCAGAACTCCTGAACCTCAAGAACCGATTAATCCTGATCCGGAGGATGGTGAAACAGGAGTTAGCATCGAACCGGAATTAAGTGTGTATGTCGAACATGATGCAGGAGAATCGATGAACGTCTCTTTCTACGACGCCTCGGATGACAGTTTGATCGGTAAGGATGAAAACGTAGCTAGTGGTACACGGGCTTCTGTGCCCTGGGGTAATCGAGATTACAATACTACATATGGGTGGTATGTAAAATCTACTGATGATGAGATAACAGTACAGTCTGAGACGTGGAGCTTTACAACTCGAGAAGTGGATCGACCTTCTATTTTCCTCAATAGACCAAGAGCCGGAGCTATATGGTCTCCCGGAGATGAAGAACCTATAACATGGGGTACTAGAGAAGGTGAAGGTGGAAATATATCGTACGTTGATCTTGAATACAGTATCGACGACGGGGACAGTTGGATAGATATTGCTACCGGCTTAGCCGACGACGGTAGTTACGATTGGACCGTACCTAATAATCCTACAGAGGAGGCAAGAATTCGTGCAAGCGTTGAGGACGAAGAAGGCTGGACCGACGAAGATGTTAGTGATCAATTCACGATTTCTGCCATAGAACACACTTTAACTATATATGAGCCGAATGGAGATGGTACGGTAGAAGTCGACGATCAGCAGATCACCGATTGGCCGTATGAGCAGAAATATGAAAATGGCACAGAAGTCGAATTAAAAGCAGTTCCAGAATCTGGCTGGTACTTCGCCGAGTGGACAGGGGACTATCAGGGAACAGAAGATACGATAACTTTGACGATGGACGAAGACAAAAATGTAACGGCGAACTTCGAGGAGATCATGGAGTACACGCTCAAGATTAACATCGAAGGACAAGGCAGCACCACTCCTTCTGAAGGGACTCACACCTACCGTGACGGTGAAAATGTGACAATAATGTCTTCCCCTGACAGCGGGTGGTACTTCCACAATTGGACGGGAGATCATACAGACCGTGAGGACACGATAACCATCTCCATGGATGAAGATAAGGAGATCACAGCTAATTTCAAGGAGATCAAAGATTATCTTTTGGAGATCTACGTAGAAGGCGAAGGTATTGTCAATCCTCCAGAAGGTACCCACACCTACTATGAAGATGAACAGGTGACTCTCACAGCAACACCTGACGAGGACAAGAACAATTATTTCAAGAATTGGACGGGAGATGTACCGGAAGGTGAAGAGAATAGCGAAAATATCATCATAACCATGGACGAGGACAAAACGATAACTGCTAATTTTGAAGTTTATAAGTATGAGCTGAACATCACTGTAAACGGCGAGGGGTCAGTAGAAAGAGATCCCGAGGATGATGGATATGTGCATGGAGATGAATATGAGCATGGAACTGAGGTCGAATTAACAGCAGAGTCAGATACTGGCTGGTATTTCACAGAGTGGACGGGAGAAGATGCTCCGCCGGGTGAAGAGGATAGCGAGACTATCATCATAACCATGGACGAGGACAAGGAGTTAACGGCGAACTTTGAGATCCACAAGTACACTCTTGAGATATCGGAAGAAGGAAAGGGCTCTGTGAATATCGATCCAGACCAATATGAATATGATTATGGTACTCAGGTGACACTTACAGCAGAGCCGGACGAACACTGGAACTTCGATGAGTGGACGGGAGACTACATAGGAGAAGAGGATGAGGTAACCATAACGATGGACAAGGATAAGGTGATAACAGCCCATTTCGAAGAGCGCCGTTACAGTCTAGATGTGGACACCGAAGGAGATGGCTCGGTGGAGGTGACCCCTCAGCAATATGAATATGAGCCCGAAACCGAGGTTACATTGACGGCTGATCCATACGAAGGATGGTACCTCGATGAATGGACGGGAACCGATGAAACGGGAGAGGAGATCACTATTGTGATGGACGAGGATAAAACTATTACGGCGCACTTTGAGGTCTACGAGTATGATATCGAGATATCGATAGAAGGAGAGGGCAGTACAGATCCCTCAAATGGCACTCATACTTACGAGCACGGAGAAAAAGTCACAATTACCGTAACAGCTGATGAAGACTGGTATTTCGTAGAGTGGACCGGGGACTACCAAGGTACCGAAAAAGCGATAACGGTAGAGATGAAGGAAGATAAGGAGATAACTGCTCATTTCGAAGAGTATGAACCAGCGTATTTTGAAGTCGAGATAATCGACTACGACAAGAATGTCAAGAAAGGAGAGGAGATCACGGTGAAATACAGGGTAAACAACACCGGTGAATTATCAGGAACCCAGGATATAACGCTCTACATGGGCGGAGAAGAGGTGGAGGTACAGAGCGATCTTACACTGGCGCCCGGTGAAGAATACGAAGATGAATTCACTATTGAGGCAGATGAAGTTGGAGAACAGACCCTTGAGATCGGATCGAACGATGAAACGAGCGAGGGATCAGAGATGACGATCGAGGAAAAAGAGGATACAGGCGATGATGATAGCTTCCTATCTAATTACTGGTGGATCATTCCACTTATATTGATAGGGTTGGTCCTCGCAGTGCTGCTTTTCGTGATGAAAGGCAAAGAGGAAGAAGAAGAAGAGGAACCCTTTGATGAGCCAACTTACGGAGCGGCAGCACCGTCACAAGAAGAACAGAGTCAGGAATCACCTTGGGATACTCCCTCAGATGAAGGAGTTGAGGAAGAGATGGATGAGGAAATGGAGACTGAAGAGGAGCCATCCGAAGAGGAGTTCAGTGAAGACGAGCCCACTGAAGAGGAACCTAGTGAAGACGAGAAGGCTGGGGAAGAAGAAGTACTCGATGAAAAATTAGAAAAGGAATTTGAAGAAAAATTTGGTGAAGAAGAGTAAAAACCTCACAAAACCCTTTTATTTCTTTTTTCATTTTAAAAAAGTTCCCGGTAGTTTGATGTGATTGAATTCAAAGAAAACGGTAATGAACCTATAATTCTCTCTAGTCACATGAAATTATCTGAATTCCAAATCGATCGGGATAGAACCAGTATAGGAGCGATTGCTCTTCTAACCTTCCTTAGTATCCAAGCGGAAATGGATCTTAGAGCCTTCAAGGGATCTTCCTCGGAGTGTTTTCTGCAGCTGGCTTACCATCTTCTCGTATTCTTGCGGTTTATCGTATTCCTGCACGAAGTCGTACTCTCCCATAACCGGTTTGAAATCTATGTCTTTCATCTCTTCCGCCACTTGTAACGGGTCGGACCCAGACGGGAAATATACTTTGACGTAGAGTTTCATATCCCCCCTAATATGGATCAGGATAAATAACTTTTCCGGTTTAACACATCCTCCTGTACTCTCTTTCGATATCTTTTATATCGTGTAAAATAGGGGCATCATCCACCTCATCGTATATGTACTTCATAGATATCACATCGTCCTTCGCATAGGTCGTCAGTTCTTCCCAGTCCGGTTCTTTTTTTCTATTGTCCATGTAATTTGTGTAGCTCCTTGCGACGTCGCCTCCGTCGAGTCCTCGAAGTTCTGGTTCATAACCTAACCTGTCTGCAACGGTCTCGAGTTTTGAACTCCTGCACGGTAGAGCGGCATGTTTGTCCACCCAGTACATGAAATCTATCTTTTCTATGCCATCCCAGATACCTTTGCGTTCTGGATCGTATTCCCTGATAAATCTATCTAGATGTTCGAAATCGAACTTTTTACCATACCACGCTAACAGAACGCTGTTCTCCTGTGAGTTCTTTTCCAAGTGATCCATGAATTTTCTTATAATCCTTCCTTTTTTATCCGGTTCCTTTTCGATGAAATAACGATATTCTTCTCTTTTATCGTCATACAGGCCTATATGCCATATTATCTCAGGATTCAGCGAATCCGTTTCTATGTCGATGAACAATCTATGCTTGTCTTCCAGGTCGTTCCTTCGGATCCTGAACACGTCCTTTTCCTCTATAGCCTTTGCAGAGCAGATCCATTTGGTACTTCTATAGGGGCCTATACCGTCATGTTCGAGTATCTCGGAAGGATCGAGAGAGCAGAGTTCTTTCCGTGAGTTTATACCGCGATTCTCCAGTTCAGCGGAAAATCTATCTCCCAGCCCTGGAACGGCGGAGAGACCCACTTTTTGTACATCTAAAGTTTCAAGATGAGGGCGCTTTCCGTCGGTGACCGCGTTCGGTATCTTAGATCCTCCTAATGAATCGGAAAGTCCAAAACCGTATATCCTATTCCCCCTTTCTTTATATTTCGGCTTTTTACCCGCTTCGATCTCGGTCGATAGTACGTGGAAATCTTCCAGTTCTTCATGTAATCTATCGACGATGGAGGTATTTAGGAGTTCGAACTGAAAACTTTCGGGATGTATGTCCTCTTTAATTTGGTCTGTGACGACCGTAACCTTTTTCCCCTTAAGCTTTGAGAAATCTATTTTCTCTAAAGAACCGCTCTCGTTGAACACTAATAGAAATTCGTCCCCTAGATTTCGAGCCGCGAAAGATGATACAAAATCTAGGTGTATCGATTCATACATCGAGACCTTCTCTAATCTTCTTTTCTGTAGTTCTCTCATCCCGGTAGTAACGCTGAGGTCCGGTCTAAAATAGTTCAACAGGTCTTCCATCTCTTTTTCTGAATAACCTATGATCGCTTTGCCGGGAAGATGCAGTATCCTCATCGGTAATACTACGCAGCTTACACCATAAAAGCCTTATTATTCAGAGTTTATTTCTCGTCAAGATGGACGAGGATTATTTCAAATCTGTTTATCCCGATTACGAGGGGCAGATAGAGTTTTTGACTACGATCCCGGAGAAGAAACCGGAGTACAGAGCAAGCGAAAGGTTAAACGATAGATTGAAAGAAAGATTGGCTGTAAACCTCTATTCGCACCAGGCCCGGACGATCGATCTCTTTTTGGAGGATAATGACGTATGTTTGACCACCGGTACAGCGAGCGGAAAGACCCTAGCCTATGCACTGTGTATCGCTCATCTGATCCGCAAAGATAAAGGATCTAAAGCTCTTCTTATCTTTCCTACCAAAGCTCTGACAAGAGACCAGAAGGAGGAACTAAAAAATATATTCGATTCTCTTGGTATGAACATAACTATCGGAATCTACGATGGGGACGTTTCTGCGGATAAAAAGAGGAGAGTGAGAAACGAGGCCGATCTGATACTCACGAATTTTACCGGACTGAACCTTTACTTGTCTCATCACGAAAAATGGTCGCAGTTCTTTGAAAATTTGAAGACCGTGGTGATGGACGAAGCCCATCATTACAGAGGACTTCTCGGTATGCACGTCGCGTGGATAACTAGGAGATTGAGAAGGATATCCAGGTATTACCGGGAAGAGCCGCGTTTCATCCTGTCCAGCGCTACCCTCGGAAATCCCGGTGACCATTCTAAGAATCTCGTCGGTAAAGATTTTGAAGTCGTGGAGGAAGACGGAAGCGCCCGTGGCAAGAGAAGATTGATATTTTGGAATCCTCCACAGTATCACGAGGAACTCACCGAGAGGAAGAGTACTCACAGGGAGAGCAGCGAGCTGTTCTCTTTTCTGATAGATCGGGGTCTGCAGACGTTGATGTTCGCTCCTTCTAGAAAGATGACGGAATTAGAGGCCCTTTGGGCCGAGAAGATATTGAAGGATACGTTTGAAAATAAGTTTGCCAAAGTAAAATCTTATAACGCGGGATACTCAAAGGAACAGAGAAGAGAGATAGAAGAGGACTTACGCTCCGATGAAGTCGACGGAGTGGTCTCCACCACCGCTCTCGAACTCGGGATCAATATAGGCGGGATAGACTCGACCATATTATCCGGGTATCCGGGCTCTAGAATAAGCTTCTGGCAGCAGATAGGCAGAGCGGGAAGAGGAACGGAAGAGGTAATCTCTTTTTTGGTTCCCTTCAACAGTTCCCTCGACCAGTACCTGATACACAATCCTGAACATCTGCTGGGCGAGCCGGTGGAAGATGCGGTTATCGATCTATCTAACAATAATGTTTACTCTCAACATCTTCTCTCCGCTTCACAGGAATTACCTTTGAAGGAAAAGGATGTAAAGTTTTTCACTAAGAGGTTAAAAAAAGCGGCGGAGATGTGGAAGAGAGAGGGCAGTTTGACCGGCGATATAAAGAGCGGTTACAGATACATGAGAGGCGAGTTCCCTCAGCAGGATATCGATATCTACTCGACCGGTGAAGATTCGTTCGAAGTGCAGGTGAGACTTGAAGATGGGAGGATACAAAGTCTTCCAGACATAGAGAAGAACAGGGCCTATAGGGACTTTCATCCCGGGGCGATCTACCTACACCAGGGCGAATATCATCAAGTGGTAGAGTTTCAAGAGGGAGCTAAATCGAGGGTCATACTGGAGCCGGTGGATACGGACTATTATACCGTAACTCTCAGGGATACCGACATTTCCAATATAGAACTCGAAGAGGGCAGGAGATTAGGTGATCACGTCGTTTCAAAGGGAACGGGGGATGTAAAGATAGATTATTTCGCCTACAAGAAAAAGAAGCTGTCGGACGATGAAGTGATAGGCACTGAAAAAATCGATCTCGGCCCGATCACGCTCAAGACGCAGGTGAGTTGGATAGAGATCTCTACCGGGTTAAGAGAAAAGATGCTGGAGTTCGCGGAAAGGAGGATAACGGAAGGCGAGTGGGTTAACAAAGACGAAGGCGCTAAATACCATTATCTAGGCGGTCTTCACGCCGCTGAACACTCTTTGATACAGATGCTCCCTCTCCTGATGCTCATCGACGAGAAAGACGTTGGGGGGATTTCTACAGATTATCATCGAGAATTGGGGAATGGTGCTATCTTCATCTATGACGGCGTAGAAGGTGGCGTGGGTTTCTCTCACGACACCTACTCTAGATTTGAAGGTCTGATTGAGAGATCTATCAAAAGATTGAAAGACTGTACATGCCAAAGCGTGAAAGGATGTCCCGCATGTACCTTTTCAGCGGACTGCGGGAACGATAACGATCCTTTGAATCGTCCGTTAGCCGTGGAACTACTCGAAGAGCTTCAATAGCGGGTAGATCTAAGGATCAGTTCTCCTCGATCGCCTCTTCCAAGGGCCTCACCATATAATCGCCCATCCTTTCTTGAGCCTTTTCCTTTATCCCGGGGATGGTGAAGAGTAACCTTAAGAAAAAGTTCTGTATTCTCGTACCGTACTTTTTCTGGGGGAAGTCATAAAGGCCGTGCTTTTTGTAGTACTTGTGATCTTCGGTGAAAACGAACTTCATCTCGTAAACTAGATCGCGGAATATCTTATGGCCTCCTTCACGGAGAAATGTGTAGGGTCGACTGAAGTCCTCTTCGAGTCCCCAATCGAAATCTTTGGCTAATTGTTGGATGTGTGCGGTGATCTTGCTTGAATCCTCGGGTTCGTCAGTCACTATGCCGTTGAGATGTGTCATCCCCATCTCGCTCCTGCCTTTTATCACCTGCTTTATGTTCGGATTCTTCTTCAAAGGACCCGAGATCAGATATCCTACTTGTTTTCCTTTGGTTATCGGCCTGTGGCCGTTGTAAAATCCTCTGTCGTAGAACTCTTTCCAGATAGATGTGAGAGCTCTATTGTTGATCTTCGAGGCGAATATGTAACCGTCCGCAGTTTCAAATCTTTTCCTGTAGAATTCTTCATGTTCATCCTCATAGACACAGCTCGAAGTGGTGGCACACTTAACGCAGCCAAGACAACCTCCCTTCATCTCTATGTCGTGAAGATTCTGTACGTCTACCCTGTATTTCGTCGACTTGACAAAAACGTTTATCATCCGTTTCAGATTTTCATCTTCATCAGTACAATCTGTAAGCAGTAATATCTTATAATCGTCTCTGCTTTTCTCCTTTTCGACGTCTTTCGGTTCGTAAGGAGATGTGTCTTCATCATAAGACAAAAATTCCTTTTTAGTCTCCACTCCTTGCTTTATATAGTGAAAAAATCTCTCGGCCAATTTGAGCAGACTTTCTCTTTTATCCTCTTCGGTTAGATCGTACATCTCGGCGGAGTATCCATCCATGTAATTCATCCCTAGATCCTCCGATATAGCCTTCAGGTAGTTGTGGGCGGAATGGTCATAGAAATGCGCGGAAGTAGTGATCGTAGTGGAATGTTTTCCCTCGAAGGAGTCTTTCCGATCCTCTTCGAACACCCGGTCTATGAAGTACATGAGCTGGGAGGGTACGAGGCAAGTATAGACCGGGACCGACCATATCACGCCGTCTGCTTCTTTTACATCCTCTAAAATAGAATCGAATTTTTCCTCGTTATTCAGTATCGATTTTATCTTTTTTCCGATGTGATATGTGGTGAAATCGTGTTGAGAAAATTTCTTCTCTAGATATTTCACATAATGCAGGGTAACACTTTTATCGCTTTTTGGACTCCCATTCAACACTACAAAATCCATCATAACAGCTCCATTGAGTTAGGGGAATACCCGAAGGTATATAAGATTGGCGATGGGAGAGACGAAAGAAGTCAACATATATATAGGGTGAGATTTTGTAGGTGAAATATAGATAACATGATAGATGATGTAAAGGTCACTGAATGTATCGTGGACAGGTATTTTGAGGAATTTTCAGATAATACTGAGGTTGACGTAGCGATAGCCGGGGCAGGACCGGCAGGTCTAGTTGCCGGGAGATATTTGGCAGAAAGGGGCCATCAGGTCGTCATATTCGAAAGAAAATTATCGCCCGGAGGGGGTATGTGGGGTGGAGGTATGGGTTATCCGGTCGTGGTGCTTCAAGAAAGTTCCGTCGAAGAGATAAAGAAAGTCGGGGTGGAGGTCGAGGATGCCGGAAACGGTTATTACACCGCCGATTCGATCAACTCGGTAGCAAATCTGTTATCCTCTACCATAGAAGCCGGGGCGAGAGTCTTCAATATGGTTACGGTGGAAGACGTACTCTATGAAGAAAAGAGAGTTAACGGCGTCGTTATAAACTCGTCACCTATCGAGATGGCTGGACTCCACGTCGACCCTATCACCATCCGGGCGGAAGCCACGATCGATGCCACAGGTCACGATGCAGAGGTCTGCAATGTGGTCGAGGAAAAGGCTGGAGAGCTGGACACCGAAAAAGGTAAAGTAGTCGGTGAGAAATCGATGTGGGCAGAAGTCGGCGAAAAGACGGTGGTAGAAAATACACAAAAAGTCTTCCCTGGATTGTGGACCACGGGCATGTGCGCCAACGCAGTCATGGGAGCTCCCCGTATGGGTCCGATATTCGGTGGCATGCTCCTCTCTGGCAAAAAAGTAGCCGAATTAATAGATGATGAGATCTAGGTGACCTTCAAAAAAAGTCTAAATGCGTCAACTCGAAAAAGGCAAACCTATATATTGGGCAAGGAACTTGATTTAAAGAAAGTGGTATATCATGGTCGCGAAGGGTAACAACAGTGAAGAAGTGAGAGAAGGATTCAAGAAATTCAAAAATATGGAGTTGCCCCGGAACGTGGTCGTAGGAAAAGACGCCTTGGAACAGGTGGGAAAAACGTGTAAAAATCTGGAACTGAGCAAAAAAGCTCTGATCGTCTGTGATTCGGTGACCAGGAAAGTGGCTGGTGAGAAAGTAGCGGATATACTCTCTGAGAGCGATTATGATGTCAAGATGGAGGAAATCTCGGAAGCAAATCAAAAAACTGTAGATCGGATATCGAGTAAGATATCTGACGAGAAAGGTTTCCTTTTGGGAGTTGGCGGAGGAAGACCTATAGATGTAGCAAAGTACAGTTCTCATCTCGAAGATATACCCTTTTTAAGCGTACCCACGGCGTCTTCACACGACGGTATAGCTTCTGGGAGAGCGTCGATAGAGAGGGAAGGGAACAAGATATCAGTCAGCGCTCAAAGTCCTCTAGCGATGATCGCCGATACCGGCATAATAGCTAAGGCTCCTGACAGATTGTTATCCGCAGGCTGCGGCGATATAATAGCGAACGCGACCGCGGTGACAGATTGGAAATTGGCTAGGCGTCTCAGACATGATGAGTTTTCCCATTACGCAGCTAACCTTTCCAGTATGACTTCTGAACTCTTGATCAAAAATGTAGATAACATAAATCCGGGATCGGAAGAGAGTGCATGGCAGGTGGTAAAAGCTCTGGTCAGTTCCAGCGTGGCGATGAGTATAGCTGGTTCGTCGAGGCCGGCGAGCGGAAGCGAACACAAATTCAGTCATGCGTTGGACGATCTCGCCGAGGAACCCGCCCTCCATGGAGAACAGTGCGGTGTAGGGACAATAATAATGAAGTACCTTCAGGGAGGCGACTGGAGGAGGATCAAAAACGCACTTGAAGCAGTTGGAGCTCCTAGTACTGCGAGAGGGTTGGAGATCAGCGAGGAGGAAGTGATAGAAGCATTGATGCACGCTCCGGAGATACGACCGGAGAGGTATACGATCTTGGGAAATAAAAGGTTGAATAGAGAAGCAGCGGTAGAGGCTGCGGAAGAAACTGGAGTTATATAAAGGAGGTAAAAGATATGGGATCAGTAACGTTGATAGGAAAAAGTTTAGCAAAGGAAGGTCTAGAGTTTACCTTTGGAGGATGTCTTTCGAAGTGCAAAGATTGTGGATTGAAGAATTCTTGCTGTGGCTTGAAGAAAAACAAGTGGTACAGGATAACCGATGTTAGGAGTAAATCTCATGATTGTGAAGTTCATCACGAGGAAGTGAAGGTCGTCGAGGTGGAAGAGGTGCCCATAAAAACCGCCGCTTCCGGTCGATCGGTTATAGAGGGCTCAGTGATAACATTAGAGGAGAAAGATTGTGATGAAGTCGGATGTGAGAACTATCAGCTTTGCCATCCAAAAGGTATAGAGTCCGATAAAAAATATAATATCGAGAGTGTCGGTGAAGAGATCGAGTGTCCGAAGGGAAAGGACCTTAAAACCGTGGAACTGACGGAGAAATGATAGGCCTTACTGCTTGGTTATAGGGAAGTTTTAGTCCATCTTAGCGAAGAAGATCCTCGTACGTTTTTAGGGATAAAATAAATAAACTTGTGTAGACATACAAAGGATGTGATAGTATGTCAAAGGTTTACTTTACCGATCTGGTATCGGAAGATAAGGATGACAACCTCCTAGCAAGGACTCGAAAACTTTTCAGGGAAGCTGGAGAGGGAATTGAATTCGATGAGGAATTGGTAGCTCTCAAACTCCATTTTGGAGAAAAGGGCATAGATACGTTTTTAAGGCCCGTTAGAGTTTCGCCGATAGTCGAAGCGGTGAAAGAAGCCGGGGGGAAGCCTTTCTTAGCGGATTCTAATACCCTTTACAAGGGAAGCAGGTCCAACAGCGTTGACCATCACCGTACGGCACAGGAGAACGGATGGTTGAGACCGGCCATAGACGCACCGGTGATCATCGCCGACGGACTCCACGGCAACGAATTTTATACTGTAGATATAGACGGAAAGCATTTTGACGAGGTGAAGATCGGAGCGGCTTTTTACCAGGCGGATTCGATCCTCGCAGTTTCACACTTCAAGGGACACGGGATGTCCGGCTTTGGAGGTGCTTTGAAGAACCTCGGTATGGGCTGCGCCTCTAGAGCGGGAAAATTGATGCAGCATTATAACGTAGAGCCGGAGGTCAATGTCGAGGAATGTATAGCCTGCGGGGAATGTGCGACCTGGTGTCCCGAGGATGCGATCGAAGTTGGAGAGTACGCAGTGATAGATCGGGATGAATGCATAGGCTGCGGGGAATGCAGGATAGTCTGTCCGGAAAACGCTATCGAAGTGGAAGATTCTTCCTCTAACAAGGAACTGCAGGAAAAGATAGCTGAATATGCCTATGGAGCCTTGAAAGATAAACCCGATAAAGCGGTCCATTTCAACTTCATCATGGACGTCACCCCGGAATGTGACTGCCCGCCTTGGAGGAAGGAACCGATGGTTCCGGACATAGGTGTAGCGGCTTCGAAGGATCCCGTTGCTTTAGAACAGGCGTCTTTTGATCTGGTGAAAGAGAAAAGTGGGAGAAAAGCTGATGAAGGTGAAGACAAGTTCATGAACGCCCATGATATCGACGGAACGCATCAGATCCGTCACGCCGAAGAGAGTGGTCTCGGCGAAAGCGAGTACGAATTGATCGATATATCGTAGGCACAGAAAATCAACCTCGAAATCAAAAAAGTTATTGCTGGGCAGTGAATCCCCTACGCGAGGTTAAAGGTATCATGAACAAGAGAATTTTGGTTACTGGCCCCTTCGGGCAGATCGGTTCCGAGCTGGTCCCCGAACTGCAGGAGAGATATGGTGAAGAGAACGTTGTAGCGTTAGGGCATAATTACATCCCTGACGATTATGAAGGTATACTCGAACAGGGCGACGTTAAAGATAAGGAATTCTTAGAGTCTCTATGGGAGGAATACGATATAGATGAGGTATATCATCTAGCTTCACTTTTATCCGCTACTGGGGAGAAAAGACCGGATCTAGCTTGGTCCGTGAACATGGGTGGATTGAAAAACGTTTTAGATCTCGCCCGCGATCACGATAGTAGAGTTTTCTGGGCCAGTTCTATAGCCGTCTTCGGTCCTACTACACCCTTAGAGGATACGCCTCAGCACACCGTACTTGAACCGGTAACGATGTACGGGGTGACAAAAGTATCCGGTGAACTCCTCTGCCAGTATTATAATGAAAAATACGGCCTTGACACGAGAAGTTTAAGATATCCCGGGCTCATCAGCTGGAAGGAAAAACCAGGCGGCGGTACCACCGATTATGCCGTAGAGATGTTCTACAAGGCGATCAACGGTGAGAAGTACACTTGTTTTGTCAGAAAAGATACGCAGCTCCCGATGATGTACATGGAGGACGCTGTTAGAGGAACCTTACAGCTCATGGATGCCGACGAGGAAGATATCTCGGTAAGGACCAGTTACAATCATACCGCCTTGAGCTTTGAAGCACAGGAGTTGGTGGAAGAGATCCGGAAGTATTATCCCGACTTCGAAGTGGAGTACGAGCCGGACGAGAGGCAGAAGAACGCCGATTCATGGCCCGATTCCGTTGACGATTCAAAAGCGAGAGAGGACTGGAATTGGGAACACGATTACGACCTTGAAAAGATGGTAAAGATCATGCTGGAAAATCTGGAGAAAAAGCTAGGCTGAAAACTCATTTTTTCAAAAGCCTTTCTTATCTTTTTATCACGTGCCTGCAGGTGCTGTCCCCTCTCAAGATGGACCCGTCCCGCTCGAAATCTATATCTTCCTCGAACGACGAAGTGATCATATCTTCATGTATCCCGCATACTAGATCTATATATTTTTCAGAGACACCTGAAAATATACAGTTCTGGTATTCTAATTCGTGATGATCGTTTTTTTTCGAGTGCTGGCAGAAAAAATCGAGTTCGTCGAATTGGTGAGTGAGTTCTTCTATTCTCTTTTCGAAACTTGAGTTCTCGGTAAAAGTAAAATTTTCTTTGAGTTCTTCTGAAACTCTTTCGAAAAGATGCTCTAGCTCCTCTTTTCCGTGCTCTTCATCTATCTGTTCGAGAAGTTCGTTTAAGAGGAGGAGATGATGTCTCGGAAACAGCTCTTCACCTCTTTCGGCGAGTGTGAAGTACTTTTTTGGTCTCCCTCTAGAAGCCTTTTCAAAATAATGCTGAACCAATTCGGAGTTCTCTAATCGCTGTAGATGTTTTCTAACGGCGTTTTCGTTTATACCCACTTTTTCTTTGAGATCTAGAGCTGTCTGGTCCTCCTCTAAGAGGTGCGTCAAAATCTCGGTTCTAGTGTTTTTCTGTGGTATCTCGATCTCTCTGTTCATCTCCTATCTATATAGGTAAGTGTTCATACACTTATATATTTTACTCACCGTTAGGTGTTTAAAGATTTGATAGAAGAAAACAGGAAACGGATTTGGTTTATTCCTATATATTCAGCAGGTCTAGATATGTCTCTCGATCTATATTTAAAGGGATCTGGAGAAATAATCTAGATATTCAAAGAAGCGTACCCAAAGAAAGCGATTCCCAGAGATCGATAAACTCGTCGATCACATCTTCCGGAGGCTCATATTTGACCAGAAGATTAGCGATCTGCTCTGGGTCTGTAAGCCGATATTTTTGTCCTTTTTTCTCTACCAAACCTTTTTCCTGCATCTTATTTAGATGGTAGGAAAGAGTAGAGGCGGCGATCTCCAGTTCCTTTTTCATCTCACCGTGGGTGGAAGGTTCACCTCGATTCAACAGAAATACCACCACGTACAGTGGGATCTTTTCTCTCAACAAGGCAAGATGCTTCTTGTCCCTTGCGTCGACTTTCATCTCCCCCTCGTGAGGATAATACCGTTTGTATTCGTCCTCCTCGACTTCCTCTACGATACGGTATTTTTTCAGCTGGTTCAGGTGGTATCGGACAAGGTTGATACTCATATCGGTTCTTCTCTTTATCTCCCTCATGTGGAGTCCCGGAAATCTTTCTATCAGGCGGTAGATCTCTTTTCTCTTTTCCACCTCGATCTCCGGTTCCGACATGTAGCTACCCCTTGATGATGGAAAGATAGAGGAGGATCAATATCACAGAATCTAGTACGGCGACAGGGATCAAAAAAGGATGCCAGCTACTCTTTGGTATTTGAAAAAGAGAGTATGTGAGCCAAAGACCTTTGAGAAAAAATAATAAAAATGCGATCGTCACGAACAATAATTTACCCTCCTTAGATCTTCTATATGCCAAGATAGAGATCACTAGAAGGGAAAATGCTAAGATGGTCAATAAAGCGAAGCTGAAATTGTAGATTATACTAGCGTTCAACTTATCGAGCCTCAGGGATTTAAAAGAGTGATCGCCTTTATTCTTTTCGGACACGGGTTTCTTGTTTTTTATCCTTTTTTTGGCTCTTTATCCTTTTTTCATTACCTTCGTTACGGTTATATTTTGTTGGATCGGAGCCGATAGCTACCAAGTTATCTCCATTTTTCTTTTTCTTGGAGTTCCGATAGAGTACTCCAAGTGTTATCAGTCCAACTGAGATCCCCGCACTAGATATGTAGTAAGCAAGAGATCCCCAATATTCCTCTGGAATTTCTTCCGAGATCTCTCCCGGGGGCTCGATAGTAATCGAGCGGCTGGAAAAATGCGGTACGTTGACAAGCAGATAAGTATCTTTGTCTCCGATATCGAGCCAGTATGAAGCATCGTCTCGCTCTTTTAGATCTTCGTAATCCTCTACTTCTGAAGCGTTCTCACCATCGATACTCAATTGTATCTCTTCTGTAGATGAAATATCCATCACATCCGAAGATATGTCGATGAAAAGTACCGTTCCTTCCTCACCTAGTGTCTCTGAAGACGCCATGATCTCCAACTTTTTATCCTGTTTCATATTGCCTATTAAATTGACATCTCTGTAAGAGACAGCCATCTCTTTATATCCATCTTCCATCGATTCGATCCTGAATTCCGCTCCGACATCACCGTTAGAGATCTCCTCTCTCATATGGTTGGAAAAATCATCGGACCCGCCCATCTTGAAAACAAATATAGCTTGACCTTCGAGGGTGTAGTTTATGAAGTCGTCCTTTATTTCGGGTGTGATTTGGTTATCTTCCGTTTCGATAGTCATCAAACTCCCCCGATAGTTCTCCATCCGATCATCCTCGAAACTCATCTCAACGGTGCCTTTTTTCTCTTCGGTTACTTCCATATCACCTATTTTAAAGCTAACTTTCCTCTCTGATTCCAAGGGATTCACATTTAATTTGATAAGCGCTGACGGATTATCATAGATCTTCATCTCCCCTGCGTTTCCCTGTAGAGAGTACGTATAACCAATGCTTTTTTCCTGATATATTTCATAGCTCTCGACCGTCACTTCGTCGAAAATACTTAAAGCCTCGTCCTCTCCAAGCCTCAGAGAATGATCCGATATGCCTTCCTCGATGGTTTCAAACGAAACGAAAGATCCGGTCGTCCCGTTAAACCCGCCTATTTTGTCCGACACATTTCCAGGGTCTGAGGGTACCGATGGAGGAAGACCCGGATCGGGAGGATCGGGGGGACCGGGAGTCTCTCCCGGTTTGCCATCATCTCGGTCACCAGCATCATCTCTAGATGATGAATATATATTTTCCTCGTAGAGTTGTTCTTCTTCAGTTTCCATATACTCTTGCGTGGAGAAAGCTCTCGCTGCTTGAGAAGATAGAACTAATAGTGCTATAAGCAGGAGAGATATGAGCATATGAGGGAGGTGATCGTCTCTAAACAAGTTTTCACCTGTATACAAACAGTGTTTTCAAACAATATAAATGTTATTTAACAGAACTCGAAGAGAAGTTTTGAAAAATAAGAGATAGAAGGAAACGGTTTTAGATTTCTTCTTCCGATTCATCGAGTTCTTCTTCCTCGATAGTATCTTCTTCTATTGTTTCTTCTGGTTCTTCGGATTCTTCTTCCCAACCTTCTTCGGTAGATTCTTCTTCACCGGTAATCACCTCTTCTTCCTCTGGTTCCTCTTCCTCTTTGTCTTTCCTCATCGCCCATCCTATTAAAGCTAGAAGTAGGAGGATGAGTAAGATTATTCCTATCATAGCCTCCGGTCCTATCGCCTCATCTTCATCTTTATCTTTTTCATCTTCTTCTACATCCTCTTCGAAGTGCGCCGTTATCTCTTTGTCTTCGTCCATGGTCACGGTTATTGTTTCTTCTTCACCTTCATAATCTCCGGTCCATTCGCTGAAGCGCCATCCGTCTTCCGGTATCGCTGTCAACTCGACTTCAGTTCCCTCTTCATACGATTCCTGGTCCGGAGTTATCTCGACTTCACCCTGGCCTTCGCTTTCGACGGTCACGGTTAGCTCGTACGTATCCATTTCTTCGAAGACCGCCGAGATGGTGTAGTCGTTCTCCATGGTGATCGTGGTTTTGCTCGATTTCGAATCATCTACGTTTTCCAAATTGCCTGTCCACTCTTGGAAGGCATAATCATCATCAGCGACTGCCTCTAATTCTACGGTTTTGCCTTCTGTGTAATCAAAGGTGCCTTCGCCGGGTTCAATCACTTCTCCACCTTCCGTAGAATCTATCGTGAGTTCGTATCTGACCACAGTACCTTCTTCCTCGAAGTGAGCTGTCAATGTCTTATCGCTGTCCATCGTGATATTTATCTCTTCACTAGTATCTTCGTGGTCTCCCGTCCACTCTACGAAAGACCAGCCGTCGTCTGGTACTGCGGTGAGCGTAACCTCGGTACCTTCCTCGTATTTCTTCTGATCGGGAGTGATCTCTACTTCTCCTTCGCCCTCGACGTTCACAGTGAGCTCGTAGTACTCGACAGTTTGGTTGAAAACTGCGGTTATGGTATAGTCGTCTTCCATGGTGATCGTCGTTTCGTTTAAAGCCGTGTTTTCCATATTCGCCACTTCACCGGTCCATTCTATGAACTCGTAATTATCATCAGCAACGGCCTGGAGATTTACCGAGCTACCGTGATCGTATTCAAAGGTGCCTTCGCCGGGTTCTACCACGGATCCACCTTCTGTCGAGTCGATATTCAATTCGTAAGTTTTCAGAGCGAATTCCGCCTCGATCTCATAATCTCCATCCATTGTTATGGCTGTCTGGGTAGCTGTTTGATTGTCTATCGTCTCATTGTCTCCCGTCCATTTCACGAATATGTAATCTGGACCCGCGATAGCCTCGATCGAGACCTCTGTTCCTCCGCTGAACTCGAACTGCTCTTCTCCACTCGTTACTTCTTCATCTTCTACGAATACAGTTCCGTTTGTAGGATCATGAACAGTGAGTACTCTAATATTTTCTACGTAGCTAACCTTCATTGAGCCCGAATCCGTTACGTCGGTCTGGTTTTGAGATACTGCCGTGAGAGTGATTTCAGATTCGTCCCCATATTGCGCATTTCCAGGGATATTAACTTCGACCTCTACCGCTCGGCTCTCTGCAGATCTGACCGAGATATTCTCTGCCGTACTGGCGGACCAGTCCTGGTTAGAGGACTCTACGTTCAGATCATAGGTATCGTGTTCACTCCCTGTATTCCTCACTGTGAAGTCGTAGAGATAGGTGCCGGTCTGGTTTTCTAGAGCATCCGCAGGACCTTCAACTTCGACGGCGTATTCCTCTGCGAGGAAAGTAATGTTCATAGAATCCGAATCTGTGACCTCGGTCTTATTTTTGCTCTCGGCGGTCAAGGTCACTTCATTGGTGTTTCCTACGGTCCCCCCTGGGATGGTTACATTTACAGCCACTACCTTCGATTGTCCCGCGGGAACCTCGACCTCTGCTGGAGCATCGACGTTCCAATCCCCCTCAGAAGATTGGACACTCAGATCGTAGACATCATCTAGAGTCCCGTTGTTTGCGACTGTGAATTCATAGCTATATTCTCCAGCATTACTCTCGAACTGATCTTCTGGAGCTTTGACTTTCACAGCATATTCTTCATAAGCCACCTGCATCGAATCGGAATCTGATACAAAGGTCTCGTTCTGGCTGGTGGCGGTCAACGATACTTCAGCGTTATCGCCGGGAGTAGTGCCTTCACCGATTTGGACCTCGACTGGGATCTCCTTAGATTGGTTCATATCTATCGATACTTGATCCGGCGCGGAGGCGGTAAAAGCAGGGTTCACGAGAGCGTTCGCTTCTAGATCGTAAGTGTCGTTCGCATAACCCGTATTTTCCACTGTAAAGAGATAGGTGTAATTACCATATCCCGTCTCTATAGCATCTTCTGGTGCCGTAACCTGAACATCGTATGCTTTGTAAGTGACCTGCATCGAGTCGAAATCCGATACATCCGTCTCGTTCCGGCTGGTGGCGGTCAACATGATCTCATCGCTGTCGCCGGGAGCAGCGCCTTCACCGATTTGGACTTTGACCGTAACTTCCTTGGATTGATTCACATCTAGCGATACTTGGTCCGGTGCGGAGGCGGTAAAATCTTGATTCAAAGGAGCTTCCACATTTAGATCGTAGGTGTCGTTCATATAGCCCGTATTTTCCACCGTGAAGTTGTATGTGTAATTACCGTACTTAGTCTCGACTGCGTCTTCGGGAGCCGTGACTGCAACATCGTGTGCTCTGTAAGTGACATTCATCGAATCTGAATCGGATAAGAGCGTCTCGTTCTGGCTGTTGGCGGTCAATATAATTTCAGAGCTATCTCCCGGAGTGGCGGTTTCACCGATTTGGACCTCGACCATGACCTCCTTAGATTTGTTCACATCTACTGAGATCTGATCGGGCGCGGAGGCAGTAAATGAGGGATGTACTGCGTTCGCTTGTAGGTCATAGGTATCGTTCGCGAGTCCTGTATTCTTGATCCTGAATGAGTAATTGTAAGTTCCATACTCTGTCTCTACAGCATCTTCTGGTGCCGTAACTTCAACGTCGTAATCACTGTACATCACCTCCATCGAATCCTGATCGTTTGTCGGTGGAGGTGGGAATGTTTCGTTTTGGGTTGTCGCAGTCAACACAATTTGATCGCTATCTCCGGAAGTCGCCCCTTCTCCAATCTGCACTTCCACCGGGACTTTCTTTGATTCGTTCGTATCTACCGAGACTTGGTTCGGCGCAGAGGCAGTAAAATCCGGATTTAAAGAAGCTTGGACCTGTAGATCATAGGTATCGTTCTGGTGCCCTGTATTTTCCACCGTGAAGTTGTAGGTGTAATTACCATATTCAGTCTCTATAGCATCTTCTGGTGCTGTGACCTGAACGTCGTAATCCTCTTGAGCTCTTACAGGTATTATCATCACTGACGTCGCCGTAGAGATAATTAGGACCGCGGTCAACAATAGACCGATTATAGTTCTGACGTCCTTTTCCTTCAAAAATTTTAATTTTTGGCTTTTCATATCCATTTCTCCTCCTTTTCAATTTTATTCAGATGATAGGAAATATTTAATTTTAAGGGGGTTTTTAATCCCCTCTTTAGTTTCTTCTTCGACCTCATCGCTTTCTTAGGTCACCTCGAATTCTTCAGAATCTTCGAAATCGTCGAATTCATCTTCTTCAAATTCATCAGTTTCCTCACTTTCCTCCGTTTCGTCGAATTCGTCAGAATCTTCGAAATCGTCGCTCTCGTTAGTATCGTCCAAATCGTCGAATTCATCTTCTTCAAATTCATCAGTTTCCT
>CAYWYD010000018.1:32120-45190 GCA_964462425.1 uncultured Thermoplasmata archaeon
TTCGTCAGAATCTTCGAAATCGTCGCTCTCGTTAGTATCGTCGAAATCGCCGAATTCATCTTCTTCACCGATCTCCTCAGTTTCTTCACTTTCCTCCGATTCCTCGACTTCGTCGATCTCCTCTTCTTCCGTTTCTTCTTCTAACTCTTCTTCACCTAATGGTCCTTTCTTGGAATACAGTACCACTAGTATTCCCACTAGAACGATAGCTATCAAAAGGAGGTAGAACAAGATTGTGTTATAGAACGGCATCGGATACTCTTTGAACTCAGTAGTCTGTTCCGTGTTTTCGCTCAAACTGACCTCCTCACTTTGTTGGAGATCGACTTGCGTCAACAGGTGAGTAGTTCGATAAGAAGAGGTTATCTCATAGTCGTCTCTAGCCGGCAGTCTGAATTCAGCTGTTCCGTTCGAAGTATATCCGGTCCAAGCCTGTTGTCTCGATGTAACTCTCACGTGGACATCGTTTATGGTTTCACCATCTGCGTCTTCAGCTCTTACCGTGAGGTAGTACACGTCCGTGGAGATCTGTTCTTCAACGGTAGAGTCGAATTCGTATTCCTGTTGATGTACCACCGTATTTTTCCATTGGACTTCCATGTTCCAGGTACCTTCAGGAACTCTAGTCTGGATCTCTCCGGAATCGTCCGTAACTCGCTCAAGCGGACTGTATATCTCTCCGGTAACGGGATGCCTCAAGTTCACTTGTGCGTCCTCTAGAGGTATACCTTCGGCATCTACCACATCCATGGAGACATGATAGACAGAAGTCTCGACTTCGATCTCTTCTGTAGTGTTGACTTCGTGAGTTTCTTCATAAACACTGATCTCCAGCCACTTTATCTCGACGTCCCATTTGTATTCCGGTATCCTGAATTCTGTCTTTCCCTCCTCATCGGTATATTTTGAATTGTAAAACTCTCCGGTATCAGCATAGTTGAGCCTGACCCGAGCTGTCTCGAGTGATTCTCCTCGGTCATCGACTACGTCCATAGAGAGGTAGTAAACCGATGCGGAGATCTCTTTTTCTTCGGTTGTGGTTACTTCGTACTCCTCCTCGTAAACGGTTATGCTTTTCCACTCCACTTCGATATCCCAGGAAGCTTCGGGAATTTTGATCTCTAATTTACCATCTGTATCGGTATATTCGGCATGGTAGAACTCACCCGTATCGGCATAATCTAAACTGATATAAGCTCCTTCGAGTGCTTTTCCTTCGTCATCAACCACATTCATTGTCAGATAGTATACGGTGGTCTGTACTTCGATCTCTTCCGTGGTATTGACATCATACTTCTCCTCGTAAACTACTTGGTTCATCCATCTTACCTCGGTGTCCCACGTAGCTCTAGGAATTCTGACCTTTACGCTACCGTCTTCGCCCGTATAACCAGAATGATAGAGAAGAGGTGTATCTTCATAAGTGACTCTCACAAAAGCGTCTCTTAGGGCTTCTCCTTGATCATCGACTACATCCATAGTGAGGTAATACACGTGAGATGGGATTTCTTCCTCAACATCAGAGGTGATATTCATCGAGTGCTGATATATGGTGATGCCTCTCCAATCGACGGTGAACTGCTGCTCGCCTCTGGGCAGACGGAATTCTATGTAGCCGTCCTCGTCTGTGAGTCTATCGGTGATTATGTTTCGCCTATCTGGAAGCTCTGAGTGCTGGCCTATCACTTTGGCGTTCTCTACTGCTTTACCTTCATCGTCCACAACGGTGTAATCAAGATAGTAGACCTCGGCTCTAAGATCTTCTTCTTGATGAGAATCGATGGTGAAGTTCTCTTCGTAGACTAAAACATCTCTCCAAAGACCGTAGGTCTCGACCTCTCCCGCGGTGTCATGAGGCGTCGGGACCCGTATCGTCAGGAAACCATTTGAATCGGTCACTTTAGATCCGATGAAATTCCCTTCGACGTAGAAGTCGAGTGAAGCTCTCTCGAGCGGTTCGTCACGAGAATCGATCACGGTATAGTTCAATCGATGTACTGCCTCGACTTCAAGCAGCCTTTCTTCCGAAGCGTCGATGAGCATATCCTCCTCATAAACTGTGATCCCGTGCCAGTCGAGGGTCACTCTGTTGACCGCTTCAGGTATTCTACTGGATAGATTTCCTTCCTCGTTCGTTCGACCGCTGAGCAGTAAACCACCTTTGTGGGTAACTCTCAACCTCGCCCTCGGTATCGATTCTCCCAGGTCGTCTTCTGCCGAGAAAGTGACATGATATACAGCTACCTTAACTTCTTCAGTTCTGTTATTCACCAAATCTACCTCTTCGTCCTCGTAGACCTGAACTCCTTTCCAAGAGACCGTTATCCCGATCTTACCCTCTATCTCCGTACCGGGCAACCTGATCTCGTCGGTCACTCCACTTTGATTGGTCATGACTTCGTCCAAAAAACTACCGTCGTGATAGAGTTCGACCCGGGCGTTTTCTAGAGGTTCCTCCAAGTCATCTACGACGTCTACTTGAAGGTAGTAAACTTCAGCCTGTAAGAGAACCCCTTCGTTAGAATCGATCGCCACATTCTCCGAGAAGACCGTAACTCCTCTCCAATCCACTTGGACATCTAGTGACGCTCCGGGCAACCTCATGCTTGCATTTCCTTCCTCATCGGCTACCTCACTGTTCAATAAACCTACATCGGGGTGGGAGACCGTGATACGGGGACCGGAAAGAGTTTTATTTCTGCTGTCAACGGCTGTGAAATCAACGTAATAAACTGCACATTCTATATCTAAACTGTCGTCTCCAGTGACCTCATAATTGGTTTCATTCACTTCAAGTCCACGCCATGTTACCATGATCTGATGGGGGCCTCTTGGAAGTCTCATGCTGATGTTCCCTTTTTCGTCAGTCACGCCCGAATTAGCAAGAGTATCGGTTTCAAGATTGTAGATGTTCAAAGTAGCGTCTTCAAGATCCTCTCCGATAGAATCGGTGAGATTGAAATCTATGTAATATATCTCAAGTTCCATCCTCAAGGTTCTGTCAACTTCAAGCGTTTCTCCTTTTTTCCTGCCCACGTCTACGCCTCTCCACTGGAATGAAAGATCGTATCCGAACTCCTGTTCACTGGTTCCTGGTAATCTCATCGTGGTCTCGCCGGTTATGTTGGTCAATTTCGCATCCGCAAGACGTTCTGTATCATTGAATCGGCTCGAGACATGTACGTCAGAAACGTTATGTCCATCGGAGTCGACGGTCTTTATATCTAGATAATATATCCTTGCCTCCAAAGTCGTATTCTCAGTTGAATTGAGGTGCTGCTCAGTATATTCCACTTCTCTTCCCAGCCATTCGGTTCTGATTGTGTAGTCCCCGATAGGCGTCTGTTTCAGTTCGAACAATCCATTTTTATCAGTGACTCTCCTAAGAAATGTCCCGTTAGGATGCTGGATGAAAAGGTTCGCGTCTTCCACCGCGTTATTCCGGCTGTCAAGGACCTCGTAGGTTGAATTATATACGGTACAGTTCAGTTCTACGGCCTCACCGTAGGGAACGTTCCCGCTAACCTGATACGACGTTTCATTCACCATCACTTCTTCCCAGGAGACTCGGATGATGTATTCACCGTCGGTAACGCTGATATTGGTTATACCCTCCTCGTTGGTCATATTGGATGTGACTTCTTCCATACCCGGTGAGGAGTAAACCGAAACTTTAGCGCCATCCATCGTCATGTTCGAAGAATCTAAAGTCTTGAAGTGAACCGAGTATCTCTCTGCACCGATCCAGAAATCCTTCTCCATGGACTCAAGATGGCCCCCGTAGGTCTTATCGCCCGGGTTATCCGGGTATCTGTAGTGATAGCCGGTGTTGTCCACCGCTGAAACGATCGCGGTGTATTCTCCTTCAGGGGCGCCACTATAGTTCCATTCAAATGTGTAATTGCTTCTGTATGATGTATAATCACCTGAGACTTTGGCCATGGGCTCTCTATAGAATACCACTCCTTCAGGACCTTCTAGAGTCAGATTCACCCTTCGGATATCATACCCGCCGAACGGATCGGTAATCGAAGCGTTGAAATTTATTGTTGTATCGTTAGCGCCTTGACGGAAATCATATGATTCGTTATATTCCGAGTCCAAGATGGTAGATGTGTTGACTTCGAGATAATCTTCAGTTTCGACTTCTAGTCTGCTTGGGTATTCCGAGTCACCGTAAGCGACGTTTATGGGAGTTTTACCCTCTGGATTTATCTGAACTACTGCCTGGATAGTTGATCCAGCAGGTATCTCGTATTCGTCGACCTCGGTTGAAACGGAGTATTCATCGAAGACCGTGTTTATATCTTCGTAATATTCACTGCCCTCAACGATAGTATTACCGGTAGATACATCGATGAGTTCTAAGGAAAGATTGAACTCATTTCTACCCCCAGTAACATCTTCTTCATAAATCCATAGGTGGGCTGAAGCTGTTCCATTGAGGGTGAAGTTTCCAGCAAAAGGAGGAT
The DNA here is from genome assembly GCA_964462425.1 of uncultured Thermoplasmata archaeon. Lineage (GTDB taxonomy): Archaea > Thermoplasmatota > Thermoplasmata > Halarchaeoplasmatales > Halarchaeoplasmataceae > Natronoplasma. The sequence continues at coordinate 36,593 of CAYWYD010000018.1, forward strand.
CGAGATACCAATCTAATGTCATTTGGCTGGTATCGGCTGATTCTATGTGTTGATCGTCTCCCATTGTCGTATTCATTGTATCTACGGTATTCCCGTTCACCGTCCCGGTCTCATTGTGGAAGTAAACTGTTTTTTCCTTTGAATCTTCCGGCATGAGCTCTTCTGAAGTCATCTCTACGTTTTCTAATCCGCTCTGCTCTCCGATCGCTATACTTGAGAACACGAGTCCGATAATCAACGCCCCTATTCCAGCTATCAACCAAATATCTTTAAAACTTTCTAAATCCATATCAGATCACCTCCTTTTTACGAGCAATCAGAACAATTCCTATGATCGCAACCGCTAACATAATCATGATCGCATAGAAGAGGTTAGTGGTATAGAACGGTATAGGATAATCCGAAATAGTCACTTCGCTCTCTTGACTCGAATCTAGATTCACCTGAGTCTCATTTTCCATATCCACGTTGGTGAGAAGATGTGTCGTTCTGTACCGAGTCCGGAGCGTATACTCGTTTTCAGCTAGTTGGGAGAACTCAACTGTTCCGTTTTCGTCCGTTTCTCTAGAAGATATGGGTATACCTGTTTCGTCTAAGAGAGTGACTTCGGCTCCTTTTAGAGCCGTGCTTTCGTTGTCTAGGACCACGACTGATAGATTGTGTACATTGGTCTCAATGGTCTTTTCCTCGCTCTCTTCGAGAGTAAGGCTCACATCAGCTACTTCTTGGTTCTCCCAGTAAACTTCTATCTCCCATTCACCACCTGGTAATTGTTCGAAAGAGGCACTGCCTTCTCCGTCGCTCTCTCGTGAGTAAACCAGCTCTTCTTTTGGTCCATGGAGTACTATCTCAGCTCCGTCTAAAGGATCGCTCTCGCTATCCACTACCTCTATATTCAAGGTATGGACGTCTGTTTTCAAAGTTATCGTCTTGGTTTCATTTAGAGTAACATTAGATGACATGACCTGAATCCGCTGCCAATCGACCTCCAATATCCAATCACCGCCGGCTAACTGGTCAAATGATACTTTCCCTTCTTCGCTGCTATCCCGTGAGTAAACCATCTCTTCTTCAGATCCTAATAAAGAAATTTCCGCACCTTTAAGGATCTGCTCATCGCTGTCTTCGACGGTGATATTTAGATTATGTACATCGGTTTCAAGTGTAATATCTTCACTCTTGGTAAGGTCTAAACTTCTAAAGCCGACGTTTCTATCCATCCAAATCACCTCTAAAGTCCATTCACCTCCGGGTAACTGTTCATATCCTATGATACCGTTCTCGTTCGTCGTCCTAGAGAATACTAGATTTTCATCACGATCAAAGAGGTTGATCTCAGCGTTCTTTAGGGGAGAATCTTCACTATCAACAACGGTCGCCTGAAGTGGATGAACGTCGACCTCGAAGACTATCTCATCGTCTTCTTTTTCTATTGTTATATCTTCTGTGCCTACATGCCTATCCATCCAGTAGGCGTCCAATGTCCAGGTCCCACTGGGGAGTGCTGGCATCGCTATCCCTTCCTCGGTGACCTCTGTCACGAACACCGTCCCGTCCTCATCTTTGACAACTAGATTTGCTCCATCTAGGCTCTCATCTTCTGAATCTATCACTGTTACATTGAGATAATATATGTTGCACTCTATCTCAAATGGTTTGTCCTCTTCTAGCGTTACCTCCACATCTTCCGCTACGATGAAAGCTCGCCATTCCGCCTGGAGTCTAAGTTCCCCACTAGGAAATCTTTCCGTAGGAGTTTCATCGATGGAGATAGTTGTAAGGAGATCTTGCCCTTCAGGTAGTGAATCATGATAGACAGAAACGGTCAGTCCGGTTACCTTTTCTTCTCTAGAATCAATGCCAGAAAGAGTGAGATAAAACACGTCGCAGGAAAGATCTATATCTTGGCTCTCATCGATCTGATGCTCGGCATTGTACACCTCAACACCCTGCCATGCAACCTTTGCCTCGAATTCGCCTTCCGGTACACGCATTGAAACTGGTGCTTCTGCACTTTCGAACACGGTACCTTCATGGAGGATCTCGAGATAAGCGCTTCCGATCGTTTCACCTTCTGAATCAATAGGAGTGAATTCTACGTGATATACTGCCGCTTCCAAGGTTATCTCTATGTCCTGGTTCATCGTGACTACTGTCTCGTTCACGGTGAATCCTCGCCAACTAGTTCGGATATGGTAATCTTCGGTGGGAAGGCGTATCTCAACTTTTCCTTCCTCTCCGGTAACCTCGGAAAACAATAGTGAGTCCTCTAAATAGAATTCAATCTCCGCACCCTCGAGAGCCTGTCCTTGGTCGTCGATCACTTCGAGACCGAGATGATAAACCTCCGTATCTATAGTCAACTGGTTCTGATTTTGGGCAGCGATCATCTGATAATCAGTTTCGTTTACTTCAATTCCTTGCCAGCTAGTCTTTATTACGTACTCTTCAACGGGTAATCTTGTGCTTAAAGAACCATTTTCACCTGTAGTTCCTCGTTGGATAGCTGAACCAGCATATCTGATGTTTACTTCCGCATTCTCTAACGCTTCTTCCTGAGAGTCCAGTACATCTAAATCCAAATAGTAAACAGAACAGGACCGCTCTTCATCCGTGTTATTTTTTACCAAATAATTCTCCATCGAATAGACATGGATACCCTTCCACTCTATATCTATATCTACTTCAGTTTCGGGAAGCTTAGTGATATAAGAACCAGTCTCGTTCGTCGTTCCAGTGTCCACCAGTTCTCCATCGATCCTTACCGAGATATAGGCACTAGAAAGCGGATTATGATCGGTGGTATTATCTAGAGCTACTATCTCGAGCTGATAGACAGAAGCTGATATCTCGAAATCTTTGTTGCTTTCATCGACCGTTCTTGTCACTTCGGCCACCTGAGTGTCTAGCCAATCTACCTCGAACCTATGTTCACCGCTGGCTAGCTGGAAGGTCACTATGCCGTTTTGATCGGTGGTCTCAGTGCCGATCTCCCTTTCAGTGTCGGTATAGGTAGCGGTGACTTCCGCTCCGGGAAGAGATCCGCCTAGATCATCGGTGACTTCCACGGCTACATCGTAGATTTCGGTTGTTATCTGTATAGAATCGCTGGAATCCAAAAGGTAAGTATCTTCATAGACTTTAGCATCGTTCCAATGTACTTCTAAAAGATATTCTGCACCCGGTAATCGGGTATTAACTTCTCCGTTGGGCCCTGTCCTCAGACTTTCAGCTGTCTGTAGAGTGTCGTTGTAGGAGAAAACTACAAGCGCCTCCGGGACCGGCTGTGTCGCGTTGTCTTGGACCTGTACGGTCAGATCATAAACATCAACGATAAGAGTTTGATCTATAGAAGTCCAATTCACCTCTCTTTCAAATCCCCCCACTTCTCTTCCCTTCCATGTGATTTCCAGCGAATAGGTTCCTTCTGCAGCTCGATATAGGGAAAAGTTTCCGTTTTCATCCGTACTGAATGGAGGAAGAACGCTCGTTCCATTTGGATGAGTGAGAAAAACCTTAGCGTCGTCAACTGGCGAATCTTCTTCGTCTAGAACAGTAAATTCAGGATAAAATATCGCTGCGGTAAGGTTGTATGGGTCGTTTTTAGTCCTGTTACCGACTTCTCTGGCGTCGAGAGAGCGGTTAGTCTCTACCTCTACATCCTGCCAGTCGACACTGATGAAATACGTGGCTTCTGCCACGGTGAAATTTACAAGACCCTGGTTATCGGTCTTCCCGCTTCTGAAAATAGTATCTGGACCAGGTTTTAAATTGATGGTGGTGTTTGAGAGAGCATTACCTTGGTTGTCTTCCAATTTAAGGTTGACATAGTTATCGAGTCCCCCGATCACGAATGAGTGTTCGCCATACTTGTCATGGTTTTCGAACTCGCCGGTTCGCTCGTAAGCTATCATCCCATTCCTATCTACAGCTCTAACTGTTATCTCGTAGGTCCCTTCCGGCTCTCCACTATAATTCCATCCGCTCTCATAGGAACTCTTGTAAGTGTCGAAGTAGCCGTAAGTCTTGTTCATAGATTTATTTTCAAAATCACCAACTATGCCATCAGGGCCCTCGAGTGTTATGTTCACCCACCTAATATCGTATCCACCGAAGGGATCTGTAATATTCACGGGCATGGTGATATTTTTGTTTTCGGCATTTGGATTGAATAGATTGGTGGAATTGCCTTGGCTGTCTTCAGTATGAACATTTGAAACTCTCATATAATCCAAACAAGGCAGCGTCACGTTGGTATCTCTTATGCCGCCATCGACCTCTCCGCCGTATGCTATCTGATAATCTGTAGCGTCATTTCCTACGCTCTCGTAGGTAACTTTTAAACTTGATCCTTTGCTTACATTGTAGCTTCCGATATCTAGGGATATCTGTTGAGTCGTCCAACTGGTTTCGAAAGATTTAGTTGGATCTTTTGATTTGATCACGGTTTCGTTGCCGTTCTCGTCGACTTCAGTTAACTCGTAGGTTACGGTGGAGGTGTCGGAACTTGATGCTCTAGTCCAGATAGTTAGAGTCGAGTTTCCGTTTAGCTGAAGGTCTCCTGCAAGTTGTGGATAAAGAAGCCACTCTACCCGCACTCTAAATGAACTCAAGTCCGTTTTATTCCCTTTTCCCTGCGGATAAGTCGTATTGTACATCTCTTTCGTGGTTCTTCCACCTATGTCTACAGCGTCCTTCACCCGGTACATGTAGAAAGTCTTGTTCTTCAATTCTTTTTCTCCCACATTTGATACTTCCATGGAATCTCCGTCTTTATCCAATCTGGCGGGGGGCTCATTTTCCATACCCGCAGCCGCTGCACTTCCAAAAATCATCAAAACTCCGATTATGACGATCAGCAATTTTCCCTTCATGAATATACCTCTCTTGAATAAAGCTAATCTAAACTTTATAAGATTTATTTTACAATATTCGAAGAGACGGCGAAAAGAGGAAGATGAACTGATACTTCACCACTAGGACTTATGATTTGTTCCTTTTCGATATGGCGGCTATAACAACTATCAGGAGACCTGCCGCCACGATTAGCAGAGGTATGAGCATATCGCTTTCAGTCATCCGGTCCAACCACCCTTCATCCCCTTCAGACGGGGTATAATCTTCGGTAACAGATATTTGGGAAGAATGCGCCTTCTCACTCTCGCCAATCTCGTTTTCGGCCGTTACCGCGTAAGTGTACTCGGAGCCGGCAGAAACGGTGTCATCGATATAGCTCAACGTTTCGCCGTCGGTCTCTCCTATCAATTCGAATCCATCGTCCTCTCCGGCTTCCTTTCGATAGATTTTGTAACCTTTTATCGAAGATCCCCCGTCCTCGACCGGTTCTTGCCAAGTGATCTTAACCCCCTGGTCGACAACCTCGGCGGAAACTTCTCTCGGCGACGAAGGTTCGGTCGGAGAAGGATCATGGTCTTCCGGGACGGAAATAGGATCGGTTAGAGATTTCTCGCTCTCTCCTATCTCGTTCTCGGATGCGACTGCATAAGTGTACTCGGTACTTGGACTGACCGTTTTATCTAAATATCTAGTAGTTTCGGCATCGACTTCTCCAAGCCATTCGAATTCTTCATTTCCGGATTCTTTTCGGTATACGTTATAATAGACTATCGAGCTGTCATCTTCTGGAGGCTGCCAACCGATCTCCACTCCTTCCTCAAGAAGTTCTGCGTTCACGTCTCTCGGTGATGAAGGTCCATGGTCTTTTGGAACGAATATGGAAACTGTTTCACTCTTCTCGCTCTCGCCGACCTCGTTTTCCGCGGTCACCGCATAAGTATATTCATTTCCAAGCTCCACGGAGTTATCGATATAACTGTTGGTCTCCCCGTCCACTTCTCCCATCTTCTTCATCTCGTCTTCTCCCACCCTACGGTATACATTATAACCGGTTATCGAGGAACCTCCATCATCGAGAGGTTCTTTCCATGTCAACTCAACCCCATCATCTACAAGTTCTGCGTCGAGTTCCCTGGGACTCGAAGGACTCACCGCTTCCTCTCTCGGCGTAGCCTGGACTACATCGCTCTCAATACTTTCTCCTTCCGCATTGTATGCAGTTATCGTGTACTGATAGGTCACTTCGTTTTCCACGTTCTGATCTGTATAATTATACTGTTCCGGGCCCACTTCTTCTATCATCTCCATTTCACCCCCTGCTTCGGTCCGATAGATCCTGTAACCCTCTACTGCAGATGCTCCCTGATGCCAGGGTTCCTCCCAGCTGAGTTCCACCCGTGAATCGTTTGGATCCGCTTTTAGTTCCTGGACGGGAGTTGGAACTTCTCCTCCCGCGGCTCTATAGGCGTTCACGAGTCCGTGCCCATAATATTGCTCATCTCCTAGGTCTATCGCCGTCTCCTGAAGGAACCCTCTAACATCATCGTTGGTTTCTTCTGGTTTTAGACTTCTCCTCAGCGCTGCGACGCCGCTCACGAAAGGACAGGCCATAGAAGTCCCTATCTTTTCCCCGTAACTTTCGTTAGGTAAGGTGGAATAAACTTGATCTAAAGACCCTCCTCCCGGGGACGCCATCTCGATCCAATCGCCGTAATTGCTGTAACCAGCTTTTTCTTTATCAGAATCGACGGCTGAAACGCTTATAACGGAATCGTAACCGGCGGGATAAAACTTCTCTTCGCTATCGTCATTTCCAGCGGCCGCTACGTGCAGGATGTCATCCATGGTGTAAGCCCTATCCATCTGAAGTTCGAAGGCCGGGGTTAAAGTGTTGTACTGTCCTCCGAAGCTCATGGAGATTATATCCGCGCCGTTGGTCCTCGCGTATTCGATAGCTTTTGAAACGTCTACCCAGTCGCCGCCGCTCTCTTCGATCACTCTCAGCGCCATGAGTTCAGCTCCAGGAGCCACACTCGCTATGATCCCCGCAACGTGAGTTCCGTGACCGTGTTCGTCCATAGGATCGTCGTCATTGTCGACGAAATCGTATCCCGCCCCATCCACCATCTTATCCTCTAGATCGGGATGAGTGTAGTCTATTCCGGTGTCTAGCACCGCCACCACTACATCTTCACCGTATTCACCTCTCTTATGCGCGTATTGACTTCCTACCATGCTCCAGGCCCAGTCATCCCCCGGATAGGGGAACTCGGCTGTTTGAGAGGAAACAGCGACCTCACTTGTTTCAGCAGATCCAAATTGGACGGCCGCCATGCCGAGCAAAAAAACCGCAATAATCAATAAAACCTTTAGCTTCCTTAAAGGTGAATTCCGCCTATCCATCTTTTCACTTTCCTTTATCTTTGTTATATAATCTATCTAAAGTCTTATGATTTATTTTTTTCTTTTAACAATCAACAAAACAGAAATAGACTGTCCTGTAAGAGCCTATCGTCCTAAAATATTTTATACGCCGAGAATCCATCATAGTTTAACCGGGTCCCGAAACCATGAGATCTTTTCAACCCTATCTGGTAGTTGGCCTAACCCTCGTCTTGCTGCTGAGCGGTTTTGCCGGAGTAGCTGTTCCTTCAGAAGAAACAGATCCGGATTTAGGCGACTCCTCTGATCCGATAAGAGAAGAAAGAAAAATCCCTCAAAAAGAGAAAGAAGACCTCTCTTTTGAGCAGGCGCGCTTAAACGATAATCGATCGATAATTAAAACCGGGCAGATCCAGTCTAATTATGAAGATCAATGGAGGTGGCTTTATGATCATGGGCATAGGACTGAATCCGACAATGCGGTCGGCTTGAAGGAAGAAGGTATCTGGTATGGGGGTATCAAACTTGATCTTTCCGACGATATAGGCAATTTGATGACGGAAGTCGCTTACTACGATTACAAAAATGATACTGCCAATTACACCCGGGCACACGTGGCCGAAAATGAAGGAGGCGCGCCGGGCAGTTGGCTTGCTTCTTCAGGTGAGTACGAACCGACAGGGGCCGGATGGGTAGAATTGAGTTTGGACCAAAATATCACGATCCAAGAACCTGGGGTGTATTGGATAGTGATGGAGATCGACGACTTTGGACAGGATAATTACCCGTTTGGATGTATATCTCCTTACGTTTCTGATGGGCAATATATCAATAATGGCGATCCGCAAAATTCCAGTGATTGGGACGATCTCAAAGATCAGGGTATAGACGGTGCGTGGTCTCTAGAAGCTAGAGTTGAGAGCGTCGAAACCCTTACTGCGAGTGAGATCAATTCGCAAACCGTGAAATTGAACGGCGATCTTCAAGGGGATTCAGCAGAGGTTTTCTTCAGATACAAGAAGCGGGGTGACGGAGTATGGTCTGAAACGACTCCGGTTCAGGTTGAATCGGGAACGTTCAGCAAAACGATAACTGGTTTAGACCCCCTCTCCCAGTACGAATTCAAAGCTGTTGCTGATTTTGATGGACAAGAGGTCGTGGGAGAGAAGCTTCTTTTCACTCCTGCTCATGTATCCAGGACAACACAGATTCAGGGAGAATGGAACGAGAATTCATCTCTAGGAAATCTGCAGGTAGAAGATGACCATATAAGGTTGGATACGGAACTGAATCACACCAGGACCTATCAATATAGTGGAGAGACCGGTGACGAACCGAGTGAGACGGTAGATGTTTCCG
>CAYWYD010000019.1:0-4735 GCA_964462425.1 uncultured Thermoplasmata archaeon
CCGCTAGAAACGAAAGGATTAAATACCAATCCCTTGTAGTAAAAAATAATATGCCACAAAAACAGGAAGGCGGAGGCTTTCAATCCGCTGCGGGTCTGATGCGCTACTTCGACGAGGAGGAAGAAAAGAGTCCAAAGATAGACCATCGTTTGGTAGTAGTCATGGCCATAGCCACCGTAATCATCATAGAAGTCGCTAAGTGGCAGTGGCCCGTCAATTGATATCAGTTCTTTTCAACCCGTTTTTTCCTCGATCTCCTTTTTACCTTCTATAGCGGATTTTAGATCACTGTCTACCTTCAAAGCGTTCTCGTAGCTCTCCATCGCACCATCGTAATTCTCCAGTTCCCTAAGACTCTCGGCTTTTTTCACCCATATATCCTTCTTTTGGGGATCGATCGCCAATATCTCATCCAACCACCCTATGGCTTCTTCATGGTCTTCTTTTTGGATATAAAGATCTGCCATACCTTCTAAAGCTCCAAGATTTTCCTCGTCGAGCTTTAAAATATTGTTATAGAATACTCTAGCGTCATCACCCCAGCCCCTCTCGCGAAGAAGATCCGCCTTTTCGAGCATTGCAGGGATGAATCCCTCCTGATTTTCTAACGAGTTATCGTAGAACTGTATCGCTCTACCCCATCTATCCTCCTTCCTGGCGATCTCGCCCTTCAGGAACCAAAATCTAGGATTCTTTTCACCCTCCTCTTTTAGAGGTTCTAGATCTTCTTTTGCCTCTTCCAGTTCTCCCATCTTTATCGACGCTTCCACCACCCCCAATCTCGTCTTCAAGTCCTCATCTCCCGTAAAAACCGCCTTCTGGAAATATTCCTTAGCTTTTTCAGGATCTCCCGCATCCAGCAGAAGAAACGCTCTATTTCTTAAAGGATAAATACTTCCATCATCAGCCTCGGAAGAGAGTTGATAGTACCCCTCCGCCTTCTCTAAATAATCTTTTTTCATCTCCTCCCTGAACTCGGGTTCGAACAAGCCAACGTCAGCTCTTTGATAATTATAATGGAATAGATTCGCTATCCGTAGATAAAGAGATGCGTTTCCACTCTGTTCAGAAAAGGTTTTTTCTATAGCCTCTAATTTGTAGAAAAGCTCTGAAAATACCTTTGTTTCAGCCTTGGAGAACAAATACTTTTCAAAATCTATCTGTTTAGGAACGCCTATCTCAGCGAGGATGGTGTTCATCCTCCTCTCTACATACCTGTAATCGTCCTCGTCCATATCTTCGACCTGGATGGACTTTACCTCTTCAAGCACTTCTTGGCCCGGCTGATAGATAAGCTCTCCATCCGGTCTTTCACCGATTCCTAACAGAGGGTTGGAATCCTCTTTGTATCTATCCATCGGAGGTGATGTGATGAGAGGACTCGCTATAACGCCGAATATATTGTCGGAAAGGAACTCCTCCGCGCACCTCCTACAGACTGAATATATCCTGTCTATTTCTTCCTGGCACTTGATACACCGTTCAGCCATCGGGAGCGATATACTTTTCAAAAGATAAAAAATTACCGCTCATGGAACAGTTGAAACGTCTTGCTGTCCCGAGGCAAATAAATAAATAGAGATTTTTATTTTGCACAATCATGACCACATTAGTCACCGGCTCTGCAGGTTTTATCGGATTCCACGTGGCAAGAAAGTTGTTAGAAGAAAGTGAAAAAGTAGTGGGGTTAGACAGCGTCAACGATTACTATTCCCAGGAACTCAAGTGGGACAGGAACTCCATACTCGAAGAGTACGACGATTTCGATTTTTATAAACAAGACCTTTGCGATCTAGAAGGTTTAGAGAGGGTCTTCGAAGAGAAAAATATCGAAAGGATCTGCCACCTCGCGGCTCAAGCCGGGGTCCGCTACTCCGTGGAGAACCCGCATGCTTATGAAAAGTCGAATCTCCAGGGTTTCACCAACGTTCTAGAGATGGCCAGGCACAACGATGTCGAGAATCTCGTATACGCTTCTTCTTCATCGGTATATGGAGGCAACGAAGATATACCCTATGCCGTGGGTGACGATGTGAACGAGCCGGTCTCTTACTACGCCGCAACGAAGGTAGCTAACGAAGTCATGGCCCATTCCTACCATCATCTTTACGATATCTCCTGTACGGGGCTGAGATTCTTCACCGTTTACGGCCCGTGGGGAAGGCCGGATATGGCGATGTTCAAGTTCACCGACAGGATAGTCGACGGTAGGCCTATAGAGGTGTACAATTACGGCGATATGAAGAGAGATTTCACTTACGTAGACGATATCGTCGAGGGAGTCCTCGCAAGTCTAGACAAAGCCTACGATCACGAGATATTCAACCTGGGTAACAACACGCCTGTAGAACTGATGGATTTCATCGAGATGTTAGAAGACGCTCTCGGAGTGGAAGCGGAGAAAGAGATGAAGCCGATGCAGCCCGGGGATATGAAGGTCACTTACGCGGACATCTCGGGCTCTCAGGAAAAGCTCGGATTCGAACCTAAAACTGATCTTAGAGAGGGTATACAGATATTTGTCAATTGGTACAAAGATTATTATGATATAGAGATGTAAAAAAGAATTCGGTAGCGTTTCAAACCTTTCATTTGCATCACCACGCAAAGGCTATATATGAGTTCGTAGATGAAGATGAGCGGAGGGTCGAGTATGGATAGGACCGCGATAGTAGTTTGGCTTAAACGGAAAATGGGTCGCCCCAGCAAGGAAGAGATATTGGAGGGTGACATAGTCCCTCTTCTCTTCAAACTTGGCTGGCCCTTGATGATAGCCAATCTACTGCAGACCGCTTACAATCTCGCCGATACACTATGGCTCGGCCGCTTACCCTCACCGGAAAATACACTCTCGGTGGGAGCGATGAGTCTAGCCTGGCCCTTCGTTTTCCTGTTGTTATCGATAGAGCTCGGCTTCGGGATCGCCGCCGTCGCTCTGATCTCGCAGCATACCGGTGCGAAAAGATATAAAGAGGCCAATGAAGACGCGGGTCAGCTATATTTTCTTCTCATCGTTCTGTCTCTAGTTTTGGGCATCGTAGGTTACCTGATATCTCAACCATTCATCTCGGCTCTCGCCGGTCAGGGCGAGGTCGTTCCATACGCTGTGACTTATCTAGAGATAATCTTCCTAGGATTCCCTCTCCTGCTGATCTTTGCCGCCTTTTCCTTCACCCTTAGAGCCTACGGAGACACGATCACACCTATGGCCATCATGTCTCTCACGGTCGTGCTGAATATCGTTTTGGATCCGATCTTGATATTCGGATTGGGGTCCTTTCCGGCCTTGGGTATAAGAGGAGCGGCGATCGCGACCGTTTTTTCGAGAGGGATAGGCGCTGTCATCTCGATTTTCCTATTATTCACTGGAAGAGTCGGTATAGAGCTCCAATTGTCTTACCTGAAACCACGTTTCGACAGGATAAAGAAATTCTTCAAGGTCGGCCTTCCCGCCACGGGAGCTAGGGTCTTCGACGCTGTCGGTTTCGTCGTCTTGACAGGTCTACTAGCTCGACTTCCTCAACAAAAGGAGGTTCTAGCCGCATACGGCATCGGGAGCAGGATCATCAACATAACTTTCGTCATCATATTCGGGCTCGGGATCGCTTTGAGTACGATGGTGGGCCAAGCGCTCGGCGCGAAAAAGAAAGAACGAGCTGACCGGATAACGAAAAAAGGCATGAAGTTGATGGCCGGATTCATGGGGGCGATCTCTTTGGCGCTGGTTCTGCTGAGGTATCCTCTCATGACCTTTTTCATCCCGGACGATCCCACGGTGATACGGATGGGCGCCTATTTCTTGGCGATCCTCGCTATCGGCGGACCTTTCTTCGGTATATTCGAAGCGGTCTCCGGAGCTCTGAACGGATCGGGCCACACGCTGAAACAGATGTTCTTGAGCCTGACCCGCTTATGGGTGATAAGGATCCCCTTCGTCTTTGTCTTCGCGTTCCTGCTGTCGATGGAATCTAACGGTGTCTGGATCGCGATCGCTCTCAGTAACGTCATAGCCGGTTCCGCCGCCTACGCCGTTTATCGCCGGGGTAAGTGGAAAGAGGAGATCATCTCGGAAGAACCTAGTGAATTCAAAAGTGATAAATAGATAATTTATCTTCAGAAAACATGGAAGAGATCGAGATCACGAATTCCGGCCTTAAATTCGAAGGTGAGTGGGAAGAAGTCTGCGACTTTTCTAGAGAAGTCGAGAAAGCGATGGAGGAATACCTAGATTCGGAAGAGGAGGTAGACGAGTACGAAGAATGGAGACCGCATCTTGAAGATTGTGATAAAGATATGAAGGAGAAGACCGCCGAGGAGGCCGCGCTGAAGGAAAAGAAGATAGAAGAGGATTTCGAGGGAGCGAAGAAAGAATTCGACGAGGCGGAGGAAAAGCTAGTAGAGTCGGTGGAAGATGTTAGAGAAGGAGTAGATCCATCTAAGGATCTGAAGGAAGCTCTACTGGATATAGAAGAGGTGGTAGGCGTAGAGTCGATAAGATCGTTGAGGAAGATGGAGGAAACCATCTACAAAAAACTAATGCTGAAAATGAATCCATGTTATTTTGACACTGAAGACTTCTCGGTCAACTTGGAGATCGAAGGAAACGATATCTACTGCCTGAGCGTTAACGTGACAGATGACTCTCTGAGAGAACACTTTCAGAAAAGGTTGGAATGACCAGTTTTTTTTGTCTAAAAAGGATTTCAACCTACTTTATGGAGTGGGCCCAGCCGGA
>CAYWYD010000019.1:4835-41322 GCA_964462425.1 uncultured Thermoplasmata archaeon
GTTTTTTTTGTCTAAAAAGGATTTCAACCTACTTTATGGAGTGGGCCCAGCCGGATTTGAACCGGCGACCTTCGCCATGTCAAGGCGATGTCATAACCGACCTAGACTATGAGCCCGCTGCTGACAGTTCTGAGCATCTTTTATTACTGTAAGCCGTTATATATCTCTTTTGCCCACAGCGTCCTCAACGGGGAAAGATAGTTATAGGCATTAAAAGAAGTTATTGAACGATGGATTACTTCGAAGAGATAATACAGGAGATCGTCGACGAAAAAATAGAGGAGCCTGAAGATCTACAGCAGGCGAAGATCAGACTGTGCAAGAAGTACCAGAGGGACAAACTGCCCAAAAACGCCACGATCCTGAAAAAAGTGGACGAGATGGAAGACGTAGAGAGAGACGACGTGGTTCAAGTTCTACAGCGAAAACCAGCTCGGAAGAAATCTGGAGTTTCGGTTATCGCAGTCATGACTTCGCCAGAAGAGTGTCCCCACGGAAGATGTAAGATGTGCCCGGGAGGGCCTTCGAGTGAAGAACCGAGTCCTCAATCTTATACCGGCGAAGAACCCGCGGCTTTAAGAGGTGAAAGGAACGATTTCGATCCCTACGGGCAGGTGAAAGATCGGCTGGAACAGTACAGAGCGATAGGGCACGAAACGGACAAAGTGGACCTGATAATAATGGGCGGTACGTTCCCTGCGAGGGAATGGTCCTATCAGAAGAGATTCGTGAAGGGGTGCCTCGACGCTTTGAACGATAAAGGATCAGATTCTCTATCCGAAGCTCAGAAGATGAACGAGAGTTCCGATAAAAGATGCATAGGCATGACTATCGAGACCAGACCCGATCACTGCGGAGAGAAAGAACTAGAAAAGATGCTCCAGCTCGGAGCGACTAAAGTCGAGATAGGAGTTCAATCCCTTAGAAATGAGGTTCTCGACTATGTAAGGCGGGGACACACCGTAGAGGATTCCGTAGATGCAACTAGATCGGCCAAAGAGAAAGGGTTCAAGGTATGCCACCATATCATGCCCGGTCTCCCCGGTATGGATAAAAAGAAAGATCTCGACGACTTCATACAGCTCTTCGAAGATCAGAGGTTTAGACCTGACATGCTGAAGATCTATCCCGCTCTAGTGGTTAAAGGAACTGATATCTACGAGGAATGGAAAGAAGGAAAATTCGAACCTTTATCTACCGAAGAAGCTTCTGAACTCGTCGCCGAGATGAAATCCAAGGTGCCAAAATACGTGAGGATTCAGAGAGTTCAGCGAGACATACCCTCGCCGATCGTCGAAGGAGGGGTCAAGAAAAGCAATTTACGACAGTATGCGAGGAAATCACTAGAAAAGAAAGGAAAAACGTGCGATTGTATCAGATGTAGAGAGGCCGGCCATTCGGATGAAGAAGTAGATATGGATTCCCTTGACCTGAAAACCATGAGCTATAAAGCCTCAGGGGGGGAAGAATATTTCCTAGAATTGAGCGACGATAAAGATATACTTCTTGGATACGCTAGACTGAGGATCTGCGAGAGTTCTTCGCCAGTGATAAGAGAATTGAAAGTCGTGGGAGAGATGACCCCGGTTCACGAAAAGGGTAACAACTTTCAGCACGCAGGATTCGGATCGAAACTGCTAAAAGAATGTGAGTCCATGGCCCGAAACGAGGGGAACATCTTACGGGTTATCAGCGGGGTCGGTGCGAGGGGTTACTACCGAAAACACGATTATAGCTTTGAAGATCCCTACATGGTGAAAGAGTTTTGAATGATATATACTAAGAAAAATTTAAATAAGTTGATTCATATGGTTTTTCGGTGAAAAAAATGAATGAAGAAGGACAGATAGATGAGGGAACACCGACTCAAGGTCCTGGTCAGGGATCGCGGGCCCAACAAGGCCAACCTCCTTCTCAGAGACCTCAACAGAATAGACCTCCCGCTCAACAGAGAGCGCGGCCTAGGGAGGATTTTCTCAAAAGACTGACGAACAACGACGGCTTGGCTAAATTCTTAACCATCGGCTTTGTACTACTCTTGGTGGGGATGTTATTGACCCATGCGGCACCGTTCATAACAAACTATGGGAGCGACACACCGGATGACCCGGAAACTGTCCAAGATGACGAAGCCATGAAAAATAATCTCCAGTACACGGGAAATCTGATCAGAGATATAGGCGTCTTTTTCATATCGATCTTCTTGATATTGGGCAGTATACATCGAACGGGTCTTGCCACAAAATACAGGATCAGCCTGTTGGGGCTTGGTTTGCTTCTAACTTTAGTGGCGTGGTTTGATTTCCTTGCGCCCCTTATAGGCTCCTCTGGCTGATAAAGGAAAACGAAGAGATCTGCTGATCAAACAACCTTAAAAACCCCTTCCTCCGGTTCATATGTCTCTTCCAATCTTTTCAATTTTTTTTCTATTTCAACTCCCTCCCTACCTATCATCTCGTAGACCTTCTCTACATCCTCTATCTCGAATCCCCCCATCTCTTCGGCGAGGATCCTACATATGATCAACAACCTTTCTTTCTCGTTGCTCGCGACCTCTGCTTTATCAGCGGCCTCGGCATGAACACCTTTATCTTCATCTTCCTCTTCTCTATCAGGTAACTCCCCATCGTTCATCTTAGCGTTGAGCTGTCCTACCGCCCAGCTCGCTTCGTCCATCGAGTCGGCACGATAATGTATCTTGACCTTCTCCATATCCAATCTTTTCCCACATCGATGGCATTCCGTGGTCTTGTTATCCTTCGTAAGATCGATTGTCTTTGCCGTGTGACATCCCTTGCAGACGATAACGCCAAATTTTTCTTTCCCGGTAGTCATGGTAGATACACCAACACCGCTATGACACATCCGTATACGTCTTCATCCACTTTCATACTCTCAAACGCGAACTCTTTATTTTTCAACCTCAGATCTCTAGCCTCGGCCATACCGTCCAATTTTCTTTCCAGCTCTTCTTTGTAACGATCCATATCTATCTCGTCGGCTTTCGATGAGTGCTCTATCACGTAGCCTCCCTTTCTATCTTCTCTCAACCCCCATCCTAGACCAGCAGCTAACTCCTGATCCGATCCGATCGCTTTACTTATGACCGCCGGCCTGAACCATCCGCGTTTTTCGGGTATCTGTTCAGTTCTCTCGATGTCTTGAGGGAGAACCGAAGTCACCTTTATCAGGTTCAGTTCGCCTACCGAAGCGTTCATCATCGCATCGTCGACAGCGTTTATAGTCGAGATCTTACTTCGACCTATACCCGTCTTGACCGCGAATCTCTCGACGTTATCAAACATTTTTCTAGCAGTGGATTTATCTAGACATAACTTAACTCTTTCGGCCAAATTTCATAAAGCACCTATGGATAGTAGGTCTTGGTATGATCTGCATATTGGCGTTGCTCGGGGTCATCGTCCTCATCGTTATAATCTGGTTCGTTTGGAAACTCGTCAAGCTGACGATAGTACTCTTGATGATCACCATCATATCGGCCGCACTGTGGTTCTTTACACCTCTAAGTGATGTTATCTCTGGACTGATATGAGGAAAGCAAAAATAGACCTGAAAAAGGCTCAATACTTCTCGTACTGTCCATCCATATGTTCGTCTCTCAACTGATGATAGTGTTCGGCGTTCTGTCTGGTCTGTTCCACTAAGCTCTTGTCATCTTCTTTCACCACTTTAGCCGGGACACCGACAGCCATGCTGTGATCCGGTATCTCTTCTCCAGGACTCACCACGGCGTTAGCTCCTATAATACAGCCTTTACCGATCTTTGCTCCGCTCAAAATACTAGCGTTCATACCGATGATAGTCTCATCGCCTATATGACAACCGTGGATTACTGCGGTGTGTCCGACACTCACGTCCTTTCCTATTATCGTATCGTTCTCATTGTCCACATGGACCATAACCAGGTCCTGGATGTTGGAACCCTCTTTGATAAGGATCGAATTTTGATCGCCTCTCAAAACTGCCTTTGGCCAGACGCTAACTCCCTCTCGCAGCTCGACTTCACCGATCACGGAGGCGTCTTCCGCCACATAGCAAGAGTCAGGAACCTTCGGAGACAGGATAAAACCCCTTCTCTATTCAGCAGGTTCTTCAGACTCAGAGAACGAAAGCCTCTCGGGGAAATGGTCAAGGAGCACTATGTCGCCTACTGCGGAGACCCATCGGAAAGGAACCAACGCACTCTTCGATTCCTCGACCAGCAGTGGATTCGTGTCTCCGACAAATATTCCGTTCACTTTACCCTCTTCGATCTCCATGACTACATTATCTACCGTTCCCAAGAACATGCCCTCTTTCGTATAGACCTGTAGCCCTATCAACTCGGATGATTCTTCTAGCATCTTAATCATAAAGGGTATTGAATTGACCAATTTAAATCTTTTTCTACTCTGCCGGAGAAAAAAGGTAAATCGATAAATTTATAGTCTCGATGAATGATAAAGATTTGGATCATCTGTCAGACAGGAGTTAAATGATGGAAGATGGGAAGTCCGAAGAGGATGCACTCAACAGGCATTATGCACTTCTCGACATACTCTTATTGATCTTCTGGCTGCTTTTGACAGGGGAACTCGTCAGCATAATGCGGGGGGAAAATATCTCGATCTACAAGTTAGGAACCGGTTTGATCGCCGCTAGCGTTGTCACCTTCACCGTTCACAGATTTGTCATACGAGGAAAAAAAAGAAAGAAGAGTCGTTTTACAGAATATTTGAATTCTTTGAAAAATATCATCGCTCTTTTCTTGAACGTGGCTTTTAAACTTATTATAGCCAATGGGATCCTGATCTATCAATCTTTGACCATGAAGGTGGAACCTAAAGTTGTAAGGACCAGGGTAGATCTGACCTCTGAGAGCGAAGTAACGCTTATCTCTTTATTGATCACTCTCACTCCCGGAACTTTGGTGATAGACGTTGAAAAGGAAGAGGAGTGGTACTACCTCTACGTACATTATTCTTATCTCAAGGCTGAAAATCTAAACGAGAGTATCAAAGAATCGATCCTCGACTGGAACCGGATGATAAGAGAGGGGTTCTCATGAATCTTTATACCGGCGTCTCGGTACTGCTTGTCTTCATCGCTCTCTTCGCCTCGTACCGATTATTCGTCGGTCCCACCATATATGACAGGCTCGTCTCTCTGAACGTGGTCGGCGTGATCGTCACTATCATACTGATTTTGATAAGTATGGATACGGACCTCGGCCTGTATCTAGATATCGCCCTGTCTTTCGTCATGCTCGACTTCGTAGGGACGATAGCTCTGGTCAAATATCTTGAAGGAGGTGATTTCAGCTGATCCTTGAGATCCTATCTTTATTACTTATCTCTCTCGGATGCGTGATGATGTTCACCGCGGCTCTCGGGCTTTTTAGATTCTCCGATATATATATGAGGCTTCACGCGAGTGGAAAGGCGGGGACCGGGGGCACCATAGCTATATTGGGAGGTGTTCTGATACGCAGCGGTTTCAGCCAGATATCCGGGAAAGTGCTCTTAGTGATGATATTTATCCTTTTCACCGGACCCGTCACCGCCCACGCGATAGCCAGATCGGCCCATCTTCATTCCGATGTAACGGAGGAAGTTCCTTTCCACGATGTTGAAGTAAAAGAGGAGGGTGAGGAAGATGTTGATTGAACTCTTTCTAGTGCTGTTCCTCATCGCTAGTCTATTGGTGGTTCTAGAAAAAAACTTGATCAGAGCTCTTATCTTCCTAGGTTTAGCTTCCATATTCTTGATATTTCTCATCTATCTATATAGAGCGCCAGACGTGGCTCTCACGTTTTCCATCGTCAGTACCGGAGCGACAACGGTCTTGTTCCTCGCGATAATCAAAAAATTGGAGGACTTCGGATATGAAAGAGAGGTTGGCTAAAAGGATATTCACCGCTTTCCTAATAGCGGCAATCTGCATACTGCTCCTCCAGGGGATGAGTTTGGACCATGAAGATAAAGCCGACTCGCCCATCTTCGACCATTATGTTGAAAATCACGAGGAGACCGGAGCCGTGAATCTGGTGGAGGCGATACTGTTGGATTATCGGGCCTATGACACCTTCGGAGAGGTCCTGGTGCTCTACATATCGATATCGGGGATAATAATCCTTGGAAAGAAGATCTTGAAGAAAAAAGACGGAGGTGAAGACCCATAAAATCGATAATCGTGAAGACTTTCGGGAAGGCACTAGTTCCCTTCATCTTGATCTACGGCATATACCTCATGCTTTTCGGGCCGGTCTCTCCGGGAGGTGGATTTCAGGGAGGTGCGGTTTTAGCATCCGGAGTCATCCTCATCCTCGTGACCCACGGTAAAGAAAAAGTAGAAAGTCTGACGAAAAACATCGAATGGTTCGACTCTTTTGGCGTCTTCGTTTTCTTGATCTTTGGACTTATAGGGATATTGATAGGAGGAAGTTTTTTCGTCAATTTAACTCCATACAGTATGACCTCGCTCGTCTTTTTAGACGTGATCATCGGGATGAAAGTCTTCGCGGGGATAGTCGTACTATCTATATTCTTCTTTGAGAGGGGGGAGAAAGATGTTTAACGGCATCCATGTCGGGCTTATCACTATTTTTTTAGGTCTCTATGGCTTGACCAACAACAGGAACGCGGTCAAGATGCTGATGTCTCTAACGGTCGTGAACACGGGCGTTATACTTCTCTTCATTTCCGTAGCGTATGTTCCTGGAGGATCCGTACCCATAATGGGAAAGGGAGCCGAGACGGTAGATCCTCTGCCTCACACTTTCATGCTCACTTCTATCGTGGTTAATCTAGCCAGTCTAGCTTTGGGATTGGCCTTGGTACTATACCTTTATAGAAAGTATGAAACTCTCGACGTGAGAGCTTTTTGGGAGGGAGACGATGATTGAACACGTGCCTATATTGATCATCATATCGCCCTTGGTTGGAGCTCTTCTATTGGAACTCGCCTCTAGATTCAACCCCTCTGATGTTTTTAAAGATATCGTCACGCTGGTCGCTTTGGCCGTACCGGTGGTACTCCTTTTCGCCTTCACTCCTGCAGTGTTGGAGGACCCGATAGTTTACGAGCTAGGAGGGTGGGAAAAACCCTACGGGATCACGCTCGTGCTCGATGATCTTTCCGTGATCATGGCCGGGATGACGGGCATCGTCACTCTCTCTTCTTTTGTATATTCTCTCGAATCTAAAGACATGCTGCCGACCGGAGAGAGGTATTACTTCTTATTCCTCTTCATGACGATGGGGCTCTACGGTGTTTTTTTGAGTGGAGACCTGATAAATCGATACGTCTTCTTCGAGTTGACCGTGCTTACCACTTACGTATTGTTGACATATAACCGGACGAAGGAATCTCTCAGAGCGAGCTATCATTACCTGATGATAGGGAGCGTGGCTTCATTTTTATTTTTAGCCGGCATCGCTCTTCTCTACTTCAACGTGGGTTTTCTCGACCTGAGAGCTATCGGAGAAGTCCTGCCTACTTTACCGATCCATACTAAGATCCTCATATTTTCTTTCTTCATGGTAGCGGTGGGAGTAAAAAGTGGATTGGTGCCGTTCCATACCTGGTTACCAGACGCGCATTTCTCCGCTCCGACCCCTATGACCGCGGTCTTGGGAGGGTTGACGGTAAAAGTCGGACTTTACATACTTTTCCGCCTATTAAAAGCCGGATTCGACGTGCCTGCGGTACTTAACATCGTGACCCTCTTCGGCCTTGCAACAGGAATAATCGGGGCTCTGATGAGTTTCAAATACTGGAATATCAAACGTATTCTGGTCTGGCACACCGTAGCTCAGGTCGGGTTCGTGACCGCCTGTATAGGTATCTGGACTCCTTTCTCCGTCTCTTCCGCCCTATACCATATGATCAATCATTCGATCTTCAAACCACTTCTCTTCCTCTCGGCCGGTGCTTTCATATTCCTTTACGGGACCGGCGACATCAGAAAGATATCCTTGAAAGAAGGGCATCCTATATTGGGTTCCACTTTCCTGATCGGTCTATTGGCGCTGATGGGAGTCCCGCCGCTGAATGGTTTCTACAGCAAGGCGTTCATGCTTCGCTCCGCTCTTTCTAGACCGCTGATATTGATGCCACTGCTGCTGATCCACGTCCTTACCGCTGCATCGGTCTTCAGGATAATATATCACGCTGCCAGCGAATCAAAATACGTCGAAGCGCCGGTCAGCATGCTGAAACCCCTCTTGGTCCTAGCCGGCTTGACGATATTTATGGGAGCTACGACCACGATCTGGATGAAAAACATCATCGTCCCCGCTGGAAGAGTCCTGGTCGGGGGCGGCGGGGTCACGATCGCATCTTCTCTTGAATTCATCACCTTGATAAGTCCGGGAGGATTGTTACTGCTTGGAACTTTACCTATAGCATTTTTCCTCTATCCCCTCTTCGAAAAGATGAAGAACGTAAAAGTTAGAAGGATCATCTCGGAAGTGAGTTTGACGGACGCCGTCAGATACATATTGATAGGCCAGGGGATTGTGATAGCGTTGATATTGATCTACTGATATAGGTAGATCAACTACTGGTTCGATTCTTCACTTTGTTCGAGACTCGAATCCGCCGCACGATACATCATTTCGGATCTTGTATCGCTTATGACCGGTCTTCCTTTTCTAGCTTTCACCAAGTCGTCGAGATCAATATCGATGTCGAGTCTATCCTCTTCAAAATATTTTGCCTTGCCCAGCGATCTTCCCGTGGGAGAAATAGCTTCAGCTCCACCCCAGAAGAACATGTCCTCTTCTCTTCCGAGAAGGTTGGAAAACAGCAGGAAACTGGTGGTCTCTATAGCTCTCGCAGGGATAACCTTTTCGAAATATTCTCTAGTGACCGATGGGGATCCCGAGATTGCCACGATCATATCCACATCTCGCTGGGAGTAGGATTTCGTGATCTCCGGGAAGAAAAGTCCATAGCATATCACGATTCCAATCTTACCTAAAGGGGTATCGAAAACCGGCAGATCGTCATCACCTTTGAAGTATCTTTTTTCTTCGAACGGACCGAAATTCACGGCGTAGGTCTTGCGGTAGGTGTGTATCTTCCCGTCAGAAGTAGCTAGTAGGGCGGTATTCCTCAACCTTGCATCGTCACTGGCTTTTTCCGGCATCCCGCAGATAATATTCATGTCGTTCTCGACCGCGATATCTGAAATCTTTTTGGAAGAAGGTCCCGGTATCTTCTCCGCCTCGTACCACAGTTTATCTCTCAATTTGTATCCGGTCAAAAACAGCTCGGGAAATACGAGAAGATCTGTATCTTTCTCCTCCGCAGCTTTTTCTATGATATCAAGATTCCTCTTTTTGTCTCCCAAAGCATGTTCTTTTTGAACTAGACTCGCTCGCATGGTATTTTCCACTTGAAAAGTGCTATATAGGATTTTACATGGGGCTTTATAATGGAAGACATTATTTATAGAACAAAATAATGTCATCCATCGCTAGTGAAAGACACAGAAAATACGAACTTCTGTGTCCTTCACTATAGAAAAGGATAGTCCGATCTTTCAAGTAGAATAGTAAATAAAAAATATAATAAAAAGAAAAGAGTGTTATAGAAGTTCTTAGGGTCTTACAACCCAGATCGTATCCGAGGCTGTTTCTGGGCCGATGAGACCGTCTGCCGTAGCCTCTACCGTTATCTGAGCGTCCTCTTCACCTGGTGCTAAATGCAAGCCTTCTAGGGATAATTCCACCTGTCCGGAAACGTTAGTGGTTCCTACCGCATCGACTCCTGCTCCTCTAGCCTCTACATCGACACCGGGCATCTCGTTTCCGTCTTCATCATAAACTGTCACGGTTAGATTCCTACTGTAATCACTTTCAGGCGAGATGCTCTCTCCTTCATCTTCAGGATCTGGACGTTCCGAGCCTTTATAATAAGCATATCCATCTTCCCGGATATCGTCACAAGTCAGATCGTCTTGCATTTCACCGTCGATCTCTACTCTACCGATATCGACATTGTTTATCGGTGCATCACGTGTCACCATGAATCCCATTATCGCTGCTAGAGAGATCGTAGCTATGATCACTATTATCAAAATGTACAAAGGTATACCCATTATCTGAGCGTCTTCATCCATATCTATATTGCGGGGGCGTATCCGTTTCATTCTAATTCCACCTTCTTATCTGGTTAAAGATTTGTATATATATTTATTTTTTCCTCCAATTCAGACTATGCCTGACAAAAACATCTCGGCAAAAATTGCGGAGAGCGTGAAAAGTAGTATAGAGATCGGGAGGACCTTGGTTATGGTCATCTTTCGAGCGGTCCAATCCTCTCCGCTCTCTATGCCTACGGTGAAATATACCGTTAAGAGGACCAATAGGATCAGATATATACCTACCACAAGGCAGAAAACAAAACCTCCTATCGGGATCTCCCCACCTACAAAACCGCCTGCCACGTCCGATAGTGGACCCGATAAATCTATCTCAGCAAAATATCCCGCCAATATCACGTAAAGGACCGTGGTCACGCCCATCACCAGCGGAGCGATGAATTGTGCTGTAACGGTCATCATCCCGGTGATCTCTTTGAGTCTACTTTTCATCTCCTCCTCTATATCCATCAGTTGATTGAGATAGTCGGATATCCTTGCTAAGCTCTGTCCAGCGGTTACGGGGTCTTTCTTGATAGCTCTAGTGATAGTTGTAGTGGTCGCTTTTATCATCTGAGATGGATGATCTTCCAGTACGCCTCCTTTCCCGAACAAGATATCTGAGAGAGATTTCCGGGTGACATGGAGCGAATAGGAGATCTTTTGAAATAGAACGCTCACACTGGCGGAGTGGATGTTATCCGCAACTTTCTCAAGAGCCCTTTCGGGGGGTTCGCCTCTTCCTATGTATCCTCCAAGGTGGAACAGCGCGTTTGGGAAATTTTTCTCGGTCTCGATAATATTGTTCCTCTCTTTGTAGGGTAGGTAAGAGGTAAAGAAACAATAAATTGTTATACCGATAGTTATGCCCCAGAGAGGGAGCAACGAGATCAGATAGGAATAATGGGGTCTCAGATAGAATCCAAGAAATATCATCCCGGCAGCTATGCCTATCGATGTGCCCACTATCGTGTACATCTCTTTTTTTGTTAAGAAACTAGGGATTGATAACGAAACACGGATAGCTGGTCGATAACCTAGGATATGTGAAGAATAGATGAAAAAGCCGATAGGTATGATTACATCTAAGAATATGATAATGAGGTCAGCCGTCGCTTCGCCTACAGCCAAAACCGGTAAAAGTGCCGCGATCAATAAAGGAAGGATGCTGCCCAAAGAGAAAAGAGTCATAGCCGGGATGGTTAAAGCTTCTGCAAAACTCCGCATCTTTTTCTCGGCCCCATTCACCGCTATCTGGTTCGCCTTATCCAATGAGCGATTTATTTCCTCTTGGGTTTCCTTATGAGACGCATTCCGGATTGTGTAAAGACTTCTTCTGAACTCTTCACTCCATTTCCCCCACTCATCCGCAAAAGCTAATAGAGATTCCTCTATCTTGCTGTATCTCCTCATCTCTACGTCCCAGATTATCTTTCTCATCTCCGAGGAGAGTGGTTCCTCTACACTCTCGGCGGCATATTTTACAGCACGACCCAGATTGGGAGTGATCGACATAGCCATGACCATATAGTTTATCGCTTCCGGCATCCGACCTATAGTTTTAGCTCTTCTTCTCTCCGCGAGGTAGTAGGGAAAGTTCATCACTACCGCGATAGCTATCAACGGTAGGATAAAGATAGGGAACAACGTTATCAACTTGAAGATAAATGGGATGTTGGTGAAGAAAATAGTGATAAGGGAACCGCCTAATGAAGCAAACATCACCACTAGACCTATAAGATATGCAAAATATCGGACTTCAACCGGTTCTGCATCTATCTGCGCAAATTTTATAGAACTTTTAAATTCGTCCTCCTCGAGCGATTCCATCTCCCTATCGTGGTCACGGAGAGCTAGCTCGTAACGTTGTTTGCTCCGCTGGTACTTCGGATGTTCAGAAGGATATTTCTTTCGGATCTGCTCAAAATTTTCTTTCTTCTCTTCTAATTCTTCATCTAACTCCTTTTTCTCCTCATCTAGCTTTTTCTCTCTCTTCTCCCTCTCTTCAGCTAGATCCAATTGAAAAAGATCGGAGGCAAGCTTACATCCCTTTGTAAAAATACCTTGCTCCTTGTTCCCGTCTCTTTTCGGCATCTTAGAAACTCTCCTTGAACCATTCTTTCCATTCTTTTACTAAAGCCTGATAATCAATACTTCCATGCTCTTTGGTCTGTCTCTCCAACAGATGCCAAAATTTGTTGTTATACTTGGGCACATGATCTGCCTGGAGTAGCTCTAACCGATTTTCCTGTTTAGCTCGCTCGACTACTGCAGACTTCACTCGAGCCCTTGCCATGATATTTTCTTCCGCCTCTTCCATGCTCATATCCCAGCCATCCGCTATCTTTGATATGAGATTAGAAACTCCGAAATGATCAGTCTTCTTCAAAACATCGTCCTCTGAAGAATAACTCATTATATCATCAAATAAAACTCCAGCTTCTCCCTCTATCTTGCGCTCTATATCGGTGCTGGACGGGATTTCCTCTTTGTTGACCTCGGATATCTTGGTTGTTTTTCTGACTAAACGGTGTAATCCTTTAGGCCTTCTATAATTCACCATCACGACTCCGTCGGTTGCGGCGAAAGATTTCGGAGGTATATTTAGGTCGTAAACCACCCTTTCGTAGACGGCACTCGGCGAGTCAGCATGTATAGTACCCATGACCGCGCTTCCCGCAGTCCCGGCTCTCATCGCTTCATAAAGGGTTTGGGCCTCTTCGCCTCTTACCTCGCCCATCACTATCGCGGACTCGCCTAGCCTCAACGAAACGCGCAATGAATCTTCGGCGGACATCTCTCCTAAACCGCCTATGCCGCTGGACCGTATATGCATGGACTGAGCCTTGTATCCTTCTTCTTTCAAATCACTGCAAGGCAGTTCTAAAGTGTCCTCTATAGTGACTATACGTTGGCTTGGAGGAAACTCGAACATCAAAGCGCCAAGTAAAGATGTCTTTCCCGCACTCCTCGGACCCGCGACAAGCAGGGTGGCATCACCGTCTATCAGGAAAGAAAGTAAACCCGCGGATAAAGAAGAAAGGCTCTTTTGATATATCAATCTCAGCAGTGTCCAGGGTTCCGGAGAATGGCGTCTAAAAGTGATGGAAACTCCTTCGGGAGAAAGTGGCTCTCCGATCACGGTCGCTCTGGTTTTGTACTCCTCTAAGCTGCATTCTAATACGGGTCTCGCCTCTGAAAATGCTCTCCCGCTTTCGTACTGTAAACGAGAGATTATGGAATCTGCGCTCTCTTGTGTCAAGCCTATATTCGTAACACACCTAGCCGGGATCGAATCATCTAGGTCGGTAGAAGAGATTATGGAGTAAACACGACTCTCCTCTACCGGGGCATCTATATAAACATCGGTGATCCTCGTGTCCCTGAGCAAAGTTTCTATTATACCCAATCCAACAGTATATCTCGAGAGTATATTGGCTAACATCCGGACTCTAGCGAATTGTTCGGTCCGAGTATTTCCTAAATCGACGCCCTCGATATTTGCATATTTGTATATCAATTTGTTTCCCTGTTTTTTTGCGTGTTGTCTGACAAAAGCGGGTCGATGGGACTCCTTTTTTCCCGGATAATGATCCAGTATCTCTTCTCGGGCGAGTGTGATTATTTTTTTCTGGTCAGGGGGTAAAGTGTACTCGAAAGGGGTAACGTGATAAAGCGTTTCGGTTTCTCCGGGTAATCGATAAAGCGTTACCTTCGATTCCTCAACGGTGTACTCTTTGACTTTCTCCGCCCCAGGAGGGGATTCTAAAACAATCCAAGAAGAAGAAAATTTAGGTTTGACACGGTGGTATGCATCGAATATCTTACTAAATTTCTCATTCAGATCATGATCCGCCTTAGTTTCTTCTAGGGGGGTTTCTTCCAAAGATTCTTTAGCTTCCATTCCTTTCATCTCCCCTGTTCCTTTTCTTCTAATTCTCCTTCTCCTATCTCTCTTATCGTCATCTTGTAGAGTTCCTCATATTCTTTCTTGAGATAATCTAGATCTTGCAAAGTTGAAAACGTACATTCTTCACATTCAGTATGGCTATATGATACACTATCGATTTGCTGGGTTATCCTATTGAATTCGTTTTCAAATTCCTCGATCCCTTCAAAAAATTTATTGCGCAGATTGGGAAAGACATTCGAAGGGTTGAACTGACAATCATGGCATTTCAATTTTCTTTTACTGCCATCGTCTAGATAGTCGAAATATTTCTCTATAGGATCCCTCATGGTGAAATCCTCTATACTGTCCAAAAAATCTACGAGGTTGTTCAAAAGATCCATCGCAGGTCCGAAATACTCTGTATCCTCATAGTGGGACAAGATGACCGTGTCGACTCCCATCTCTTCCGAAAGTATATTCAGCACACCTTGTAAACATCTTTGATTGTTGAGAGAAGGCTTTATGTCACACTCAGTACATTCCACGATAAGCCGTTTTTTAGATCCGCTCTGATCTATATGGAAGTCACAGCCAAAGCCCTCTTCTTCTTCCTCACCCCCGAGCCCGATCATGTCCTTCATTCCTTTCTTTTTCTTTTCTTCCTTTTCCATGGTAGTCATCTTCAACGGAGTTATACAGGTTCCCTTTAATAAATTTTTTAGTTTTTGACGTCCAAATTTTATATAGGTCATCGATACTATTAGATTTCAAATGGACACCTTCGCCCATATAACGATCCCTCTCCTGATACTTTTAGCTCTCCGAGTGAAGACGAGAAAGGTTCTGTTGATGCTGCCTTTCAGTGTAGTCATGGATCTGGATTTCTTCTTTAGAGGGATGCATAGGATGCTATTTCACAACATCTTTCTCATCATAATCATACCGTTGATCATCATCATATATCTAGATAAGTACCATCCCAAATATCGAGAATATGGGATGATCGGTTTTTTCTTTCTCATTGCTCATCTGATCTTGGACCTGGGTGTGGGTGAGGCTCTCCTTTACCCATTTGTAACGGATTTCTATTACTTCGAACTCGAGATGTTCTTCCAGTTCATCGGTCCCATCCCCATACCCGATCTCTCCGTTGACTTCGGGATCATACTGGCGGAAGATACCGCCGTCGTGGGAGAGAATCAAGGAGCTGCAGAAGGCGCTACCCAGTACGCTTCGGTCTCTAACATCTCTTCGGGATTGTTCTTCACCCTTGTCGTCGCGGCCCTGATGTATTACAAGAAGAGTTTCACTTTCTTGAAGGAAGCGTGGGACCTACTCATCGATATAAAAGGTTACGTGTGGAAAGCGTTAAAATCGATCAAAAATAAGTTGTTGTAAATCCAGAGTTCGGGTGATAAGTTACTACAAAAATTATAGTTAAGGACATATCTGAAACAGAAAGCATATGTCCTTAACTATATATAGGATCGAGGGTCATATATGGGAAAGGGGTCATAGTATGCTTGCCACATTACTGCAGAAAAAATTAAAAAGATCGAAGGGAGAAAAAGTCATCGTTGTAATGGAGGACGAAACCGCCTTTCTAGGAGTCTTGAAGGAATTCGACGAGGGGACCATCGTACTTACCGATGTATGTGAAGGTCCGAGTTCCGAGATAGAGTGGAACTCTCTGGAAAAGGGACCGGAAAGTGAAGAGACCCCCGAGGAAGTTACCGGATTCGTAGATTGGATCTGTGTCAATCTGGAGGAGGTCTATCTTAGGGTAGATCATATATCGAGGGTCTGGCCGTGGAAACACGAAGAAGATAGAGAGGAAAAAAGGACGCCGACATATACCAGGACTCCAGCGATCGATCTGTTGAGCGAAAAGAGCGGAACTGCAGATAAAGACTGACGGTGATCGTTTGGCATCTTCAGTGGTAGAGTCTTTCCGTCAAGATTTTTATTCTCTCGTATCCCAGATCCCGGAAGGAAGGGTCTCCACTTACGGTGCTTTAGCTAGAGCGCTAGGTAGTGAAAGAGCCGCAAGAGCCGTAGGGAAGATGCTCAACGAGAATCCGAGGCCCGTAGAAGTTCCCTGTCACCGTGTCGTTAGATCCGACGGTTCGCTCGGGGGGTACGCCAGGGGAAAAGAAGAAAAGATAAGACTGCTGGAGGAGGAAGGAGTGGGGGTTAAAGATGGGATGGTGAAAAATTTCGAGCAGATATTGTTCGAAGATTTTGAGTCGGATAAGCCTCTTGAAATCCTGAGAGAAGAGCAGCAAAAAGTTAAGGAAAAAGTTAAGATCGAAGAGAGCGGGATAGATTTCTCACTAGTGGCGGGTGTAGATGTCTCCTATTCCAACGGAAAAGCATATCCCGCGCTTTCTCTCTGGGATCATGAAAGGAAAGAAGAGATCGACGTTTTCACCATCGAGATGGAGGTGGAATTTCCTTACATCCCGACTTTTCTCGCTTTCAGAGAATTTCCATCCCTGCTGGAGATCCTAGACGTAGTGAAAAAGATGCCCGACGTGATAATGGTCGACGGGAACGGGGTGATGCATCCCGACGGTGTGGGTTTAGCTTCACATTTCGGAGTAGAAGCCGAAACACCGACCGTAGGGGTCGCGAAGAGCAAACTCTGTGGAAATTTGGTAGGAGAGATAGATAGGGAAAAAAATAAGATGATATCGGAGGTCAGAAAGAACGGAAAATTAATAGGGCACGCCCTATTGGAGGGTGATAGAGCAAAAAACCCGATCTATGTCTCACCGGGCCATGAGACTTCCCACGAGGAAGCGGTACAACTCGTGAGGAGTTACTGCACATACAAGATCCCGGACCCGATAAGAAGAGCACATATCGAAGCGACGAAAAGGAGGAAAAAAGATGAGCGATAGAAAAGTTCCCTTGTTCTTTCACGAAAAGTACGGATCGTACACCTTCGGCAAATTCCATCCCTTCGATGCGAGGCGATTTTCTAAATTCGTCGATGAAGTCAAAAATGAAGCCGAAATGGACAGCGAAGTGGAGATAACGGAATCTCCGAAGGTGGATAACGAGGTACTGGAAACCGTCCATGATCTCAAGTATATCAACGAAGTGGATGAAAAAGAAGAGAGCGGCGGTTCCCTCACCATGGACACCCCGGTAAGAAAGGGTACTCCCGACGCCGCTCGCCACATCGTGGGAGGAAGCCTGGAAGCGGCCAAAAGGATCGAAAACGAAGATGTCGATTTCGCCATAAACCTGGGAGGGCTCCACCACGCCGGACCTGACTATGGAGAAGGTTTCTGCATATTCAACGACGTTGCCGTCGCAGCCAGGTACTTGGCGGATCAAAAAGAGAAAGTTCTAGTCTTCGACACCGACGCTCACCAGGGCAACGGGACCATGGACATATTCATAAAAGAACCCAACGTTCTCTTCGTCTCGATCCATCAGGATCCCGCAACTCTGTATCCCGGCAGAGGATACGTTCAAGAAGTGGGGGAAGGCGAAGGTGAAGGTTTTACGGTGAACATTCCGATGCCAAGAGACGCCAATATAACTGAATATCATCACGCTGTCGAAGAGGTGGTAAAACCGCTGGTCAGACAGTTCTCTCCAGACGTTATGATCAGGAACGGCGGCTCCGACCCTCATCACGCCGACTCGCTTACCGACCTTGCCTTAGATATGAGAGGATTGAAGTATCTAGGAGAAGTGAGCAGAGCCATGGCTGAAGAAGTCGACGCGGGTTACATCGATCTCATGTTATCCGGATACGGTCGGAGGGTCGTAGAAGGATGGAAAGCTATAACCATCGGAACGTTAGGCGTCGAGCTCCCGGTTCCTTCCGATCAGAAGATAGGTGATATCGAGTATGAACCGAAGAGAAAACTGACGGAAACGCTGGAAGACCTGAAGGATGTATTGAGAGATTACTGGAAATTTTAAACAACAGATTTATTTACCAACCTTCCCCTATTACAGATGATGATAGATATATTAGGTTTAGGGGCTATTATCTGCATCGGGATATTGATCCTAGTGGTTATAATCCTGGTAATAGCCTTTTTCTTCAAGATGCTGATACAGTTCTTACCCGCAACCCTGTTGGCGATCCTGGTCTTTTTGTTCACTAGAAGTTTCATCTGGGCTGTAATAGCCTTTGTAGGTACGGCTTTGATCCTCAGTTTGATAGACTGGTTCAAGTGAGCAAAAACATCAATGGAAGGGTGAAGTGATCAGTACTAACACAGGAAATATCTCGAGTCGTCCGGCCCACATCTCTATTATCAGCACTATCTTCTGGTGAGCGGGCATATTCGGTCCGGTTATACCAACGCTCAGACCTACATTACCTTCCGCGGAGGCAACTTCGAAGAGAGCATCCGCTGCTGAATGACCTCCATACATGAAGACCAAGGCACCGGCGACCAGTACTACGAGATAAAGAACCGCATAAGTCGCGACCTCCATGATCTCTTCGTGCCTGTAGTGTTTCCCGCCCACCTCAAGTTTGTGGACCACGGATTCGGGTAGGAGCATCCTGCTGATCAACCAGATCAAAGCGTAGAATATAACCACCACCCTTATCAACTTGAGAGCCGAAGCGGTAGAACCGTAGCCTCCTCCAAATATCATCAGTATCGTGAGTATGGTTTTCTGAAAATCTGTCCAGGTACCCACAGGGGCGGTGTTGAAACCTGTCCCCGTGAGCGCGGTTATGACCTGAAAAGACCCGTATCTGAAAGAATCGAAAGTCAACCCGAGAGTTATAGCGAGTAGTATCGTAGTTACGATTATGATCAAGAACATGGCCTTGACTTCGAGGTTTTCGAAGAATTTCTTTATGTTTCCGATGAACAATTGGTAATGCATCGCAAAAGAGATTCCTCCCAGGACCATGAAGGGTATGATGGCCAACTCCATATAGAGAGCGTTGGGATGAGCGGTCAGGCGGTAGGTCATTATGCTGCTGTTTTTAACCGAAAATCCTCCGGTAGCTAGAGCTGTCATGGAATGATTGATCGAGTCGAAGAGGGGCATGCCTATCAAAAATAGGATGAGAGCTAGAAGACCGGTGTATCCTGCGTAGATGGCCCAGATCCTTCTCGTTGTCTTCACGACGCTCGGTAACAGGCGATGGCTCCTACCCTCGGCAAGATAGAGACGGTGAGCCACCGTTCCGCTCCTCACCACGAGTATGCTCAAAAATAGAAGGATGACACCTACTCCTCCAACCCACTGGATCAGGGAGCGCCAGAAGAGTATAGCGTGTGGAAGGCCTTCGACCCTATTAGCGTAAGTATCTAGACCTGTAGCTGTCCATCCGGACATCGACTCGAAGACGCCGTTTATTATGGTGAGGCCGACATCCGGACCGAAATAATACCTTGCCAGCATGAAAGGGACTCCTCCGATTATCCCGTAGAGGAGCCACACTAGAGCGGAGAGAGTGATGGCCGCTCCCAGGTAAAGTTCGGTCTTCTGGAAGAGTAGGAAAAACAAAAATCCCACAACCCCGGAAAAAAGAGCGGGAAACACAAAACAGAGAGCGAGTTTGACCGATCCGTCCACGACCACGGCTATCAGTGCCGGTATCAAAAGTAAAAGAGCGAGTACCATCAGAAGTATGCCGAGGTAATAACTCACCGTGGTCAGTAAGCCGTATTCCTGAAAGTATGGATGGATCTTTTCTTTCAGGGTTTCGCTCCTGTCCTTTATATTGGCCCAGACGACGTTCCCTTTCAATGTTTTGACCTCTTATCTATTTTGGATAGTTCCGTCGATTTAAAAAAGCACTAATCATATATTTTTTTTGCCGTCGGTTCAGACCTGTATGTAGGACAAACGGGAAAATTTCTAAATAGAAGAAATCAAATCCTCGGATATCATTTGGAGGCCATCATGAAGTCGGATAGGTACATAACCGTCGCGGTATTTCTCTGCATCTTCATGTTGATCTCTGTAGCGTTCCTGCCGAGTAACGTTTCCGCTCAATTGACCGACGAGTGGAAAAAGACCTACGGGGGACCCGCTTCCGATATTGCGAGATCCCATGTATTTACCGAAGACGGAGGGGTCCTTGCAGCGGGATCTACCCGCTCTTTCGGTGAAGGCAAGCTGTCCAACTATTTTCTGGTCAAGACAAACAAGAACGGATTCACACAGTGGAGGAAGACGTTCGGAGGGGAATACGACGATAGAGCGCAAGAGGTGATCAAGACCGACGATGGCGGCTACGCCGTGGCGGGATCCAG
The DNA here is from genome assembly GCA_964462425.1 of uncultured Thermoplasmata archaeon. Classification (GTDB taxonomy): domain Archaea; phylum Thermoplasmatota; class Thermoplasmata; order Halarchaeoplasmatales; family Halarchaeoplasmataceae; genus Natronoplasma. The sequence continues at coordinate 25,126 of CAYWYD010000019.1, forward strand.
CGAGTCTTTCCAAGGCAGAGCACAAAACGATTTTTACATGATAAAATTAGACGAGAAAGGTAACCAGATGTGGGATGCCGGGTTCGGGGGTAAGTACGAGGAAAGATGTTATTCCGTGAGACAGACTAGCGACGGTGGTTACCTCATGGTAGGTTCTAGCGTGACCTACGGAGGCCGAGGAGAGGACTTCTGGGCCGTCAAAACGAACGAGGAAGGCGAGGTTATCGAAGAAGATGAGAACACCTGGAAGAGAGCTTACGGAGGGGATGGAGACGACATCTGCAGGTCAGTTGTGAAAACGGATGATGGGAATTATATTTTAGCGGGTTACACGGATTCCTTTGGAGACCCGGGCCAGGGAGCCTGGATCGTGAAGATCAACGAACAAGGGGAGGAGATATGGAACAGGACCAACGGAGGGATATTCGATGATTATGTTTATGATGTCACACAAACAAAAGACGGGGGTTACGTTTACGTTGGAAGTACCACGTCCTACGGGAAAGGAGAAGAATCATTCTGGATGGTGAAAACGAATTCTACGGGTCACGAACTTTGGAATTACTCTTCGGACGGCGGTTACGAGGAGATAGCCTACTCGGTTGAAAATACGCCAGAAGGTGAGTACATCATGGCCGGTTATACCACGTCGTACGGAAAACCGGGTAAGAACGTCTGGGTGGTGGAGATAGGAACTGAGGGGAAAGAGATCTCGAAGGAGACTTTCGGCGGAGATAGAGACGAGGTAGCTCATTCAATCACGATCTCAGACGACGGAAAGATATCCGTCGCAGGTTATACTAGCTCTTTTGGAGCCGGAGAGGAGGATTTCTGGGTCATAAGGATCGGCAGAGGGAAGAAGTTAGACGTGCTGTGGGTAGGTATAGGTTCCATAGTGCTGATAGCTACCGTATATATCGTTTACAAGCTCTCAAAAAGATACGGCTGGTTCTGACTTTTTATATACATTCTTCTCGTCTTCACTTCTGCACGTACGATTTGTAGATATACATCATGAAATAAAGCGTGGGAAGTATCTCGATCCTCCCGAGCCACATGTCTACGCATAAAACTATCTTCAAAAGAGGGTTTATACCCGTGCTGGTTATACCAGAGGACAGACCCACGGTACCGATCGCGCTGGTCACCTCGTAAAAGGAAGTGAGTATCGGAAAATTGAAGATCATGAAGATGATAAAACTGAGGAACAGTATCAGAAAGTAGAGGAGCATGAAGGTCATCATGTGCTGCAGCTCTTCATAATCCATATTTTTTTCCTCTATATGGCGGTAACTTTTATGCATCTTCAAGCTGTCCGGCATCACGTTTTCCCTGGTCAGCCAATAGATGTTCTTTATCATGAGACCTACCCTGAAAGCTTTTAACCCACCGCCGGTCGACGAGGCGTTTGCTCCTATGAGCATCGAGAGGATGATCGCTATCAATGCCAGCGGGGCCCACTGTAAGAAGACCGCTGATGCCGGGATAGTGCTCCAGCCCGTGGTGGTCAGCGCAGAGGTGATCATGAATATCACGTCTAACGAGTCTGAGTATCCGGCGTTCCTGAAAGCGAACCATATTATCAATCCCCCGATAAAGATGATCCAGAAATACCAGAAAACACGGCTCTCTATATCTTTGATATAGTCTTTCAACTTTCCGGAAAAGAGGTAGTACACCAATACGAAATTGGTGGCTCCTATTATCATTATGGGCAGAGAGGTGAGAGTCACCCATGGTGAATTGAAAGCGCCTAGACTGGCACCTCTTGTTGAGAAACCGCCAGTGCTGAACCCGGCCATCGCGTGGCAGAGGGCATCGAAAAAACTGAGACCGGAAAAGTAAAGCAGAACGGTCCCGGCCGCCAAAAATATCCCGTACATCCCCATGATGATCTTTATGGTGTTGTTCAAAGAGGGAACTATCCTGTATTTCCTACCCGCAGCCACAGCAAGCTCCGAAGTCGTCTCCCAGTCTCTCAAGGGCGCCAATACGACGATACCCATCACTATTATACCAAGACCTCCAAGATACTGCATCAGGTGCCTCCAAAAATTTATGGAGTGGGCGAAAAGATCGGCGTTCGCGCCTATCGTTGTAAGGCCGGTGGTGGTCCATCCAGATATAGCTTCAAAGTATCCGTCTAAAAAAGTGGGCGCGGTGCCGTTCAGATAGAAGGGCAGCGCTGAAGGTATCGATATGATCGGCCACGAGATGACGACAAGCGCTATGGCATGTTTCCTCTCGAACTCGGTCCTGGCTGGAGAGAGTCTAAAGAGCACTCCGAGGGTCCCGGATAAAATGGAAGAGGTGAGAAAAGGCGAGATCGTACTGGGCTCGTTATAGATGTAGGCGACAGCGATGGGTAAGAGAAGTAGAAATGCTAGTATGATCAAGAGGATGCCGAGTTCGCGTATTATCAGCAGATAATCTTCCTTATGGTAGGCCCATTTCATTATATCGATCGGGGATGGCTATCATATCAAATTATACCGAACCTTTTCTTCTTCTCGAAGAGTTTCTTGGTCTGTTTGACCATCTTGGTCCTTGCGAGAACGGTAACGATATCGTCGGGCTTGAATTGTGTGTTGCCGTCGGGTATGACAGAGTCTTCTCCTCTCCTGATGTCCACGACGATGACTCCCTTGGGGAGACCCGCATTCTTTAACTTCTTGTGAGCTACCGGCGATTCCTGGGTCACCTTGAACTCCATCAACTGCGCCTCTCTGTCACCTACTGTAAGCAGGGTCTTGGTCTCGCCGAGAGTATTCTTTATCTGCATGGCGCTGGCCCTGGTCGTGCTGACCGTATTCTCCACCCCGAGCTGGGTGAATACCGCTTCGTTCTGCGGCTCATTCACCCTACCTATCACAGTGGGCACTTTGAAGATCTGGTCTGCGAGCTGGCACATGATGAGGTTGGATTTATCGTCACCGGTGACCGCGACCAAAGCGTCGGCCCGATTGAGGCCCGCGTCTTTCAGATAGTCAAGTTCTGTGCCATCACCTTCGATGATAAGGGCGTCGAACTCTTTCGAGAGCTGTTCAGCCAGCTCTGGATCTTTTTCCATGAGCACGACGTCGTGCCCTTCCGGGAGGAGTAGTTTTGCCAAGTCCTTACCGACTCTTCCTCCTCCAACGATCACAACGTACATCAGCTACACCGTCTCCTTCTATACTTTCCCCTATAATAGGGTTTTCCATCAAGATTTATATAAGAAAATCAGGGGAAAATATTTTTTGTAGTAGGCTGATACGGATGAGCGATGGCCTCTACCGATGAACTCATAGACCAATTGGGAAGCTTCTGGAAATCCAAGAGAGAGGACGCTATCGACGAATTGGTCGAAAAAGGAGCTAAAAAGCCGAAAGAAGTGGTTCCCTCTTTGATCGGAGCGTTGAATCATGATAAAGAAAAAGTTCGCGACAACGCTCGAACCGCCTACGATAGACTATCGGGGCAGGTGGACGTTGTTCCGGCGATCATGAGGAGCATGGGGGAAAGCGGATTCCTGCCCAAAGGAGCCGCACCTACCGGAGGGGCTGGCGGCGTCGCGGTGGGGGAACTTAAAGGGAAAGACGTGATAGCCTCCGGTTCTTTGGATACCAACGTCTACGTTATGGATACCATGGGAACCCAACTTTGGAGAGGAAGAGAGCCCGAAAACGAAGTGAAAGCCGTGGCCGTAGGGAAAGTAAACGATAGAGAAGTGGTCGTCGGCGGAGGACTGACCATTTACGTCTGGGATCATAGAGGGGAACTGATATGGAAAGCTAGTGACCCTAGTCAACCGATCAACGATATCGCCATCGGAAAACTGGGAGGGATAGACGTGGTAGCGGCCTGCTCGGCCGATCGAAACGTTTACGTTTGGGACGGGTACGGCAAACTGTTATGGGCGGTCACCGACCCGGAAGGCGATATAAACGGGATAGATATCGGAGAGATAGCCGGTTACCAGGTTATCGTGGCGGGCTCTTCTGATTACAAAGTATATATGTGGGACGCCTACGGTCGACTTCTATGGACCAGTGACGATCCGATAAGGGAGGTCTACGATGTAGCTCTCGGGAAGCTGGGAGGAAAAGAAGTCGTAGTAGCTGGTTCAGCGGATGGAAGAGTGTACGTGTGGGACCAATCAGGGAAGATCATGTGGATCGGGAAAGAACCCGATTCCCCGGTAAGAGGTGTAGCCGTAGGAAGGATCAAAGGCCAGGATATCGTGCTCGCGGAATCTGACAGCGGAGAAGTTTACGTTTGGGACCAAGATGGGGATCTATTATGATTATTGAGGGAAAAGTTAATAAATTCAGTTCTACTGATAAGGTGCAGTGAATATGAAAAGTTATAGCGGTCCTTTCCTCAGTGAAGACGGTTTCATTCAGGCTGAGGTAGGGGTAGAAAAAGGTGAAGTCAAAGAATACGAGAAGGGAGGAGACGGAGGAGAAAAAGCGATCTTTATCCCTACTTTTCACGATTCCCACACTCATCTAGCCGATTCCGTGGTAAAGGAACCACCTACGGGTTCAATAGAGGAAGTCGTCGGACCCGGGGGATTGAAAGAAGAGAAGCTCTCTTCTTCCACAGAAGAGGAATTATCAAGATCGATCACCGCTTATTTAAAAGATGCTCTCTCATACGGGGTGAACTGTATCTTCGATTTCAGAGAAGGAGGTATAGAGGGGCTTTCCCCCTTAAAGAAAGCTTTAGATTCACTAGAAAAAGTAAATTTCACTCCTATAATAATGGCCCGCCCTTCCAAAAGAGAATTCAATGCCTGGAAACTAAATAATCTATTATCCCAAGTGGACGGCATAGGATTGAGTTCTTATCGCGACTGGGAAAAAGAGCAGATAAAGAAGGTCGCCGATGCCATTAGAGGGACTGGTAAGCCTTTAGCCATGCATTGTTCGGAAGACGTGAGAGAACCGATCGAAGAGATATTAGACCTAAATATCCATCACCTAGTTCATATGCTCGAGGCCACTGAAGAGGACCTTCGAGCATGTGCTGAAGAAGATGTGCCCGTAGTGATCTGTCCAAGAGCGAACATGTTCTTCGGAAAAATGCCGGATATACCGAAGATGTTAGAGTTTAATTTAACATTATCATTAGGTACCGATAACGCCATGATAAGCAATTCTAACCTGTTCAGAGAGATGGAGACCGCCTACAGAGTGGGAAAATTGAATGGAGGTGTTTCTCCTGAAGATATATTGATGATGGCTACTTGGAATCCTAGAAAATCATTAAGACCTGATTTTGATAACGATGAAAAAGACTTTTTGATGATATTAGAGTACAGGGAAGGAGACCCTGCATATAATGTAGTGATTAACTCATCTCCTCAAGATATAATCGGATACATAGAGTGGTAAAATGGACGAATATCAAAGAGTCGTGATCGCAACCGATGGGACTGAAGAAAACGAGTTAGTGATAGACAAGGGGCTTTCCTTAGCTAGGTTGATAGGGGCTAAAGTCAAGATAGTCTTCGTAGTTGATACGGGAAGTCTGGCTGGAATCCCGCCGGACGAATTGATCACCTCTGTAGAGGATCACATCGAAGGAGAGGCTGAAAATATTCTGAGTGACTTGGAAGAGAGAGTAGAAGAGATGGGATTAGATCTAGAGAAAAGTATAAAGAGGGGTGCTCCTGCCGAAATCATCATCTCGGAGTCAGAAAAGGAAGATTTGATCGTGATGGGACATCATACCCGCTCCGGTCTCTCGCGGCTTTTCACAGGAAGTACAGCAAGAAAAGTTATAAGAAATGCTGAGTGCCCTGTAATGGTAGTTAGATTAGAGGAGGATTAAATATGTCGGAAGATAAAAAGGTAAAAGATTTGATGACGAGCGACCCGATAGTGGCTGAATTGCCTGGAAACAGAAGTTCAGTGGTAAGTGAACTGATCAAACACGAATTGACCGGTATGCCAGTGGTCAAGGATGGAGAGCTGAAAGGGTTAGTTACGAGGATAGATTTTTTCAATCACCCAGATGAAGAGCAGTTAGCGCTTATATACAGAAAGGATCAGCCGATGATCTCGCAAGAAGCTCCAGTAACGGAAGCCGCTAAACTTTTTGTAGAGAACGATACCCACTATCTACCGGTCAAAGATGATAACGAGGGATGTGCGGGTATCCTTACTACGGCGGACATGCTGCCATATATAAAGAGCAAGAATATAAAAACACCCGTGAGAGAGATAATAAAAAGAAAATGCATCCCAGTTTACGAAAAAACACCGATCAAGGTCGTTCTTCAGATGATGTCTCTAACCAATATATATTCGTTCCCGGTAGTTGATGAAGAGACAAAAATAAGCGGGATCGTAACCGATAGAGATCTGTTCGATCTGAGCGAGATAAACGAAGAGATAGAAAAGTCGGACCTCGGTATCGAAGATGACGAGGACAGTTGGTCATGGCAGGGGGTAAAAAACGTAATGAATCTTTATTATGAGACCTCCATGATCGAGGTGCCAAATATCCTTGTTGAAAAAGTGATGGAAACCGATCCGTTGTTTATATATCATGAAACCAGTGTTTCCAAAGCCGCCGAAATGATGGAAGAGAACGACTTTGGTCAACTGCCCGTCGTCGACGAGATGGATAACCTGGAGAACATGGTCTATGAACTGGATCTTATCACCACCCTCCTGTGAGGACTGAAGATGACCAAAAAAGAGGAAATCGAATCGATGTGCAAGAGAAGGGGTTTTTTCTGGCAGTCCGCCGAGATCTATGGGGGAGAAGCCGGATTTTACGACTACGGTCATCTCGGCGCGAGACTGCTAGACAGTTGGAAAAGAGAATGGAAGGATTTTTTCCTCGGTTTGGACGAAAACTATCACCTCATCCACACTCCCTGCATCCATCCCTATAGAGTTTTAGAAGCTTCGGGCCATGTAGATCATTTTTCCGACGTCATGGTGAAGTGTGAAAGATGCGGAGCCTCCTTCAGAGGCGATCATCTGATCGAAGAAGAGACGGGGAAAAACGCTGAATGGATGGGTAAAGAAGAGATCGGAGAAGAACTTGAAGGTTTGGATATTTCCTGCCCCGACTGCGGCGGAAACTTTGAGGAACCCCAGGATTTCAACATGATGTTCGACGTAGATCTAGGTCCCACCGGAGATAAGAGTGGGTTCCTTCGCCCCGAGACCGCACAGAGCGCATACATCAATTTCAGGAGGGAATTTCGAGGACTCCGCAAAAAGATGCCTCTCGGCTTAGCTACGACTGGACCTGCGTTCAGGAACGAGATATCCCCTAGAAAAGGACTCTACAGGATGAGAGAGTTCCAGCAGGCCGAGCTTCAGATATTTTTCGTGCCAGAACTGCATGAAGAAGTCTTCGAGGAAAAATTCAAAAATATCGACGATATGGAAATAAGGATCCAAAGAGCGGAGGACGACGAATCTGAAGTAGTGATGCTCAATGAAATCAAGGACATGCCCACTTTCTACGTTTACCACCTGGGCGAGATGTATCGTTTCGCCACGGAGATCATGAAGTTGGATCCCGAGGAGGTAAGATTTAGAGAGCTGTCAGAAGGGGAGAAGGCTTTCTACAACAAGATACACTTCGACCTAGAAGTGGATCTCGACACCATTGAAGGATGGAAAGAGATATCGGGTCTGCATTACAGGGGAGATTACGACCTGAAACAGCATCAGGACGGGTCGAGCACTAAACTTTCAATACCCACCGACGACGGAAGAAAGACGCCCCATGTTATAGAGCTCTCCTTTGGAGTTGACCGAAACATTTGGGCACTTCTAGATAAGGGTTACGAGTCCAACGATGATCGGAACTGGCTGAACTTACCGGGTGAGCTCGCGCCGAGACAGGTGGCGGTTTTTCCGCTGGTCAGAAAAGACGGACTGCCGGAAAAATCTAGAGAGATCTTCGATAGATTAAAAGACGATTTTAGAGTCACATGGGAAAAAAGCGGGTCGATCGGTAAAAGGTACGCTAGGAACGACGAAGTAGGAACCCGCTACTGTATAACCATCGATTATGATACGATGGAAGAGGACTCAGTCACCATCAGAGATGTAGAGAGCACAGAACAGATCCGGGTAGACATCGAAGAAACAAACGATATCCTGAGAGATCTGATCGAAGGAGAAAAGAGATTCGAAGACTATCTATGAAAGAAAGAGTCAGGAAGATTCATCTTTTATAGATTCAAGTTGACTTATAACATCCCAGATCAAAGTCCTTCCGTGTAAAGGTATGTTGGGATCGTCGGCCAACTTTTCAAGCTTGAATATGGATGAGGCTATCCTCACGTCCAGATCATCGTCCGACTCGAGGAGCAGCTCGGTGCATTCCTCTGCACCTTCTCTTATATTTCTCGGTATCGAATTGTCTTCCATTATCCTATCCATCTTCTCACATACGTTTTCCAACTGTTCATCTACGTCACTCATCTTATCCACCTCGTTTTGACCGCTATCCTCTGAGCTTCTATTTGAATCCTGAAGGTGAAACTCAAGTCAGCACAAGAACCTACTATAGGTCATATGTTAGGTCTTCCTTAATTAAATCTTTCGACCTAACCGCTATCGAAGTATAAGAGGCATAATATCACCTACAATTAAAAATCTTCGGTGGGCTTGAACGGCTGTTTTCTTCAAACCCTGCTTCATAGGTAACGTATAAAAAGAGGAAGGTCTATTGAAAAGGGGGATAAAATGAATCTTAACGGGGTAAAGATCTTGGACATGACGAGGCTTCTGCCCGGGCCCTACGCTACGATGCTGATGGGAGATCTGGGGGCGGAAGTGATCAAGATAGAGGATCCCGATATAGGTGATTACGCCCGGGACATGGACCCAACCATCGATGGAGAAGGCGCACCTTTTCTCATGCTGAACAGGAATAAAAGATCGATCGAGATAGATCTGAAAAAAGAAGAGGGGAAGGAGATATTTTTCCGACTCGCAGAAGAGGCGGACGTCGTCTTCGAGCAGTTCCGTCCAGGAGTGGTGAAAAAACTCGGCGTCGATTACGAAGGGGTAAAACGGGTGAATCCAGATATAATCTACTGCTCTCTCTCGAGCTACGGGCAGGAAGGGAGTTCGAAAAACAAGGGGGGACACGATCTCAATTACGCCTCGGAAGGAGGATTGGTTGATCTAACGCGTTCTAAAGACGGGAAACCCGCTATACCCGGATTTCCGATCTCCGTGATGACCGCTGGTCTTTTTTCCGCTTTTTCCATAATCAGCGCTCTTTTGGATAGAGAATTGAACGATTCAAGTGGCGAGTTCATCGATATATCCATTTTAGACTGTTTGATCTCGCTCTCAACGGGTATAGCCTGGAAACCTCTGCTGCAAGATGGATCACCGAAGGCGAGAGAAACGGAACTGACCGGAGCTTATCCATTCTACGACATCTATGAGACCAAAGATGGAAGGTACGTTTGCCTTGCTGCCTACGAAAAGAAGTACTGGGAAAACTTCTGCGAACTGATAGATAGAGAGGAACTGAAAGATAAGCAGTTCTCTGAAAATGAGGAGGTAAAAAGGATGATCGAGGAGGAATTCAAAAGCAAAGGATTCGAAGAGTGGAAGAAGTTAGCGGAAGAAAACGACGTGATGATCTCTCCCGTGAATGATCTTGAAGAAGTGTTTAAGAGCCTTCCTGTCCAGGAAAGAAGTCTGCTCGGTTCCTTGGATTTCAACGGAAAAGATATCTCTCAGATCGGCTTCCCGGCAAAATCCGACAAAAACATAGATGAATTCGATAATCCACCTCCTAGAAAAGGTGAACACACTGAGGAGGTCTTGAGAGAGATCGGGTATACGGAGAAAGAGATAGATGGACTCAAAAAAGCGAAGGTTATCTAAGAGAAGGAGGGAGGGACTGACCGGCCCAAAAAAGACCTTTAGCGAGGGAGATCCATGGGCCGGACAGTACTCCAAGTAGGGGAAAATCAAAGATATTTATTAAATTTTATCGTGATTTATCAAGACTCGATCCGCTACTTTGTTGTATATCAGTTTGTATGATAATACAAGGCCAAATATAAAAAGGTTTATAAGCATAAACGAGAGTAGTATAACTTGCGTAGCTAAATAGACCTTTAGCGAGGGAGATCAAACATGAAAGAAAAAGAAAAACCTATACAGAAGTATCTGAGCGTATGTGAAGAATGTCAGGACACGGAAAAACGCAAAAACGAGATGGACAAGGCTCTACTGAAGGACGAGCTGATCACCATAGCTGAACAGAACAACGTCGACGTCAATAAGAGCTCGACCAAGGAAGAGATCGCAGAAAAACTTGTGAAACCGGAAGTCTACAAGGATATAGTCGAAGAAAAAGACGAACTGGGAACAGGAAAGGAAAGCGGACGGGAAAAGCCTGAAAGACCTGAACCGGAACTACCGGATGCAGAGATCTTCAGCCCTTTCCAAGAGATATTCTCCGAATCGGTTATTACAGGCCCCCAAAACATAGACAAATTATGGAGAGAAGGGATGGAAGAAGTCGAGGATAACTTGGAAGAGGTCACAAACAGTCAAATAGAGTACTGGGAAAACTTGGAAGACGAATGGACGAAAAGAGCTTCGGAGTTCCAGGGGGGGATTGAGGAGCTGAGAGAAAATTCTGAATTGCCTGCCGAGGAAGTTAAGGACCTAGCGGTGATCTGGAGGAATTTCTACAACAAGATGTCTGCTAGGATTACAAAAGTCAGCGCCCAAACGAGAAAACGGCAGAAAGCCCTGAGCGAGATCATGGAAAAATATAGGGAACGATCGAGTGAAGCTTTCACGGAAGAATCGGATCTAAAAGACGTCGGTAAAATCTTCGGTCTTTGGTCCGATTTTTCAGAAGACATGAGGAAAGAGATGGAAGCGGCGATCGAAGATTTCGACATAGATTACGGAGATTACACGGAAACTTGGAAAAAATTTTCCGAGAAAACGGAAAACGTGTTGGATGAGTTACAGAAAAACCAAACCACTCAGATAGAGAATCTCTACGAACAATGGAACTCGAATTTTAAACAGTTCAGGGATCAAATCGAAAGAGGTTACAGCGAGTACGAGAACATCTACAGTAACTTCTGGAACGAGATAGAGAATCAGAGCAGGAACATGACCAGGATCGCCTCCGAGATAGCAGAAGAGATGGAAGAGAACTATTCAAACATCCTCGAGAGCTACATCGAAACGGTGAACAGGGGATATACTACTCTGTTCAATATGCCCGGATTGCCCGATCACATATCAGAGCAAGAAAAAACGGTAGAAGATCTGAAGAAAAGAGTTGAAGAGTTGGAAGAGCAGATAGAGGGGGATTGATAAACATGGCCGAGAGAAAGAATATATTCGAATCTATGAAATACCTGTCGAATATGGATTTTAGTGGATTCACCAAGATGGTGGAACAACAGGAGAAATTCATGAATAATTTCAACGGAATCATGGACCAGTCGACAAACTTCGGAAAAGATGTGGAACAAGTGCTGGAACGAAACCACGAGCAGTACCAAAAACTGACGGAACTGTGGACCGATTTTTCCGATGTCTCGGAAGAGATGGTCGAGGAAAATATGGACGAAGAATTGCCAAAAGAATTCCAAGAATACAGGGAAAAGATCGAGAAAAAGTTAAACGAACTCGTCGAGACCAGCCATGAGGATGCCGAGGAACTTTACTCGGCATGGACAAGGATGTCCGACAGCATGTTCCAGGGCCTCAAAGCCGGAACGGGTCCGAATCCCAGCGACGTCTTCGAGGCTCTCGCCGATTTTCATCAAACTGCACTCCACACTGCGACGAAAAACATCGAAGAGAACAGAGAATCGATGAAAGAACTGCAGAATCTACTCGATGATCTTGGAGAAAAGTTGAATGACAAGATGAAAGAAAATGTCGAGACTACCAGTGAACGTTACGAAGATTTCATAGAGGATTGGTTCAAAAGCGTCAACAAGATGGAAGAAACGGTAGAGGAACAGATGGAAAAGACGGAAAAAAATTATCTCAATACTCTCGAACCCTACTTCGGGGAGAGATCTGTTATGCCTCTCTTCCCTTGGATCCCGAAACGTAGGATGAGAGAATACGAGGGGGACATAGAAGAGCTCAAAGAGAAGATAGAAGAACTCGAAAAAAAGGTGGAGGAGGGATAAGCCCTTCCTCCCTTTTTTATTTATTAGGAGGTTATCTAAATGAAAGGAAATGCATCGTATGATGAGTTGAGAGAGCGGTTGATAACGATCTGGGAAGACTTTTCGGACGAGATGGAAGAGTACATGGAAGATTTAGAGGGCCAGAACGCGGAGATGTATGAGGAGATGTACGACCAGTGGAACGAATACACTAATAAGATGTTGGACCAGCGGAAAAACGTCGAGAGCTTAGAATCCTATGCGGCTATGAGTGAGATATTCAATAACTGGGTTAAGGTCTCGAAGAACTTTAAAGAGGTGATGGAAGAAAGTGTAGATGGAGATCTTCCATCCGGTTTCGAGAACATTTACTCGGGCTATATGGACAGCCTACGGAACGCCCTGACACAAGCGATAGAACAGACGATTGAAAAACAGCGAAAAGAGCAGGAAGATCTTTACGATCTATGGATGGACGCCTGGTCACAGATGGGAGGCGACGAAGGGGAAAAACTACCACCGGCCTTCAAGGCTTTTCAAGAAAATTGGATGGACGCCTCTTCCAACCTTTTCGAGATCTGGCAGGACAGTATACAAGAAGGAGAAACGGAAGATGTATTCAAGAAAAGCCAGAAAGAGATGATGAAGTCAGCTTCAGAAGCTATGCAGGAACTCATCAGTTCCCAATCCTATGCTGAACTCCAAGGTTCTTATATAGACGAGATACTAGATGCGAAGATAACACAACAAGAATTGATGAGTGCCTATCTCGAGTCGATGAATATGCCCACTAGAGATGATATATTGAAAGTCTATGAGTCGATCCACGAGTTGACCTCGAGGGTGAGAGAACTCGAAAGAAGATTAGACGAGTTACCCGTAGAAGAATAAAAAGGTGTCTACATGAGCCAAGATGAACTCGATGATGTCAAAGGACTGATGAAAGCTCAAAACGATTTTATGAAGGGTCTTGCTGACCACAGTCTCGATCTCAACAAGGCAGCAAAGCTTTTACGATCGACTCCTCAAGTCGAAGTAGGTCAAACTCCCGCGGAAGTGGTATGGGAGAAAGATATAGCGAGACTCCTACATTATAAAACTGAAGAGGAGGACGACAAACCCCCCATCCTTCTGGTGTACGCTTTGATCAACGAGCCGTACATATTGGATCTACAGCCGGGCAGATCGGTAGTCGAGACCTTATTGGGTTCCGGTCTAGATGTGTACATGATAGACTGGAAAAAACCGGACAAACGCCATCAGTTTGAAAGGTTGGACGACTACGTCAATTATTTCATCGATGTCTGTGTGGATAAGGTCAGAGATATCCGGGATAGAGATTTTATCAATCTTTTGGGATACTGTATGGGCGGAACGATGTCCTCTATGTATGCCGCTCTTCATCCAGAGAAAGTTCGTACGTTAACGCTCATGGCCGCGGGGCTCGACTTTGAAAAAGATACTGGAAATCTTAAAAAATGGGCAGATCCCGGTTTCTTCGACCCTGAAAAGGTGACGGAAGCTTTCGGAAACTGCCCCGCCGACTTCCTCGACGGAGCCTATCTTTTTTTATCTCCGGTGAACAATACCCTCGGTAAGGTACTGAGTCTAGCGGAGAACGCTGATGATGAAGAATTCATCGAGATGTTCTTCCGGATGGAAAAGTGGATACACGACGGGAAAGACGTCCCTGGTAAAACCTTCTCCAAGTTCGTAAAAGACCTATACCAGGAGAACAAATTGGTGAACAATGAGCTACGGGTCGGCGGAGAGAAAGTGGACCTCGATAACATAGATATGCCCGTGCTTCTTTTGATGGGTAAATATGATACCTTGGTTCCGCCCGAAAGCAGCGAATCCTTCACCGAGGCCATAGCGAGCGAGGATACGGAAACAATGAAGGCGGCGGTGGGCCATATCGGCCTATCGGTCAGTTCTAAAGTACATCCGGATCTCTGGGGAAACGTAGCCGACTGGATCAAAGAGAGAGATGAAAAACCGCTGACATCGATCAAGGGGATCGGAGAAAAAACCTCTGAGAAACTTGAAGACGCTTCGATCAAGAGTGTGAGAGATCTTTCCGGGGCGGATACGGAGGAACTATCCGAAAAAACAGGTATCTCTGAGAAGAGGATCGAAAAGTGGAAGGATAAGATATAAAAAATAAAAGGGGGAAAGGCTCATGGCGGATACAAACCGAGAAGAAGGTATAGCCTACGATTTGAAAGGAAAAAAAGCATTGGTCACAGGCGCTTCTAGAGGTATCGGCGAACAGATCGCTTTCACCCTCGCCGATTACGGTGCCGACGTGGTCGTGAATTATAACACCAGTCACGATAAGGCGAGCAAAACCGCTACCACCGTTGAACTAGCCGGTAAAGAGAGCTGGGTCTATCCAGCGGACATAAGTGATTACGACGAAGTGAAACAGATGAAAGAACATCTAGGAGAGAACTTTGGTGAGATCGACATTTTGGTAAACAACGCCGGGATAAACAGAGATAACTTTTTTGCCAAGATGGATAAAGAGGACTGGGACCAGGTTTTGTCGGTGAATCTCGGCGGCGTGTTCAACTGCAGCAAAATTTTTCTAGACGATATACGAGAGTCAGAGCGCGGCAGGATCATAAACATCTCTTCTGTCGTGGGCCAAAGAGGCAACAAGGGGCAGGTCAATTATGCCTCTTCTAAAGCGGGGATAATAGGCTTTACGAAGGCGCTGGCTCAGGAGCTCGTCAGAGACGATATAACGGTCAATGCGGTAGCGCCCGGTTTTATAGCTACTGAAATGGTACTCAACATGCCCGAAAAGGTGCAGGAGAAGATCAAAAGTGAGATACCTATGGACAGATTCGGAGAGCCGGAAGAGGTGGCAGAAGCCGTGGCTTTTTTAGCATCTGCCCGATCCTCTTATATCACAGGAACCGTTCTCGAAGTCAACGGAGGTTATTACCTCTAAAAAGGTGTTTTTAATATGGCTGACGAAAACAGTATCGATGAAGTGATAGAAGAGGTAGATACTACCTGCAAAAGATTGGACGGATTGAAGGCGATGATCACCGGTAGTTCACAGGGGATAGGGAGAAGGATAGCTCTTGAACTCGCAGGTGAAGGAGCCGATATAGTGGTCAACGACCTGAGTTCACAAAAGGAGAAGGCTAACAAGGTAGCTCAATACATAGAAAGTCATCTCGATAGAGAAACCTGGATAGTCGAAGCCGACGTTTCCGACATAGAGGACGTTAAACATGCTAAGAAGCAGATAGAAGAGAATTTCGGGGAGATAGATATATTGGTGAATAATGCCGGGATAAACAGAGATAACTTTTTTGCCAAGATGGATAAAGAGGATTGGGACAAAGTCTTGTCGGTGAACCTCGACAGCGTATTCAACTGTACGCACACTTTTTTGGATCACTTGAAGGATTCAGAGCAGGGTCGGGTGATCAGTATATCCTCGGTAGTCGGAGAAAGAGGTAACAAAGGGCAGGTAAATTATGCCTCTTCCAAAGCGGGTATAATAGGCTTCACGAAGGCTCTGTCACAGGAATTGGTCAGAGACGATGTAACGGTCAACGCGGTGGCTCCCGGATTTATAAGCACCCAGATGGTACTCAACATGCCGGAGAAAGTGAAAGATAAGATAAAAAAACAGATCCCGATGTCACGCTTTGGAAAACCTAAAGAGGTCGCACGGACCGTCACATTTTTGGCTTCAGAAGATGCTTCTTACATCACAGGCGAAGTGGTCCGTATGAACGGAGGGTTTTACCTGTAGACCAAGATCTAAAGATCTCTCTGATAAGCAGAGGTTTTCAGACCGATCTTGGGTGAAAAGGAGGGGGATAGACCCCCTTAGCGAACCCCGGATAGGTCGCTAGATATAATATTTGAAGGACACCCCGATCTAGATTTATTCATCATAGCGCGTATCGCATCCGAGCTTTCGGTAAACTTCTTTCCAGCTGTAGTGAGCGTCTTTTTCTTTCATGCTCATCATGTTAGAAAATGAGCGCGCTATATAAAAGGATGAACGGTAGGGAGGGGGGTCGGTGAAA
>CAYWYD010000020.1:0-35032 GCA_964462425.1 uncultured Thermoplasmata archaeon
ATTAAATTTTTCCGGTCTCTTCAGCGAGTTCTTCCACTCTATCAACTTTTTCTCTCAAAACAGAGAGACCTCGCTGCCAGAAGTCGGGATCGGTTATGTCGACTCCGATCTCGGCCAGGAGATCTTTCGGATCTTCAGACCCCCCAGCTTTCAACAGATCGAGGTATTGAGGGACGAATTCCTCGCCCTTTTCCTTGTACATGTCATAAAGGGCTAAAACCAGTAGTTCACCGAAGGCGTATGCGTAGCAGTAGAATGGATAGTGGACGAAATGCAGAACATAGCTCCACCACCATCCATACTCGTCTCTTAATTCTACCGAGTCGCCGAACTCCTTCTGGTTAGCTTTCATCCAAAGCTCGTTTATCTCTTCACTCTTAAGTTCTCCACCTTCTCTCTGGGCCTGGTGCAGGTCCTGCTCGAATCTGGTCATGATGACCTGCCTGAATACGGTCGCAAAATCATTTTGCAGTTTGTTGCCCAAGAGAGTGAGCTCTGTCTCTGGATCTTCGACATCGTCGATCAGATCGTCGAAGAGCAGCATTTCCCCGAAAACGCTCGCCATCTCTGCTGTGGTAAGAGGTGTGCTCTGTTGAAGAGCGCCCTGATCTCTAGATAAATACTGATGGATGCCGTGTCCCAGTTCATGAGCCATAGTCATCGTATCTCTGGGTTTATCGGTGAAATTGAGCATGATATATGGATGTACGGAAGGGACAGTGCTAGAGCTGAAAGCTCCGCCTCTTTTACCTTCCTTGATCTCGGCATCGATCCAATCGTTTTCGAAGAATTTCTCAGCTACCTCTCTCATCTGTGGGCTGAATTCATCATAGGCCTTCAAGACCTTTTCTTCGCTCTCTTCGAAATCGGTCTCCGGAACGCTACCCGGAAGTGGACTGTACCTGTCATAATCATATAACGTATCGAATTCGACTATCTCCTTTTTGGTCTCATAGAACTTTTTGACAAGATCAGTATTTTCTTCCACCGCCTCCATGAGTGCATCAACTGTCTCTCTATCCACTCTGTTATCTAGATTCCTAGGGGTCATGGGATCCGGATAATCTCTAAATTCGCAGATCGTAGTATGGTTTGTCACGATATTGTTGAATATGAAGTTGAGCAGTTGGTTCTCCTCCTGTAGAGCGCTCGTTATGGCGTCCGCGGCGGCCTTTCTTTTCTCCCGATCATCTTCATATAGTACTGAAAGGGCTTGGTCAAGCACCATCTCGTAACTTTCTCCATGAGCTTCAAATTCCACCTTTATCTGACCGACGGTCTGATCGAACAACCTTTTGAAAGCTTCTTTACCGGTATTCTGCAACGATTCGATGATCTGCTCTTCGTTCTCAGAAAGCATGTAAGGAGTGTATCTGCGAAGATGTCTCATGTAACTTTCATAATGTTCCAATTCATCCGCCTCCAGGTACTCTTCGGCTTTTTCATCGGGAAGATCCTGCCATTCCAGCTCAAAAAATATCATCTGGTTCTTTGCTTCGCTCTCTTTTTGATCCGCCTTTTGAAGAAGAGCACCTCGATCGGGATCCTGTGTATCCATGGAATGGTACAGCATCGCAAAGGATTTTATCTTACCCATCAGCTCATATATATCCTCATACTCTTCTACTATCTCACGAAGGTCAGCCGGTTCTAAACTTCCTCCTTCTATTTCACCCTTGTATTTTTCTCTGAACTTTCCCGCTCTTTTTGTAAGTTTCTTCAGATCGACTTCTAAGTTGGGGTCGTCATGACTTTCATAAAGATCACTCAAGTCCCACTCTACGCCGTCCGCACTTGTCGATTTTTGTTCGGACATCTCTCTCACGCCTCCCCATATGAGAAGGAAGAAAATAAAGCTTTTTATCGAAATGTAGGTGCCCCGGTTTTTTATATCTTCATTACGTTTTCGATTTGCCTCACTAATCAACCTCGTCTAAAATATCCTCATCGCTCTCTTCAATAGCTTCCTCATCAAAATCTTCGAGGATATCCTCGTCTTCCTCGATTCTTCCCTCATCAAAATCCTCGACAACGTCTTCGTCGGCCTCTTCAATCGTCTCTTCCTCCCCACCCTCGAAAAATTCATCTTCTTCCTTTTTCATCTTCTCAAGTTCTACCTCCGATTCGATCTCCTGGCTTTTTCGAAAAGATGCTATCATCGCTATGATGATAACGACGATCAAGAGACCCAATATGATCGCCACGGCTATGCCCACACCGGCTGGATCCCTAGGTTTCTCTCCGATCTCGTCGACCTGTACCTCTCCAGACTCGATCCCATAGAAGGACCCGGATTTCGTCTCATCAAGCTCTTCGTGCTCGATAGTATAGTTGAATTCGGTTTCCTCGGGGACCTTTCTCAATTTTATCTTGAACTCGTAAATACCTCGTGTTCCTTCAGTAACGGTCTTTTCTTTATCATCCCAACGGAGAGTGATATTGGCATCGCTGACCGGGTCGCCGTTCACATCCGAGAGAGGACCGAACTCGATCCTGTAGTCTAACAGGGTTACTTCGACGGTGACTGGAGATGAAGCCACGTTCTCGAAAGTAGCGGTGACCTGGTACTCTCCTTCTATCTTTCGATCGAATAGACCCTCATCACTCGTATTTTCCCATGTGAATTCAGACGCATTACCGGTTATCGAATTGCCGTAAGCATCATACGCCTCGGCGGAAAAATCTATAACCTGAAGGGTATCTATTACCTGGTCTTCGGCAGGATCCAGTTCAACTCGATATACATCACCGGGTTCGACTTCAACTGTAACGCTGTCAGAAGTAACTCCGTCATAAGAAGCAGATACCTGATAGCTACCGGCCTTTCTTATCTCGAAACGTCCATCCCCATCAGTATTTTCCCACGCAAAGTCCTTGTTATCTCCAGTGATCGAATTGTTGTATTCATCGAACGCTTCAGCGGAAAAGTCTATATGATCACCAGCCGTGATAGTCCGATCTTTTTGCGGAGAGATCTCTACACGTTCCACTTCACCGGGTTCGACTTGAATTGTAACGCTTTCGGAGACCCCATCATAAGAAGCCATCACATCGTACTCCCCCGTCTCGATCTTATGGAACCGTCCAGTATTATCAGTATTCTCCCATGAAAAATCGGTATCATCATCGTTGATCAGATTATCGTGTTCGTCGTAAATACCGGCGGAGAAATCCAAGGTCTCACCGGCAGTGATAGTTTGATCCGATCCCGGTTCTAAAGTGATATGATCGGGTTCGGCCGGTTTAACGGTAACTTGTACTTTATCGGACCTTACTTCTTTTCCCTCATGATATATAGCTCTCACGCCGTACTCGCCGGCTTTATCGTCATGGAAGACTCCAGTGGAATCGATGAATCCACCCTCTGCACTCCACAGAAAATCATCATCCTCACCTGTGATCAGGTTATCGAACTCATCATAGGCCTCGGCGGAGAACTCGACACTCTCCCCTGCTACGATTTCTTGGTCTTCGGAAGGTGAGATCTTTACATCATCAGCTTCGGAAGGTTCAACAGTGACGGTTATTTCGTTTGAAGTAAAGTTCCCATACGATGCCGTAACATTATATTCGCCTATATTTGTTTCATTGAAGATTCCCGTCTCGGTGGTATTCTCCCAACTGAATTCTAAAGGATCTTCGGTGATCGGGTTGTCGTAAGTATCATAAACCCCAGGGGAGAAATGTAAAGTCTCACCAGCAGTGATATTTTGATCCGATCCCGGTTCTAAAGTCATATATTCAGGTTCGGCGGGTTCTACCTCAAAGGGATCACTTTCCCCGAATATATTTCCATCGTAAACTTCTATGGTCACATTTTCCCGGGCTTCGGTTATGGTCACATTTTCAGACCAAGTATTTTCATTGAAATCCGCCTGATCTCGGTCGATCGTCCCCGTCGAATCTTCTATGGTCGCGATACCAGAATAATCCTCGGGTGAGTTTCCAAATTCATCAAAGGCCGTGATAGACAACTCAAATGATTCGCCCGCGGTTTGATCCCCGATAGGATCGATCTTGAATTGATCGGCGGGAGCAGGTTCAACGGTCAAAGTGGCTGTATCTTCGAATTCGGTCCCTGTCTCGTTATAAGTACCAGTTACAGTCCACGTACCTGCAGATTCCGAAGTGTAAACATACCTATCCCATGCACCTCCCGCCGCATCGTCGATGGACCAGTCTACGGGCACGAGTCCTATTTCAGCCCCGAGATGATAACCGGTCGCATTGTAGATCTGGCTATCACCGGCAGTGACAGTAGAGTCCGTGGGAGATATATCGATATCATCCACTTGGTAATCAACTTCGAAGGTCACAGAATCAGTATAGCTATTCCCGCTCAGATCCCTGACCTTTACTTCGGCGGTGTGCTCCCCGACCGCCAACCGGGTAAAGTTATACTGTGTAGATTCATGAACATCTTTCCATTCTCTCTGGTCAACTCTAACCTCGTACATGAGAGAATCTGTGAAGCGCTCCATCGCTGTCCAATTAGCGAAAACGGTGCTGTTCGAAAAGATTTGACCACTATTTGGGGTCTCTATCCTAACGTGGGGGGTAGGTACCGGGTTAACGAGGGGGTAATCATCCTTGGCTCCAGCACCGCCCTCTATCGCTCCGTAGGAACTGTCTACTATCCCATCCGAACCAGCTTGAGTCTGATCTTCTCCGCTGTGATCATCCACATCTCCATGATCGCTCCAGTGATTACCTCCGTTGGGGTATCCGTTCGTCCAATTGTTATCTACACTGTCATCATAAGCCTGTACTCCATTATCTATGAAATCGTTATGATAGATCAAATTATTTGCCGAAGCCTCTAGAGATATCCCATAATTAGAGTTCGAAAGGAACTCGGTATAATTGACCGTATTAGAGTTTGAGGAGACAAAGTGTAATCCGCCACCTCCGTTCACAGAGATGTTATTCTCGTTCATGAAGTTATTATCCGAAGATTCAAGTTCAAGACCAAAATCATCATTTTCAATAACACGGACATTTTTCAACACGTTTTCATCCGAGGATCCCATCTCGATACCTTTCTCGTTATTCTCAAATGTACTTGTGGAGACCTGGTTCTCGTTGGACTTGGAAAGGATAAGTCCAGTTTGGTTATTCCCGATAGATCGATGATCAGTGATGGAGTTGTCATTAGATCCATCTAAAAACACACCTGATCCTTGGTTGAAAGAAACGTTATTCAGGGTGATTCTGTTAGAATGACTGGAAGTGAAAGCGATACCTTTCTGCTCGTTTTCTGAAACGCGATTATCTACCAATATGTTCTGATCAGAACTCGATATGTTCATACCCTCTAAATTTTCAAATATTTGGTTTGTGACTATCATATTATCATAGGAGTCGGTGAGGACTATCCCGATACTAGTGTTTGATATGATATTCTCTTCTAGCCGACCGTTGGAAGTGTTATAGAGATATATCCCGCTATTTCTGAGGTATTCACTATCACTTCCATTGGAGTTTTGGATTTTACAATCTAGTATCGAGAAATGTTCCGTCACGTTGCCGATATAGATACCGTAGCCATGGTTACTTCCATCTATCTCGTAACCTTTGATGATATATGGATTATCTTCACTTCCGTTGCCAGGCCAGTTATTCTCTTCCGCCTGTTCTGCGAAGTGAGTATTATTATTTATCCTGATAGGTTCGTGTTCTAAGTTCACAGAAACGGAGGCACGGCTCTCAATAGTTTTATCTATAGGAACCTTATCTCCGATCGAAGACCTAGCATCCTCTTCTATCATCTCTTGATTTGGTCCTAAGCCAACCGAGAGGGCTGGGATACTTAACACCAACGAAAAGACGAGACCTAAAGCGAAAAACATCTGTGTTCGAGACATATTATCTGTTCTACTAGGGGGAATGAATATTTGCTATATTAAATCTTGGAAACATAGAAAGAGAAAAATCGAGAAAGAAGAAGTTTTTACTTCCTAAGATATCCGATACCGTCGGGATGTATCCCTACCTTGATCCTCTCGTCTTCCTCCTCGAGAGTTTCCACGTCGATGATTGATATATCGTTGGTCTTGTTGTTAGCGACGAAGGCCCGTGAATCGTCGTGATCGAAGACCGTCCCTCCGGGCCAGACACCGACCGGGACCCTCTTGATCTCCCACGGTTCCGTTTCTTCCTCGAGTTCGAATGCGGTATCTATCACCGATACGTCGTCGGATTCCCTGTTCGGGATGAAAGCGTACTTACCATCGTTTGAAAAAACGATCCTGATCGGCGTTGTTCCGAGTCTCCTTTTGTACAACGTTTCATAATCGTCGGTATCTATCACGAAAAGCGTGTCGTCCTCCTGGTTCGCCACGTAGAGCGTTCCGTCGTGGGGGTGCACAGCTACACCTTCTGGTTTCTCTCCCACCGGGAAGTGGTTGACTATATCCTCCTTGTCCGTATCGATAACCGTGATGTTGTCGCTGCCTATGTTTGGAACGTAGACGGTCTCGTCGTCCGGAGTGAACGAGATCATGTGAGAGTATTCCTGGTAAGTCGGAAAGAACTTCTCTATCTCGTCCTTCTCGGTATCGATTATGAATATCTTGTTGCTGTATGTGGAAGCGAGATAGAGTTCCTTCCCGTCGTTAGTGATCCCAACCCCGTGGGGGAACTCGAACTCTTCGTGCTCTATCGTTTCAACGATCTCGAAACTTTCGTTGTCAAGGACGTTAACTTCGTTTCCCAACGAGCAGGATATGTAAGATTTCTTTCCGTCGGGCGTGACAGCTATCTCGTGAGGATTGTGCCCGCAGTCTATGGTCTTGATCTCCTCTCGCTGGTTAGGCTCGACGATCGAGAGTGTATCTGAATTTTTGTTCAAAACTATAAGATATTCTCCCATCTTCTTCACCTTCCTGCAATCAATCGGTAACGTCGTTTTAATATTTTTTTATACGCTATCGAAGGAAAAAGTCATTTAATAAGAACACGTATTAACGATATGGTGAGTGGATGGATCTTGCTGTAACCGACACTACTCTCCTCACTTTTCAAGGTGACGGTCCGGGCGTCATCGAGAATGGGGCGGTAGGAGTGGAGATGGATAAGATATCCTTCGTAGGGAAGGCGAGGGATCTCGACGAAAATAGATACGAGACGGTGATCGACGGATCCGGTCACGTGACGATGCCCGGATTGATCGACGCTCATATACATTCCGGTCTAGCTCTCTTACGAGGTACTGCACAGGACGTGCCGGAAAGAGAATGGATGGACAAAGCTTTGGGCCCTATAACCAAAAATATGGGAAAGAGCGATCTGATAGCTGGTTCGAAGTTGGGGGTCATGGAAGGCCTAAAGTCCGGAACCACCACTTTCGGAGAATTCACTAAAGGGGTAGACGATATAATAGAGAACGTACATCAGCCTTTCGGAGCTAGAGTGGTGGGAGCCGAGACCATAAACGAGGTTATAGATAGGGAGGAAGAGACCTACCGACTAGAGAGTTCAACGCCGCAGCTTAAGGAGAACGAACGCCTCTTTAAGAAGTACGGACACAACGATCTAGTGAATATAATGTACGGTCCACAAGCTCTCGACATGGTGACCTTGGAAACGCTGACTAAAATACAAGAGAAAGCGGAGGAACACGACAGAGGGATACACATGCACGTGGCCCAGGGAGGTCGTGAGAGAAAACAGATCGAAAACAGGTACGGCTGTTCCACCGTTGAAAAGTTGAAAGATGAGGACCTGTTGACTTCAAAGCTTTTAGCTGCCCACTGTCACGGAACCAACGAAGAGGAAAAGAGGACTTTAGTGAAAAACGGTGTCAGCATGGTGGGATGTCCGAGTTCTATAGGCATGATAGACGGAATAGTGCCTCCGATAAACAGTTTCGTTTCTTTGGGAGGAAAGGCTTCGCTCGGCTCGGACCAGGTCCCAGGTAACGGAGCCCACAACATATTCCGAGAGATGAGGACAATAAGCCTGTTGAGCAAGTGCGTTGAAAGCGACCCGACGGCTCTTCCGGCTTGGGAAACGTTAAAACTGGGTACGAAAAATGGCGCGGAAGCACTGGGACTAGAAGATAAAGTCGGGGCTCTCGAAGAGAGTAAAAAGGCGGATATCATCACGATCGACCTCGAGAAAGTCAACCTTTCCCCCTCCCTCTATCGACCCTTTAGAAATCTCATACCGAACCTTATCTATTCTTCTACCGGGGTCGAGGTTGACAACGTTATAATAAACGGAAAGAAAGTATTAAGAGATGGGGAATTCGTGGACATAGACAAGAATGAAGTGAAAAAAGAGGCCGAAAGAAGGGGTAGAAATATTTTGATGAAGAGCAAAAGCGATTGGAGATCGGCGGAGTCGAAGATGGTCGAGTATCAGCGAAAAGATCTTTTGTGAGGAATATCTTCCAGAAATTTTATATATACATCAGAACAATACTGTTGAGAGGCGGGAAAAATGGTGAAAATAAAGGGAAAGAGTCCGATCACTTATATCAGCAGAGAGTACGAAGGCCCGATAGAAGAATTGCCCTTCAAGGAATACATCAAAGACCTTGAGAGCTGGGCGAAAGAGAAAAAAGCAAAGCCCTACGGAAAACCAGCAGCTTTTTATCTCCACGATTTCGACAAGGCTTCCGAGGATAACTTTAGAGCCGACATAGCAAAACCGATCAAGAGGTTCAGAAAAGGAGGGGACGGATACAAGATAAAATTTTTACCGAGGATGCAGGTCGCTACGAAAAAGTTCAAAGGCACCCCAGCAGACTATCCGGATGCCTATAAAGAGATCTACGAGTATATCGAGGAAAAAGGATACCAGCCTTTCGGGCAGAGGATGGAAAAATTCAAAAAGATACCAAAAAAGAAAAAGGGAGAATTCCATATAAAGAGCGTGCTGCAGGTCCCTGTGAAGTTACCCGACAGGAGTTCGATGATGAAAAAAGGGTAAAACCCTTCAGCTCTCTTCTTTTATCACGTTATCCTCGAATATCGATTTGAATTTTTCCTGATTCATCAGGGGTCCTCCATCCTCTTCGATCTTTTTCTCCGCAGGCGGTCTTTCCGAGTAACTTGGCATCTGTTCAGTTATCCTTTCCTCGAAGGTCGGTTTATCAGCGTCGCGATAGAAAAGTCCTAAAGGTATCTTCTCGTCTATTTTGGCCTTGCTTATCGCATCGGCGGGATCTTCTACCTCAGGATCCCAGTCCTCCAATTTTTCTATACGCTCGTTGAAGAATTCTGAGGTGTGTATGTCGTTGTAGGTCACACAGGGCTGAAGTATGTCGAGAAACGCAGCACCGTCGTGCTCTATTCCCGCTTTTATAGCCTCTTTTAGATGATCGGAATCCATGGCGAAGCTCCTTGCAACATGGGTGTAGCCGGAAACAAGCGCCTGCGGGATCGGTTCGAGCGCGTCCTGGATATTCGGGCTATTCAAGGCTTTGGTCTGTTCACCACGCTCCAAAGTCGGAGACGCCTGCCCCTTCGTAAGTCCATAGACCCTATTATCGTGCATCATCACAAGAACGTCTAGATTCCTCCTACCTAGAGCTACGAAGTGCCCGGCACCGATACCTAGAAGATCGCCGTCTCCGCCGTTCACGACAACTTCCAGTTCTGGATTAGACATCTTGATCCCGGTGGCGAAGGGTATGGCTCTACCGTGAAGCGTATGGACACCGTTCACGTCGATGAAATGAGGCATCTTGCCGGAACAGCCTATACCCGAAACCACCACTGTCTTTTCCGGTTCGAGCTCTAACTCGGAGAAAGCCCTATAAACGCTTGACACTATACCAAAATTACCGCAGCCGGGACACCAATCTATCCACTTTTCGGTTCCATAATCACGGGCCATGGGTCAACACCTCC
The DNA here is from genome assembly GCA_964462425.1 of uncultured Thermoplasmata archaeon. Taxonomy (GTDB): domain Archaea; phylum Thermoplasmatota; class Thermoplasmata; order Halarchaeoplasmatales; family Halarchaeoplasmataceae; genus Natronoplasma. The sequence goes on from CAYWYD010000020.1 coordinate 9,858, forward strand.
CTGTTAGAACCGTCTATTATATTTTTTAACGAATCGATCAGCTCGTCCCTGTAGATGGGACGTCCAGTGAATTTTACGATCTTACTTTCGATCTGATAACCGGTCTTTAAGCTTATCATCTCAGATATACGGGGAGAATAACTGTGCTCTACCGCCGCCACCTTCTCCTTACCTTCGAGATGAGACGTGATCTCCTCTGAAGGGAACGGCGAGAATGTCCTGACGTGAAGATAACCTACGTCTTCATCCAGGGTCTCTATGACATCTAGAGCCGTGCCCTTTACAGACCCCCAACCGACCAGCAGGTACTTCGCCTCTTCAGGACCGAAATATTTCACTCTTTTATTCATCTTTTCATCCGCGATGTCCAGCTTCTGCATCCTCTTCTCGTGCATGTCGATCCTGTTATCCGGATCCTCGCTGACGTTCCCTTCCTCGTCATGTTCGCTGCCGGTGTACCACATGACCTCCTCGCCAAGAAAAGCTCTTTCAGAGATAGGACCGCCCTCGAATCTCCTGTAATCCCCGCCGTCGAACAGTTCTCCTCTCTCTATCTTTACCTCGTTCAAGTCGGGGATCGGTATAGTCTTGACGAAGTTGGCTAGAAACTTGTCTAGAAGATGGATCACCGGTGTTTGATATTTTTCGGCGAGATTGAAAGCTCTCACCGCGTCCTCGAAAGCTTCCTCGTGATCGCCCGAAGCTAGTACTATTCGAGGAAAATTGCCGTGTGAAGAGTAAAGCACGTTAATCAGATCGTCCTGGCTTCCTCTCGTAGGTTGACCCGTACTAGGACCTCCTCTCTGGTAGTACGTTATAACGATCGGAACTTCGTTTATCCCTGCCCAGCCGAGGGCTTCGACCATCAAAGCGAAACCGGGTCCGCTGGTCGCTGTCGCGCTTCTAGTTCCTGTCAGCGCAGCACCGATACAGGAAGTCACCGCGGCGAGCTCATCTTCAGTCTGGAACACTAGAACGTCTGAATCTTCTCCTTGACCGGTCTGCTGCTCTATGAAGAAACTCTCGTCGGCGGCGGGTGTTATCGGATAGTAACTCTGGAATCTCATCCCTCCAGCTATCTTCCCCATGCCGGTGATCTCGTTGCCGTTCACCATCATGAATTGGTCTTCGTCTATATGGGTATTATCAAGTTCTAGAGGTGAGCCGTGTTCGTCACTGACCATATCGGCGACCCACTTAACCAAGGACTTATTCTGGTCGGCTATCTTCTCTTTGTCTTCAAATTTCCTTTCGATTCCTTTCTCGACCATCGATTTCCCTATACCCATCAGCCCACTTACAGCTCCGATCAAAATCGAACTGACATAGCGAGAAGCTTGAGAAGACGAGATATCGTGTTCTTTTTGAAGCTCTTTTAGTATATCGGGATAATCGAGTTCTACCGATTCTACATCCTTTTCCTCTTCTAGATATTCGACCACTGAAGAAACGGTGCCCTCGATACCTATCTCTTCAAACCTATCTTCCAGTCTCCCTCTCAAGCGGTCCTCCAAGCTTTTTATCGAATCCTGAGTTTTATCTCCGGTGGAGGCGTCATAGATCAGGTGACCACCTTCTTTTATATCGTCGAAATGGGTGAACAGTGTCTCGGCGTCCATGCACCCTAAAAGATCGATCTCGGATTCCACGGATCGAGGTATATCTTTCGAGGACACCTCGGCGTGAGCGTAGCTGTGCCTGCCCTTGATATTCGAAAAATACTCCCTGTCGGCCAAAAACCCCTGACCGGAGGAAGCGAAGGCCGCGCTCAATATCTGAATGGTGGTTTCCAGTCCAGAACCCTGAGCTCCACCCAAGATCATCGTGATGTTCTCTGTCATCTTATCACTCAATCCGCAGCTGGACTGTCTTCCGCAGCGACTTCGTCCGAGAAACGGTCCTCGACCAGTCTGCCTTTTTTATGTTCCTCCAACTCCTCTAACGAAAATATCGGTTCTCCGCAGGTTATACAGTATATCCATCCTTTATCCTCCAGTATCTCTTTCAATCTTTCCCTATCTATGTCCTTTTGAGCGGGACATACTTCCTTCCTAGTTATCAGACTGTCTTTGTTTAGACACATCCCGATGTAATCGTAAGAGTCGTGCTTCACGAAATAATCACACTCCTCACATCCTTTTTCTACCAACCTCAACACCTCTCTTTTGAAGACAAAGGGAACAACGTATATAAATATTCACTACGGTGGGAAATGGGCTAGTTGAATTATCACACCCTAATCTTTTTATTTAAACAGATATCTTCTATACGAGAAGGGTGAATATGAGATGGAAAATTCAGAGATCATAAAACACGATGTAGTCATAATAGGAGGAGGATTATCGGGATTGAGAGCAGCGTTAGCGGCGGGTAAAAAAGGTGCAGATGTTGCTGTTCTTTCCAAGGTACATCCGCTGCGCTCCCACAGTGTGGCGGCCCAAGGCGGGATAAACGCTTCGTTAGGGAACGTTCCTAAAGCCGAAGATGATGACTGGAAAGATCATGCTTTTGATACGGTCAAGGGTTCGGATTACCTGGCGGACCAGGACGGGGTAGAGGTGATGTGTAAGGAAGCGCCGGACGTGGTTCTGGAAATGGAACATATGGGCACAGTCTTCTCACGGCTGGACGACGGAAAGATAGCTCAGCGTCCTTTTGGGGGCGCGGGCGTACCTCGAACTTGTTACGCCGCCGATCGGACCGGACACAATCTCTTGAACACGCTGTTCGAGCAGACCGTCGCTGAAAGTCTCGACTTCTACAACGAGTATTTCGTGACTTCTCTGGTCGTGGAAAACGAGGAAATTCAGGGTGTAACAGCCTGGGACATCGAGAACGGAGAACTGGTCGGCTTTTCTTCCGCCGTGGTAGTTCTTGCCACCGGCGGTTACGGCCGTATATACAACAGGTCGACCAACGCCCTCATAAATACCGGCGACGGAGCTCACCTCGCTTACGAGGCCGGAGTTCCTCTCGAGGATATGGAATTCATTCAGTTCCATCCCACCACGCTCTACGGTTCGAACATACTGATGACCGAGGGCGCACGGGGAGAAGGCGGCTACCTGAAGAACGTGGACGGAGAAAGATTCATGAAGGATTACGCGCCCGATGCGATGGAACTGGCTCCTAGAGACATAGTGGCTAGAGCGATAATCACCGAAGCGGAGGAGGGAAGAGCCTTCGAAGACGAGTATGTTCATCTCGACCTGAGACACCTCGGAAAGGAAAAGATAGAGGAGAGACTGCCCGGCATAAGACAGATCGCTCGGGACTTCGCGGGAGTCGATCCAGTTGAAGAGCCCATACCGGTTCAACCAGGACAGCATTACTCCATGGGAGGTATCGACGTGAACGTGAACGGCGAAACCAAAATAGACGGACTATACGCAGTGGGAGAGTGCGCCTGCGTCAGCGTTCACGGCGCCAACAGGCTGGGCGGCAACTCGCTGCTGGAGACCATAGTTTTCGGCAGAAGAGCAGGAAAAGACATAGGTGAAACGTTGGATCGAAAGGAGAAAGACGAAGGAGCGATCAAAGAAGCGTTAGAAAAGGACGGAGAAGAGATCGACGGGCTGCTTTACGAGGAAGGAGATATCCTTTACAGTGAGATGCTAGACGAGCTTCGAGAGGCGATGTTCGAGCACTTCGGCGTTTATCGTGAAGAAGAGTCGATGAAAGAGGGTCTTTCGAAGATCAGAGAATTGAAGGAGAAATACGATTCCGTTCACATCGACAACGAGAACGAGAAGTTCAACACCGCATTGGTGAGGACACTCGAACTGAAAAGCATGTTGGATGTTGCTGAAGTCGTTGCTCTAGGTTCTCTAGAAAGGGAAGAAAGTCGAGGGTCGCACTTCAGGAGAGACTTTCCCGAGAGAAGAGACGAAGAGTATCTCTATCACACGCTGGTCGAGAAGAGCGAAAATAGGCCTGAACTCCGCTACGAGGACGTAACTCTCGGTCAGTTCGAAGTAAAGGAGCGTGAATATTGATGAAGTTCAAGATCTATAGGTACGACGGCGAAGATGAAGATTACGACACCTATGAAGTTCCACACGAAGAAGGGCAGACGGTCCTGGACGCTCTTTTCCACATCCAAGAGAACATAGACGATTCCCTCTCGTTCCGCTACTCCTGTCGAGGAGCGGTCTGCGGCTCCTGCGCCATGCTGATCGACAAGGTTCCAAGGTTGGCGTGCAGGACCCAGGTTGAAAAAGTGAAAGAAGAGAAGAGTGAGTTGGAACATTACGAGGCGTTAGACGAAGGTGAGCAAAAGTCCGAGGAACACATACTCGTGGAACCACTGCCTCACCTGGAGGTCGAGAAAGATCTGATAGTCGATATGGAAAAATTTTACGAGAATTACGAGAAAATAGAACCTTATCTGAAATCGGAGGAAGAGCCGGAAAAGGAACATCTGATGAACCCCGATAAGGTCAGTGAACTGGAGGAATACACCAACTGCATTTTATGTGCATCTTGCTTCGGGAGCTGTCCGGTTAACGGCGAAAACGAGGATTATTTTGGACCTGCGGCTCTAGCAAAACTTTACCGCTTTCATCTCGATCCTAGAGAAGACGAAGATGAAGATCGGTTGGAGCTCGCAGACGAAGAAAATGGGTGGTGGGCTTGTGATTTCTACACGAACTGCAGGGAAGTCTGTCCTAAAGGCGTGCCGCCCAACTTCGGCATAGGCAAAGCGAGGCAGGAACTGGAGGAGAAAAAAGATGACGAGGACTGAAGAGGACAGCATAGGCGAAAAAGAGGTTCCCGAAGAGGCCTATTACGGCGTTCAGACCCAAAGAGCGGTGGAAAACTTTCCCGTCAGCGGTTTGACCGAAAGTCCGGAACTCATTTACGCCTATGTCACGCTGAAAAAAGCCTGCGCTAGGGCGAACATGAACTGCGGCAAACTCGACGAGGATAAAGGTGAATACATAGTGAAGGCCTGCGACGAGATCGTCGAAGGCGATTACGAAGATCAGTTCGTCGTGGACGTTTATCAATCCGGGGCGGGCACCTCTTTCAACATGAACGTCAACGAGGTCATCGCTAATATGGCTCTAGAGATGATGGGAGAAACTAAGGGAGATTACGATAAGATACATCCCAACGACCACGTGAACATGTCGCAGTCGACCAACGATACTTTTCCCACCGCTTCCCATATAGCGATCATCGAAACGTCTGAAAATTTATTATCCGCTTTAGAATCGCTCTCAGAGAGCTTCCACCTCAAGGGAGAGGAATTCATAGACGTGGGAAAATCCGGTAGAACACACCTGATGGACGCGGTGCCGGTCAGTCTCGGAGACGAATTTTTGGCTTATAGTTCGGCCGTGATAAGGGCGAAAAAAAATATAGAAAGATCACAGAAGGCTCTTCTCGAGCTGCCGATCGGAGGGACCGCGACCGGAAGAGGAGCGAACACTCCTGAAGGTTTCAGAGAAGAGGTGATAGAAGAACTGTCGAAACTTCTTGACAGAGACTTCAGACCCGCAGAGAACTCATTCGAGGCGATACACAGCCGAAGTTTGATGGCTGCCTACTCCTCTTCCCTCAAGGAATTGGCTTCCGAACTTATACGCATAGCGAACGATCTCAGGCTCCTCTCATCGGGACCGAATACCGGTCTAGGGGAGATCTTCATGCACGAAGTCCAGTTAGGTTCCTCCATGATGCCCGGAAAGGTGAATCCCGTGATGGCGGAGTGCCTGAACATGATATGTTTTCAGATCGTGGGAAGAGACTCCACCGTGGATCTGGCAAATCAAGCGGGACAGATGGAGATGAACGTGATGGTACCTCTCATGACCTACAACATCATAGATTCTATGAAGCTGCTGAATAATTACCTTCCTGTATTCGAGAAGAAATGTGTTCGGGGTATAAGAGCCGACGAGGAAGTCTGTCGAAACAACATGAAAGAAACTCCCGCTCTAGCCACTCTCTTGTCTCCGAAGATCGGTTATCAGAAAGCGGCGGAACTCGCCGAAGAAGCCTTGGAGAAAGACATGACGTTACCTGAACTGGCTAGAGAAAAGGACATCCTGCCGGAAGAAGAACTGGACGAGATATTCGACCCGGAAAATATGATAGACAACCAATACAGAGACTGATCTTTCGCTTCTTTTAGGATCCCGCAGGATAAGATTTATTGAGTATAGCTTTTATTCATCTTATTATGGGAGATCACAAGTTCGATCCAAGGCATGCCGTTTTCCTAGATTCTGAAGAGAGGAAAGAGAGGTTGTCGCCGGAAGAGATACTCTCTCTTTTAGAGGTCCAAAAGAATGACGTGGTTTTGGATCTTGGGGCGGGAACCGGCTTTTTGACTTTTCCGATCGCTGAAAGAGCGAGTAAGGTATATGCGGTCGATGTACAGGAGGAGATGGTGGAAAAGCTGGAGGATAGATGTGAAGAGATAGGTGCGGAGAACGTTCAGATTTTGATATCCGGCGAGAGCGACATCCCTCTGCCCGATGACGAAGTGGACAAGGCTTTCATACTGAACGTTCTGCACGAACTCGATGACGATTCGACTTTGATAGAGGTCGATAGAGTATTGAAGGAGAGAGGAAAACTTCTTGTGGTGGATTGGGACAGAGAAAAAACCACAGAAGCCGGTCCTCCAGCTCAAGTCAGATTTACAAAGGAAGAAGCGATCGAGAAGGTGAAAAATAAGGATTTCAAAATCCTCGATTCGGATTCGAAAGAGTTTCACTATTGGATCTTAGGAAAGAAATACAGATAATATAAATACTATTAGTCCTCTCAAGAGAGCCATGGATAAAAGCAAGTCCCCTAAAACCCTCGGATCGACGGGCTTCACCCTAGGATTGGTGGTCGGCACCCCTAGTTGGATAGTGAGCGGTACTTTTTTTCACATCGGAACGAACTTCGGCCTGATGAACGGGGTAGCCAATGGAATAATCATAGGATCCGTTTGTGCTCTTGCCTTGATCGGAGAATGGTTCGGTGAACGAGATATTTTGGTTATACCTTTCGGCATGGGATGGGGAACTCTAGCGGGCATCGCTATGGGACTTCTGTTCGCATGGAGCACCAGCGTCTCCTATCTCGGCGCCTTTTCGACGGGGAGTACAGCGGGTCTCGTAAGCGGGATCATGGTCGGCTCTCTACTGTGGACGTCTATCTGATTCAGGGTGGTCCTAAGAAAATCTAAAGAATATAAGAGAGAAAAAGCAGATGTTAAGGCTGAGCAAGAAGATAGTCTACAAACATACAAAGCTTCGCCTAAATTCTTTATAGCTATAGATACCATAATTGTCTAAAGCGAGCTGATAGAGGATGAAAAAGAAAGTATTTGTCGTAGCTATCACTTTTTCACTCCTGCTCAGTGGGATACTTGTAGCTGTCGGGAGCGGGGCAACATATGGAAAGAAAGAGGAGGAACCCAAACCTTTTCAAGAAATCCACGACTGGCACGATTTAAATGAAATAAGAGAGGGATTAGACGAGGACTACGTTTTGATGAAGGACCTAGACGAAAATACCACAGGTTACGACGACTATAACACCAAAACAGAGAATTATAATGTCTCTATATATGCTAGCCGCGGTGAAACGTGGGACGACGGCGATACGATAGAATTACACTTTGATGATGAAGATTATGATGATATATCTGTTGAAGATGATGAGGGGAACTCAATAGATCATACACTAGACTACCCCACCATCACGATAGATGAAGATACAGGAGAAAAATCTGTTTATGTAGCCTATGAAAATGCTGTTTTGGGCTGGGAGCCTATAGGAGATAGGGATGGCTCATTTATAGGCTCCTTCGACGGAAACGGACATGAGATACGTGACCTTTACATAAACCGGCCCGAAATAGATCATGGGGGACTGTTTGGAGGACTTGGTGATGAGGGAAAAGTTACCGACGTGGAACTTGTCGATGCTGACGTCAGCGGAAATCAGGATATAGGCGCACTAGTAGGAGGGAATTACTATGGTACGGTGAACAACTCCTATGCAACCGGAAACGTGAACGGAATGTATAATGTAGGCGGGCTCGTGGGGAGTAACATCGGGCTGGTCAACAACTCGTATGCAACTGATGATGTGAGCGGAGGAGCTCGTTTAGGCGGGCTCGTGGGACGTAACTATGAAATAGGCACCGTATCTAACTCGTACTCAACCGGAAAAGTGAGTGGAAATCGGGAACTAGGCGGCCTCGTTGGAGATAATTTTGATGGGGCGGTCAAGAACTCGTATGCAATTGGTGACGTTAGCGGAAATCAGGATGTTGGCGGGCTCGTAGGATATAACCATCATTTTGGCACGGTGAATAGCTCTTATGCAACTGGTAACGTGAACGGAGTATCTAAAGTAGGGGGACTCGTCGGAAGTAATGATGGGCTGGTCAATAACTCGTATGTAGCTGGTAACGTGAATGGAGTGTCTAAAGCAGGCGGACTCGTCGGAGCTGGTAGCTCGATTGAAAACTCACATTACAATATCGATGAAGTTTTGATCAACGGTGAAGATCATATCACAAGAGGGGGTCTCTTCGAATCACAGTATCAAGATTGGATAGAAGACAAAGATCTTGACATAGCAGATTACAGCGATACGTTAGTTCCATCGAATGGCCATTATGAGATTAGTTCCGTAGATGGGCTGCGAGATCTTCTTGGGTTCGCAGGCGAGGAACAATACAAGTTCCGTCTAACTGAGGATATAAACCTATCAGATGGACCAGGTCTGTACATACCATATCTTGAATCGGGATTTGATGGGAATGGTCATACTATATCAGATCTCCATATCGATATGCCTTTCGCTAGGAATGTAGGTATGTTCGGATATGTGAAGGGTACGACGATCGCAAAAATAGGTGTGGTCGATGCTAACGTGAGTGGATATGAAAATTTAGGGGGACTCGTGGGAAGTAACAGTGACGGTAGCACGGTGTCTAACTCGTATGCTACCGGAAACGTGAGCGGAAATAATGGCGTGGGCGGGCTCGTAGGAAGTAACGGTGTTAGGAGCTGCACAGTGTCTAACTCGTATGCTACCGGAAACGTGAGCGGAAATAGTGGCGTAGGCGGGCTCGTGGGAGATAACGGTGGTAGGAACACTAGAGTGTTCAACTCGTATGCAACCGGAAACGTGAGAGGAGACGAATATGTAGGGGGGGTCGTGGGAGATAATATTGATGGCATGGTGTCCAACTCGTATTCTACCGGAAACGTAAGCGGAGACAGTGTGGTAGGCGGACTCGTGGGACGTACAATCGACCATGGGAGAGTGTTAGACTCCTTCTGGGATGTGGAGACATCAGGAATAGATAAAAGCGACGGCGGAACAGGCCTAATGACTGATGAGATGACAGGAGATGAAGCCCCACAAAATATGGACGGCTTTGATTTTGAAGAGACTTGGGAAACGGTCGAGGAGGATCATGAAGATGCTGAGAAAGACGGCTATCCAATCCTGCAAGATTTAAGCAGAGAAGAGCAGCTCAAATATGTATACCAACGGGAGGAATACACTCTCACTATAATCGTCGAAGGCGGAGGTAGCACTAAGCCAGAAGAGGGTATCTACTCCCATTACGACGGAGAACAAGTTACCTTAGAAGCAACTCCCGCAGAAGGCTGGAAGTTCGTCGAATGGACGGGAGATGCAACTGGAACAGATCCGACGATAAACGTGACGATGGATTCTAACAAAAGTATAACTGCAAACTTTGAAGAGATCGTCAAATACGACCTCACGATAAACATCGAAGGTGAGGGCAGTGTCGTTCCAGCAGAAGGTGAACACACCTATGAAAAGGATACTAAAGTGAGAGTAGAAGTTATCCCTGCAGAAGGCTGGAGGTTTGTTGAATGGACAGGAGATGCAGCTGGAATAGACCTCACGATAAACGTGACAATGAACTCTAATAAGATTATAACGGCACACTTTGAAGAGAAAGAAAAAGCACCAGAATTTGAAGTAACCAACTTCACTGTTGATGTAGACGGTCTAGAAATCAAAATCACGGTGGATATAAAGAACATCGGGAACGCCACAGGTACCATACCATTAACAGTAGATGGTGAGGAATTTGACACCGTGACACTTGATCCTGGCGAGAAGGAAACACTCTTGAAAACTCATGAGTTTGAAGAGGAAGGAGAACATACGGTAGAGATCGGGGATGAGTCCGAGACGGTAGATGTCGAAGAAGAAGATGAAGGGATAGGCATGACTATGAGTGTAGGGATCATATTGATTATATTGGTAGTTCTAGCTTTAATAGGATACATGATGAAGGTCGGTGAAAAGAGAGAAACAAGGATGGAAAAAGAGAGCGAAAAAACTGATTTACCAGTCATGGAAAAGAGCGAGGAAAGTGGTGAAAAAGATAAAAGCCAGTGGGCAGACGAGACAAAGGAAAAGATACTCAGAGAATAAGAATGGAAAGAATCCGAAGAGGAACTATAGAAACTGGAAATACCAAAAAAATCAAACGAACAGGTAAAAATCTATTTTGAATCTTGAAGAAAGAGCCACTGGCGGGGATCAGTCAGGAACAAGTTCCTAACGCTCACAAATCAGAGATTAGTTCGTGAACCCGTTATCTTAATACAAAAGATAAGCCACTGGCGGGAATTGAACCCGCGACCTATTCCTTACCAAGGAATCGCTTTACCCCTAAGCCACAGTGGCAGTGAAGAGATCTTCATCACTCGCCAACAACACAATCCGATCTCCGTAAAGTTCTTAATAGCGATCCATATTAATGTTTTTCGTATCTTTGGGATACTGTCTCCCTGGGCAATACCAAAACCTTTATAGACCACCCTTATTCATCAGATAAACCAACTGTTTCAACGGAGTTGAATAAAGTGCCAAATGGATTACATGCCGCTCGTAAAATCAAGAAGAATCGCCAGAAGTTCAGATGGAGCGATATGGATTACAAGAGGAGAGAGTTGGGTCTAAAAAAGAAGACGGATCCACTAGAAGGTGCTCCCCAGGGAAAGGGGATCGTACTCGAAAAAGTAGGGATCGAAGCGAAACAGCCCAACTCTGCTATCAGAAAATGTGTCAAGATCCAACTGATCAAGAACGGCAGACAAGTCACCGCTTTCGCTCCTGGCGAGGGAGCTATAAGTTATATAGACGAGCACGACGAGGTGCTTATCGAAGGTATCGGAGGGATGCGGGGAAAGGCTAAAGGTGATATCCCTGGAGTGCGATACAAAGTTGTCAAAGTGAATCGTGTGGCTCTGTCGGAACTGATAGCCGGTAGAAAAGAAAAACCGTTGAGATAGAATGGGAGTGGAGAGAGATGGCTGAAGAAGAAACTGAAGAAGAAGAAGCGGAATTGGCTCAAGACGAAGAGGATAGAGAGGAACTCTATGAAAAGCTCGATATGCCTCTCTTATTTGATAAATACGACATGAAAGAAGTCGAAATCGAGGATGTTGGTCTAGAAAGATATATCAATCTACTTCCCGTGTTGGTGCCTCACAGCGGAGGAGATCACGCAACTAAAAGATTCGAAAAAGAAAAGATCAGTATAATAGAAAGACTCATCAATCATCTGATGAGAACAGAGGACTACACTGGCAAAAAGATGAAGAGTTACAATGCCGTAAAAGACGCTATGGCCGTGATACATGAACGGACCGAGAATAATCCCGTTCAGGTCCTGGTCCGAGCGATAGAGAACAGCGCACCGAGAGAAGAAACAACTCAGATAACTTACGGCGGTATCTCAGTGCCCAAGGCTGTAGACGTATCACCCTGCAGACGGATCTCTCTGGCGATGTCGAACCTCACGAAGGGCTCTGTAAAAGCTACTTATAAAAATACTGATGATATCTCTATCTGCCTAGCCGAAGAACTGATAAAGGCTTCGAGAGGAAATAGAGACAGTTTCGGCGTCTCCAAGAAAGAAGAAACTGAAAGGATGGCAGCTTCGGCGAGATGATAAAGACAGGTCTAACGATCATTATTTTTGGTGGATTTTATGGGAAGAAAAGAGCAGAACATACAGAAAGCACGTAAATTGATGGAAAAACCAAAACAGATCCGCAATATCGGTACTGCGGCTCATATCGACCATGGTAAGACGACTCTCAGCGATAATCTTATCGCTGGAGCCGGTATGATGTCGGAAGAACTGGCCGGCGAACAGCTGATGCTGGACTTCGACGAACAGGAACAGGAGAGAGGTATCACCATCGATTCGGCGAACGTGTCCATGGTCCACGATTACGAGGATAAGGAATATCTGATAAATCTGGTAGATACTCCCGGCCATGTCGATTTCGGCGGCGACGTGACAAGAGCGATGAGAGCCGTCGACGGCGTTATAATCGTCGTTTGTGCCGTGGAAGGGGTCATGCCTCAGACAGAAACGGTCATCAGACAGGCTCTCAAAGAGAAAGTGAAGCCGATCCTGTTCATCAACAAGGTCGACAGGCTGATAAAAGAGCTGAACGTCGGACCGGAAGAGATGCAGCAGCGTTTCCATAAGATAATCAGGAATGTAGATGAGCTGATAAAAAATAATGTTCCTGAAGAATTCGCGGATGAATGGAGGTTGAACGTTGAAGACGGCAACGTAGCCTTTGGTTCCGCACTTCAGAACTGGGCTATATCCGTGCCTTACATGGAAGAAAGAGGGATCACTTTCAAGGAGATCTATGAACATTTTGAAGGTGGCAAAGAAAAAGAACGTGAATTGTTGAAAAAGGCACCCCTCCATGAGGTGCTTTTGAACCAGGTCATCAGACATATGCCGAATCCAATAATCGCCCAAGAGTACAGGATCCCCAATATATGGAGAGGTGACACGGAGAGTGAAGTCGGGCAGACCATGCTCGAATGTTCTGAAGACGGTCCAACCACTATGATGGTCACAAAGATATTGATGGACGAACACGCAGGGGAGATAGCCGTAGGTCGACTCTTCGGAGGTAAGATAGAGGACGGCATGGAACTGCATATTGCTGATCAACCTAAACCCAATCGTGTCCAGCAGGTCTCCTTGAGTGTAGGAGCCGACCGGATATCCGTCGATGAGATAAAGGCTGGAAATGTTGTAGCTATCAGCGGTCTCAAAGATGCTATTGCAGGTTCAACTGTCAGCTCCGTTGAGGACATAGTTCCCTTCGAAGAGATGAAGCACTACTCGGAAGCGGTCGTCACCAAGGCTGTAGAAGCCAAGAATACCGCCGACCTTCCCAAATTGATCGAGGTTCTCAGATCCGTTGCTAAGGCCGATCCCTCTATCGATATCGAGATCGATCAGGAGACAGGGGAACATTTGATCTCCGGTATGGGTGAGTTACATCTCGAGATCACGGAACATCGTATACAAGAAGAACATGGAGTTCCCATAACTTCCTCGGAACCGATAGTCGTATACAGAGAGTCCATCGATCACGAAGGCGGGACCTTCATGGGCATATCACCGAACAGGCATAATAGGTTCTTCTTCGACGTAGAACCGATGGAAGAAGAGGTCGTAGAGGCCATCGATAAAGGTGATATCTCGGTACACGGGAAGATAAAAGATAAAACAGAACTTGCTAAGGAACTGCGTGAACTGGGGATGGAAAAAAAAGAGACGAAGAACATAGAAACCTTTTTCGAGGATAATGTTCTTTTAGACATGACCAAAGGTATACAGTACTTGAACGAGACTATGGAACTGATCGAAAAAGGCTTCGAAGAGATGTGCGAAGAGGGCCCGTTGGCAAGAGAACCTCTCAAGGGAGTCAAAGTGAAGCTGGTGGATGCGAAGTTACACGAAGATACGATACATAGAGGTCCGGCTCAGGTGATACCGACAGTGAAAGACGCGATCTCCGGAGCGATGTGTCAGGCCGAAAGGATTCTATTAGAGCCAAAGCAGAAAGTCTTCATAGACGTGCCCTCCGACTTGATGGGCAACGTCAATATCGAGATCCAGCAGAGAAGAGGAGAAGTTATAGACATGGATCAGGAGGGGAATAACTCCCAGATCACCGCTTTATGTCCGGTCTCCGAGATGTTCGGTTTCTCTGGAGATATTAGAAGTGCGACTGGAGGAAAGGCTCTCTGGTCCACCGAACATGCTGGCTTCGAAAAAGTTCCAGAATCGTTGAAGTCAGAGATAGTGAAAGAGATAAGAGAGAGAAAGGGACTGAATCCAGAACCTTTCGACGAAGCCCACTATTCAGATTGAAGCTGGGAAAACTTTTTAATAAACCTCTTTTTTATTTCCTTCCATGGCTGAGAACGACCATTCAGAGTTCAGTCGAAACGTGCTCAGCATGTTCTATGCGTTCCTAGCAGCTTTAGGTATCGCTTTCTACGTTTCCTGGTCATATCTATACGGAACTTGGACCGATATAGGCGTTTACACGATCACCGTAGTACTGGTAGGATTCGGTATAATCGGTTATTTCCTATATACCGTAGAAGATTGATGAGATCAGTGGGTATTGCTCAGGTAAACCGGCGTATCTGTTTTTTCACCACAATTGATGCATTCACCTTGGAATTCTTCTCCGTGGTAAGGCGTCCCTAAAAGATCCCTCCCAGTAATATCTTCTATCTCTTTTCCGCAGTCTTCTTTCTCACACCACCCGAATCGATATATCTTCTCTTCATCGATCTCCGAGAGGTCCTTCACTTCCTCTATATTTTCTTCAAGGAACCTCTTCGCTTTCTCGTACATGTTCTCCTGCATGCTGTCGAAGGTCGATGCTATCTCGTCCACTATATCTTCCTTATCTACGGAGCGTTTTTCACCTGTATCTCTTCTTACCAACGTCACGCTCTCTTCCTCCACCTCGTCGCTTCCTACATCGAGGCGTACCGGGATACCCTTCATCTCGGCCTCGTAGAATTTACTCCCCGGCCGTTCAGCACTGTCGTCTATATCGACGTCGATACCTATCCTCTCCAATTTTTCTTTGAGATCGGTACAGTAATCCATGATCTTTTCCTCATCTCCGTAAACTATCGGGATGAGTCTGATTTGTGTAGGCGCGACCTCGGGAGGGAAGATCAGCCCTTTGTCGTCCCCGTGTATCGCGATGACCGCCCCGACAAGCCTTTCCGCCATGCCGTAGGTCGTCTGATGTACGTTTTTGTGATCTCCTTCTTCATCTTCGAAAGTTATATCGTAGGCCTCGGAAAAGTTGGTCTTGTATTGATGGATGCCGGCCATCTGGAGCGTTCTGCCCGTGGGCATCAGTGAATCGGCCCCAACGGTATATTCCGCTCCGGGGAATTTGTCCCAATCGGTCCTTTTGAGCGCGAGATACGGCATGCATATCTTTTTGGACAATTCTTCCATGATCTCGAGGTCTTCTTCTATCTGTTCCTCCGCACCTTCCTCAGTGGCGTGACACGTGTGGGCTTCAAAGAAATGGAACTCCCTCATCCTCATGAAAGCCTTGGTCTGCTTGGTTTCATACCTGAACACGTTGACCATCTGATATATTTTGAGTGGTAAGTCGGCATGGGAGCGGACCCAGAGGTCAAAGACGGGATACATAGCGGTTTCGCTAGTCGGTCTTAGAAGTAATGGTATATCCAGCTCGTTCTGACCCGCTTTCGTCACCCAGTAAACTTCATCTTCAAAACCGGCGATGTGATCCGCTTCCTTCTTGAACTCTTCATCAGGTATCAGAAGAGGAAATTTGACTTCCTGATGTCCCGTTTCTCTGACCAATCTTCTAGTCTCGGTGTCGATGTTCTGCATGAGCTTCCAGCCGTAGGGAGTCCATATGTTCATACCTTTCACTGGGTACCTCTTATCGCAAAGCTCCGCTTCCTCTACGATCTCGTTGTACCATTCGCTGAAGTCCTCGAACTTTTCGCCAGTCCATTCTTCATCTTCTTCTTCGGTATTTCCCATCTTTAACACCTGATTTCTTTAAGTGGTATGAATAGACCCTTTTTAACTATTCGGTTTTTTGCATTCTCACCTTCTAGCTACGAGATGAGAATATTTTCTTCTCAGTTTTTTAATATCCTTCTTCTCCTCAGCGCTCAGTCCTCGATCGATATCATCGTGTTGATCGGCGTTCCAGACAGGTCTGTACTGGGTCATTATGTTAACTCTAGGCTTTTCCAGGTTCGTTTCTATCCATTCGAGTAGAGGTTTAGTGCAGCATTCGAGGTGGCCGGGTAAAACCAGATGTCGTATTATCAGGTCTCCGGTCTCTTCGGCCATCAGATGGTTCCGTTTTACTATAGACGTATAATCTTCAACGTCGGAAAGTCGTGAGGCGCACTCGTCGTTCCCGTATTTGAAATCGGTGAGATAAACGTCCATCAGCTTGGAGAGGATCTTCATCGATTCTTCTGTAAGATACATGTTCGAGTTCCAGATCTGAGGGATCGGGTTTGACAGCTCATTTAAAACTTGAAGGATGTAGGGGATGTTGGGCGTCGGATCGCCGCCGACCCAATTCACGTTTTTCCCGTCGCCCTTGTCTATCTTCTGGGCGAGCCTTTCGGGTGAGATCATCATACCCTCGTTGAGTTGACTTATCTCGTAGTTCTGACAGAAGACGCAGCCCAGATTACAGCCGGCGAAGAAGACGGTATGAGAAGGGACCAGTTCTTTCTCTTCCCCCATATGTAAAAATTCTGAAGAGACTTTACTTTCAAGGATTTCGCAGTAGCCTTCCTCTCCCTCTTTCCTGTTCACCCCACATCGTCTTTCACAGAAGATGCAGTTTTCCAATATCCTTTCAGACAACTCTTTTTTGAGCTCGAGCGAGGGAATCCCTTCTTTCCGTTGTTTCTCGAGTTCTGCCCAAAGTTCGCCCGTTTTAAAAGAAGTAAGATTTTTGAGTTTCTTCTGTTTTTTGGCCCGTAGGTAGTATGGTTTCTCTTCACCGCGGACGATCTTATCATATCTGTCCAACATCGTGTAAGTAAGTGACCAATCGCTATAAGGTTTTTATGAAAGTGAAAAAGAGCAGCTTCATTCTCCCGTGTATCTACCGAAATTGACGATATAAAGACGAACTATCTCGACGGTCCAAGCCCCGACAAAGAAGGCAGTTTTCAGAATACCTGGTGAAATTTTAAAGATAAATAACTTTTCAGCGTGAATGTAGAGAAAAGTCGAGAAGAACAGGAACAAGTGAAATTCGATAACCAGGAACATTTTAGCTCTATCTTTTATGTATTTTTTAAAAGTCATCAAAATTAGTTGAGGGACAATCAACCCGAGCATAACGACGATCATGCCTATGTAATCATCTATATAAAAAAGAGTTCCTATAAACAAAAGCGCTACGAGCGAAGTTTGAAAGTAAGGAAGCGTGGGATAGTAAAATAGGTCCTCTATTTGTCGAGGTACGCTCTCCTCAAAATCCTCTTTCCATCTTTTTCTTGAATTGATCACCAAGAGCGCCCCGATGAGGATGAGAAAGATCCCGCTAGAACGAAAATATGAAGTTAGAGAAATGAGCGCGTCGACTCCAAATATGAGGAGCAGCATGCCGGCAAAGAAGGAAAGCTTGTTTACTTCATCCATCATGTAGGTAGAAATCCTTTTTTAAAAATAGTTTATGGTTTTTGATCTTTGACTTCCTAAAGTTTAAATCTCTGACTGATTGATGACTTCAACATGTCGAGATCAGACAGTCTCACTATAGTAGAACCGGGCAGCCCGGAATCGATAACCCAAAAAGAGTACTCGACCGACGAATACGTTGAACATTTCAGCGAGCTCGTGGAGCTCGAGAGAAAGGAAGAGATGGAGAGACACGAGAGAGAGATGAGGCAGTTATCGGGATGGGAGAGACAGAAGAGGGGAAGAGCTATCCTCAACGCTAGGGCGAGAGATGACGGGACCGCTTTGGGCGGAAAGTTCATGGTCAAATTCGTCAGAAAGGACAGTCTTCCCGAGACCGAGATAAGCGTAGGTGACCTTGTAAGGGTAAGTAAGAACGAACCTCTCTCCGACGATAATCCTTCAGGAACCGTCACCGAAAAAACGGGTTATTCTCTCAAGGCAGCTTTTGATGAAAGACCGCCCGACTGGATCTACGATAAAGTGCGCGTCGATCTTTACGTCAACGATATCACTTACCAGCGTATGCTCGAAGCTCTAGAATCCGTTAAGAATCTGAAAGGCAAAAGAAGAAGACTTATCGAAAAACTTCTTTCAGAAAGCGATCTCAATTCCAACCCTATCGACAATGTTTACTTCTGCAACCAGGAATTGAACGAGAGTCAGAAGGAAGCGGTCATCAAAGCGATGGAGGCCGAAAACTTTCACCTCGTCCACGGGCCTCCCGGCACCGGGAAGACGGTCACCTGCGTCGAGGTGATAGAACAAGCTATCGAAAAGGAAAAGGAGGTGATCGCCACCGCCGATTCCAATACGGCTGTAGACAACCTCGTAGAACATCTGGTGTCGAGAGGTAGGAAGGCGGTAAGAGTCGGACATCCGGCGCGGGTCACCCCGGTCCTACGAGAACATACTTTGGATTATATGTTGGAAGACAACGACGCCTACGTGAGAGCTCAGGAGCTTCGAGAAGAGGCTTTCGATCTAAAAGAGAAACAGGACGAGTACACCTATCCGAGCGGCAAGTGGAGGAGAGGGTTGAGCAACGAAGCGATCAAAGAGCTGGCGGAGAAAGGTAAGGGGAGCAGAGGTATCCCGGCGAACAAGATGAAAGAGATGGCGAAGAGTTTGGAGATCCAGGAGAAAGTAGACAAGCTGTTCGAGAAGGTGGATGAATTAGAGGAAAAAGCGGTTGGAGAAGTGATCGCTGACGCGGACGTTGTCTGCACCACGAATTCATCTTCCGCTTCACGCGCTCTAGAGGATCGAGAATTCGACCTCTGCGTGATAGACGAAGCTACTCAAGCCACCGAACCATCCTGTCTGATCCCCGCGGTTAAGGCCAACAAGCTCGTAATGGCCGGCGACCACAAGCAGCTTCCACCGACCATCTTGAACGAAGAGGCGAAGAGGGAAGGTCTTTCAGAGACGATGTTCGAGAGACTGATCGCTCTCTACGGAGACGACATAAAGACGTTTTTGAAAGTGCAGTACAGGATGCACGAGATGATCATGAAGTTCTCCGATGAACAGTTTTATCAAGGAACGTTGATAGCCGACGGGACGGTCAGGAACCACACGCTTTCCGATATCACTTCGAAATCAGCCAGAGGGAAGTTCGAAGAGGCATTGGATACCGAGGAACCGCTGATCCTGATAAACACTCAAGGGGAGATGCCCGAAAGGACTCGATCCGGCTCGACCTCGAAGGAGAACCCGGGTGAAGCCGTTCTAGCTAGAGAACTGGCATACGGATGTCTCAATATGGGGCTAGACCCGACCGATATAGGTATAATCACGCCCTACGACGACCAGACAGATATCATAACCACGGAGATCGAAGAAGACAAGATAGAGGTCGACACCGTAGACGGTTTCCAGGGAAGAGAAAAAGAAGTGATCATCTTATCCCTCACCAGGAGCAACGATAACAAGAACATCGGCTTTCTGAAGGATCTCAGAAGGTTGAACGTCAGCATCACCAGGGCAAAGAGAAAACTGGTGGTGATCGCGGACGTCGAGACACTTTCAATCCATCCTGTATATGAAGAACTGTTCGATCAAATAGAAAAAGAAGGAAAGAAGTTCGACGTCTCGAGTTGATGTGAGTCGATCTTACTCCAGTACGTTCCTCTGTATATCTGTAAGTTCGTTTATCCCTTTTTCCGCCAGATCTAGAAGTCTATCGTGCTGCTCTCTGCTGAAGACCGCTTCCTCTCCGGTGGCCTGTACTTCGATAAAGTTTCCTTGATGATCCATCACCACGTTCATGTCGACGTCAGCGTTATGATCGTCTTCATAACACAGGTCGAGTAGTTCCTCTTCATCTACCACGCCAACGCTGGTCGCCGCGACCTGCCTCGTCATCGGATCCTCTTCTATCATGTCCTCCTCGAGCATCTTGTCCATGGTAAGCTTCAGAGCTACCCAAGCGCCCGTTATCGATGCGGTTCTGGTACCTCCGTCGGCTTGAAGAACGTCGCAGTCTATCCAAAGGGTTCGAGGTCCTACTTTACCCAGATCTATACCGGCTCTCAAGCTCCTGCCGATCAGGCGCTGTATCTCTTTAGTCCTTCCTTTAGCTCCTCTCCTTTCTCTTCGTATCCGTTCTTCGCCGCTCCCGGGGAGCATGCCGTATTTAGCGGTCAGCCACCCGTGATCTGCTTCCTCGTCTTGAATCCAGGGAGGTAAAGACTCTTCTATCATGACCGTGCATATGACTTTGGTCTTTCCGGTTTCGATCAATGCTGAAGCGTCCGGGTTTTCCAGATAGTCGGGCTCGATCGAAGTGGGGCGCAGCTCGTCCTTTGCTCTGTCTTCCCTTGACATCATTACACCTAGCTAGCTTCTTAACTTCACTGATGATATAAATGTTAGGTTAGTGTTTGAGAGGATGCCGAGCGGTCGGAAAAGTTATTATCCTTCTCCCTTTTCACAACCCAAGATGAAAGCGGATCGAGAGAAGATCATAACGAGAGGTGCAGAGGCAGAGGTGTGGAAGGGGAGCTGGAGAGGCAGAGACGTGATAATCAAAAAGAGGGTCGAAAAGGGATACAGGCACCCGAAACTGGACGAGAAGATAAGGAAGATGAGGATAAGGAAAGAGGCACGCCTTTTGAGAGAAGCGCGGAAGGTGGGCGTTCCGGTACCTATCATATATGACGTCGACGAGATCGAAACCAGGTTGGTTATCAAGTACTTCAAGGGCGACAGGATGATGGACTGTATAGAGGAAGGGGTCGATGTGGAGCTCGAAAAAGTGGGACGATATATCGGTAAGCTTCATGAAGCCGGGATAACCCACGGTGATCTGACGACCTCCAACATACTCTTCGATGAGGAGGAAAAAACTCATCGTTTCATAGACTTCAGTTTAGGTGAAAGAGGATCTTCGATCGAGATGATGGGCGTCGATCTTCATCTCTTGAGAGAGGCTCTTGTCAGTGTACATGACGACCCTATAGAGTTATTCGAAGAGGTCGTCACGGGTTATAAAGAAAGCTGTGATATTCACGGTGAAGTGCTAAATTGGGTTGAAAAGATAGAAGGTCGAGGTAGATACAGATGAATGAGGAGACGTTGAGCGTCGTGACTTCGAACCGCGGCAAATATCGAGAGTACAAGGAAAAGCTCGAAGGCGAATTCGAAGAGATAGAGATGAAAGACATAGGATATCCAGAGATACAGACGGACCGGTTGGAAGAGGTGGTCGATTTTTCACTAGATAAACTCTCGGATCACGCTCCTTTGATCATAGACGACAGCGGTCTTTTTATCGAAGGATTGAACGGATTTCCCGGCGTCTATTCCGCCTACGTGATGGACACGATAGGCTGTGACGGGATCTTACAGTTGATGGAAGGCCGGTCTGATAGAAGCGCTAGATTCGAATGTGTAATAGGATATCTAGGAGAGGAAAAGGAGTTGTTCAAAGGCGTCGCTCCGGGGGATATAATCTCTGAGAAGAGAGGGACTAAAGGCTTCGGCTACGATCCCATCTTCAGACCCGAGAACTTTGAAAATACCTATGCCGAGATGACGTCCGAAGAGAAAAATCGGATCAGCCACAGAGGTAGAAGTATGGAGAAACTGCTGGAGTTCATGAGATCTGAATCTTGATCTTTCTATCAATCGGATATCACTCTAGTCACCTGGAATCTCTCTCCATCGAAAAGTAGAGTGAAGTACGATGTTTTGTGGTCTGTCGATCTCATCTTGTCGATCGCGAGGTAACGGCGCGTTTCCACTTTACCCAACCTCTCTTTACTCAATATGATCGTTCCATCGGCTAAAAATTCCTCTTCTCGAAGGGTCTCTTTAGTCCTTACTCTTTCAGTCAGCATGAAAGAGGTGAGCCCCTGTATATCTCTCAACCACTCGAATACATGGAAAAGAGTTTCTCTCCGATCATCTATGTTCGAGATCATCTCCAACGTGGTGAGAGAGTCCAAAACTAGAAGTTCATAATCCGTAGTAGCTCTGATATTCTCCACGTAGCGTTTGAACACCTCGACCCAATCGTCTGGATCCTCTTCTAGTGTCGATCTCAGGTATCCCACGTCAACGATCGTGATCTTCTCCTTCACATCCTCGGGATCCATGTTCAGGCTTTTGAACTGATCCTCCAAGCTCTCTCGACTCTGCTGGAAAGAGATGTAAAGCCCTTTCTTGTCGTTGTTGAGCGCGTTGTGGTGTAGTATGTTATAAGATAAAGATGATTTGTAGGTCCCTGGATTACCTGAAATCAATACAACGTGTCCTTCCGGTATTCCTCCTGACATCTGGCCGTCTAGATTCTTTACGTACGTTTTAACTCTCTCTTTTTCAGTCAAACTTTATGCACCCCTTCTTCTATGATCTTTTTATCTCCGACCTTAACGGTCGGGTCGAGCATCACGAGGTCCCAATGGAGGGTGGATTCGTTTTCTCCCCCGAAACTCCTGTTCTCACCTAAAGCGATATGGATACTGCCTAAGATCTTTTCGTCGGTGATAGTATAACCGATAGCTCTATCGACTTCGGGATTTATCCCGATACCGAATTCTCCGATCCTATCCTTCTGACCTTGAGAAAATTCAAGAACGTCGTTGAATATATCTCCGTTCTTGTCCGCTTCTATATCGACTATCTTTCCGTCCTCGAATCTAGCGTTGATACCTTCTATCTTATTTCCCTTGTAAAACGCGACGTCGAAGAAGACCTCTCCTTCTGCACTCTCCTCTATCGGGGCACAGAACACTTCCCCAGCTGGAAGGTTGTTCCCGACATCCCCTTTTCCGATATCGTCCTTCGAGATGATGCCGTCGTCAACAAGGACTCTCCTGTTCTCTATGGAGAATTTGAGATCGGTCCCTTTATCGGAGGTTATATGAACGATGTCTTCCCTTTCCAATTCCTTAGCGAGGCTTTTTCCTTCTTCTTGGAGTTTATCATAATCTGTATTGAGAGCTTTCCAGAACATGTCCCAGAATTCATCATAATCGATACCGTACATCTCGGCCTTTTCTTCCGTGGGATAGCCTATGCCGGTCCACCGGATATTATCTTCCTGGAATCTATCGTTGATCTTCCTCTTCCCCTTCCTCTTCGCCCCCACTTTTTCTTCCGGTAATTGAGAAAGGGTCCTCGGATCTTTCTGGTGATCTATGCCGATGACTCCGTCGATATCGTCCAGCCAGTTCAGATAATATTCGGGAGTCTTTTCAAGATGTTCCGTCTCTACTTCTTCAACCATCTTCTTTTCTAGAGTGTCGGAGTTCGACTTGATCACCGGGAAGGCGCCATTTTTCCTCACGTTGAGAGCTATCTCTTCTACTAACTCGAAATTGTGAGGAGCGCCGTTTACCTGGATGACTTCGTCCTCCTCGACTCTCATGCATTTATTCACGACTTTATCGGCAACATCTCCGAAGTCCACTTCGATCATCCGAATCACAATATCATCTGTTAGATGGTAAATAATATTTTGGTTTGTTAAAGTGGTTCAACTTTATAGAGAGATGAACGAGGAGCCGGGGTCTTGAAAACTCTCCTGCTTTCCTAAAATATATGTAAGAGTTTATCGATATATCTTTAAGAGTGTGTAATATGAAAAAGAAAATAAATGTATTGATAATCACCTTTTTTTTACTGCTCAGCGGGATGTTGGGAGCGGTCGGAGGCGAAGTAGCGGATGATAGGCAAAGTTTTGGTAAAGAATCCGAGAAAACTGATCTCAAAGCTGCCCAAGAGATCCACGACTGGTACGATTTAGATGAGATAAGAAATGGGTCAGACGGCGACTACGTCTTGATTAACGATCTGGACGAAACTACTGATGGATATGGAGATTTAATCGATACCACAGATGGTTGGGAACCTATAGGAAATCCAGATACTCCATTCACTGGTACTTTCGACGGAAACGGGTATGAGATCCAGGATCTTTACATAAACCGGACCGATGAAAAAGCCGTGGGGTTATTCGGAGTTACAGATGGAGCGGAACTAACCGAAGTGGGGGTCGTCGACGCCGACGTGAAGGGAGGTTTTGTTGTAGGTGGTGTCGCTGGAGATAACGGAGGGAAAATCTACGGTTCGTATACTACTGGCTACATAACCTCAACAAGTGGTGGTGTAGGCGGACTCGCAGGACATAATTCGGGAAGCATCTCCAACTCGTATTCAACTGGGGCCATTAGAGGAGATGATACGGTACTGGGAGGAGAGAAATATGAAGGCACGATTTTTGGTTCGTATGCGACTCTAGACGTGGAAGGAGACGGTGTAGGCGGACTCCTCGGATATAATACGGGGACCGTCTCTACCTCGTATGCAACCGGCGATGTGACTGACCTCGATTTTGCTCCTGAAATAGGTGGGCTCGTGGGAGAGAACAAACAAGGTCCTATTTTTGATTCATATGCGACCAGTGACGTGAATGGAACAGATCATGTCGGCGGACTTGTAGGATATTTGTATGATAGTACGGTGTCCAACTCGTATGCTACTGGGAAGGTAAGAGGAAAAGACACGATAGGTGGACTCGTGGGAGAGAGCTATGAATGTACAATAGAGAACTCCTTTTGGGATATCGAGACTTCAGGAATGAACACTAGCGCCGGCGGAACGGGTAAGACCACGGCTGAGATGAAGGACGTTTCAACCTATACAGATACCGCTACGGAAGGATTAAAAGAGTCCTGGGACTTTGCAGGGGATCCAAATGATGACGGAGCTACTGAAGATATATGGGGGATAGATGAGAACGGGACGATCAACGACGGCTATCCATTCTTCACTTGGGAAGAAGAACCGGAAGTACATGTCCTTACCATAAATACGGTAGGGGAAGGCAGTACCACGCCCGAAGAAGGGAATCACACCTATGATGAAGGCGAGGTCGTTACCGTAGAAGCTATGCCTGCAGAAGGGTGGTACTTCAACAACTGGACCGGCGACTATGGAGGTGAACAGGAAAACGAGACAATCAATGTCACCATGGACAAAGATAAGGAGGTTACTGCGCATTTTGAGGAGATAGCTGACGAGTACAACCTCACGATAAACATCGAGGGGGAAGGCAGTACCACGCCCGAAGAAGGGAATCACACCTATGATGAAGGCGAGG
>CAYWYD010000020.1:35132-40155 GCA_964462425.1 uncultured Thermoplasmata archaeon
AGGGTGGTACTTCAACAACTGGACCGGCGACTATGGAGGTGAACAGGAAAACGAGTGTATCAACATCACCATGGACGAAGATAAAGAGGTAACGGCTCACTTCAAAGAGCACGAGGCATATTTCGAAGTCGAGATCATCGATTACGATGAGGAAGTGAAGATAGGCGAAGATATCACGGTAGAGTATAGTGTCATAAACACAGGTGGATTCGAAGGTACGCAGGACATAGTGCTCTTTCTAGACGGAGATGCGGTGAAAACTAAAACCGATATCACACTGAAAACAGGTGAAGAGTATGAAAGTGAATTTACGTGGGAAGCGGAGGAAAGCGGAGAACAGGAGTTTGAAGTCAGATCGAGCGACGATGCGAGTCACGGAATAATAATGATCAAAGAAACGGTGAGCTACACTCTAACGGCGAACATCGAAGGGGAAGGAGAAGTGGATATTGATCCGGATGAGAACAAATATGAAAATGGAACAAAGGTAACCTTGACCGCTGTACCGGAAGAGGGTTGGTACTTCGAAGAGTGGACCGGGGATCACACTGGCTCGGAAAAGGAGATAACGATCACGATGAACGATGACAAGAACATAACGGCTACCTTTGAAGAGGTTAAAGATGATGAGCACTTGCTTACCATAGCTATCGAGGGGGAAGGCAGTACTGAGCCAGAACCCGGCGATCATGTCTTCGGAGACGGGAGGGAAGTGGCCATAGAAGCTACCCCGGACGAGGGTTGGAAGTTCGTCGGATGGACCGGCGACTATGAAGGAACTGAAGAAGAGATCACCCTTACTATGGACGAAGATAAAGAGGTCACAGCTCACTTCGAAGAGCGCGAACCGGCTTACTTCGAAGTCGAGATAATCGACTACGATAAGAATGTCAAGCAAGGAGAGAATATCACTGTAAAATACAAAGTCACCAATACGGGTGGACTTGAAGATACACAGGACATAGGACTAAACTTGGACGGAGAAGAGATAGCGAGTCATGACGATCTCGATCTTGGACCCGGTGAAGAGCATGAAGGTGAGTTCACCGTTGAATATGACGAGATAGGAGAACACAGGTTTGAACTTGTCTCGAGCGACGATACGAGCGAGGAAAAAGTTGTGGCGGTCGAAGAGAAGACTTCCGATAATGGAGAACGAAGTTCTGACGACGTTGAAGGTCTCGGCTTCATATCCGATCACTGGTGGTTGCTCCTCGTGCTCTTGATCGGTATAATAGCAGCTGCTGTCTTGATATTCATGATGAAAGGTGAAGAGGAAAAGGAGGAGGAGGAATCGGTGGGAGAGGAGATGTTTGAGGAGCCTCCACCACCTCCTTCAGGAGGCAGCTCCGGACCGTAATCTCCTCGTCGACAAAAGGGACATCTGCTGAAGACTAAGATGTTGAGAGAAGGATAGTCTTCCCCTTAGAGCATGACGGAGGCGGATATGTTGGGTGGAATTTAGAGTGATCAAGGATGCACGAGAGATTCAAAGCGTTTTTAAAAAATATATCCAGTTGTCCACCTCCAACTTTGTCAATAAAATAGAAAATAATAAATATTTTATATTTCCGCTATGATCACCAACGCGTTGTCAAGTTCTGCTGTACGAAAACTTTATTAGATCCTTGAAATATATATGAACAGGTGAGTTGTTGAATATGAACGGGATACGGCCGGGGAATGTTGATGCCAAGATAAAGAGCAAAGTAGTGTTTATGGTCGTCATGCTTTTGCTCGTTTCGCTTTTTCTCCCGATTTTTTCGAACAGTTTAGAGGCGTCTTCGTTTTCTGACGAGCAGATGGTAGAAGAGAGCGAAGAATGCCTAGGGAATAACTCTAAAAATCCAGTGTCTGTGAAGAAGGAAGTGAAACCCTCCAATATCTGGCATTCTGAAGTCGAGGATCCTTCGACAGATCCTTTCGGCACTGAAAAGGCGAGCGTTACTCTCAATCTGACGGGTGAAGGCGGATCGGAAGAAGCGAGTTCTTTCGAGTGGATATGTTCACTCGACTCCTCTGGAAGTATGTCCAAAAACGATCCGGATGATAAACGGATAGATGGGGCCCAGCACTTTATAGACCTTGTAGAGCAGAACTATTCAGGTAGGGAGGCAACCCCTAGAGGTGCGAATATCGACTTCGATGATAGTGGAACCCTCATCAACGATCGCCACCTCACTAGTAATTATGCGGCCCTTAGACAAGATGTTGAAAATGTGGACTCAAATGGAGGGACCAATTTTATAGAGCCCCTGCAGATAGCGTTGGATGAGTTCGGGCAGAATGGTGATCCAGATCAACCTGATTTTCATCTTTTCTTGAGCGATGGTCAACCTTCGGAAGATTGGATGGACTGGAGCCTGGTCGACGAGCACGCTGATAGAGGTATACCTATATTTACGATCGGTTTTGGGAATGCACACCGACAGCTCATGACCGAGATAGCCCAACGTACAGGTGGTGAATTCTTTAACTGCAACTCTGGTGAACTTGAAAATGTTTTCGAAGACATATTCGAAGAGATACTTGACCGGGTAGGTCATTTAACTGCAGTAGAATCACCGCCGGAAAGACCGATGGTGAGGGAAGTGCTGCCGAGCTACTTGGAATACGTCGAAGGCAGTGCTTCACCTCAGAAGAATTTTAACGTTTATGAAGAGAACGGAAATACGGTACTTGAGTGGGATAAAGAGAAACTTGCTGTAAACGAAACATGGCAGATAAAATTCGATATCAGAGCGAGGAGATATTCCCACGATCTGCCCATAACCGCCTATGACGATAATGGAGAGTCGTTGTCCAACATCTCATATAAGAACGTTTCCTCCGGCGAGGTGGAGAAGATCCCCATAGAAGGCCCCCCGATAGGGGTTCACGGTCATCCTGAGCCGGTCATCGGAGCTTCTAAATGGGAAGGAGTCAAAGTAGGTGAAGAGGTCACGTTCAAAAATATGACCTGGGACGGTGAAGAAAAGAGCAGCTGGCCCGGCGACTGTGAGATCGAAAAGTACGAATGGGGATTCAGTGATGGAGAAAAGGCCGAAGGTGCCGAAGTAGAACATAGCTTCTCATCTCCCGGAATATATGAAGTGGCTTTGACCGCGATCACTGTTGATGACGTGAATGCGACGGCGAAGGAAAACATCACTGTCGAGGCATCAGATCCGCCCAACTTCGAAGTCGTTATAGATTCGCCGGAAGGTGGGAGTGAATATGATATGGGTGAAACTGTCACCGTGGATTACACGGTAACGAATACTGGGGATATCAAGGATACACAGACGATAGAATTCAAAGCTGACGGTGTACTTGAGGATGAAGATGAGGTGACGTTGGATGGAGGTGAACTGCATGAAGGAGAATTTGTTTTAGATCCTGAAGATACTGGAGAATACATTCTCGAGATCGTGAGCGAAGATGACGACGCGGGAGTCATCATCGACGTCATAGAAGATGGGACGGAATACGAGCTTATCATAGATGCAGAAGAAGGAGGAACTACGGATCCCGAACCCGGCACCTACATCCATCCCGAAGGTGAGAACGTTTCTATAGAGGCTGTTCCGGATGAAGGCTGGTCCTTTGACCGGTGGACAGGAGATCATAAGGGGACGGACGAAGATATCACCATTATGATGGACAGGAACAAGGAGATAACTGCACACTTCGAAGAAGACAACCAGACAGAAAAGTACGACCTTACCATTAATATCGACGGCGAAGGTACTGTTGAAATAGATCCGGACCAGGAGGGATATGAAGAGGGGACAGAAGTAACCTTAACAGCTGAACCATCTGATGGATGGTACTTCGAAGAGTGGACCGGGGATCACACTGGCTCGGAAAAGGAGATAACGATCACGATGAACGATGACAAGAACATAACGGCTACCTTTGAAGAGGTTAAAGATGATGAGCACTTGCTTACCATAGCTATCGAGGGGGAAGGCAGTACTGAGCCAGAACCCGGCGATCATGTCTTCGGAGACGGGAGGGAAGTGGCCATAGAAGCTACCCCGGACGAGGGTTGGAAGTTCGTCGGATGGACCGGCGACTATGAAGGAACTGAAGAAGAGATCACCCTTACTATGGACGAAGATAAAGAGGTCACAGCTCACTTCGAAGAGCGCGAACCGGCTTACTTCGAAGTCGAGATAATCGACTACGATAAGAATGTCAAGCAAGGAGAGAATATCACTGTAAAATACAAAGTCACCAATACGGGTGGACTTGAAGATACACAGGACATAGGACTAAACTTGGACGGAGAAGAGATAGCGAGTCATGACGATCTCGATCTTGGACCCGGTGAAGAGCATGAAGGTGAGTTCACCGTTGAATATGACGAGATAGGAGAACACAGGTTTGAACTTGTCTCGAGCGACGATACGAGCGAGGAAAAAGTTGTGGCGGTCGAAGAGGGAACTCCAGATGATGGAGAAGGAAGTTCTGACGACGTTGAAGGTCTCGCCTTCATATCCGATCACTGGTGGTTGTTCGCTGTAATTCTGATCGGAACGATAGCGGCTGCTGCCTTGCTATTCTGGATGAAAGGTGAAAAGGAAAAGGAGGAGGAACCAGTCGAAGAGGAGAGATCTGAAGAACCTCCCCCACCACCTTCAGGAGGAAGTTCTTAATCGTAACCCGTTAGTCTACAAGAGGAACCCCTGTTGAAGAATGAACTATTTTAGAAGATAAACGAAGAGGGTTTGATCGGTGAGGATGAGTTCAAGAGAAAGAAGAATGAGATACTAGACAATCTCTGAAAAATGCTCCAAGAAATCACGATGTACGTTTTTCCTTTTATTTCTTTCAACCGTGACGATGATGGAGTTAGTGGATAAACATATTAGACCTTCAGTTGTTGCTTTAGAGAAAAATTTAGGACTCAAAACTTTAATATACTTCAAAGTAAATTCCTTTGATGAAAGGGAGATCATGTATGTCATCGAAGGGATCTAATGCTTTTAAGTTAGGAGTTATTTTTTGTACGGCGATGTTGGTACTCTCTACTTTGATG
>CAYWYD010000021.1:0-37928 GCA_964462425.1 uncultured Thermoplasmata archaeon
TCCTCGAGATAAAGCTAAACATACATTCCAAGGAGCGAGGGGAACTAAGAAGATATATCAATTGGATAGAAAGATCACTACCGAGAGATATGTTTCTAGAAGGACCTCGCTGCTCCTCACTCCTTACTCCGACCCAATTCTCTTTCCTTGATCGAAGAGACGATGCTATCCAAACATAGATCCAAATAGTGCTCGCTCTCTTCCGAGACGTCCGAAACGGTCAATACCGCTGCACCTGGATGTCCTCCTCCTTCCATATCCTTTTTCCCTTCAGAAAGCCCCCTAAAGATCCTTCCCAAGTCGATCCCCTCCTCCACCAGATCCTCCACAGCTCTCCCTGAAATCCTCAGCTTCTCTTCAGAACGATTGAGAGCCAAAGCCGCGTCGGCGCCGCCTTTCAAGAGGTAAGACGCCACCGATCCTTCGAAGGCGCCTATCTCAGTATGCGCTATTATGACCCCGTCGCTCTCGATAAACGACGATCTTCCGGCACCTTTCAATCTCGCTACCTTTTCGGAAAAGGAACGCTTTTCGTAAAGGACCTCTTTCACGTCTCGAAGCTCGACGCCGGATCTCTCAAGTATCTCTCCCAACGAGAGAAAAGTACGAGAGTCACCTCTTTGGAGAGACGAAGTATCGGTCAATATACCCGCTGCTAGGCCGAGACCTTCCTTTTCTGTCAGATCTTCTTTTTTGAACATCTCGTAAACGATCTCGGCACAAGAGGTCCTGTCTTCGAGATGGACCTTTCCATCCCACGAATTAGAGGGATGATGATCTATGACCAAAACATCATGAGAAGGTACCTCTAAAGGTTCCAACTGCTCCGGACTTGAGGTATCTATCACCACGATCTGCTCGTACTCCTCAAAATCCACCGACCGATTCAATCTAAAATCAAGAAAAGATAAAAGGTTTTTACCAGACTTGCTGGGAGCTGTAGGGGACGCAACATCGCCAGGAAATCTCTTGGAAAGATAATACGAACTACCGATCGCGTCCGGATCTGCGTGCTGATGAATCAAAAACAGGGTCTTTTTACCCTCTTTTATCCCCATCGATGCTCCGCAGTTTGGATCCAGCTACATACCGCCTAGCTGTGAGCTCAACTTTTCCTGCAACTCTTGGAATTCGCTCTGCAGCTTCTCTTCCTTACTGCTTAGAGATTTCAACCTGACATCGGCGTCTTCCTTCTTCTCTTCGAGATCATCTATCATCTCATCTTTGTCCTCTACTTCGACCAGGATCTCTCCGATCTCTTGGTATACTGGAGTGTCGTCATCTAACCGTTTGACTTCATCTAGTGCCCTTTCTAAGTCCTTCGTCCTTTCTTCTAACTGCTGTTTCTGTCCCATAACCGTCTGCAGCTGCTGTTGGAGCTGTTGAGCCTTTGCGATTTCGTTCTGTACGTCTTCTTGCGACATAGCCATCTTTTTTCCTCCTAACATTTACTATATTCTGTAGTTATTTCCTCTGAGATCTTGAACCATCTCAGGTACGAGTTCAAAGCCGCTCTCAAAGCGCTAGTATCTTCAGCATCTATCGCTATCTTCGGTGGATCGAAGGAGATATCGACTTCGACTCCCTTCATCCCCTCTTCCGCCTCGGGAATCAGAGCTTCGAGAGCTTTTTTTGAATGCAAATTGGAAAGGGCCAGATCTGCTCTTTTTCCCATATCTATCTGGCCTTTAGTTCTTTCTTAACGTTGGGTCTCTCCTTGTAGAATACCCTGCCCCCACAGTTCTCACACTGTATCCCTATGGTATCCATATCTGTGGTGACCCTTTCGTTACAGATATAGCATCGAAACATCTTATTCTTCCTCCTCGACGATCCTTTTTATCTTCTTGCCCAAGCGAGGTTCATATGCCCCTCCTGCGAAGGTGAGTCCGCATCTGCCACAGGTCCAAATACCAGAGCTCTCTCGTTCTACCTGTTCATGATGGCATTTAGGACATTCATAATCCTCTTTCTTAGCTTTTTCGATCTCTTTGAGGGATTCCTTCACTTTTACCCCGTATCGAGATCCGAATCTGCCCGTAC
The DNA here is from genome assembly GCA_964462425.1 of uncultured Thermoplasmata archaeon. GTDB lineage: Archaea > Thermoplasmatota > Thermoplasmata > Halarchaeoplasmatales > Halarchaeoplasmataceae > Natronoplasma. Next base: position 2,044 of record CAYWYD010000021.1, read on the forward strand.
TTCCGACTTTTTTCTTCTTTGCCATCGTACTTACCTCTTGTATAGGTACCTAAATCTTACATGAGTGCTATTTAAATATTTTCCCGATCACATTTGCTCAGCACTCGCTCCCTAGTCTCACTGGTTATCTCCTTTGCCTTCTTGATGCACTCTTTGGTATCCTCGTAATCGAAGACTCCTCTCAATCCTTTCTGCATAGCTACGATCTCATCATCTTGATTCAGAGATACGGTCAACCTTGCATCCGCTATCCTTTCTTCTTCTAATCGAGAGTCCAACATGATCTCGTTCTTGATCTTCGTGAAGGTTGCCGGGAAAACGGTATGATCGATAGGTAGGGGATAATCTTCCTCTTCCTCGGCTTCTTCAAAATCTGATGCCGGTATCTCGGCGTTCAAAAGCGCGGCCATAGCGCCTATGCCCCCGGCGTCGAAGAGATTACCGTCGAAATCTAGGACATGGACGTCTATGAACATGACCCAAACTTTTTCACCCTTTTCTATACACAGCTTCGACGTATCTACCGCTTCACTCTCTCTTATCCCTCTATCGATGACTCTAGCGATTTCAGTCGCGTCTTCTCCGGGAGGTCCCGATTCGTATTCCGGTGAAGCCATCGGTATCAATTCGGCCGCGGTGGTCAAAACGCCGCTTTCGGGAGTATCTGGGTAAGGTTCTCCGACTTCCATCTTTATTCCGACGATAACGTCGGTATCGCCCAGTTTCACACGTGCTGAACCTTCTGCCGGTTCTATCAAACCTATCTCTATATCCATGTCTCTGTATTCAAACGCGTCTCTACCGTCGACTCGCTCACCTTCTTTGGTCAATCTATAAAGGTAATCTTTAGTGATCTTTGATAAAGTCTCTTTCATCTATTTCACCCCCACGCTTTCTTTGATCTCGCCCTCTTGGAGCTCGGTGGAATATCTCTCTCTTAACGCATCTCTCTGTATCTCGTGTATCTCTTTGCAAGCGTCTATAGCCATCTCTACAGCTTTCTCGTACTCTTCTTCTGTCAAGTTTCCGTCCATCTGTAGAAGGCACAACTCGTCCGACCTGGGGATGTATCCGATGGGGACGTCCGCCTGACCGTAATTGTCCTCGTTTTTACCAAGATCAAGTACTACTTGATCTTCTATCTTTCCCGATGCACAGGATGCTACCATGTCAGACATAGGTATCCCGGCGTCGGCTAAAGCTACGGACGCTGCGGTCAGTCCTCCACATCTTGTACCAGCGCTCGCCTGGAGTACTTCTATGAATACATCTATGACTGAGCGTGGGTACTTTTCTGTGAAGACCACTTTTTCTAAAGCCTCGCTGACCAGCTTGCTTATCTCGGTCGATCTCCTATCCGGTCCCGGTCTTTTTCTATCCGGAACAGAAAAAGCCGCCATGTTATATCGCGCTCTAACGACCGCTTTAGTCGTCTCTTGGGCATGCCGGGGATGCATCTCTCTCGGCCCGTAGACCGCGGCTATGATCTTGTTCTTACCCCATTCTAAATAAGCTGATCCGTCGGCTCTTTTCAACACGCCAGCGTCTATACTTATATCTCTCAACTCATCAAAGTCTCTTCCATCCATTCTCTTTCCATCTTCGATCAATTCTATATCCTTGTTACTTCCCATACTTACTGCCTCCTGATTTAGTATCTAATGAGATCAAAATCATTATTCGTCAAACTCCTTTCCAGTCTCTTCTTTAAGAAAGTTTTCGACGGCATCTGTCAATCCTACCGCCTGTGCATTTTCTTCGATCATCTTTACAGCCTTAACAACCAAATACTGCCCTTCGAGATCACCGTCTATCCAGATCCTGCCGTTTTGGCCCACGAAGATCTTACAGTCAGTGTACTTCTTCAGCATAGAGATCATCGAACCTTTTCTCCCGATTATCCGGGGTACTTGAGAAGGGGCGATCTCTATTATCTGCCCCCCTTCTAGTTTTCGCAGACCTTCTTCATCTATAGTTATCTGCATCTTGTTCTGCTCGTCGACGTCGGTGATCCTTATCAGAAGCGCATCATCCACCTCTATATAGCTGCCGGTATCACCGTAATCGACTCTCCAAGGTACATCGTTCACATGTAGTACAGCGGGGAAGGGGGCGTTAACATCCACCGTCCAATACGAGGCGTCGATGTCCGTGACCGTACCTATGACTTTATCCCCCTCTTGAGGTTCATATCTTCCGCTTTGAGCAGCTACATTCACATAACCGTTTCTGACAGTTTTCACGCCCAACCTTGAGGCATATATTTTTCCGTCTTTTTTGAACGTTCCTTTTCCCGGTTTGACGCCTTTCTCATCGATCTCGTCGCCGGGTAAAAGTAGTTCTCTTTCAGTTTTTCCTTTACTCATACTTACCACTCCGTTAACAACTTAAAATCATATTTAACGTTATCTCATCTTTCTCTATCTATTTCTTCTATAATGGCTTTTCCCTTTGTCAACTCATTCACCTTTTCAAATAGATCGTCCTGTTTTCCGGCCGGTATTTTTAGAATACCCTGCCATCTGCCGTCGTTCAACCAGTTCTCATCTTCTATGTTTCCCAGTTTCTTCAAAAGGCCATATATCTTGCCCTGAAGATCACCTCTAACTGTGATAGAGAACCTCTTCTTCTCGAAACTCAACGGTATCAGGTCTCTGATCTCGTCCACTACCTCGTCCATCTGCTGACTCACAGGTTTGAAAGGATCGATATGTACCTCGGCTTCGGACATGGCGTTCTCGATCCTTTTAGGGGGATGCGGCGCGTCCGTCTGAGGATTGTAAGAGTTTTTGGCTATCCTGTTTACGATCTCCTTTCTCTTCTGTTTCTGTCTTTTGTTCCGCTGCTCCGTAGTTATCTGGACTTCCCCGTCTTCCAATATCATCCTAGCTATCTCTTCGATATCGGTGGTCTCAAAAACTTTTTCTACCATATGTGTCGGCGCTTTCTTTCCCTTCCGTGCGTCGGTAAAAACCTTGTCGACCGGCATGTTTTCGACTATCTCAACATCGTCTTTTCCGCTCCGTAGTTTTTCTACGACATCCGGTCGAACGAGGACCTCGAATCTCTTCCCGTGTGAGTCGAACCTCCCGATCACGTGTTCGTCGAGAAGAGTGGTAGTGTGTTCCTTCTGGTAGTCCTTCTTACCCAAAACTGTTCCTCCTTATCATTCAGAAAGGTGTTCCTCGATCTCGTCTCTTTCAAGTTTTCTGAAATCCTTCTCTTTGGTTATTATGCCGATATCTAAAGATCTACTCTCGAGTTCTCCGTCTTTAGCTCTTTCTAAACCTTTAAGAGAGAGTTCGATAGCCTCATCTAGATCCATCTCTTTATCGTATTCCTGGTTGAAGACTTCCTGGACTTCGTCTCTGTTGCTCCCTATGCTCACGGCTTTGTAAGCCATGTTGGCTCCGCTCGGGTCCGTTTCATAGAGGTAAGTTCCGTCTTCGTCCACCCCGGCGACTAAAAGAGCTGTACCGAAGGGTCTAACGCCTCCATACTGTGTATAGGTCTGTTTATAATCACAGATTTTTTTGACTAAGCTCTTCACGCTTATCCTTTCGTTATATGAAACTCTATTGACCTGAGCCGAAACTCTTGCGTGATCTACCAAAATACGGGAATCGGCAACCAATCCAGAAGTCGCTATGCCTATCTTTTTATCGATCTTATATATTTTTTCTATCGATTCTGGCTCTACAAGCTCGGTCGGCACATCTTTGTCGACGACTAGCGCTATACCGTCTTCTACCTTAATTCCCAGAGTCGTAGTTCCCCGACTCACCGCCTCTCTAGCATACTCTACCTGAAAGAGGCGACCGTCCGGCGAGAAGACCGTAATTCCTCGATCATAACCCATTTGGCCTGGCTTCATTCTCATTCACCGCTCTTCTAATATACCGTTTAGTTATAAACCTTACCCTGCCGATATAGATAAATTTAACATTCTCAAAAAGAAAACAAAAAGTTAAAGAGGGAGGGAAGGGGGGAGGTTATCATGATAGGAAAGGGAGGGAAGGGGGTGATACCCTCCTGTTCCCTTAGAAAAAAAGGGAGGGAGGGTGAATATCGTGAGGGATGACTCGTTTACTTCTTTGTACGTTAGCACTATTATGCATAAGGGTATTTATAGTTTTTCCCCACCCTTATACAACGGGACGTCTCCTAGGATCGGTTTTCATCGCAACGACCGAAGCATTGAAAAATCTATAAATAGGGGGAGTTGTTTTAGCCGTATTTACGTGTCATTCAGAAACCACCACATATTTAGACAGGTGAAAGGTAATGAATTCTAGCTTGTTTAGTAAACTTGCAGACAAAAAAGAAAACCCCTCTTCTGGTCGTAGATGGATGGAGGAGAACTGGGATACGGTAGTTTCACTTGTAGGGATATTCATAGTGGCTCTCGTCATCAGGTCATATTTTGCCGTAGACCTCGCTACCGAATTCGGTACGCCCTATCTTCTAGGAGGCGGATCTGATTCACATTACAATGCTAGAATAATTAACTATATCGCGGAAAACCACGAACATTTGCTCAAGGATCCTTTGAGAGGTTATCCATTCTCTGATAAAGGTAATGTTCGTCCGCCTTTATATGCCTGGTCAGTAGTTTTAGGTGGACATATCCTAGCCCCTTTCCTCGGGAGTCTAGATAAAGGTATCCAATTCTCCTTTATATTTTCCTCGGCGTTCTGGGGGGCACTTACGATCGTTCCTGTTTACCTGATAGGAAAAAAGACTTTCGGAAAAAAAGCCGGTATCGCAGGTACTTTCCTCCTAACTATCAGCGCTGGTCACCTGGAAAGAGGCGTGATAACGAACACGAACCATGATGCCTTCTCGCTCTTTCTAGTGGTGACCGCTTTTTATTTCTTTATGCGTTCTTTAGAGGTACTCCCAGATGATAAGAAATGGGTTTCTGATTGGATGGATCTAGAAAAGATCAAGTCGGGATTATCGGAATTTTTCGGCAATAACAAGAGGGCTCTGTTGTACGCAGGGATGGCAGGAATGTCTCTAGGAAGCATGGCTTTGGCATGGAAAGGTTATGCTTATGCCGTTGTCATCATCTTGGTTTATTTCTTGATCCAACTGGTGATCGATAAATTCAGAAAGCAGGATTCTCTAGGTATAACAGTCTGTGTCTTCATCACTATAATGCTTACTTTGCTCCTTGTTCTACCCTGGTACGGGAGAAATGCGGGTGTCCTCACAAAATTGAATATAATACAGTGGCCACTCGGAAGATACTTTCAGATACCTTTCCTGATATTCCTCGGAACTTTCGGCATAGGGGTATATTTCACTGTCACTAGAGACCTCCCGTGGATCTTAACCTTTTCTATCCTCGCCATCGCAGGGATTCTTTTCTTCGCTTTTGGTCCGGATGTGATCCAGTCGGCGGCAGGTCAATACTTCGTACAGAATAAGTTGTATTCAACGATCGCCGAGGCTCAGGCCCCGATGTTCAGTAGATTGGTGGTAGCTGCGGGAGTAGCCACCTTTTTCCTTTCGTGGGCCGGTATAGCTTTTGCGGTATGGCATGTTATCAGCGGGGAGTGGACCAAATCGTTCATCTTCATATTGATTTGGGCAGCGTTTTCGATCTACATGACCACGCAGGCGGCTAGATTCATATTCACGGCGGCACCGGCCTATGCTCTCACTGCAGGATGGGTCATCGCCATCGCCTTCGATAAAACGGACTTTCCATCTATCGGAAAAAGGTTCAGAAGTCATAGAGGAAGTATACTGAGAGGGGTGAAAGAGGGAGTCAAAATAAAACATATATCTGTCACCCTCCTGGTTGTATTCATCTTATTGGTGCCAAATACTCTCACTGCCTTCGATGCGGGGATCCCCTACGAGGAAAAAGAGGGATATGAAGAGCAGATCAAAGACACCCTTCCAGAGGCTTTGAGCGCCGAAGATTATGACGCAGCACGGGGAAAGTATCTCGGTGCCTTCGGATACAGTTTGGATAAGCCGACAGATTATTGGGAGACGAGTTGGGAATGGTTAAGGCACCAGGATACCGATGTTCCTCCTGAAGACAGACCAGCCTTCGTGAGTTGGTGGGACTACGGTTTCGAGTGTATAAATAAGGGTAAACATCCCACCGTGGCGGACAACTTCCAGCATGGTTATCGTTTCACGGGAAATGTATTGATGGCCCAGAACGAGTCGGAGATGCTCGGTTTGCTGGTGGGAAGACAACTCCAGCTGCCCTATAAGGAAGAAGGCGGCTTTGAAGGTGATGTAAGAGGGATCCTGGTAGACCACCTAGGGGAAGAAAAAACTGAGAAACTAGAAGACATATATGAAGATCCAGGATCTTACCGTCGGGAAGTCCTCTCGAATCCGGAAAGATATCATCCCCGCGCGGACGACATACATAATAGGAACATACAATGGGCCATGATCATGGGAACGTTATCCTATGAAAGCGTAGATACATTATCTTTATTGTATAGAGATATAAGTTTCAACTCGGGATATGAAAGGTTAGAGAACATGATCCGTTATTTTGCGGTCGACTCGAGACTTTTCCCAACCTCGGCAAGGGATACAGGCGTCTTTTACGCACCGGTTAAGTTATCTGGACATAGGATCGAGGAGGGCGATCGGATGAGCACTCCTGTTGACTTCTATGAGATAAAATTGATCGATCAGCAGGGGAGGAGTTATGACAGCCGTGAAGAAGTACCACAAGAAGCACAGATCACAGATCAAAAGATAGAGTTCAAGGACATGTTCTATAACTCGGCTCTGTACAGGATCTTTGCGGGGTACGAAGGACAGGAGGTTGGAAAGGAAGAAGGGATACCCGGTATCGATCATCGACGCATGCAGCCGATGCCTGGATGGAACCTCACCCATTTCAAGATGGAACATAGGACGGCATATTTCAATCCTTATCCGAGAGATGAGGTAGAGAATCATACCGACGCGTGGAAAGCTATCTCTCTAGAGGAAGCTAGGGAGTATCAGGACGATGAGAATGTTACCGTGGATACCAGCGGTCGGAGTTACATGAGACAGGGTGTAGTGTTCCTCCGCTACTATGATAATGCGGTATTGAGAGGTGAAGCGACCACTGAGAATGGAACACCTATCTCCGGGGCGCGGATCACCGTTTTAGACGAGAACGGTGTACCTCATCATACGACCTTGACCGATAGTGAAGGGCACTATAAAACTTTCCTTCCAGAGGGAAATGTTACCGTTACCGCGACCACTGGAGGTATATCAGAAGAACAGCAGCAGCAACGGCGGATAGGTAGGCGGATCGACCCCACGACACAAAAGAGGATGATGAAACAGGAAGATATCGAGATCGGTCAAAAGAAATTCGAGATATCTTTGGATCAGGCTGAGAGAAAGAATATCGATACCGACGGAGACGGAAGATGGAATTATGAGTTGGAAAAAGACTTCGAGGTTGAATCCAGCGAGGTATCCGGTAAAGTTTTCTTAGATAAAGATGGCACTGGGGAATATGACGAGGCAAACGAGACTCTGGTATCAGAAGGAGGTCAGGTACTACTCGAAGAGAGCAGAGGAGGAGTCGAATATACTGCCGAGATAGATGAAAACGGTACTTACAATAGAAAGAGTTTACCCCCTGGAAAGTATTCCATCGAATCTTCATTACCCGGAACTGAAAAGATAGATGATATTAAGATAAAACCAGGGAAGGAGACCTCTCAAAACATACCGATCTCCGTTGGGGAGTTGAGAGGTAATATCACATATGCTGATGATGTGAAAGAGCAAAAAACCATCGAACTATCTCTTCTCGAGAACGGAAAAACGGCCGAATTGGTTTTAGGAGAAACATCAAATTACACATTTGATGATTTAATACAGGGAGAATACACATTGGAAGTGAAGGACGAAGGTTATGCTCTCAGTCAGGGACCGATCGAAATCGAGATAGGCGAAGGAGAGCAAGCTAATTTGGATCGACGGATAAGGATAGTAAAAGCTCATACTATAGAAGGATTTTTAAAGAAGGAAGGAAAACCTATTTCGTATCAAAAATTGACGGTGCTCAGCAGAGGGTATAATAGAATCATTACAACAGACGAAGCCGGTGAATTTGATATAAAGCTGCCAGAGGCGGTTTACAATATCTACGGGACAAATCGAAATGATACTGAAACCTATGTCCATGTAGGGGAGATAGTCGCTAATTCAGATATGATTGGAAACGAGAGATACGAGGGCAAATTTGAGAAGGGTTATAGATTGAGAGGTCTATTAGAACAGGAGGGAGAAGCGGTCGGGCACTCCGAAGTATTCATCACTAGAGATTCCGGAGGAGAATTTTACTTGACCACTAATGAGAACGGCACATTTACAACCTATTTACCGGAGGGCTATTACACCATATACGGGATGAGAGAATTTAGGATGGAGCAACCTAGTGGTCCAGGTCAACAACCACCCCCCCAATCACCCAGTCAACCTAATCTATACTTCATAGACGAGATGAGGATAGGTGGCGAGAGGAATATAACCTTGGAAGGTTCAGAAGGTCATATGGTTAGAGGCCATGTCGAAAGAAAATTCTATTCAAATGAAGATGTACCGAGCCAACGATTGTATTCTACTATCGATGTTTCTTTCGATGGAAGTACCTTCACGGGTAAAACAGATATCTCTGGCAACTACAAATTTGTTTTGCCGAAAGAAGAGACAGATATCACCTTTGACAGAGAGGGGTACCATGAGAAAACGGTCTCGATCTCATCTCAGAAAAAAGTTCCTGATAAGATATTCTTGGAAGCAAAAAATATCAGTGTCGAAGGTAGTATCGATATCGTGGACCAGATGGATGTTGATCGACAGAAACCGGATAGTTGGTCACTCGAGTTCACCCCTCTTAGCGATGGGGCATTCGGGAAGGAAGTAACGGTAGAAAAAGATCGATATGAAGTAGATTTACAACCTGGTGAATACGAGATTACAGCTAAAGAATCTCTTGATAATGCCTCCGCACGATATGAGATCGATGAATCGCTTTCGATTAGGCCTGGAGATCAACTCTCCAGAGAAAAGGGACTCTCAGCGGTATACAAAGTTAAGATTGAAGGCAATATAACTGATTATCGTGGTGAAAAAGCCTCTGCTGAGATACATTTCTCTGGTAGGGACGATAAAAATATCTCCGCTAATCAGACTTATGAGGTGTATCTACAACCCGGCGATTATTCTATACGAGCGGTCAACAGAGGTAAAGGCCTTTCGATGCAAAAAAGGCTGTCTGTCGAGAAATCGGTTACTAGCGATATCGGTTTAGAACAACCGATCCAGGTGCGCAGGTACCTCACTTATAACGGTAAAAGAAAAGGAGAGATACCAGTTATTTTTGAAAACAAAAAATCGGGATATATCGTAAGAACTATGACCAAGAATAATGGAGATTTCAACCTTTCCCTGGTTGAAGGGGAGTACAGTGTAAAGGTAGATTTCACCACTGAAGAGGAAATAAAAGGGATGAACCGAGAAGTTCATTATTCTCTCGATGAGGTTGTCAATGATGTTGGAAGGTCTAGGCAGTTTGAGTTGGATAGAAAGATATTCAATTCTACTTTTTCAGGACATGTTACAGTCGATGGAAGTTCGATACAGGATATTGAAGTAGAGGTATTATCTCAGGACGGAGAAATAGAGAAGTCTATCCGTACCGATGAGCAGGGTTATTTTGAGACAGAACTCATCCATGGAAGATATTCGATATACATCCAATATAAGACAGCTGGAAAGCTGTATGCGCGGTTTGAATCCTTTGAGATGCCTGTTGAAAATAAAGAGATAGATCTGTCTCTGAAGGAAGCAGTTCTCTTGACAGGAACTGTGAAAGTAAATGGAGAAAGAACCGAGGTAGATGAATTGACCGTTCAGAGGGACGGAGCGAGAAAAAAAGTTTCTACTAATTCTGACGGTGAATACAGGATCATCATGCCGAAAGGCAAATATAAACTGATCTCAGAAACGGAGAAGGACATAGAGTATGGACTCACTTCCTTTAGATCAGAGGAAGAGATAGAATTGAATAATGACAAAGCACATGAGGTTAAACTAAAGAAGGTAGAGGAATACGGGATGGATATTGAAGGACTACAAACAAAAACTGCATCTCAAGGAGATGTCCTTTCTTATACAGCTACTGTAACGAATACTGGTAACACACGAGATGAATACGAACTTTCGGCTGAAGAGGCCGAGTGGGATATAGAATTCTCGCCGGAAACGTTCGAGCTCAAAGCCGGTGAATCGAAGTCTGTAGGGTTGGAGGTTTATGTGGATGAGAACGCTACTGTAGATGATACTGTAGAATTCAGCTTAAAATCTATAAATTCAGAAGAAACGACGAAAAAGCAAATACCTCTCGAAGTTCGACGATTTTATGGTGTTGACCTATCTTCAGATATCGTGAACAGGAAGTACAGCCCAGGTTCTGTCTCTCTCTCTGTGAATGTCACAAATACAGGTAATGGTAAAGACGGAGTCACCCTAAGGGTCCTAAATAGGGATCTCTTGAGAGATCACGGTTGGTCCGTTCATATTGAAGGGGACACTGAAGAGATCGCTTATCAAGAGACTCGTGAGATAGAAGTAAAGCTAGAAGCGATATCGCCGAATCCAAAACGGGATATCGATGTTAAGTTGAGAGCTTCTTCTTCGGAACAGACCATCACAACAGATACTGAGACCCTCAGGACTAGCGTTCCTAGTTTGTCTCTCGATCCTGACTCTGTTGATATGGACAGTGATGTATCGGCCATGGAAAAAGAAACGTTTAGCCTGTCTACCCTGTCTAAATGGCAATGGGGTGCGATCATCGTTGCGGTCGCTGTCGGTGCTCTATATATCGCGAAGAGAAAGAGGTGGATATGAATGGAGAAAAAGGCTCTTACTCGGATCGGCGTTCTGGGGACAGTAGCACTCATAATTTTGATGATCTCTTTTTCATTCATAGGCTCACCGATCTCTGCCGATGTCAGAGAAGATAGAGGTATCAGTATGAAGATCGAGAGGGAAAAAGGACAGGATGTTCTTTTCGTAAATGATACTGAAAGTTATAAGATCGATATAGTAGGTCGGTTTCAGGCCGATGGCGAGGTTTTTAGGGCGGAAAACGCGGATAATTGGTCGCTCAAAACTGAGACCGATATGGACGCTACTATCAAACCCGAGGACCAAGAATCCAATCAGACTAATGAATTTGAGGTAGACGTAACGATCCATGAAGAGGGCTCGGGTCATCTCACTTTTACCGCGTACTGCACTAAAGGGGAGAGCACGAGATATTCTGAAAGAGAGGTCGAAGTAAAAGTTGTCGAATCAGAGTCTATATCCGTCAATGTTGAGAATCCTTCCTCATACAAATTGGAGGACGTTGAGGTGATGCTTTATATCGATGGACAGTTGATGAACAGTAAAACGATAGAAAGCCTAGCTTCCGAGGAGAGCACAAATGTACAATTCAATTGGTCAAGCCATAATCTCGATTCTGGCGAACACACTTTAGAGATAAAAACGGATTATGGATTTGAAGGAGAGGAAGAGACTCTACTGAGCCGTACATTTCACGTCGAAAAAGAGACTAATACTGCGTTATATGCCGGTATAGCGGCGGTATCGATAGGCGCTTCCCTGCTGGTCTTCTTTTGGTATAGAAGAAGGAAAAAAAGACGAAGAAGACCCTGGTAATAATTACCAAATTCAACGCTTTATCTACATCACTTCGCTTCCCGGAGGTAGAGACTTATTGAGTTGAACCACCCCTTCGGTATCTTTTAAAAGCAAAGCGTTGTTTTCGTCGTCTAGGAGAGCTACACTTATTCCGTTGAACTCTTGGTCTTCTATAGGCTTTAGCTCTTCGTCCCCTACGAGTTTTCCGTCGTCCCATCCTACCGTTTTTAGCTCGTACTCCTTGAATTCATCGAATGAGATCGTCTCCGCGCCGCGCTTAGTCCCGTTAAGATTTTCACCGATATCTCCTCTCGGCTGCAGGAGAGAAACAGTATCGTCTTCTTGAGCCGCTAGCATCATGCCTTCCGATTCGATCCCTCTCAATTTTGCAGCTTCTAGATTAGCAACAACTGCGATCTTGTTTTCTTCTAGGTCTTCCTTATCGTAATAAGGCCTTAGCCCAGCCACTAATGTCCTTTCTTCTTCCCCCAGATCGACTCTTGTAACGTAAAGCTTGTCGGCATTCGGATGCTCTTTGACTTTAGTTATTTTCCCCACCCTAATATCCAAGTTCTTCAACGAGTCTTTCAGATCCTTTTCCTCTCTCATCTCGTCTAGATCGATCTTATCATAGAGCGTTTTTGGCTTGTCAAGTTTTGTACCGGGCTCGATAGGCTCAAATGCATCTTCCCAGCATTGATCGTGAACACTTCCATCTTGATTTAGATAGTCCCAAAGTTCATCCATGCTGTTTGGAAGATAAGGAGTCCCGGCTATACCGAGCGCCTTTACTATCCGGAGGGATATATTAAGGGTAGTAGCGGCTGAACTTTTTTCCTCCTTTATTTCCTCCCAAGGAGCTTTGTCATTGAAGTACCTGTTTCCGGTCCTAGAAAGCTCTAACAGTTTTTTCAGTCCCTTTTTGAATCTTCTGTTCTCTATATGGTCACCAATTTTTTCCACTTTCTTTTCGATATCATTTAATACTTCTTTTTCCTTATCTGATAGTTTTCCTGCCTCTGGTACTTCGCCGAAATTGGAATAGGTGAAGGAAAGCACTCTATGTACAAAGTTACCCAGATTCCCCACGAGTTCAGTATTTATCTTGTCTTCGAACTCTGACCAGGTAAAGTTTGTGTCCTTGGTTTCTGGCATTATGGTGGTGATGTAGTATCGGATAGGATCGCTATTGAAATCTTCTAGTACGGCTGGAAGCGAAACTATGTTCCCTCTAGATGTGGAGAACTGTTCCCCGCCTAAACGCATGTATTGGTTGCCCGGGACGTCGTAGGGGAGGTTCAGTTCCTCGTCATACCCCATCAACATCGCGGGCCATATGATCGTGTGGAACGGGATGTTGTCCTTTGCTAGGAAGTAGTAATGTTCCGCATCGGGATCTTTCCAAAATTTTGTCCAGTCACCGTCGGTTTCTTCAGACCATTTTATCGAAGTGGAAAGATAACCTATTACAGCTTCAAACCACACGTATATCTTCTTTTCTTCATAACCTTCGATGGGAACGGAGATCCCCCATTCCATATCTCTCGAGATAGGGCGATCTTCGAGCCCGTCTTCTAACCACCCCTTCGTAAAGTTAAGAACGTGATTTTTCCAATGATCTTTATCTTTGAGATAGTCCTCTAATTTTTCTTGGAAGTCAGATAATTTCAAGAAGAAGTGCTCGCTTTCCTTGAGTTCGGGAGTTCCTCCACAGTGTTTACATTTTGGATCTACCAGATCTTCGGGATCTAACAGAACTCCGCATTCATCGCATTGGTCCCCGTCTATTTCCTCCTGACCGCATTCGGGACACGTACCTATAACGTATCGATCGGGTAGAAATTTCTCACAGCTAGGACAGTAGAAAGTTTCCATCGGATCGAGATATATGTGGTCCTTCTCATACAGGGTTTTAAAGATGTCTTTTGCGACCCTTTTGTGGGTTTCGTTCATGGTATAGGTGAAGAGAGTAAATTGGACGCCTAGATCCTCGAGAGCTTTAGAGTTGATCCTGTGGTATTTTTCCGCCGCCTCTTTTGCGGTCAGTCCTTCTTCTTCTGCCGTGACGGTAACCGGAGTACCGTGCTGGTCGGACCCGGAGACCATCAGAACTTCGTTTCCTTTCATCTCGTGGTAGCGTCTAAAGATGTCCGGCGGCAGGTAACAGCCGCCCACCTGTCCAATGTGGATCGGTCCGTTGGCATAGGGCCACGCTACGCCTATAAGTATTCGTTTCATATTAATGGAAAAAAACTGGTTAGATATAAAGTCAATGATTTTTTAACTGTCAGACGGAAACCGATAGAAATAGAGTGCAGGTTCGTTGGAAAAATGAAAAATAATTTTTCTACTATCTCGCATTTTTTCCTAGAAACCAGATGCAGGTGCCGGGATTCTGCTCACAATCATTCGCCTTGCTCATGATTCTAAGCGCTCGTCAATCAGAGATTGACTCACGAACCACGGTTCTTCATCCCTTTGCTAAAAAGTGCAGGCGCCGGGATTCTGCTCACAATCATTCGCCTTGCTCATGATTCTAAGCGCTCGTCAATCAGAGATTGACTCACGAACCACGGTTCTTCATCCCTTTGCTAAAAAGTGCAGGCGCCGGGATTCGAACCCGGGCAATGAGCTTGGAAGGCTCAGATCCTAACCAAACTAGATCACGCCTGCGGAGTGTGTAAGGCCATGAAAAAGGTGATATTAACCTTTTCTGTTCTCATCTATTGAACTATAATACCCTTAAATCATATCATTACCACCGATAGATTTTTATTGTTAGTCACCAATCACTTTCTCGGACGTGAAGCCAATGATAGGAGATTTCATCAAAAAGAAGACCCATATTAAAAAGAAAAGGGGAAAAGGTCCTGAACTGGATTCAGAGGAATATATCGATCTCACTCATCTCGTCGATGAAGAAGAGGAAGAGTCTTTTGAAGCCGATACGTTGATCAAGATAGCGGAAGTCCATCGATATGAAGATGTTAGAGATGTGACCCAGGAAGTGTATGACGGAAATGTTTTATTGGTGGACATTGAATCGATCGCTGGAAACGAAGATGTTTTGGAAAGGGTCCAGAGCGAGCTTCAAGCTGTAGCTAGTGACGTTTCTGGAGATATAGCAGGGATAGGGAACAACTTTATCGCTGTGACTCCTGAAAATGTAGCTATAGATAGGGATAAAATAAAACCTTTCTAAAGATCGAGTAGCAGGAGTATTTTGGTATCGATCTGTCATCCCCTCCCTTCATAGGAGAGTCCTATTTCTGTAGAATTTAAAATATAGGGCGTTCCCCCTCTTCTCTTGATGATCTCAGCAACTTTTTCTGGCCGGTCGGTCAATGCTATCATAGACCCTCCTCCACCAGCCCCAGTGAGTTTTGCTCCATAGGAATTTTTTCTAGCGCCCTTTACCAATCTCTCTAGCTTTGGGTGACTCACTCCTAAGATCGAGAGTAACCGGTGGTTTTCATCCATCAAGTCACCAACTCTTTCGAACTCTTTTTCTTCCAAGAGAGAGCTGCCTTCCCTCACGATTTTCCCGATATCTTCTATTACCTCTCTAGCGAAGTTACTTTTTTCATAGAACCTTCTCACTTTTCTGACCAAAGGAGCGGTAGAAGAGTGAACTCCAGTGTCCCCTATAACGAATTTCACCTCAGGTATAGGTCGATGATGGATATACCATTCATTCTGCTCTTTTTTTATCTTCCACAAAAAGTCTTCTTCTTTTTCTTCTGATATCATCACCGCGTTACCGTGCGTAGAGGTCGAGGTATCGATAGGGCTGGCACTACCCTGGATATCGAATTCGATGTTGAAAGCGTTTCTAGCCACTTCTTCCTCGTCTATCTCAGATTTTTTAAAGGCCTTCAGCGCTCCTATCGTGGCTACGCTTACCGCTGCAGAGGACCCCATCCCTGCACCGCTCGGGAGATTACTTTCCGTCTCTATTTTTAAGTTATCGTCAATCCCTACTCTGTTGATACATTCAAGTATGTAACTGTGATATCTTTCTTTGATGGGATAACCATTGACCGTAGTCTCGGATGATCCTCTATCGACTTGGCAGCTGCATCGTTTGTCGACTGCCAAGGCTAGAGCTGGTTCACCGTAAACAACGGCGTGCTCTCCGAACAGTATCACTTTCCCGGGCGCGGTCGCTTTCGCTTTCACGGAATTTACAGAATAGAATTAGTACTTATAGATTGGTGAAAAAGAAGATTGAAAAAAATAAAATTTTTATAGATAACTGAAGTCTTGAGCCATCTCTCTCAATCTTTTTACTCTTTCTTCGGTGGGTGGATGAGAAGAGAACAATTTCACAAAAGTGCTCTTTTTGAATGGATTTACGATGAATAGAGAAGAAGAGGTGGTGCTTTTACTCTTCATCGGATTTTTCTTGTTTTCCGCATTCAATTTTTCGAGTGCTCTAGCCAATGCCTTAGGATTTTTTGATATTTCAGCACCTTTTTTGTCGGCTTCGAATTCTCTTTTTCTAGAGATAGCGAGTTTGATTATGATAGCACCAATAGGGGCGAAGATCATAGCCAAAAGCAATATCGGATGCATCCTTCTGCGGCTGAAGAACATCTGAAACCAGACCATCCTCGCCATGAAAGTGATCGCTCCTGCAAGGGTAGCGGCTATACTCATTATCATCATATCTTTACCTTTGATATGACCTATCTCATGGGCGATCACGCCTTTCAGTTCATCTTCGTTTAGCGTCGTTAGAATCCCTTCGGTCGCGGCTACAACGGCGTTATCCTCGTTCCTCCCGGTGGCGAAGGCATTAGGCGTATCGGAAGGAACTATCGCGACCTTCGGCATCTCTATATCGGCTTCGTAGGCTACCTCTTTGACTATGTTAAAAAGCCGGGGATTATCCTGTTTCTCTATTATTTTGGCCCCGTGAGATCGTAATATGATCTTGTGGCTGTAGAAATAGGCAACGAAGTTCATGATCCCGGCTATCCCTAAAAAGATTATCATGCCGAGTATCGGGCTTCCCATCAAAAATCCACCTATCAACCAACCTATCACTACGAACAAGATGAACATGAAGACGAATAGACCAGTGGTCTGAGCTAACGCTTTCATCGATTAATAATTTGATTCAGGTGGCTTATAAAGGTTTTGTTAGAAAAGAACATTACTCCAAAACCCTCATTTTGGCCAGGAAGAAATTTGTTAGAATCAGATCAAAATGGGATGCCTATATCTCATGTTTTCCACGTCTTCCTCCAATTCTTCCATCAAAAGAGCGACCAAGCTGTCTAGGAATATCATGGCTGTATCCTCGAAAATAGTACCGAGAGGAGCAAATTTTTGTTTATCTTCTTCTTCCACTATCTCTAGTATGATGTTTATATCTCCAAAACTTGCCAATTTTGAGTCTGGACTGGCCGTAAGCACTATTATTTCCGCTCCAGGAACTCGATCTTCAACTATCCGGGCTGCCTGTATAGCTGTCTGAGTTTTTCCAGTTTTAGAGACGAAGAAAACACAGTCGCCGTCTTGGACCGCGGGAGTGATGGTCTCACCTATAAAGAAGGAATTCAATCCGAGTTGCATCAACCTCATCGCAAAATTTCTCCCTACTAGTCCGGATCTTCCAGATCCGTAGATGAAAACTCTATCCGAGGATGTTAGGATTTCTACGGCCCTATCTATGTTATCAAAATCGAGCTCCCCTAATGAAAGCTCGATAGAATCGAGGATATAGGTTATGCCCTCTTTCAACCGATCGTTATTGTGATGCTCAGTCATCTTCTTTCTCGCTTCTCAACTCTTTTTCTATCTCTCGAGAATACACCCGCTCAAAAATCACCTTCATATACATGGCGTCATGTTCTTTCAAAGGTGAGGTGGAGATAATAGTTACGTTGTCTTCGGTTTTTATGAGATGTTCAACAAGATCTTCAAAGTGTAGGTCCCCTCTCTTGATCGGAGTCATCCTGCATTTGTCTTTCCTTCTTTTCTCGACTCCAGAAAAGTTGACATAATATTCATCCTTTACGAATTTTTCACATAGATCGAAGATCTCGACAAAGTCTTCTTCTTCTTCAAGAGGGTAGCGGCCTTCTGCTTTTATATGAGGGAAATTTATCACTGGGGTAGTACCAGAGACCTGACGGCATACCTCTAGTGTTTCGTCGAGGTTCCCATAGACGTCCTCTCCCGTTTGAGTCTCTATACCGAGGGTCAACTCGTTTTCACAATTTTCTGAGATCCAATCTCTTAATTCTCTCAGGTTTTCAACTGCCGCCTGTTCGTAGTTCCCCTTTTCTTTTTCACCTTCTTTCAATCCGAGATGGGTCACTACCGTACTGGCGTCTAAGGTGTCTGCCATGACGGCGCCGTATTTGAAGCATCTTTTTGATTTTTCTACGGCGTCAGACTCATTTTCAGTGAATGTGATATAATAAGGTGTATGTAATGAAAGTTTGACATCTAACTCTTTACTCATCCTTGCCAGTTTTGGGAACTTATGAAAATCTTCTGCGACCCCTCCTGTCATCGAATGGACCATATCCCCTCTTTTCAATTCTTTATCTAGGTCTTCAACAAAGATTTCTCTGTAATCCCGACCTCTGTTCACGCCTATGATAAATTTCTCTGGTACCTCCTTTGCCTTCAATCCGATCTCATCCTCTTCTACCGGTCGAGTCCTCACTTTAGGACGGAGAAATTGGACTTCAAACGCATTAAGACCGAGCTTATGTACGTCTTCAAGACCATCTTCAAGTGTTCTTCCCTTACAAGAAAGCGGGATACCGCTCGGACCGAACCTGATCATATTTTTGTTTGCCTCCCGGTCGAAGCCATCATGCTCCACCAGATTGAGCACTGCGATATTTAAATTTAATCATTGATTCCCGGGCTTTATCATACTAAAAGGTTTATATATGAAAAAGACTATTTGGTTTTAACTAATATGTCTGACAGGTGAGAAAGATGAGAAATGGGAAAATTGTGAGTTTAGTGGTGGTTGCACTGTTGCTTCTTTCTTTGATACCATTAATTGCCCCCTCTGCTTCTGCGCAGGGCGAGGAAATATATTCAACTGACCAAGCCGGGACCCGAAGAAGTGAATTTCTTGAGAACAAACTGATATACTTTGATGTGTTTGCTGATGCGAACACCCAATATAGGGTGCGATTGAGAAACGAAAACGATGAGATTGTAGAGCCCCAACGGGAGATAGTGACCGATGATGACGGAAATTACATAAGTTCCGAGGAAGGGGTCTTTTTAAACCATGAAGGTGTTGGTGAATATTATATTGAACTCAATGATCTCGACTCCGGTGACACACTAGACACTCATGAAATACTCGTCTATGAGGAGCAGGATTTTACTCAAGGATCTACTATCCAGACGTATGATTCAGAGGGTGAAGAAAGAGATAATTTCGACGAAAGTAAAAAGGTCTATTTCGAGGGAAAGATAAGGGATCAATATGGACATCCTCCAGATGAGTTTCAGGGCAACTTTTGGGTGAACATCTACGTGCAAAAAGAAGGTGAGGATAGAGAATCGTTAGGCCAATACCAAGTGGATAATGATGGTAACGTGAAAGGAGATTTCCGTGCATGGGATAGAGACGGACCCGGTGATTACACGCTTATGATGTATGACGACACAGGCGAGGAAGAGTATGCAAGACATGCCTTCACTATCATCGGAGTGGAAATAGATATCGAGACCGAGTACACCCAGGGACAGGATATGGAGATACGGATAGAGAGTAACTTTGAGCAGACCGTGAATATAATGATAGAGAATGATACGGGAGAGGTGATGGAAAATGCCGAATGGACAAACCAAGAGTTCGAAAATGAACTTTGGATAGAAGAATATACTATCCCTGATGACGAACCTGACGGGATCTATCATGTAGTGGTTTATTCGACTGATGGCGAGGAACTCGATCGGAAAAATTTCGCGCTAAAGAAGTACTCACTTGAAGCCACTACCGAGAAAAGAGCCTATCTTACCGGTGAGACCGTTGAGACCCACTATACTGTCGAGAGGTTGCTAGACGGCTCAGAGGCGCAAGATCTAGATGTTGAATACAGGCTCATGTATTATGACGAGGAGTACAATAGAATTGCGGAGGAAGACAATATAAGTTATGACAATCACTTCAGCTTTGATGTCCCAGATGATATGAGAGTTGATACACAATTAAGAATAGATCTCTGGGCGAATGGAAGTGCAGAAGATCATACCACTCATTGGAATAACTGGGTATATGTTGGTGAACTAGAAGCGAGCTTTGATACCGACAGTAACGAATATCTTCAAGGACAGACAATATATGTAACTGGTGAAACTTTTGTAAGAGACCAACAGTGGGGAATTCGGTCTTCAGTAGAAGATGCCCAGGTCACAGTGGACCTTAAGCAGGAAGGTGAATCTGTAGGAGGATATGAGACTACAGCAAGCACGGACGGTAGTGGACAAGTGGTGATCCCGATACATCTCTCGACCGATATCACTCCTGGTACATACCATCTAAACGTGACGGCTGAAAAACTCGATTTCGAGGCTTATCCCGACGAAAAAGAAATCCAGGTTGTTGATGAAGTAAGCAGACTCAATGTTCTATTGGAGAGAGATAAAGACAGTTATTCCCCCGGTGAAGAGGTAAACGTGAGTTACGTGGTCACGAAACAAGGCGAGTTGGTAGATGCCAATGTGCGATACGAGGTTGTTGGTCCTTCAAATAAGGTCTATGAGAAAAGTTATGCCGATAAAGGGGCTATACGATTCACGGTGCCTGAAGATTTCAATCAGGATGAGAATTTATACCTGAGAGTTAATGCAAAGGTGGACCAGGAAACCAAGGGCTCCGCTATAATGGAAATCCCGGTTTCCGAGCTCGAGCTGTTATTGAATGCTGATCAGACCGAATATGAAGGCGGAGAGATTATCAGTTTCGAGTACGAATTACTTGGAACTGATCAGACGACTTCCGAGGTCTACAAGGTGATCGAAAGTCCCGATGAACGGGCAGATATAATAGAGATGAACCAGACCGTCGAGAATAAATTTGAATTCAAAGTACCAGAACATCCCGCGAGGACTTATGAAGTCCGATTAGAAGTGGTTACAGGTGGTGGTGTCAGGGTCGTAGAGTCTCTTGAATTACAGCGAGTTTCTAGAATTCAATTAGAGATAAGCATAGAAACGGACTCGAGCTATACAACTGATGTATATGAGCCGGGTGATGAGATAGAGGTCCGATATAAGTTAAGGGCGCTCGGCGATGCGAAGGTCCCTGATAAAATAACGATCTGGTATTCGTTCCTAGGTACAGGTGAACAAGAAAGAATACAGACCAACAGCCCAGAGGGAACATTTACGGTGGAGATCCCCGAGGTATCAGAAGGGACCTATTTCCTACAAGTTGGATCCAATGTGAACTCCCAAAACTTAGAACCGGTCAGTGTAGAAGAGAACCCGTCTCCTCTGAGCCTTAGAGTGGTCGGCGGCCTTTCTGTTCTCGGGCTGATAGGGATCATCATACTGTTCATAATATTGGGGCTTGGATACTACACGCTCTCATCTCCTGGAACCGGGAGGCACGGCTCAAAACTTTCTGGTCTTTTTAAGAAGGAAGGCAAAAAGGAAAAATCAGAAAGTGAAGAGAAGAGAACTCAGCTAAAATCTACTGAGAAATCAGAAGAAGAAACCTCGCCGGCAAAGGAGGCACACGGATGGGAAGGTCCTGAGGAGGAGAAAGGTGGAGAGTTCGAAGGAGCAGAAGACAGCGATCAGATCGAGCCGGACGAAGACTTGTGAAATCCAAAACTCCTTTCTCTTACCATTTTTCTATTAAATCTTCGGATGTGAGGATATTCGCTCCGAAGATAGATTCCATGTACTCTAAAGCTCTATCGTGCTTTTCCATGGAGAGGGCCGCCGAGCAATCTTCCAATACAGTGATATCATAAGCTCTATAGAAGGCGCCTGCCGCCGTGTTCTGAACACATATATCGGTGGTCACGCCGGTCAGTATCAATTCTTCTATATTTTTCTCTTTTAGAACTTTTTCTAGATCGGTCCTGTAAAAAGAGTCATAGAATTTTTTCTCCAATTTTCTATCAGCTAATCCGTCGAGTTCCGGTATCGTTTTCGAACCTTTTTCGCCTTTAATAGCGTGGGGCCCCCAGTGAGATATTTCAGGATCATCCTTTTCATGCTTATCCTCTACAAAGATACGAGGTATCCCCCCGTCACCGGTTTTTTCTAGAAATTCTTTTAGGTTCGGGACTATCCTTTCGGCGTTCTCACCCCCCAGTTTTCCGGTCACAAAATCGTTTATCATGTCGATAACGATAACGGATTTTCTGCTTATATTATCACCTAATTTGTTAAAAAGATAACTCTTATTTAAGGTTTGAAATCTCAAGATTATTAGATTTTTACCCCTGCCGAAAAATATCTAGATTATTATGATAGCCCAGATATCGGAATATTCTTAAGTATCTTGTTCTATGCGAAATTCCGTCGAGGTTAAAGAATGAGTGAGGCCGGATTGACAGAAAATGCAAAAAAGATACTTGAAGAGAGATACTTAAAAAGAGACGAGGAAGGAGATGTGGATGAAACTCCGGAAGAAATGTTCGAGAGAGTTGCTAGAGCGATAGCGAGAGTGAACCGCGAGTATGAAGACGATCGAACTTTTGAGGAGGAGAAGGAAGAATTTTATGAAGCTTTGAGCAATTTAGATTTCATCCCTAACTCCCCGACATTGATGAATGCTGATCTTGAATTAGGGCAGCTGAGCGCCTGTTTCGTCCTTTCTCCTTTGGATAATATGGACAGTATATTTCAACAGGTGAAGAACGCAGCCAAGATATTCCAGTCCGGGGGAGGCGTCGGTTACACTTTTTCCAGGTTGAGACCAAGAGGAGATACGGTGAAATCCACCGGAGGCGTAGCCAGCGGGCCCGTATCCTTCATGAAAGTTTACGACGAGATGTGCAACACGATCAAACAGGGAGGTAGAAGAAGAGGAGCCCAAATGGCTGTTCTGTCTGTCCAGCATCCCGATATAGAGGAATTCATAGAGGCGAAAGATGAGGAGGGTGAACTCGAAAATTTCAACATCTCAGTAGCGCTGACTGAAGAGTTCATGGAGGCCGTTGCTGAAGGAGAAGATTATCCTCTCATCAATCCCCGTGACGAAGAGGTAGATGGTTATCTAGATGCTAGGGAGATCTACGAAAAGATAGTGAGCCAGGCATGGAAGAACGGCGAGCCCGGCATCCTGTTTTTGGACAGGGTGAACGAGGACAATCCCTTCGATGTTGAAGAATATCCGGAACATTATATAGACGCTACTAATCCCTGTGTGACGGGTGATACGTTGATAAGTACTGAAGAAGGTACTTTCACTGCAGAAGAACTATGTGAGGATGGCGAGGATCTTGATATAGTGGTGGACGGACGATTGAGTGAAGAAAGGGTTAAAGAGGCGTCGAATGTTTTCAAAACCGGTACAAAAGATGTGTACAATCTGAAAACAAAGGAAGGATACGAGATAAGGTTGACAGAGGACCATAGGATGATGAACTCAAACGGATGGAAAAAAGTAAAGGATCTTGAAGTCGGTGAAAAACTAGATATCATAGACCACCAAACCGGATTTGGCGAAGGAGGTTCTTTAGAAGAAGGTTTGGTTCTGGGATGGATCGTCGGCGACGGTCAAATAAAAAGGTCTGAAAATAGGGTAACTCTGCACTTCTATGATAAAGACACCGCTATATCGGATAAATATGCTGAATTTGTAAACAGTATAATTCGGGACCCAGAAGGGAACGGAGATTATGAAGTCGGGGTCCAAAAAATAGAGAGAGGTAAGGACTCCGTTGAAGAACAGAGAGTTAGGTCGGCGAGATTGTACGAAGTAACTGATGAATACGGCCTCAATGAAAACAAATTACAGGTGCCTGACGACCTATTCAGAGATGGTAAAAAAACGGCAAAAGGATTCCTTCGGGGTCTTTTCACGGCAGACGGCAGCGTTCAAGGAAATCCTGAAAAAGGAGTTTCTGTCAGGTTGTCCAGCTCCGAGTTGGATTTATTGAAGGAAGTCCAACAATTGCTTTTGGGTTTCGGTATCAAGAGCAAGATCTACGAAGAAAGAAGAAAGGAAGGAGAAAAAGAACTCCCGGACGGTAAAGGCGGCTCTAAAAAGTATCAAGTCAAATCTCAACATGATCTCGTGATAAGCAAAGACAACCTAGAGGTATTTAGAGACAAGATCGGATTTGTTAGAGATGATAAAGATGAACAGCTAGAAGATCTTCTCAAGGAATATGATAGAGGACCTTATTCCGAAAGCTCTCGAGTGACGGTAGATTCGATCGAATATGACGGTCATGAAGATGTTTACGATCTGACAGAGCCCGACACCAATTCTTTCGTGGCGAATGGCTTTGTGGTTCACAACTGCGGTGAGCAGCCATTGGAAGATTTCGAGGCCTGCAATCTTGGTCATGTCAACCTTTCACAGTGCGTTACCGACGGAGAAGTGGACTGGGATAAACTTGAAGATGTTACGGACCTGGCTGTCCGGTTTTTGGATAATGTGATAGACGCTTCAGACTTCCCCGACGTGAAAGGTTATGAGGGAGAAGACGACGCCATAACGAAGAGGGTGAAGGAGAACAGAAAGATAGGTCTGGGTGTCATGGGATGGCACCATATGCTGATGAAGCTGGGGATACCGTACGACAGCGAAGAAGCGGTAGAGAAAGCCGAAGAAGTGATGAGTTTCATCCAGGAGAGAAGTAAAGAGGTCAGTAAAAGGATAGCCGAGAATAGAGGAAAGTTCCCGAGCTGGAATGAATCTGAATACGAAGAACCCATGCGGAACGCCACAACTACCACGATAGCTCCCACTGGAACTACGAGTATGATAGCCGATACAAGCGGAGGTATCGAACCGGTCTTCGCTGTTTCCTACGTGAAGAACGTTCTCGAGGATGAAACTTTGGTCATGCCCGACCCCGCCTTCGAGGAGATAGCGAAGGAAAGAGGCTTTTACAGCGACGAATTGATGGAAAGGATAGCGGAAGTCGGTTCGGTCGCGGATATCGACGAGGTTCCGGACGACTTGAAACCCCTCTTCAAGACCGCTTTAGAGATATCTCCCGAATGGCATATCAAGATGCAGGCCGCTTTTCAGGAATATGTTGATAATGCTATCTCTAAGACGGTCAACTTTCCAAACGAAGCTTCCGAGGATGACATAAAAGAGGTATACGATTTAGCTTATGAATTGAAATGTAAAGGAGTAACGGTATATCGAAGCGGTTCTCGTCAGGAGCAAGTGATGGAAGTGGAAGGTGAAGAAGAGGAGGAAGAAGAAGAAAAAGAACTTGAAAAAAGGCCTAGAGAAAGACCTTCCGCGGTCGAAGGAACGACTCAAAAACTCAATACGGGCTACGGAGGTCTTTATGTCACTATAAATGAAGACGAACACGGATTGTTCGAGGTCTTCTCTCAGATAGGAAGAGCCGGTGGTTTCACACAGTCTTTTACCGAATCTTTGGCTAGACTTATATCCCTCTGTCTCCGTTCTGGTATTCCTCCCGAGGAGATAATCGAACAGTTAGAGGGCATCAGGTCTCCTGAAGTGGCTTTCGAGCAGGGAGAGAAGATCCTGTCGATTCCTGATGCGATGGCTAAAGCTCTGAAATGGCACAGGGAAGGGAAGAAACTGACAGAGCAGACTCAACTTCCCACGGATGAAGGACAGTCCGAATCCTCCGTTAAGGAGATGGTGGCTAAAGGATTGAACCCGGCTTGTCCTGAGTGCGGAGCTATGCTCACTCTCACCGAGGGTTGTCGTACATGTCCGAACTGTGGATACAGCCAATGTTGAACCGAACACAATCACCTCTACCCAAAAAATAGAAATAGATATCTACAATAAAGTTAATCGGTAGATAAGATGGAAAAGAGAAAAAGAAAAGTTTTGATAATGGGTGCTGCAGGAAGAGATTTCCACAATTTTAATTCTGTATTTAGAGATAATGAGAAGTATGATGTGGTAGCTTTTACCGCAACTCAAATCCCTGATATAGAGGAAAGAAGGTATCCACCTTCTTTATCAGGAGAGCTGTATCCCGATGGAATCCCTATAGTTTCCGAGGATAGATTGACCGATATGGTTAAAGATGAGCGGATAGACGAGGTCATCTTTTCTTACAGCGACGTTACCCACGAATATGTGATGCATAGGGCTTCAGATGTCGTTGCCGCCGGTGCGGACTTTACCTTTTTAGGCGTGGACGAAACTATGCTGAAAGCTAGATTACCGGTGATATCTGTCTGTGCGGTGAGGACCGGAGCCGGCAAAAGCCAGACCACCCGTAAGATATGTGAATATCTGAATGAAAAAGAATTGAATCTGGTGACTGTCAGGCATCCTATGCCGTATGGTGATCTAGAAAAACAGGCGGTCCAAAGATTCGCGGATTATGAAGATTTAGACATCCATGAATGTACTATAGAAGAGAGAGAGGAATACGAACCTTATATAAATAAAGGCATGGTGATCTATGCCGGAGTCGATTATGGTGCGATATTGAGAGAAGCAGAAGAGGAAGGGGACGTTCTCGTCTGGGACGGCGGTAATAACGATACCCCTTTCTACAGACCAGACCTACACGTAGTGGTTCTAGATCCTCATAGAGTTGGACACGAGACCAAGTACCATCCAGGGGAGACCAATTTGGTGATGGCCGATATCTGTTTGATAAACAAGTGCGATACCGCGGAAGAGGAGGATATAAAGCAGCTTGAGGAGAATATTAAAGAGGTAAATTCCGAGGCGGAGATAATCAGAGCTAATTCTCCCATAGTGGTGGAAGACCCTGATGCGATAAAGGGTAAAAAAGCGCTTGTGATAGAGGACGGTCCTACTGTCACCCACGGCGAGATGTCCTTCGGCGCGGGAAAACTCGCGGCGGAAAAATACGGTGCGAGCGAGATCGTCGATCCAAGAAAGTCAGCTGTTGGCTACATTCGAGAGACTTTCGAGAAGTTCCCCCATTTGAATAAGGTTCTACCCGCTATGGGTTACTCTAAAGGTCAGATCAAGGATCTGGAGAAGACGATAGAAAGATCGGACTGTGATGTAGTTGTGACAGGTACTCCTATAGACCTGAATAGAGTTCTAGATACCGACAAGCCCGTGATCAACGTTACCTATGAATTGGAGGTTCAAGAGGAGGGTAGATTGGAAGAGATCTTGGACAACTTCAAAGACCGTTACATAACCGTTACGAAATAAGAACGAAAGATCTAAGCAGGGATAATAGGTCTTTTACGAGATACCTGAAGGGGATTAACTATCTAGGAGTTAGTAGAGGTAAATCATGGCCGGATTAGTATCTTCAGAGAAGATGGAAGATTACTTTAAAAAACTGGAAGAAGAGGCCGACCGCTGTTATGAGGTCGCTGAAAAAGCAAGGTCATTAGGATACGATCCGGAGGAGGAGGTCGAGATACCTAGGGCGGAAGACTTGGCGTTGAGAGCCGAGCAGCTCACAAACGTGGAGAACACCGCCGAGAAGATCAGGGAACTCAGCGAGAAGTATGAAAGAGAGGAGGTCTCGCTCAGGATAGCGAAAGAGGTCGCTTCTAGGGAAGAAGGCAGCAAAGCCGAGAGGATAGAAGACGCCATCCGGATCGGTTTGGCGGTTCTCACTGAAGGTATACTAGTCGCTCCTTTGGAGGGTATCGGCGGTATCGATATCAGAGAGAATAACGACGGAACCGAGTATCTGGAACTGTCTTTTGCGGGACCTATACGCTCTGCTGGAGGCACAGGTCAAGCGATGAGCGTTTTGATAGCCGACATGGTCAGGCGAGAGATGGATATCGGCGAGTTCAAACCTACACCTGCCGAGATACAGCGCTTCAAGGAAGAGATCCCTCTTTACAAGAAATCTTTAGGTCTGCAGTACACGCCCTCTGCTGAAGAGATATCTTTGATAGTCGACGGCTGTCCGGTCAGTATAAGCGGCGAAGGTACCGGGAGGGAGGAAGTTTCCGGTAACAGAGACCTACCTAGGGTCGATACTAACCAAGTTAGAGGTGGGGCTTGTCTCGTCATAGCTGAAGGTATGTGTTTGAAGGCGAAAAAGCTGAAGAAGCACGTGAAAAAACTCGATATCGAGGGGTGGGAATTTCTAGAAGAATATATCGACAGATTCGCTTCGGGAGAGAAGGACGAAGATGAAGATTCCGATGAAGATGAGGAGGAGAGGGGTGTCGCTCCGAAGACACAATACATCGAGGAGACCATAGCCGGTCGTCCGGTATTTGGTCATCCAAGTGAGAAAGGCGGATTCAGACTCCGGTACGGGAGAACTAGAACAGGTGGTTTAGCTTCCGTTGCGATCAACCCCGCGACCATGTATTTGACCGACGAGTTCATGGCACTGGGTACGCAGATAAAGACTGAACGTCCGGGAAAAGCAGGTGCAATAACTCCTTGTGATTCTGTAGAGGGGCCTACGGTTTTGCTAGATGACGGCGAAGTAAAGAGAGTCGATTCTCCGGAGGAGGCTAAGGAACTGCAGAGTCGAGTTCAGGAGATAATAGATCTAGGAGAGATACTGATCCCTTTCGGAGAGTTTATAGAGAACAATCACAAGCTCGTTCCCGGAGCCTACTGTCACGAGTGGTGGATTAAGGAGATAGATGAGGAGATAGATGAGGACGAAATCACGGGAAAAAAAGCGATGGAATTATCGAAAGAAAAAGGTTATCCGCTTCATCCCGAGTATACCTACTTTTGGAGTTATGTAGATGTAGAGGAGATAGAGGATTTGAGAGAGTGGATCTCCGAGAAGGGTGCGGTGGAAGAGGACGAACTCGTTCTTCCGAAGGAGCCTGATATGAAAGGGACCATGGAAAAACTTGGCATACCCCACCGGAAAGATGATGGGTTGATAGTAGAAGGATGTGAACCTCTTCTTTTTTCTTTGGGTTTGGATATGGAGACACTGGAGATGGAAGTTGAATCGGATAAGAGCGATCCTCTCGATCACGTGAGTGAACTCGCCGGTGTTCGTATCGGGGATAAAGGACCAACAACCATCGGCTCGAGGATGGCGAGGCCGGAGAAGGCGAAGGAAAGGAAGATGACTCCTCCCGTACATGGATTGTTCCCTCTCGGAGAGGCCGGCGGTTCGGAAAGGTTGGTGAAAAAAGCCGTAGAGGAAGGGATCATCGAGGTCGAGATAAGCGCTAGGAGGTGCCAGAAGTGTGGAAAAAGCAGCGCCCAGATCAGGTGCTCCTGCGGAGGAAGATGCGAGGTAATGAACGAGGAGAACCAACCGCAATCCCAGAAGATCCCGATGGATAATGTATATAGGCAGGCGTTAGGGACTCTAGGTGAAGGAGGCAATGTTCAAAAGATAAAGGGTGTCAAGGGTTTGATCACTGAGACGAAAACTCCAGAGGCTCTAGAGAAAGGGATACTGAGAGCTAAGCACGATATCTATGTTTTCAAGGACGGTACTTCGCGGTACGATATGACCGATCTTCCGCTGACACATTTCAAACCGAAAGAGGTCGGGCTGAGCGTCCCTAGAGCTAGAGAGTTAGGTTATGAACAGGATATAAACGGTGAAGAGCTGAAAGATGAAGACCAGATATTGGAATTAAAACCTCAGGACCTGATTTTAGCGAATGAAGCCGGAAGTTACATGATAAAAGTGGCGGACTTCGTTGACGACCTTTTAGAGAAATATTATGAGATGGACAGTTATTACGATGTTGATAACAAGGAAGATATGGTGGGCAAACTCGTGGTGGGTCTGGCCCCTCACACGTCGGGAGGAGTGCTGGGAAGGATAATAGGATATCAGCAGGGAAGAGCCTGCTATGCTCATCCATACTTTCATGCGGCGAAGAGGCGAAATTGTCTCCCTGGAAATACAGAGGTCAAGATGGCAAACGGTTCGAGCGTAGAACTTAGAGAGCTTTATGAGAAGGGTGGTGAAGAAGAACGGCTCGATTCGATGGGAACTTTTGGTAAAGATTTAGAGGAAAAAGTGCTCACCGTTCCTGAGGATGAGATCGAAACTTCTAAGGCTAGCAAAGTCATCAGAACACCAGCCTCGGAATTCAAGATCGAGATCGAAACTGAAGCGGGAAGAACGTTAGAGGTGTTCCCGGATCACAGGGTCAAGACAGATGAAGGTGTTAAAAAAGCTAGAGAGCTCGAGGAAGACGATAAATTTCTCACGCCTCTTCATCTCGATATCCAAACAGAAGATATGGACCATTTCGACTTGATCGAACTTTTGTCGGACATAGAAGATGTGATGATTAGAGAAGTCGGAGAGAGAATGAATGAAGCCGTGAAGGAACTTGAAGGTTTGAAATCCGCTTCTGAAGAATTAAATGTGTCCGAAAAAGATCTAGATAACTATAGACGCCGCGAAAGTGTCCCACTTGATCTGTACAAGAAGATAATGAGAAAGGTTTCGATGGACGCAGAGGTGGCTGAAGGAGAAGTTTTGGCGGCTAAACGAGATAAGGTTAAAATCCCCTCAAAAATAGACGTCGATTCAGATTTGATGAAACTTCTCGGTTACTACTTAGCTGAAGGTTATACTAGAAAGTCCGAGGAAAAAGGAAAGGAATTTTACCAGGTATGTTTCGCCTTTGGTGAAGAAGAGCTGGAGAAGAATATAAGAGAAGCGGTGAGAGGAGTTTTCGGTATCGATCCGTCGAGACAAGACAACGTTTTAACTCTCAGTTCTCGGCTGATATACGAGTTTTTCCAGAAATTGGAGATGGGCTCTAAAGCTAAGGAGAAAAGAGTTCCAGAATTTGTGAAGTCCCTACCTGAAGAAAAAGTCTCAGACCTGCTTTCGGCTTACTTTGCCGGCGATGGCTCGGTGGAAAAAGAAAGGTTGCACGTACAGGCGACCAGCGCTTCGAGAGGACTGTTAGATGATATCGATTTTTTATTGAAGAGATTCGGGATCTATGCACGCTACAGCCAGAGTGAAAGGGAAGCCGGAGGAGTACTGGTAGAGAAATATGGTGAGGAACATTATAACGGTAGAACTTTTGTTTCGAATAAACTTCACATAAGATCGTCTCACGCAGTCACTTTCGGTAAAGAGATAGGCTTCGATTTGGAAAGAAAACAGGACGTGTTGGAGGCAGCCTACTCACTGGAAAGGAAACCCAGGGTGGAAACCGACGGCGGGCTTGTAAAGGAAAAGATAGAAAGTAAGAGGATCAAGAAGTCAGATGAGCGATTCATGTACGATATCGAAGTCGAAGATACACATAATTTCGTTACCAGAGACAATATCATAACCAATAACTGCGATGGGGACGAAGACTGCATCATGCTACTCTTAGACGGGCTTTTAAACTTCTCCGAGCACTTCCTGCCGGAAAAACGGGGCGGACTGATGGACGCTCCGCTGGTCATGACGAGCAAGATCGACCCGGCGGAGATCGACAGCGAAGCTCACAACGTGGATATCGTTTGGAACTATCCTTTAGAATTTTATGAAAGGACCTTCGATTATCCAGGGCCTAAAGAAGTTGAAGACTTGATCGAGATCGTCGAAGATAGACTGGGGGAGGAGAACCAGTATGAAGATTTTGGTTATACCCACGAAACCACGGATATAGCCGAAGGACCCAGTATGAGCAGATATACTCGGCTGGGAAAGATGACCGAGAAGATGGACTCACAGATAAAGGTCGCCGAGATGATAAGGGCCGTTGATACCACTGATGTTGTGAGTAGGGTCATAAGTGATCATTTCATCCCGGACCTGATTGGCAACCTCAATAAATTTGGAGTTCAAGAGATCAGATGTACAAAATGCAACACGAAATACAGGAGGATGCCTTTGAACGGCGAATGTACCTGCGGCGGTAATCTGACCCTGACTATACACGAGGGAAGCGTAAATAAATACCTCAAATTCTCCTTGGATATGGTGGAGAAGTACGACGTTCCCGAGTATCTATATCAGAGGGTGAAGCAGTTAGAGAAACAGATAGAGTCTCTTTTCGAGAACGATAAAGTTTCCACTCCCAGCTTAGATGAGTTCTGTTGAAAAGAGTCAAAAAGACGAAAGACTGGTCTGAACGTTCTTTTCGAGACCGCGTTCGATCTTCTCCAATGCAGAGTTTACTCTAGATTCCGAAAAGTCTCTTTCATCGCAGAGGAATCCTTTCACGTCTCCAAGTTTTCGTTTGAATTCGATGGAATAATCAGCAGTCACCTCTGGTTCTAAGAAGAGATTTTTGATCGCTCTATAGTTGTTGACCTTTCCGCCCTTTTCTTCTAGAACCCCCTCTAGATCCCCATATTTTTTGACGTATTTTAAGCCCCGCTTGGGACCGATGCCTTTGACGCCTTCGTTGTAATCCGTGCCGCACAAGATGCCGATATCTATCAACTGTTCACGGCTGATATCTAGGTCGTTCAAAATTTCCTCTAGTACCATCAACTCCGGACTTATCTTTTTGTATTCGTTCGAACCAGGCATTTTTCTTTTACCGGTGACGGTCAAATTTTTTACGAGCCTGGGAGCGCCGCACAGGAGTGAATCGTAGTCCTGCCCTCCGACGGCCCAGGCGTCACCTTCTTTTACCATATAGGCTGCTTGACTTTCCCCTTCGGCAGGAGCCTGTACCCATGGGATAGACAGAAGCGAAAGTAGTTTTTTGCCGCTTTCCTCTATCTCGTCGCTGATCCTCGAGGTCTGCTGAGCTTTCATCTTTGCTTTTTTGAGGTCACCTTCTTCTAGAGCTTCTTCATACTCCTCTTCGGCCTCTTCCTTCTTTTCCTTTCTTTTCTCCAAAGTTCCCTCTTTCATCATGTCCGGAATCCCGTCGAAGACGTAAACGAGTTTTATTCCCTTCTCGAGAAGATTGGCGTTTCTGTACAGGAGTCCGGAAAGGTGAGAAGTAACTCTACCCTCTGAATCTTTCAACGGCTCCCCGTCTCTCTGCCTGATACTTGATAGAAACTGGTAGATTATGTTATAAGCGTCTATCGCGATGACCTTGCCCTCCATATCTTTGAACTTCATCTCTTGGCTTTTAATTATATCTCCGATTCCTACTCCCATCTTGATCACTCTTCTAAAAAACCGTTCCGTCTACCTGGACGTCGATTCCATGGTCCGTTATCACGAAAGGCTTGATCTCCCTAGAATGATTGATCCTTCTCATCTTTTTCACCTGTATACTGAGCTGGACTTCGCCGGTCTCGGTTTCATTGTAACGGAGTAATATGACTCCGTCCGCGGTGTATTCTATGAGCCCGTCTCTCGAGCTCTCGGGATTGTCGTCTTTCACTTCAGCGGTCAACAACGCCGTAGCTCCAGTGTCTTTGATCATCTTACTCAAAGCGAAGAGTTGATCTCTCTTTTCACGGGGGGTCTCGGAGAGCATATTCAGCAGTGAAACAGAATCCATGGCGATCCTCTCGGCGTCGAAATTTTCAATGAACCTGGGTAGATCGCTTTTTATCTTTTGGATCGTTGCCTCGGCGTCTGCCGGAGTTAATTTTTCTACAGCGAGCTGTTCATCCTCTATATACGATCGAAAATCCCAGCCGTAGGAGAGCCCGGTCTCGATCATCGCATCTTTATCTTCCTCTAGCGTGATGAAAATCCCTGACTCTCCCTGTTGTAGTCCTTCCCAGATATATTGGAGAGAAAACGTGGTTTTTCCTGTCCCGAACGCCCCCATCACCGTGAAAGCGTGTCCTTTAGGTATACCTCCGTTCAACATCTCATCTAAACCCTCGATCCCGGTCTTTACTTTTTCCATACTCATACTATCCTCTCATAATTTATAACGACATATCCTTCATAGTCGGTCACCTCGGCGGTGAACCGAGCTATTTTCTTACGCTTTAGATGTGGAAGAACACTCATGAACTTATCGATTATCAAGTAACGCTGCCTTTTAGAGACCCGGGGGTTGTCAGACCAGCGAAAGGAGAGAACCCCATCTACACTGTCGATTATATGATATTCGTGGCTCTCTTCCACAACGTCCTTCGAAAGCAGTAGATATACTACACCGCCCCATTTTTTAGAGGCTCTTCTCATACCTTTTATTATCGTTACCAGTTTCTCGTGGTCGATCGATGAATTGGTCAGAAGATCGGTAAGAGAATCGATAACGATCATGTTGTTTTCTGCATTTTTTTCTAAAAAATCAACGAGCCTTTCTAAAAGATCCGCATCTTTATCATCGGAAAACAGGGAAGTGCCGTCTCCACCTGCCCATTCTGGCGGCACCATCGTTCTTTGGAAATATTCCTGTGAGAAATCTTTGAATTTTACGCTGTTCTCGATGGTTTGGTAATAATCATCATTGAAAGAGGTTCTCACTTCCTCGAGGATATCTTCTTTAGACCTTGAGAAAGTTATATAATGTATGTCTCCAGGGAGTACAGAATCTTTGCAGTCATCTCCCAATACGCTGGATACATTTTTCCGATCATCTCTTGCTCTCAACAGTTTAGCCGACGAGGTGTAGATATATTCAAGACCTCCAGCTCCTATCTCCGTGAAAAGAAGGACCACGGAACCTGCAGGTACCCCGCCTTCGATGATAGCGTCTAGATCGTTTATCCCAGTAGGTATCTTTTTCATTTAGATAACCCCGTCGGACCTTTGTCTGACTAACTGTTTATCTGATTATGTGATACCTCACTCTTATATTTTACCTATGAGGACTATATAGTTATCCCGGCTATTAGTTGTATTTCTCTATATAAAATACTTTGAATATGAGATGATAATATACCCTCTCGAATATATCCAAATCCGCTCCAAAATCCTTTTATATGAGCCTCCCTACTAACTCATTTCCCCATGCGGGAAGTTGATTTTCCCGCCGGGTAAAGTAAAACTTAAAATACCTTTAGCACACTATGTTAATAATGCACTCGGCGACATGAAAAAGGGTTGTCGAGGAAGGGTATAGGATCGCTTTGATCCGATGATTACCGATCATACGCAGACCTGGATGTGTACCAGACTGAAAGTAATTGCTGCAGTCACTCAGCCGTCTGGTGGATGGCTCGGCTCGAGCGCTGATGAAGGTCGTGCCAAGCGACGATACTCGAGGGGTAGGCGCAAGGAACCTTAGATCCCTCGGTCGCCTAATGGGACTTCCTGCTGGAGCAGACCTCCAGCAATCCGTAAGGATAGGGAACTCCCCGAATTGAAACATCTTAGTAAGGGATGGAAAAGAAATCAACCGAGATGCCGTGATTAAAGTCGATCGAAAGCGGTATAGAGCAAACTGAATCCTTCCAGAAATGGTAAGGAGATGTGGTGTTTTGGACTCCGGTACATCTTCCTCATCTAATTCGAAGTCTCTTGGAATAGAGCACCAAAGAGGGTGATAGTCCTGTAGAAGGAAGGTGAAAAGATGATTCGGAGTATCCAGAGTAGCGTGCGTTGGATATCGCGCGTGAATTTGGGAGGCATTCACTTCCAACACTAAATACGTCTCGAGACCGATAGTAAACTAGTATCGTGAGTGAAAGCTGAAAAGTATCCTTGACGGGAGATGAAAAGAACCTGAAACCAGATGGTTACAGACGGCCAGGGCATGCAAGGGCTGAAGCTCTGTAAAAGGAGTGGACCGATGTCCTGTCGTACGTTCTGAAAAACGGGCCAGAGAGTTCTGATCGATGGCGAGACTAAGCCTGTTAAGGGCGGAGTCAGAGGGAAACCAACAAGTTCGCATCCCGCATCTGCGGGAGAGGAACGAGGTGTATTCGCCTGGAGTCATCGGTTAGAGATCCGAAATCGGTCGATCTATGCCTGAGCAAGGTGAAGCCTTCCGAAAGGGAGGTGGAAGCCTGTAGGGATAGTGAGCTACAAATCCTTCCCATGACTTGGGCATAGGGGTGAAAGTCCAATCTAGACCGAAGATAGCTGGTTCCTTCCGAAACTACTCGTAGGTAGGCCTTGTTCGAGGTAGATGGTGGAGTAGAGCACTGATTGGATATTCGGGGGCGAGAGCCCTTGGTATGCTGTCAAACTCCGAACCCATCATCGCCGTAGACGACAGGAGTGAGGGCACCGGGGTAAGCCTGGTGTCCGAAAGGGCAAGAACCCAGCCTG
>CAYWYD010000022.1:0-29765 GCA_964462425.1 uncultured Thermoplasmata archaeon
TGACAGATTTCCCGAGTACCAAATACATCCTAGCTTTTATTACGAGGAGGAAAAGGAAGATCAATATCTCAACGAAGTAAAAAGTCTTCTCGAAAAGAGATTCGAACTGGCCAAGTACCTATGGAATAACAAGGAATGGGACATATTCACGATGCTCTTCAGATCCCCAGATAATATATTCCACTTCATATGGCCTGAAAACGGTAAAGAAGAAAAAGTTCTAAAGATACACAAGCAGCTAGATGAGTACCTAGGATGGTTCAGAAAACAGGACGTAAATCTCATTCTTTTTTCGGACCATGGTTTCACCCAGAACAAGTACCGGATAAATACGAACTATGTTTTTAAAGAAAAGGGAATGTTAAAGTTGAAAGAAAAAAGTGGAAAACCAAGATTGAAACAGCGTTTCCTGGCATGGTTTAAGCAAAAAACTAGAGAATTTGTCAGAAAACACGATCTTATGTCAGTCGTAAAGAAGTACTTTTCCCAGGACTTTATTGATCAAATACCCGAATCGGCGACCCCTTCGATATTAGACTCCGTAGATTGGAGTAAGACTAAAGCCGTATCTACTAGAGACGCTAAGATTGCTAAGATATATCTGAACTCCGAGATAAAGAAAAGGGAAAAGGTCATCTCGACCCTACAAAAAATATTCAACAACCTTTCCAAAGAACTTGATGTCGAGATGGATTTCATCAAACCTTCGGAAGGCCCCGCTCTGATAGTCATATGCAACCAGAAGTATTGGAATTTCTCCAATGATCTGCAAGTTCAGAAAACTGTTACAGAAGAAAAAAGTGCGGACCATGACCATTACGGCATATTCGTGGCCAACGGACCCGACTTTAAGCAGGGCCAAATACAGGGAGCGAGGCTGTACGATCTGGGCCCCACTCTTCTCCACCTCAACAACATTAGAATCCCTTCAAATATGGACGGAAAAGTTTTGACCGAGATATTCTCGACCGAAAGTGAAGCTTCACAAAGAGAACCGGAAGTCGAGAAACCAAAGGACGAAGCACTTTCCAAAGCTATAGATAAGTTGGCGAACTCTGGAAAGATCTGATCCGTTCGTAAAATAATAAAAAAATAAACTTTATATTTTTAACTTGTATCTGAAAAACACAAAGATCCAAGAGATATATAAATCGAGGATAGCATCAGTTGAATACATACTAGATCTATCATCGTATCATAACATGGAAAAAAGACTTGAAATCGTTACTCCCTTCTATCCCGGATTTTGAAGCTTTCTGTATTGAAGGTCATACAAGACCCTGCAGCGTTTCAAAAGAGCGGCCAAAATTATAAATATTATTATCGTAATAATCATTATCGTAATAATGATGTTTATCGACCGTTCTAAGGAGATGAACGCCCTTCAAAAAAGGTACAGGTCTGACGATTTCGAGTTCATGGTTATCTACGGACGGAGGAGGATAGGAAAGACCGAACTGATCAAACAGTTCTCTAAGGATAAACCCCACGTCTATTTCCTTTCACCTCAGGACACGGAAGATATGCAGATATCCAAGTTTTTGAAAACCATCTCCGATTTTTTCGATGAACCAAAACCGGATATAAGTGATTGGAGCGGTGCCATAGACTATCTAAAAACGAAGCTCGAAAAAGAGAAGATAATATTCAGTATCGACGAAT
Organism: uncultured Thermoplasmata archaeon; assembly: GCA_964462425.1. GTDB lineage: Archaea > Thermoplasmatota > Thermoplasmata > Halarchaeoplasmatales > Halarchaeoplasmataceae > Natronoplasma. The sequence goes on from CAYWYD010000022.1 coordinate 1,663, forward strand.
TCCCCTATCTTGTTCAAACGAACAGCTCCATCCTCTCCTACCTACAGGGTATTATAGACGAGATAGAGTGCGATTCGATGCTCATACTCTGCGGCTCTAGTATAAGCGTCATGGAGTCGGACGTCATGGGGCATAAGAGTCCATTGTACGGTAGAAGGACCGGCCAGATAGACTTACATCCCTTCGACTTCGCTACCTCCCTGGAAGTCATCGATTATCCTATCGAAGAAGCTGTTCAGTCCTTTTCAATAACAGGCGGCACTCCTATGTACCTTTTACAGTTCGATTACGATCAAAGCCTAAGAGACAACATAAAAAATAAGATACTCGACAAGACATCACTCATGTATGAAGAACCCGGTTTTTTACTCAGAACGGAGCTGAGAAACCCCAACAGGTACATGAGCATACTTGAGGCCATAGCATCGGGCCATACAGTCCCAAACAGGATCTCTAACGCCACTGGGATCGATCCAGGTCCTATGTCCAAGTACCTGAAGACCCTTCGCCGCCTGCGCTTGATCAAAAGAGAGATACCGGTCACGGCCGAACAGAAGAGATCGAAAAGATCGATCTACGAAATCAATGACAATTTCTTCCGGTTCAGGTTCCAGTTCATCGAACCGAAGAAATCTTGGATCGAGGAATCGCCTGAAAAAGTACTGGCGGAAGATATCATGTTATCTCTAGAGGAATTCACCTCGAAAACGTTCGAGGATATTTGTATCGAATACGTTTGGAATGAACATGATTACCATAAGGTCGGGAAATGGTGGTACAAGGAAAACGAGATAGATATTGTCGGTCTAAATGAAAGAGAAGATAAAATTCTACTGGGAGAATGTAAGTGGACCGACAGTAAAGTAGATACTTACCTGCTCGACTCTCTAAAAGAGAAATCAGAAATGGTCCAATGGAAGAACAAAGACAGAGAAGAAGAGTACGTTTTGTTCTCTAAATCAGGGTTCACCGAAGATTTAAGGGAAAGATCCTCCAAATCTAACCAACTCTATCTGTATTCACTAGAAGATATGATGAGAGGGTTCGAATCACAATAAACTATCATCTCCTTTTTATGTGGGAGGGAGTCCTCCGTCAGTAAGACCATAGAGCCGTTAATTACTTAAGTAACTATCACTATAATGATAGTATAATGTTGGAGATCATCAATCCTCATGTAGCAAAGATCTCTCTCGCCCTGCAAGAAGGAGATTCCATAGCACATCTTTCCCGGAAGATCGGATCTTCCTATGGATGGACTCACAAGTGGATAAGTGAATTGGAAGAGATAGGCGCTGTGGAGATAGACGACGGAATACAGATAGCGGAAGAAGAGCTTTTTGCCAAGTTCAGAGAGTTGAGTAAAGAGATGTTGAGAAGAAATTTGGGATTGAAAGAGGCGTATCTGTTGCCCAATTTTTCAGGGTTAAAATATGCTTTCACAAAGACCGATGCAGTTTTCATCTGGACAAAAGGGGGCTACCAGATAGCTAGGAGCAGAGAAGATTATCCATTGTTCATCAAAATATTACAAGAAGAATTGAAAAGATGGAAAGATTATTTCGAAGACCTGTCTGTGAGCTACAGTGTAGAAGAAAGGTCCGGAGAGGGGATATACTTTGTCTTATTTCCGGTAAAAGAATTCGAATCTGAATGGGTTGAAAACGCCTCCGTGATCCCGTTAAAGGAAACGGTTCGGTGGGCTGAAAAGTACGAGGTAAATTTCCAGCCCGCGTTGGAGATGTTGGACGAGATGCACGATTTGAACCTCGACATCAGATATAAGGAGAGAGGAAGAGTATGATCGACAAATTTATCGAGAGAGAAAATCAAATATTCACTAAGTTGATAGAATTGGAAGAGGAGGAGATCGATTTCATTTTGATAGGTGGCTATGCGGTATCTGCCTTCAATCACAGGTTTTCTGTAGATGCAGATATAGTGATCAAAAAGAAAGAACTGGAAAGATGTTTAGAGATGATGAGGGATAACGGATTTAAAGAGACCCAGAGAAAAGATCTGAACTCAATATATGGAGGAAAATTTATCTCTCTTAGAAAAGATGAAGAACTTCCTGTCAACTTCGATATGATGGTGGATTCTTTAAAATGCAGGCAGACAGGAGCAGCTTGGAGTTATGACTATCTTCATCGAAATTCGATTTCAAAAGAGATCGAAGGTGATGAAAAATCAGTTCACACTACGATACCCGAAAAAGAACTCTTGATGGCGATCAAACTTCATAGCGGTCGATTGACAGATGTTAGGGATCTTGTAGCTCTGAACACCGAAGTCGACCAGGATAAAATATTAAACCACGCTGACAGAGGAAGAAAAAAAGATTTTCTCAAAATTTTGAAAGATGTAGAAAGAACGCTTGATAGAGAAGGTTTCGAAGATTCTTTCAAAGGAGTATTTTCAGAAAAACAAGTACCGAATAGAAATATAAAAGATCTCAGGGAATTGATAAGTAATCTTAATAGCTGATCCCCTGCGGAATATTCTTTCTACCGGCTAACCTTTTCAACTCGTCGATATCCATCACTGTTTCCTCCAACCAAGCATCTCTTCTTCAGATAGATTCAATTTCAACCTCCACTTCTTACAGCGAGTAAAATCACCTTTAGATGTGGAAGGATCAAACCATCTGTATCCATTGAAATCTCTTTTCAATTTTTCTTTAAATTCTTTTTTTATCTCCAGCACTTCCACGATATATCCCATCCTTCTAGTCACAGCACTAACATCTAATCTCTCTAAAAAATTTAAGAGCATCTCCCAATCCGCTTCCTCTCTCGAATTCCACAAAGCTTTAGAAGCTTCATCCAGCCCTCCACAGTGCTGAGGATAGGTCAAACTATCGATTAGAGTTTTTTCTAATGAAGATACGAAAAAGCTCTTGTCCTCAACCCTTTCCTCCACCGATCCAAAGAACCTTTTTTCTGATATCTTTATGAACTCGATCTTCTGTCAAAGATAATCAACATCACGTTTCCGTTTGGTCAAGGCTACCTGGGTCACCATCGGTATCTGCTCCGTCATATCCCAGTAGTTCATTACCGACCAAAAACCCACATAATATTCATCCACAATATGATCGATTATAAGATATATACTTTCCATCAACTCCCCTTCTAATCCTGATTTGCCCGGATTTAGTGCATATATCCCCTTTTGTATCTCCTTTACCCTATCTTTTTTCCTCAATCTATGTAGAACATTAGCCACAGATGATTCTGAAGTATCTACTATCTCCACTGCTTCCTGAAAACCAAAGATCCTCTTTCCCTGTTTTTCTAAATCGAATATGAGTTTAGATTCCAATGGACCGAGACTCATACTTTTGTTCACAATAATCACGTATAAAATGATATTCGTTACATTTATTACTTAAGGATGCGTAAGGAATAAGACGGAGAGTTTGATATTCTACATAAAAATCACTCTATCCATTTTTTAGGAGAACTGACAGTAGTGAATTCGCTTCCTCTCTTCAACAGCTCGCCATTATAGGTTATTAGATGTTGATTTTGGTTTTCTGAGAGTGCTAATAGAATTGCATCGACAGGAGAAAAGAAGTATTTCATCACAAATTCATATCCATGGATTATCTCGGCCTCAGTAGGTATCACCACCTCCATCCCCTTCTCCACCGTATTCACAACTTCATGAATATCCTCTTTCTTCCACTTATATTTCCGGGAAAGCACGGAAGAAATCTCCATGATATTCAAAATAGTGGTGTATATTTTACCTTCCTTCGCATCTAAGAATCTTACACAAATATCCTGCCTTTCTGTCTCCACTAAAGTATTCAAAAAAATGTCGCTATCCACCAAGAAATCATTCATAGATCGTCTTCCCCATATCTAAATTCTTTGATAATTTTTTCAGGCTTTTTGTCGATGGAAGTCGGTTTTGATAACTTCTTCAGTTCTGTGCCTACTGATATATGTTCCCGCTCGGTAAAGAGGTTAGAAAGTCTCTTCATCTTCTCAATAGTCAATGGCATCAATTTTATTCATGTTTCTCAACCTTAATTAACCTTTCCCAATCTGGTTTAGAATGTTACCTATATTAAATAAAATAATATTTGTAACATTTAATACTTACGGATAGCTAAGAAGTAAGAAGGTGACCCGGTATATTTATTTACCGACACCAGCGAGGCGACCTTAGAGAATCCCTTGGCCTTTAGGCCAATGGGAGTATGTCAACACTGGTATCGTCGGAAGTTACGCATTTCGAATATTTATAATGATTGGCATCGATCCGAGAAAAAGATTTCTAAACAGGATTAGCTCCTGTTCTCAAAAGTGGAGTTAATGCTCTCTCAATAATTCCTCTATATTTTCCACAAATTTGGATATATCATCCAATCTTTCCGATAAGATACGCCACATCCTTTCGTCGTCTATCTCTCCATAGCGATGAACGAGTAAGTTTCTGAATCCGGCCATGTTCTGCAATCTGTCCTTTAATTCATTTCCTATGACCTCGTTTTCGGACAGCCTTGTGAACATCTCCGAATATGTCTCCGCTCTCTCCCAGCCTTCACCTGAAATGACATGGTTAGATATGTCTAAACAAGACTCTATAGCCTCCTGTAAAGAATGCTTTGCGGCCTGTTTTCTTTCAAATGAGGCTAGAAAATCCTCTTTTTCAAGACTTTTGATCTCGTTCAAATACTTCAGATTTTTTAGGATTATATCGATCTTGTTCTCTATCAATTCCTCGTCGATCATGCTAGGATCCTCTTTCTTCTGGTCTTATTGTATTGATCGATATAATATTTAAAATCTAGGTATCTATCATATACCCACGATTCGAATTCCACCCTCTTTTTTTCGTCCCTACTGAACAGAAGTTCACCTTTTTTCAGAACTTGGTGTAAAAATGTGAGATTTCTTTCGTTTAAAACTCTCACATCTATCTCCATATCGATCTCCTGCTCCAAGTCCGAGATCAGGTCTCCGATCAAAAAACTATCAAGATGGCCGCCCTCCAGGAAGATACCTACGTCGATATCACTTTTATCGGTTTCTTCTGAGCGGGCAAAGGAACCGTACAAGTACGCAAAAATGATACTATCTTCCTCTTTCAACCTGGATTGGATCTTCTCTTTTATAGATCCCTTACTGAGCGAACCTTTTCTCATTTTCCTACCTGACATTCCCGGATAACCCTAATTAACTTTTTGCCGAGCCAAAAGAAAACGTTTTTCCCCAAATTCATCTCCCAACAGTTTAGAGCCTGTCGCAGCGATAAGTTCACGAAAATATTTATAGAATCGGAGAGCCGGGGTGATAAGATCCCCCTTGCAGATTTATTGATCGCAGCTCAAGCTAAAGAAAACGACTTCGTTGTGGTGACCAAAGATAAGCACTTCAAAAAGATCGAAGTGAAAACAGAGTTCATTTGAAAGACCTCTAAAAAAGGAATTAGAGGTCAATCATGTTATAACTCCTGAATATATAGGTAGTTATTACATAAAAAACCTCCTTCACTGAAAATCCGTGTCAGTAATCTTTCCATTCTCGAACTTCGAGCTCTTCGATATCTCTAAAATGTTTAGGATTTGCAGTGAGAACCTCAAGATCATTTTTGACTCCCGTAGCCGCAACGTAAACATCGTGAAGATCATCTACTGGTCTGCCAATGTTCCTGAGATCGGCGATTATTTTGGCAGCTTTGAGAGATATCGATCTATCAATCTTAAAAATCTTAAAACGTGAAAGAAGCCGCTCCAACTGCTCCCTCGCCTTGATATACCGGTCACTTTCTCTTTCATACTTGTACTCGATACCGACGAACATCTCGGTCACGGTTACCTGGCTGAGACCGTGTTTTCCCTCATCATCCAGCCTCCTTGCTCTCTCCATGTCTCCCCTATCGATCTCGACAAGGGCCGAAGTATCAAGCAACTTCATCCTCTATACGCTCCAGGGACCCACGAGATTCTTCTCTTATATCTGTCTTTACTTTTTCCATCGTCTCTCTGTCCAAAATCTTCTTCCCGGCCACTTCTACTATCTTTTCACCGGATTCCAATTTTTCTTCGATGACTTCACTAAAGCTCTTCCCGTCTTTTTCCTTCTTCAACCTTTCATAGATCTCGTCCGAGACAGCTATGTTTTTACTCATGTATTTTCGTATGAACATGAGTACATAAATAATTTTCGGATCGGTTGACTTCAGTAGGACTCTCTGTTAGAGCAGAAAAATTGACGGATGAAATCCCGGTAGGGTTCTTGCTCACATCGTCTAAAAAAGTTCTCTCCATCTTTTAGATGGTCACTTCCCTTGATTCATATATCCTTTTTTTTGAAGCTTTCCGTATCGAAGTTCTTCAGAACATGCAGCGTTTCAAAAGAGCGATCCGGCTTTCTTCACACCCTCTTCAAGTTGTTTGTCCATCCTCTTATATCCCTTAGACACTCTCTATATACTCGCCAACAACTCTTCTTTACTCATGGTGTTCCGATGTTTTTGATCATCCCAAAGTTTCCTGTAATTGTAAAAATACTCGTGCATGCCGTACTTATCTGAAGCGTAAACAACTTTGTGATTTTCGATTATATCCATCTTAACATGTAGGGGTAACTCTTCAAAGATGTGAACGTCATAATCCTTCGAGCCCGTATTCACTTCTCTGAAAACTTTTCTCAAAACTTCACCTGCATCAACGTTCTCATCGCTCACCCCTTCACAATCATAATAGAAATGGGAGGAACCTGGAACCACAACGGCTATATCTATATCGCTTTTAACATGATCACTTCCTCTAACTTTAGAACCAAAAAGGAGGACCGCTAAAACTCTCTCATCTTCGCGAGCCCAGGAGAAATCTTCTTCTACTGTTCTTTTATCCATCTTCTGATAACCTCCAACACCTTCTTGACCTTTAAATCTATTCTTTTTATGGATTCAAAACGGTCTTTTCTTTCAGATGTATGAAGATCACACACCCTCTACAGCCTTGGATATATTTTCCGCGGAGCTCTTTCAACTCGGGTGCGATCTTTTCTTAGGGATTCATCTCAGAGGTAATCGAATACAGTGAAGAAAGCCTTCTCAATTAATCAACCACCACAGCACCACGAAGAACTGCCTGAAATGCTGCCATGCGATCCCTTTAACCTTATCGACCCCGCGCGTGGGAGCTTTCACTTCCTCCACCGAAGCGCCCAGAGAAACAGCCTCCAACACGAAAGTGCCGCATGTACAATAACCGTGCAGTTCCATCCGCTCAGCTAACTCGCTTCTCAGTGCTCGAAATCCGGTACCAGTATCTCTGACCCCTACCTTCACTTCCACCATCTTCGAAATGACTCTCTCAGACCACCTAGGAATCTTCTCCCGTCCGCCGAAGACCAGGTCCGCTTCGCCGTCTTCGACCAAAGTGACCATCTCGGGGATAAAAGAAGGATCGTGCTCTCCATCTGCATCAAGAGTTACCACGATGTCTCCTTCGGCAGCTTCGAACCCTTTTCGGATAGAACGCAGATAACCAAGATTTGATTCGTTTTCTAAAACTCTCGCATACTTTTCAGCCACTCCAACAGTACCGTCGGTAGAGTTGTCATCTATGACGATGATCTCATCTACATATTCAGAAGTCTCTTCTAAAACCTTCTCGATCCTTTTCTCTTCATTGTAAGCTGGAATGACAGCAGTGATCATCTCTCGACTACATCGTCGATCATCTTGTTCAACAGTTTTTTACCCTGGGCACCGACCTTCCTATCGACTTCTTCACCGCCGTTGAACGTTATGAATGTAGGAACGCCTTTGATATCGAATTCGTCTCTAAGCCCCATATTCTTGTCCACATTAGCTTCGATGACCTTGATATCGTCTCTCTCCTCTTCTATCTCGTTCACTGTAACTTCACTTCTTTTGCAGGCGGTGCACCACGAAGCCCAAAAGAGCGCAAATACAGGCTTGTCAGCCTCGTTTATCTCTTCATGTATGTTGTCTATAGTGACTTCCATATCTATCACTCCGTATCCAACTTACCTTCGTAGTCGCCTTTTTCCTTCTCGCCGGGTTCATAAACCTCTAACACGCCGGATTCTTTCTTATCGCCGGACCACCTGGTCTTGGGCATTATCACGTGCTTCTTCTCCTTGATCCTCTGTTTTATGTGGTCTTCAGTGAGCAATTCGAACATCCTTTCTACTTCCTTTTCCATCGGCACGCTGGGCTCGAAGCCGTGTTCCTGCGGCAGTTTTCTAGAGACCACTTCCATCGGGTGCTCTTCGGCTTCCACCCTCGGGTTCTCTAACCTCTGTATCTTCGTATCAAGGTCGAACTTTTCGCTGCCGACTCTCGCGACGGTATCCGCAACGTCCTTGATCTTGTGCAGTCCAGAAACCTGGTTGACCACGTCGTACTGTCCGGGCTCCGGCGGTGAAGTTATCAGCCTTACCATACATTCCATCGCATCGTCCAAAGCGATCATACCTCTGATCTGTTCCCCTTCTCCGTACACGGTGAGCGGGATACCTTCGATAGCCTGAGAGACGAATCTATTCACTACAGTACCGAACCACTCGTCGTAATCCAATCGAGTTCTCAGGTCGGGGTGCTGTGAAACCTCGTCGGTATGAACTCCGTAGATTATACCCTGCATTATGTCGTAAGAGCGCAGCCACCAGTACTTGCACCCCTCGTAAACGTTGTATGTGTCTTGAACCTTCGAGACGTGGTAGAAGCTGTGCGGATCTCTGGGGGTCATCTCTCCACCCATGCTCCACTCTCTATCGTCCCACTCCAAAATAGCGTCGTTCGGGAATAGACCTTCGAAGAGCGGTCTCCCGGTGAGAGGTGAGCCGTACTCTCCCATGGTTCCCAGTTTAAGCAAGGAAGACATCGGAACTACGTCTCGCATGATGTGGAGTAAGCCTAACGTAGCTAGAACGTTGTTCCTCTGAACCTCTATCGCGTGTTCGGCATCGACCATCGAGTAAGGAGCGCAGGGTATCTCCGCGTAATGAACTATCGATTCAGGCTTGACTTCCTCGATGAACTCTCTCAATTTCTTCCTGTTACCTAAGTCCATCCTCCTGAAGTTGAGAGTGACCCCGAGTTCTTCGGTCGCGGCTTCCAGCCTTCTGGTCATATTGGGGATCGGGACCAAAGTATGGGAGCCTTTCTCCATCACGCAGTCCCTTCTGGTGTAATCATCTATACCTGAGACCTGGAAGCCCTGTTTGGCGAGTTTGAGAGCTAAAGTCCAGCCTAGGTAACCGTCCATGCCGAGGATCATCACTTTCATGTCCTCCAACATGTAGCCGTGCTCGCCCATTATCCATTCCGGGCACTGCTCGAAAGTGATATTGGGTTCGAAGTGTCCTAATTCTTCTCTTCTCTTACACTCTATCATCAACTGCTTGTCCTCGCCTTTGGGCACTATTCTACGAGACTGACCGCAGCCTCTAAAATCCACATTACCTCTGAATTTGGCCGCTGGACAGTTCCAGCAGGTATTATCCGCGTTGTGTACCTTTCCGTTATTATTTCCCTCTGACATCTTATCTACCTTTTTTAATCATCTATAAGACTCCTCACGTCTTCAACCTTCGGTTTTTCGGGTAAATCCGAGTTCCTGCTGTAGAGGAACGCATCCCTGAGTGTATGTTTACCTTTAAATACATTTTGCTCGAAGACTGATTCATATTTCATGCTTCCCTTCAGGTTGTAACCCGAGGCGGGAGTCAGCACTAGATCGGGACCCTTCTCCACTTCATCCCCGGAATAGATCTCGTCTTTCCTATGAACCTCTTCGATCACTTTTTCCCCGTCACAGCGCAGTTCCTCGAAGATCTTTGTTATCTCATCCAACAATGCTTCTTCGTTCCCATCGACTTCGCCCCGTGGGTACTTACCCTTCTTGTTCAAGTAAACCCGCCCGGGATCTAAAACGAAAGCTTTCGTACCTTCCCGTATGTTCCTGTACCTCTCCGAAGGTTCGTCTCCGGTCTTCAACAAACCCTCGTCCTCCAACACTTTGTTCAGATTCACGTTCTCCTTTATCAGTTCCATACCGTGATCGGAGAGCATGATAACTTCATCGTCCTCCTCAAGCTTCTCAACGATATCGCCGATGATCCTGTCCACTTCTTCAAAGTATTCGACGAACCTTTCATGATATTCGTGATCTTCGTCCAGATAAGCGTCGAAAAGAAAATGCTCGAGCCTGTCGCTTCCAGTAAATACCAACATGAAGACGTCCCACTTCTCATCCCAGAAATGCTTGTAAGCCTTTTCTCTCTTCTCTAAAGTTTCAAAAAGCTGATCCAAAAATAACCTCTTGGATTTGTGCGCCTTTTCGGAATCGACGTCGACCTGGTAATCCATCTTTTCCAGCACATCCAGAGCGGAGTCGGGTCGAACCGCTTTTTCTAACTGGGGTGAAACGAAGCCGGATACAAAAGTTCCGTTTATCTCCGGTGCGGGATACGTCGCGGGGACGTTCAATATCACGTATCTTTTCCTCTCATCTTCCCAGAACGGCGAACTTTTCAAAGCTCTCCTGTCCGGAAAGTTGATGGTGTACGTTCCCTCGATTAGATCGGTGAAGCCGAAGACGCCATGTTCTCCTGGATTCTTTCCCGTCACGATGCTGGACCAGTTCACGTTGGAAACTTCCGGTACAGCGGCTCTCATCCTCGACAGTTCTCCTTCTGAGATTAACGCTTCAAAATTCGGCATCCTCCCACGATCTACCAGGTCCTCTATCAAGCTTATAGGAACACCGTCAATACCTATGATCACTTTTTTTCCATCACTACCGCTGTTACCCGTCATCGTTCTCAACTAACGGCAACTCAAATAAAAGCCTTTTCGAAAACGGATACGGGATAGTGCATCTGAGCTAGATCTTTCAGATCGGCCGGAAAACGAAGAGTAAAATATATAAATCGATGAGAGTATTAGTTAAATATATGCAAAATCTCTCATCGGATTATGTGATCAAACAACTCCTTAACGAGGACATCTACTACTTCACTCCGGATTTTCTTACTAACTATCTAGACCTGGAAAAAGAAAGAGTATACAACCTATTGAAGACACTCCAGCGTAAAGAACTGGTTGAAAGGATAGAGAAGGGAAAGTACCTGGTCGTCGGTTTCGAACCCGATAGGGTCCTTTCCCGACCCAATTTTATCGGCAGCAGGATAGTTACTCCTTCCTATGTTTCTTTTTGGAACGCCCTCAATTTTTACGGGTTCACGGAGCAGGTGCCGAGAAGGATAACTTTCATCACCACTAAAAGGAAAGATGACGTCACCTTCCAGGGATACAGATTCAAATACGTGAGGTTAAAACCACGACGCTTTTTTGGATATACCAGAAAAGGGGATGAGTTCAGTTTTTTGATTGCTGACAAAGAAAAAACGATAATAGATAGTCTTTTCCTCCCAGAATACTCGGGAGGTCTAGAGGAAGTCTTTAAAGCCTTCAAAGAAGCTGTGACCCAGGTCGATAAAGAAAAATTGATGGATTATGCGATACAGATGGAGAACAAGAGTTTATGCGCTAGGTTAGGATTCATGCTCAAACGGACAGGGAAAGAAGGAAAAAAACTGAAATGCAACTTACCTAAAAGTCCGGTCAAATTAGACCCATCAAAAGAAAAAGAAGGGGAAACCGACCCTGAATGGAAGATATACGTAAACATGGATCTAGAGGGATAATATGTTGACAAGAAGACAGATCATGAGACTGGCGGGAAAAAACAAGATACCAGGTTACACTCAAGAAAGAGATTACGTCCAAACGTTATTTCTTTACTGTCTGTATCCCGAAGAGGATATAGTCTTCAAAGGTGGTACCGCTCTGAGACTAGTCCATAAAAGCAACAGATACAGCGAAGACCTAGATTTTAATTCTTATACCGATCGAACGGAAAAGGTATTAAAAGATGCAGTGGAACGGCTGGGGGACTTCGGGATAGAAGGAGAGGTCAAAGACGAATACGCACAAGAGCGGTCTTACTCATTTCGTCTGGTTTACAAAGGACCGTTATACGTCACCGGAGAAAAGGGCAAGGGAGGTATAGAGATAGAGGTGAGCTTGAGAGAAGAATCTATAGAAAAGAAAACCAAATTCATTTCCTCCCAATATGAGGACATAAACGACTTCCTCATCACCGTTTTGAGCATCGAACATATAACCGCGGAGAAAGTTAGGGCATTGATGGTCCGAAAGAAGCCTAGGGATTTGTATGATCTGTGGTTTTTGATCAACAAAGGAATCCAGATAGAGAAAAAATTGTTAGACCGAAAACTTCGATTGTATGATAGGGAATTTAAAATGCAGGGGTTGAGAGAGGCTATAGATGAGGTGGAAGATGGGTGGGAAAGAGATTTAGAAACATTACTCCCCACTATCCCGGATTTTGAGGATGTTTCTAGTGAAGTGCTGGAGAAGTTCCAAGATTCAGTCACTCGACATACTTAAAGCACTCGTCGATCCGATCCTTCAGTTCGTCCCTGGTGAACGGCTTCCTTATATAGTCCACCACGTATCCCTGTAGATCTCTCCTCTTTTCATCGGGTGATTCTTTCGCCGTCAACATAGCTATAGCGGTGTTTTCTCCAATGCCGTTTTCCTTCAATTCTTGGATGACCTCCCATCCGTCCTTCTTTTCCATCATTATGTCCATCAGGATCACCCCGTTAAAACCTTCCTCGACTTCGTTCAAACACTCGTCGCCGTTTCTGGCTTTGACCACTTCTATACCATCGCTCTCCAGTATCCTTTCCACTGTGTAAAGAAGATCTGGATTATCGTCCACGACCATGAGCTTTTTTCTCATCCGGATTCCTATTTCAAATATAATGGATTCATCCCATATAAACTCTCCTCTTCCGTAGAACCCTCGCGAGAGGGTGGAAAATTACATTTACCATCATCTCAATAAAAACATACGGTCGTATGAATCGAGAGATCCCCTACGAACACCTGCTCGACGGCATGAACGATGCCGTACTCATCATGGACTTAGAAGGCGATATACTGAAAGTTAACGACGCCGCTATAGAGGGTTATGGGTACAGCAGGGAGGAACTCGAGTCGATGAAGTTTCAAGAACTCCTCTCAGAAAGAGCATACTCGTCTTTTGAGGGCAAACTCGACGAGGTCAAAGAGCGTGGAGAACTGCGTTTTAATACCCAGAATATCACCAAGCACGGCGAGAAAATAACGGTGGAAGTGGATGCTTCTGTGATCGATCTTCAGGGAGACAAAGCCATACTCGCGGTCGCGAGAGACATCACCGAGCAAGAGGAACTCAGACAGTCTTTGAAGAGGTCGGAAGAAAAATACGAGAATCTCCTAGACCGGGTCCTTGAAGGTGTATTCATAATAAATAAAGAGGGTTATGTAAAAGAGATGAACCGTTCTGGGTTGAAGATAGTCGGTTACGATAAAGATGAACTCCTTTCGAAGAGGATCGGGGAGATCCTTCCCGAAGATTCTATCGTAAAGCTGCAGAAGACTTTAGAGGAGATGGAAGAAGGAAGCGGCGTTTCTAGCTTGAAGGAGTTGAAGGTGGAAAGAAAAGATGGTTCTAAGATATGGGTGGAGACGAAAGCCGCTTTCATGGGAAGGGAGAAAAACCCGGATCTCATCCAGGGTGTCTTCAGAGATATAACCGAAAGGAAGAGAGCGGAAAAAGAACTGGAAGAGAAAAATAAAGCGCTCAAGAAACTTTTGGACGAGAGAGAGAACATAATCAAAAGACTGAGCCACGATCTAAAGACACCGGTGAGCCCGCTGGTCAACCTTTTGCCTCTGATCAAAGAGTCGGTCGAAGGAGAAGTCGAGGACGAGAGAGTTTTTAGGGACCTCGATGTCTGCTACAAGAATGCGCTGTATCTGAAAGATCTGCTCGAGCATATATTGAAGATCGCGGAGTTCAGCAGGAGCGGAAGGAGAGGCGAATCGGAAACGGTGGACCTTTCGGCCTTGATAGACGACTGGATCGAGGAGTTCAAAGATCGAAGTCTTACGAAAAACGAGGAAAAAAATATAAACATCATAAACAATATCGATCCGGGTTTGAACATAAAACTCGATAAAATGGGATTTTACGAAGTGCTGGAGAACCTAGTACGCAATTCGATAGAGCATATGCCAGATGGAGGAAACGTAACTTTCGAGGCGAAGGAGCAAGAAAACGATATAACAGTAAAAGTGGAAGACACCGGCACTGGTATGAAGGAAAAAGAGATCGACCAGGCCTTCGAGTACTTTTACACGAAGGGTGAGTCCAACCATAGATTGGAATCGACCGGTCTAGGGCTCCCGATCTCACGATACATAATCGAGAACCACGGCGGAGAGATATGGGCCGAAAATAAAGAATGCTCTGGATCTAGATTTTGTATAGAAATCCCTAAAGAAGGAGGTGTAACCGAATCATGAGTGAAAAAAAGGTAATGATAGTGGATGACGACCCTCACATCCTTTACACTATAGAGAGACTTCTGGGTGATGAGGTGGAACTGATCACGGCGGAAAGCGGAAAGGAATGTTTAGAAAGATTGAAAGACGACTTCGAAGGCGTCATATTCATGGACGTGATGATGCCGGAGATGGACGGCTGGGAAACGGTAGAAAAGATAACCGAGAGATACGATATGGAGAACGTGGTCATCGCGATGCTGACCGCGAAAGAAACTCCGGAGGAAGGAAGAGAAATCCTGCAGAAGTACGTCGTCGATTATGTCAGAAAACCCTTCACCGAGGAAGAACTCAAAGATAAGATCGAGGAGTATCAAAAATATATGGACGATTGATAGTTTATGAACCGAGGCGATCCTTCCGACATCGTTATCATCGGCTCCGGTACCGGAGGTCCGAACGCTTTGAAGGCTATCCTTAACCACATGCCGGAACTCGAAGCTTCCATCATCATAGTTCAACACATGTCGAAGGAGTTGAACAGAGGCCTGACGAACAGATTCGACGATCTAACGGAGATGAAAGTCAAATTGGCGGAAGAAGAGCCCCTGTCCCACGGAACTATCTACGTTGCCCCGACGGGAAAACAGCTGAAAGTGAAGGAAAATACTTCCCTCTATCTGGCGGAGTGCAAGGAGAAGAAGTTCGCCTGTCCCTCCATAGACGTGGCCATGAAAACATTGACCGTTAAACAAGGTTCTAACCTCGTAGGTGTCATTCTCAGCGGCATCGGCTCCGACGGGATGGAAGGCATCAAACACGTTCACGACATCGGCGGAACAACGATGGCTCAAAACGTCTCTACCGCGGTGATCTCTCATATGCCCGAGAACGCCATAGATACCGGCGGCATAGATTTCGTCCTCAAACCGATCGCGATAAGAGCTAAACTTATCGAGCTTTTCAAAAAGACCGGGTGATCTAATATATCGAAGAAAGAAGTGATTCTCAAGGAAAAAGCGAAGGCCATAATCCCGGCCGGCACTATAACAGAGGTGGAGGAGACATACTTCAAAGACGAGGAATGGGTCCCCAGTACCATCTATATCACGGTCGACGAATTGATCCAGGAGACCGAGGAAAAAAAGGAAACTATTCCGCTCGACACCATCTATTATTTAGATCGTCAGATCAATTTCAAGAGGGCGCGGGAACACAACGTTTTGACCTTCAATTACACCACCCCGGAGGGAGGTTTTCTCGCCCTTATTAAGACACCCTCGAAGAATAAACTGAAGCGGAAGATACTGGAGCAGATAATGGTCAACACCGATTTCCGATACATAATCGAATACCAAGTAGGAGAGACAATCAATGATGACAAGGGATGGAAGAAGGGTAGGTATAGAGGTAAAGGTACTCGCCATATACAGATGTTGGACGAAGAGAACAGATTGACCGCGATACCCAGAAAAAACATCTTGTTCGTCACCACTGGAGAGATAAAAGGAAGACCTTCTCTGGAAATATATTATGAACAAAACGAAAACGTCGTTGTTTCTGTACTTTCCCCTCTCGATACTTCGGTTTACATGGTCCTCGAATATTTCAAGAGCTGTTTCCTCAGGGAGAAACAGAGCATACCGACGCTGAGTAGAAGGGAATTAAAGGTGGTAAAGATATTGACCTCAGTACCGAGGGACTCTTCTTTTCTCGCTTCCGAGATCTCGAACAGCCTAGATATAGATATGGACAAACTCGAAAACATCATAGACAGTTTGAAAGAAAAGAAAGTCCTGGAAAAGGAGGATATCATGGTCAAGTTGAGCACTGTCGGAGATGTGGTCGCAAAGAAGAAGAGCGGCGTTCGTGATGAAAATATAGCTCTTGAGGAGGAACGAGCGGAGAAGATCGGAGAGATCCTGTCCGATCTAAAAGAGCTGAAAGAATAACTCCTACAATAAAACATATTTAACCAAAAATCATTCCTTAGAGGGATAGAATGACAAAGATGCTCATATGTTATTATTCGAAAAGCGGCACTACCGAAAATATGGCGGAAGAGATATACAAGGGTGCGGAGAGCAGTGAAGCTAGCGTTGAGGTAGATCTCAAGAAGGTAGAAAAAACCGATGTCGAGTCGCTTCCTGAATACGACTGTTTGATCCTAGGCTCGCCTACCTACTACGGACTTCCAAGCGGAGAGATGAAGAAGTTCATAGATGAAAGCGTCACCCATCACGGCGACCTCGACGGCATGATCGGCGGGGCTTTCACTTCGAGCGCTAACCCCGCAGGCGGCAACGAGACCACGATAATGGCGCTTTTGGAAGCTTTGATCATCCACGGTATGGTGGTTAAAGGCATGCCGAATGGCGACCATTACGGACCTGTCGTGATAGGAGATCCGAAGGAAAAAGAACTAAAACAGTGCCGTGATTACGGGGAGATGATGGCTGATATCACGGAGAAGATGTCGGAGGTGTGAATGTGAAATTTAAAGAGGTAGCTAAAAAAAGAAGGAGCGTGCGTTCTTTTAAACAAAAAAACATCCCAAAAAAAGAGATAGAAGAGATCATCGAGATAGGACATATGGCTCCTTCCGCGGGGAACAGGCAGGCGAGAGATTTCATCCTCATTTCGGATGAAGAGCAGAAACAAAAATTGGTCAACAACGCCTACAATCAGAGCTTCATCGCGGAAGCGCCCTGGGTCGTGGTCGTCTGCGCGAATAAGAAAAGATCGGAAGAAAGATACGGAGAAAGAGGGAAGGATCTTTACTCTATCCAGGACGCTAGCGCAGCGGTGGAGAATATGCTTTTAGCGGTGGTGGACAAAGGTTACGGATCGGTCTGGGTAGGAGCGTTCGAAGAAGAAAAGGTCGCCTCTCAACTGAACGTCCCCGAAAAGGCTAGACCGGTAGCTATCATACCGATCGGTCATCCTGCGGAGACGCCCACCGTCCCAAAAAAGATGGACGCCGAAGAGCTGACACATGAGGGAGGCTGGTAGGATGAAAGAAATCTGGGACGCTCACGTTCACCTTGGGCCCTCAGGCGAATGGCTTCCTTATCTCGATCCCTCCGTTGAAACCGACACGCTCATCGAAAAGATGGACGAGAACAACATCGAAAAAGCTATCGTTTTCCCGAACCCCTGCGTCGGCGACCAGTACCCGGAGATGAACGATCACATAGCCGAAAGTGTCAAGGAATTTCCCGACCGGCTCATAGGCTTCGGTAGAGTAGATCCGAGGAGGAAAGAGGACGCTGTCGCTGAAGTAAAAAGATGCGCCGAAGCCCTTGAAGGCATCAAGCTCCATCCCTTCGTTGAAACTTATAGGCCCGATCATCCCAATTTTGCCGAGCTGTTCGATACCATACATGATGAAGAGCTGATCCTCCTCACCCATACCGGAAGTAACTTCTCGTCTCCAGGCTACATGAAAGAGGTAGTAGAAGAAAGACCGGAGATGGAAGTCATACTAGCTCATCTCAACGAGGGATGCATCTCCGCCGCGGAGGAATTCGAAAACGTTTTCGTCGATACTTCGGGTGCTAGAGTCTACCTCCTTGAACACGCGGTCGATAAGATACCGGACAAACTGGTGTTCGGATCGGATTTTCCCTACCTGAACTATCGGGTGCAGAAAGAAGTGGTCAATGCATCGGATATAACGGAAAAACAGAAAGAAAAGATATTCAAAAAGAATCTGAAAGGACTTCTCAGCAAATCATGAGCGAACTGCAGCTTCATCTTCTCCGCTACGGAGAGATCGGTACTAAAAGCCTGAACATCAGGAGGCACTTCGAGGACATCTTGATACAGAACGTTAAAAGACTTTTTCTCTCTGAAGAGGAAGAGGTGATCTTGGAAAGGAGAGGAAGGGGTAGGATTTTCGCCTACCTCAAGGACGAGAATTCACACCTTCTCTCTAGAACCTTCGGCCTAGTATCTTACAGCCGGGCGGAAGAAATTAGCGCTGAAGTCGATGAGATGAAGGAAAAAGCGGTGAAGTTCGCCGACGGAATTTCAGGGACCTTCGCCATCAGGGCTAGAAGGACGGGGACCCACGACTTCGACAGCCAGGACATTGAAGAGGAACTAGGTCGTATCGCACTCGAATCCAATCCCGACTTAAAGGTTGATCTCGATTCGCCGGACCACGAATTTCACGTCGAGATACGTCATTCCAGCGCTTATGTTTTCACCGATATTCAAGAGGCGCCCGGCGGTTTACCTTTGAGTTCGCAGGGAAAGGTCGCTTCATACGTGGAAGACAGAAACGACTTTGTCGGGACCTGGCTGATGATGAAAAGAGGCGCGAGACCGTACGTTTATACCCCTCAAACAAAATGGTCCGAGCGGCTGGAGCGTTGGGACCCGAACCTCAGAACTGTAGAGGTCAAAGATCTTCAAGAAGCGCTTTCCCTAGAATTTCCTCGAGAAGTCGACGCCCTGGTGCTGGGTGAAACCATCCAAAACCTTTCCAAAGTCGATCGCGAAGGCCTTGTACTCAGACCGCTTATCGGTTTCACCGAAGAGCGTATCGAGAATACCCTTCAAAGAATAGATACGTTCACAGCCTGACTATAATCTCACCGAGAGGTTCTCTCTTCCGCCTTTCCTGTATTCGTCTATCAGCTGAGCTACCTTATCATAATCGTAGATCCCCTTTCTAGTCAGATCCTCTAAGAACTGAGCTCTCTCCTCCATCACGTCATAGATCTTTCTGGTGTCGTCATAACCCTGGATCTGGGCGATCTTATCTTCCAGCATGTAACTGTTGTACATACCTTCGAAATTTAATTCGTCTTTATCATTATCTCTTTCAAACACGACCCTCATCATCACTCCGTCCTGAGCCTCTGAGTACCCCATGATCTCCCCCACCGAAAATACTCGTCTTAGGACCGCCCCCTTTGTCTCTATACTGTCCTGGATGACCGCCACATTCAGATTGTCGATGAACGTGATAGGTATATTGATTGGTTCTCCGGTCAGCCTCTGTATCATCCTGTGGATAGAATCCGCATGGAACGTAGAGATCACTGGATGCCCGGTCTGCATGCCCTGAAAAGCTACCCTACCTTCTTCGCCTCTGATCTCACTGGGAACGATGTAGTCTGGCCTTGATCTTAAGGCGGCTCTCAACAGATCGAACTGACCGACCTGTTCATCTTCAGGCCCCTCTTCTCTCACGATGAGTTGCTGCCAGTTATCATGTGGAGGATCTACCTCTGGAGTATCTTCAACACTGTAGATCTTACTGTCAAGATGTATGAAGGGCAGGCAGGCGTTCAAGGTCGTGGTTTTCCCTGATGCGGATTCACCGCAGATGAATATCGACATGGAGTTCTCCAGGCAGAGCCAGATGTATGCAGCGAGTTCGGCGGAGAGAGTATTCCACTCTATAAGATTCGTTATAGATATCGGGTCCTCCGGGAACTGCCTGATGGTGAAAGATCTTCCTTTGGTAGACACGTCGTCCGGGTAAACGATATTTATTCTTGAGCCGTCTGGCAGCGAAGTGTCCACGATAGGATGTGCCTGGCCAACCGGGCTGCCGATACGCTGGCTCAACTTTTTGAGGAATTCTTCCAGTTCCTGTTCGGAATCGAAAGAGATGTTAGTCTTTATCCGCCCGAATGTTTTATGGATCAGTGTAAATGGCTGAGTACCAACACAGTTGATATCTTCTATATTTTTGTCGTTTAGCAAAGGATCCAGGTTGTCGTAGTCTACAAGATCCCTGATAACATAATATTCAAGTATCGGAGCTTCTTCATCGTCGACCTCAAGCTTGGAACCGGAAAGTTTTGAAAGAAAACCACCTTTTTGACCCACTAGTTCCTCGAAAAGGTCCCGTATTATCTCCTTCAATTCTTCCCTAAACTCGATCTCCTGCTCGTAATCCGCCTCTCGATAGATGTACTTTTTAGCTTTCTCTAATTTTTTTTCAAGTTCCTCATCTAGCGGCGGTTCCACGACGTTATATCTTTTTTCTTCCTCATCGGAGAGAAAGCAGTGAGCATACACCAGATCACTGATCGGATATATTATGTTAAAATCGTCTCTGACTTCGCTCCATTCAGGGCATTCGCTGTAGAACCTTGGTTCTCCGACTTCTTTTCTTATCTTTTTTATGTAGTCCCCGAGGAAGGGGTTCTTTTTTATCTGAGCTTTAAGCCTATCTTCCATGCAGGATCAAACTCCTATCAAACCGCTCATCACGCTTTTACCTATTATGGAGGCTACCACGCCAATCCAAGTCATAGCTACAAGATGGTACAGTACGGACAATTTATGGCTGCCGGATGAAAGGACCAGAGATAACGAGGCGAAGACCGCATGAACGAGTACGGCTACCAATATGAAGGCCTGGATCATACCAGGGGTGTACCCCACGCTGTGCAGTATACCCGAGAATTCGGAAGTCCCACTCAGCATGCCCAGCGAGTTATCCATCATCACGGATATGTTCAGTGTCAAGGTGAGCGTTAAAGCCGCCCCCAATCCCAACCCATAAAATATACCTATCATGCTGGAGGCCTGCTGATAGCGATCTTTTCTCAGTGAGAGTATCCTAACGAAGCTGTCGGATATTATATCGCTGACAGTCCTCACGTCAGAACCGAGGTCTCTAGAACCGGTATATATATTGGTGAAGGTAGCTATCAAGTTGCTTCCGGTTCCCGCGGCGAAGAACCTCCAAGCTTTCTCTTCATCTATTCTTGTGAGCAGTCTTTTGTAAAGTTTTTCTATATCCTCGGTTAAAGGCCCAAAATCGTACTGATGCAGCTTTGCTAGAGCGTTCTCTACACCGCCTCCTTTCATCGCGGTGCTGCTGGCTATGGCCCTCATGAAAGCGTCGTAGTTATCGTCGGATCTTTTAAGCTCTCTCTCTGAAAAGAAAGTCATGAGACCGGGTATGAGGAGAGGTGTGAGCGCCATGGCTATCTTCCAGAAAATATCCAGATGTAGGAAAGCCGTGGTCAGATAAAAGATGAGACCCCCCGCTACCGCTGTGACAGGCAGAACTTTCTTCAGCTTCTCCACCAAAGGTGGTCTCTTATCGAGCGTATGCCACATCGGATCGTTGGGAAGAACAGTCTTTATAGCGACGGCCATTATCATCTCCATTATGATGAAGACTGCGAGTCCTCCACTCAGCAGGAGCGTCGCGGATCCACCGCTGAAGATGGGGAGTATACTCAAAAATACTATTAGGAAAAGCGTAGAAGTCATGAGCGCGATAAATACTTCTTTTATAAGATCTAAGGTTTCCAAAGACGCTTCATAATCTGTTTCATACTCTTTTATGACCACCTCGTGTTCTTTTTCTAAAAAAGTACTAAGGTCCTCACCGGCTTCTTGAGAATGAGCTAAACGGGTGAGAAAGTCAGAGAGTCTCTCGCTGGGGGTCTCTTCCGCTACATCTCTTGCAGCCTCGGGCAGAGGCATATCCCAGTACTCCATCCTGCTGTAAATCTTTTTGAGTTCATCCGAAAGGGATTCATATTCGTCCACTTCGGAAAGTTTCTTGATTATCCTCACGGATGAAACCGCTGAAGTGGAAAGGGCCCAGAAGTAAGTTATGAATAGGTGGAGGTAAGAATCTATCTCCTCCTCTTTCAATTTTCTCATGATTATTGGGAACAGAAAGACTATCGTTAAGACAACTGCTGGAAGAACGTACCTTGTTATCAACGATAGGAAGCCCTCAAGGAGGATATCCGGGAAGAGCAGCGACGGGAAGAATATTATCACTATAGATGCGGCTACAGCCGGGACTACCCCTCCGAGAAGGTAGTCCCGGAAGGACATATCCATATTCCTGTAGTCGTCCAATATATCTGATAGTGACAGGTCCATCTTTTCACCTCAGCGTATATTCACTTCCGAGTCTTTAACTCTCAGTCTTGGAGGCAGAGATTCCATACCTCCGCGCTGCCATCTTTCGGTTATCTCTATTACCTCGTCATACCCTAACATATCTTCCTTGATCATATTCTTGATGATCTTAGCTCTTTTTTCGAGTTCTAGATAGATATCTCTCTTCTCGTCGAAGTCGGTTCTAGGTAGGATCTTTTCCTCTAAAACCTGACTGTTGAATTGACCTCTAAAGTCAAAATTGTCCTTGACAGGATCCCATGAAAAGATCTCCCTGACCTCTACGCTTTCCTTTTCCCTGAGATATCCCGTTATCTCTGTCAACGAGAGCATCCTTCTTAAGAATTCTCCGCCGACATAGACCGCCTGCTGGATGACCACGAAATCAAGATTGGGGAAGAAGTGGAGTGGCACGTTTATCGGGTAACCGTTCATCCTCTGGGTCAGCTTATGTACTGAAGCTGCGTGGAAAGTCGACATAACGGGGATACCGGTCTGCATGGCCTGGAAGGCTATATTACCCTCTTCACCTCTTATCTCTCCTACCAGGAGGGCGTCGGGTCTACTCCTCATGGCGGCCTTCATCAGATCGAAATACTCTACGGAGATCTGCTCATCTTCAGATTCCTTGATGATCATCTGCTGCCATGTCTCCTGGGGAGGCTTGACTTCAGCGGTGTCTTCTACCGAGTAGACCTTGTTATCGTGGGGGATGAAAGGCAGCATAGAGTTCAAAGTGGTGGTTTTTCCAGACGCGGTCTCTCCGGAAACGATCACCGACATGCCGTACTCCATGGCCAGCCACATGTAAGCTCCCATCCTGGGGCTGAACGTGTTCCATTTTATTATCTGAGGCATGGTCAGAGGGGTCTCTTCGAATTTTCGGATAGTGAAACTTGGACCCTTTATCGAAACGTCTTCCGGATAGATGATATTGAGTCTTGAACCGTCGGGCATCGCGGTGTCGAAGACAGCATCGGAGGCGTTCACTGAAACGTTGACTCTATCACCTAGGGTTACCAGGTAATCATCGAGCTGTTCCATGGTGTCAAATTTGATGTTTGTTTTCATCTCATCGAATATCTTGTGGATCAGCTTCACTGGTTCGAGTCCCACGACGTAAATATCTTCGATATATGGATCTCTCATCAGGGGTTCGATCGGTCCTAGATCGGCCAGATCTCTTATCAAGCGATATTTTACCTTCTGTATATTTTCTTTCGATATATCTTTCGAAAAAAGGAATCCACCACTTTTCTTCTCTACGTATTCCTCTATCGAGTCCTCTATCAGATTTTTCAATTTTTCTGAGTCCTCACAGATCTCTTCATAGGCAGATTTCTTGAAGATAAAGTCCTGTACATCCTCGAAGAGCTCTTTGTCTTCAGGATCCAATTCCGGCTCAACGGCGTTGTACTTGTAGCCCGATTGTTCAGTGCCGTATACGTGGATGAAGAGAGGATCACCTATAGGATAGATTATGTTTATCTCATCCTGGTCCTTCAGATCTCG
The DNA here is from genome assembly GCA_964462425.1 of uncultured Thermoplasmata archaeon. Lineage (GTDB taxonomy): Archaea > Thermoplasmatota > Thermoplasmata > Halarchaeoplasmatales > Halarchaeoplasmataceae > Natronoplasma. Next base: position 25,483 of record CAYWYD010000022.1, read on the forward strand.
ATCCACACGGTTCTTCAAAACTGGCTCGTCTATACCTCTACTTTGAAGTCCGTTTATATACTCATTGAGGTGTGGATTTCTTTTTCTCGATTGAGCCAGGGTGTTTTCGTGCTCCATAGGCGCCATATTATCCCACCGATGTTATCTCTAATATGAATCCGATATCAGGTTCGACTCTGAACGCGATAGTTTTTGATACTCCTCCGCCGGCTTTAGCAAATCTTTTTATGTTTATCTCCTGTGAGACGGTCCCCCCGGTCTGATTCAACTCCAATTTAAATAACATATGGGCGGCGGAGTAAAAAGGAGGGAAATACTTTTCTGAAGAGGGGCCGGATTCGATGTTTAATAATATGGTCTTTCCTCGACTTAATAAACGTTGAGTGAAACCTTCAAACTTCTCTAAGGATTTTTCCGGATTCTCATCTTTATTCACGAGGGCCGAGAATGTATCTATTATTATCAGGTCGGACTCGAATATCCTTTTCCCTTCCATCAACTTTTCGACGTACTTCTTTTCCCCGCCCCCCTCCTGGAGCATACCGTAGATAGGGATGAAAAGGAGATCGTGGTTCAAAAGATAAGAGGTGATCTTGTAACCTAGGGAATCCATCTGCTCGATGAAACCCTTTACTGTCAACTCGGTAGAGATGACCGATACGGTGTAGCCGTTCTCCAAGAAACCGTAGGTGAGACGCTGCGTCAGGACGGACTTTCCGGTTCCGTACCTACCTTCGATTATACCTAAGGCTGAGGAGGGGAAGCCGCCCCCGAGCATCTCGGCCAGATCGTCCCTGGGTATATCGATGTCTCTTAACTCTACCATTTTAATTACCTCTCAGATCGTGAACTCCATCGTATCTTCGACCTGGTGCGAACCGATCACTTTTACCCAGTGGTCACCTTCTGGCAATTTAATATCTATCTCCACCTTTATAACTTCTGTTGGTCCCCACACGTTGTTATCGCCGTTCACTACAGTTATGGAAGAGGGTGATTGAAGAGTCCCGTTAACCAGCACTTCGACGTTACTCGTATTCATCCTTGTAGAACCGGTGTTTTTCACGTAGATAACCAACGGATCGTTCGGCACGTTGTTGGCGTCGTTTATCACGCTTATATCACTCTTCATCCTTTCACTCAGTTCGTCTTCTTGTGCCTGTATCCCGGAAGAGATCGAATCGGTAGTGGCTATGAACACTCCCGCGAGCGTAGACGCTACAATCATCGAGGCCAGGAAGAAGACCAGATGCGAACTCGATATAGAGAATCCCATTCTTTTCACCTCCTATATGTTTTCATGATCTGCTATTCCGTTCTGAAGTATGAATTTGAAGTTCGGACCTAGATATAATCTAAAGAAGCCGTTGTATCCGTTGCTGATGTAAATACTCCCATCTACGTCTATCCCCCACAGATTGATGCCGAGTTGATCCTCGATTTTGGTGACGAAAGAACCCGTGGTATCGAAAACTCTGATGTACGAATTCTCGTCTACGACATAGATGTAAGACTTCTGAAAGTGCTGATCGCTGACGGTCACGTTCGTCGGATTTTGGAGGGCGTCGATGAAAGGCTCTTGAACTCCAGTACCGTCGAGAGCGTACCTATCGATACTGTTAGCGGTACTGTTCACCACATATATGTGGTCGGTCACGTATAGATCGATCGCGCCCTGTAGGTTTTCTACCGGCGTATCTTGATAGGTCCCGTCGAGGTTGAATCGATGTATATCGGTATTGTTGTCCAAAACGTAGATGTAGTTTACTGGATTTTCGTCCGTGACCGATAGAGCTCTCGGAGAGTCCAATTCCGGTTCGGTTTCAGGGATCAGCGTTTGTCCGCTGTTTCCTTCGGTATCGAATCTCATCACCTCCGTTCGGTTGTCTATAAGGTAAAGATATGAGGAGGTCGAGGAGAGATCGTTAGCTCTTTTGATAGATCCGTCGATCCTGTTTACCAGGTTGTCGTACTTGTCGTAGACCAACACGTCTCCTTTGCCCTCTACGTCACCTTCTTCTACCGCATAGGTGTGAGATGGGTTAGAACTGATCGAACCCGGGTAAGTAACGCCCTTATCTACTTTTGATTCCACCCTACCCGTAAGGTTTTCGTGAAAATCGAGATCAACGTCGTGAAGCTTTATCTCTAATATTTCTCCCGGAGGCCAGTGATATCCTCTTTCCCCTATGACCTCGTAGGTCACGTTTTTTTCCGGCACGACCAACCCGTCCAGCATAGCGTTACTCTTGCTCGCATTCAATACTTCCGAACCGACGTTTTTGACCTCGACGACGGTTCGGTTGTTCGTCCGGTTGTATATGATCGATCTGATCTCGACGTCGGTCTGCTGTTTGGAAATGCGCGTTTCGGTACTCTCGTTGATATCGCTCTCGAAGCCTTCCATGCTGCTGTAGAACGCGCCGCTCAGCACGGAGAAGGTGATGATGAGCGCTACGAACACGATTCCTCCGGAGCCGGCTATCGAGAAGCCCATCTTCCTTTCACCACCTCTTTCTTTTTCTTTTCACCGAACGGGTTTACAAGATTGCCTATAGCGATCTCGCCGCCTTCGAAGATCAGCTTTCCTCCATAATCGATACCGTCTTCGATCTGGACCTTTTCCGAAAGCTTGACGTCTCCACCGCTGGAGACTTTCCTCGCACGCGTGTTTCTTCCTAGATTTACGTTCCCTTCGGCCTCGATGACCTGTGTCTCGCTGTCGTGCAAGATGATCACGGTGTTTCCAGAGACCTTTCCGTTTATAGTACAGTTTTTACCGACTTTTACGTCTCCTCCTCTAGATATTACGTCTCCCTCGACGGAGGCGCCATCATGCAGTATGATATCCTTTTCGGCGGTTAGCGATCCTTTAACGCTCACATCCTTCTGTATCTCGACCCCGCTGCCCGAAGCTATATCTCCGGATACTTCGGCTTGAAGTTTGATCTCGTTTTCTGTGTAGACAGCACCTTCTTCATCTTCGGAGGGTTCTTCTTTGTGTTCACTTTCTTCCTTTCTCGTCTCGGTCTCTTCTGTCGGCCCTCCTTCTTCCTCCGACCTAACTATTCTTTTCTTGAATTTTTTCACTTCACTTCCCTCTTCTTTTCCTACGTCTCTATTAGGCTCTTTCTCTTCTTGCTCTGGCGTTACGATTTTTTTCTCGAATTTTTCCACCTCGCTTTCTTCTTCAGTTTGGGGTTTCTCTTCTTCCAGTCCTACGATCTTTTCCGGTTCGCTCTTCTCGTCTACTTCGCTCACCTCTTCGTCTTCCGTTTGGATCTCTTCTTTTATGTCTTCTAGTTCATCGTGCAGCTCTTCGCCTCTTTCGACCATCTCTACGAATTCATCTATTTTCTCTTCTTCGGGCGTTTCCGTTTCTTTTTCCACTTCTTTTTGGCCTTCACCCGTCTCTTCGACCATCTGCTTCTCTTTGAGTCTTTTCAATTCGTTACTCAGCATCTTTACTTCTTTTTCTAGCCCTTCTATGGCGTCTAAAACACCGGGTGATGCCACTTTATCCGAAACGTCGACGGAAGAGGTTTTAGAGACTTGATCTATCTTTTTTTCAAGCGACCTCTCATGTTCGTCCAAGAACTCCATCATCCTTTTGACCTTCGCCACCAGATTCTCTTCTTGTCCTCTCCTTCCACTTCTCTGGACACTTCCTCCTCTTCTCTGCACCGTTTCTGAAGTTTCCGGTTCGGGTTCGGGCGTAAATTCTTCCTTTCCCATCACCTCTACGTCGAGTTCATTTTTGAGCAGTTTCAGGTTTTCTTCTTCCATATCCGAGGGATCTACCGCTATCAAGAAAGTGGTCCTCCCCATGGTGATTTGATCCTGGAGGGACTGGATGAAATGGATCAGGGTCGAATCTGGATTGTTCGATAAGAGATAACCTATCCCGTCGAGGAGGATGACTCCACCTTCATCGGAGATGAATCTCTCCACCGTAAGGCCTAGGATATCCAGTTCGTCGGGAGCTATCGCTATATCTTCGTTAGATGTGGAAAGCCAGCCGAACTCTATATCCATCTCTCCGTAATCGTATTCCTCCTTGATATCGTCGGGATGGTTCCGGGTTATACACAGTCCCGTTCCTTCACCGACTACAGCTTTGAAACTTTCATACAGAAAATCTTCGTCGGTGGTTTTCAGGAGATAGGTATTTCCGGACTTTAGTTCGTTTACCAATCTATCGACAGCTTCAGTTCCTTTTTCCTCGGGAGTCTGTTGAGTTTGTTCGGGCTGCATGGATTCTTCAGGAGTTTTGGGTTCAGTTC
>CAYWYD010000022.1:29865-37303 GCA_964462425.1 uncultured Thermoplasmata archaeon
TTGGGTTCAGTTCCCGTTGGTTTTTGGGGAGTCTGTTGAGTTTGTTCGGGCTGCACCGGTTCTGTTTGTGCTTCCTCTTCTTTTTCTGTCCCGCCTTCGAGATCGGGCATATCCTCTGGTTCCTTCTCTGCTTCGTCGGGCGGCTGGACTACTTCATCTAGTGAATCTTCCTCAAAAGCGCCTCCTTCTTTGCCCTCTTTCATACTCCATCCATCTTCTTCAGAGGCTTCACCTCCACCTCCTGTGGGTGAAGTACCTTCCTCGTCCATAAATGGATTGAATTCCGCCGTGACCATCTCGTACACGTCCAAGAGTTGACTTATATCTTCCTCTATATCTTTGACCCTCTCGTCTACATCTTCGACCGTATCTCCCATGGTCTCTACATTAGCTTCCAGCTCTCTTATGTCTTCGCGATTCCTGTCGATATCGTCTCTTATATCCGGCGCGACTCCCATACCTCCACTACCCTGTGGGCCACCTGCACCTATTCCACCCTCGCCTTCTTCATCCATCTCCGCTCCTCCACCTTCACCTTCGGCTCCGGAGATTATGCTGTCTATATCGTCGTCTTCTTCTTCTTCTTCGGATTCTTCCTCTTCTTCTTCGCTTGCTCCTAACAGCTTTCCAAAATCAACCATCCTTTCCACCTACCGATATACATTTATATTTTTCTTCTTCGCTGATATTTAAACTCTCCGACATCATCTCAACCTCACATATCTATCAGTATATACTGAAGGCGTCACGATCGATATCCGGGCGGGCTGTCCTTTTTCGGGGATAATACTCATTTCTATAGGAGTGTTCGTAGTAAGCTCCATCCCTGTAGCGTTCGCATCCACGTAGATCTTCACGAGAGTTCCCTGGGAGATCACGTTCTCGCCTCCGTAATCTCCCTCTGGATCTCTCAATACTTCCGTGGTGAAATTATTTTCATCGGCTCCCGCTGCTGTATTATCTCCGGAGTAATGTACGAGTTCTGCACTCGCGTTCCCGTCGTCTACCTGGATGAGGACTCCGTCCATGTCTAAGGGCTCGCTACCGGCTCTAAGACGGACCACTGCTTCCAAGATCATTATCTGGTTAGAATTCGGGTTGTTTGGGTCGCCGTCTTCTTTCCTGTCTCCGGTTACGGAAAGAGTGGTCAGTCCGGCACTGACTTCAGAGATGGCTTCGTCTCCTGTCTGCCTTGACTGCTGTTGAAGTTCACCGATTGTATCTAACAGTACGCCGGCCACTATAGCCGATACCAATATCGTAGCGATGAACAGGATCAGTGAACTGACTCCGGCCGCACCTTCCTCGTCCTGCTTGTTAAGGCGAGGGGTAAGGCGAGAAGAGGATGATGAATCGTCGAATAGGCTGTACTCCCGGACGTCTTCTATCATCGGTACAAAACACTGTTGATTATCATATTATATTTAATGTTATGATTATCCCTAGCGATAATCACCCCTTCAGGTAGTCAAAACTGATCGTTCGAAGGATGAAATTATCACTGTAACCTACATGATCTGTAACGCACACCCGCGGGTGTGCGTTTAATCAATATTAACGAGAAGAGAAGCTCATTATAAGGGTACTGCTAAAGTTATTGCTCTCGATAACCGAAGAAATAACTTGATAATTGATTATCAAAATTGATAAATCACGAATCGGTTTAAATTGGATGAAGCACAAAGTTTAATCCGATAAACATGACGGAAAAAGATGGAAATGAAGAAAGCTCCTCTCTTTTTGAATTGACTAAATTTTTAGGGTCTGGATGGAAACCCGTTTCCGTCAGAACGGAGAGATCAAAAGAAGGGATCAACTCGCTCAAACAGACTATAACTTTATCGTACGTAAAAGTTAGAGACCCTCCCGAAGGGGAAGAAAAGTTGGAAAACGGATCTAACGTGCAGATACGGGTCTTCAATGAATGATAACGGCGCTCTTCAATTTCTTCCGGAAAAAAATTTCAAGAGATCACTCATCCTCTTTCAGCTTCAGTAATTTTTGAAGTCTTTCTCCCCGTTCCTCTCTTTTTCGTTCGAGTTCCTTTTCTTTCTTATGTTTCTCTACATCCAGTTTTTCTGGTGTGGCATCGACCCCGGCGAACGTACGTAAAATTTTATTTTCTATCGGGACTATCAACTTTTTAGATTTAAGTGAAGATAGAATTTCCCGTGTTTCTTCCTCATCCCATGGGAGGTGGGAGATCAATTTATCCCTGAGGATGGTCTTCTCTTCTTTTTTCTCGTTTTCTTTCTCTTCCAGCGCTATCAACATCTTTTTTTCCTGAAGAGTGAGGTCTTCCTCGTCCGATTCAGACTCCTGTTTCTCTAGATAATCGATATAGAAGAAGTCCGTCACTATATCCAGGGGGATCTCGGTCGAATATATCAGGTCGACTCGCACTTCACCTTCGTGTGAACGAAAGATCTTCAGATTGACTTTCTTCAATTTAGTTATAGGGTTCAATCTGATCACGTCTTCAGGTGGTATAGTGGTCACGATTTCCCCTCTTGTATTTTCGACCCTCAACGTGTTATCCTCACCTATCTTGAAGATACCCTCTTTCCATTCTGTGACTTCATCGGATCTTTCTTTCGATCTGTAGGAAGTGATATACCATATGTTCGCGTCTTTGACTATCTGTCTCAGCAGCCTTTTCTTTAATATCTCCTTAGAGCGGGTCGTTTTGTTTTTTATCAACCCTATGAAATCCCCCTCTTCTGTTTGGTAGTTGAAGCTCAACACTTTAGGAGAATCGGCTTTAGGGTGCGTCAATTTTCTATCCATATAATATATGTTCTTGATCTTTATGGAACCGGATCTCCCAGGCCCTTCATAGATGAGGTCCGTAGCCGTGAGTTTGATCTTCAAAGAGGTCCAGTCATTCTCTTCATATATCTCCTCTCCGGTTTCCGTTTGCTTTCCGGCGGGGATGATAGCCCTGGCTAACCGATTGTAGAACAGCCTCTTTTTCTTTTGATTCGAACCGCTATCCTTCATGGTTGAGGGACCTTCTGAGGGAACAACCTCTAGTAAAATAACATCAATCTGAATATTTATAATTTGCCTGATTTTATGAATCAAATTTATCGCTTATTTGTGTCCTCTGTTACCAATCAACAACCTTCAAATAGGGGGATAAACATTTTTTATTTCTACTCATGGCGGAGACTTTCAAATCTAAAGAGAAAATATTGGTCCATCTTTTGGATAATATGGATTTTTATGACCATTATACCAAACCACTCAGCGTCACGCAGAGCGGCATCTCAGAAAGGGCGGACTTGAAACAGAACACCATCTCGTACGCGCTAAAAGATCTGAAAGAGTCCGGTCTCGTAGAAGAGAAGACCAGCAGGGTGGAGGACAAAAAACAAAGGATGAAGACCTACTTCTTGACCGGCGAAGGTGTGAAAAAAGCTAAAAAAGTGCGGGAAGAGATGGAGGAATCTCCCGTAGATATAAACATGTACGGCGAGAAAAGAAGGGTCAAAGCCAAGAACGTGAACGATTACATTCCTCCGGATTTGGACTTACTCGATATCATATTGAAAGGTGAAGACGGCGGTATAAAGTTCAAGGTAGGTGATAAAGAGGGCTCACCTGTGAATCATACCCGGGAACTCCCTGTCGAGGTCTCTGTCGAGAATCTAGACATCTCGCGATTGGAAGAATGGTACAAGAACGGAGCTGACATAGGTGTGGTGAAGGGCAGCTTTCCTTCTCTGCTCTCCGCTTTCACTCGAAGATTCGAAGAAGAAACCAATATCTTTTATTTCAAGGTGGGATCACAAAAAAAACCGATAGATTTTTGGCATTCACTTGCAAGATTCTTAGAAGAGATAGGGCGGGTTAACCTCTCGAGTCATCGGGAGTTCGAGGAATGGTTGAATGATAGAGAGTCACTCAAAAAGCTGAAGAAAGACCTAGAGTACACTTCGGCTCTTATGATCTTCGACGGTTTGGAACATGATCGGGAGATGAAAGATCTTATCTTAGATATAACGGAAGAGATATCTAGATACGGACATATCAGGGTGCTTATAGCGCTGGAAGAGGGAGACATCGAGAGATCGATGGAGGATGCTTCAGAGATAATAGTAGAAGAGACCGCTTCTCTTTATCCGGAACTCACTGACATATCGTCTCTCCAGATGGGACTCGAAGAATCTCTAGCTTTGGGTTATCTATCTATCTTTAGGGAACCGGTGAGAAAGGATGAGTTGTTACGTATCGATGCTATAGATGAGAAGAAATTAGAGGAAGTTTTAGAGAGCCCCTTTATCGTCGAGTGCGGCGAAGGAACGGTAACAATGCCTGAGTCCGTGAAAAAAAAGAAAAGAGAGATGACGTCGGAAAAGACTAGAAAAGATTTACATTTTTTAGCAGCTAAGTATTATGAGGAGAACGACATACGAGGTCGAGATACATTGGAGAGGCTCTATCATCTCCTCCGATCTGAAGAGATCGAAAATGCGGTTTCACTATTGGAAGAGAGGGGCTTGGAGATCATATCGAACGGATATGCGGGACCGCTTTTAGATATCCTACAATTCTATGAAGAGGAAGATGACCATCCGGAATTTGAATACTATAAAGCTGAAGCTGAACGGGCTAGTCGTTCCTTCGAAGAGAGCAGAGAGGGTTTTGAAAGGGTTTTAGAATGTAGTGAGGAGGAAACATGGAGACTAAAAGCATATATCGGTCTGGGGAAAGTAGATGAAAAATTAGGGAAATACGATGAATCTATATATTATTTAAACAAGGCTGAAAAAGTGGCTAAAGGCAGATCTAATCCTTCTGATCTAAAAGATCAGCTCGGAAAGATATATGCTAGGCGGGGAGAGGTATGGAATAAGCTCGATGAGTACGAGAAGGCGAGAAAAGATCTTAAAAGAGCGATCGAGATCCTGGTAGATGAGGAGGATCATCACCTGTTGACTTCGTCCTATTTTATCCTGGCCAGGATGGAAAAGTCCCTCGGCGAGATCGAGGATGCGATAGAACCTTTCAAGATGGGGCTCAAGTCATGGAGTAGATTGGACCGATCTATGGACGATATGGTCGGCAGAAGGAAAGCAGGAACCCTTTACAAAGTGTTGAGGGAGTTAGAGGATGCGGATGTACGTTTCAGAGAGGAGTACTCCTTGGAAGGGATCGGACCTGTACAGGAAGAATATGAGGATATGAAGGCTGCTGCTCTTCTCTCCCTTGCCGAGTGCCATATGGAGGACGGAAGTTTTGAGGAAGCCATCAGAACCGCCGAAGGTGCTAGAGCCTCTCTTCTCGAGGAAGACAAGATGGAGATGGCTTTCACTGAAGCTTTGCTAGGCAGGGCTTATCTCGAGACTGAAAGGTATATGAAGGCTCAGGATCATCTGTCCAAGGCTATAGCTCTCTACAATGAATTGGATCAGCCCTATAAGCTGGGATTGACCTACTTTTCGATGGCAAAGGCGAAAGAAGAGAGCGGCGATGCCGATGCGGTAGAGAAGTATTATAGGAAAGCTGTTCTTTCATTGTCTAAAAGCGGAGCTGAACAGGACGCTGAGAAAGTGAAAAGAGAGATAGAGTCCGTCCCGATCTCGATGTGATTTTGTAGGAAGTTATTATGGTTGATAATCCCTTTTGACTTTTTTTCTTTGTAAAATAGATTGATTCTACGGCAGTATAACAGAGTTAAATAATTAAGATTTAGAAACTTAGAAGATAATTGTACGCTAATATATATAGTAGATATCCGTCCTAATTTTAGTAAAGTATCCGAAAGGAGAGTTCAATCATGAAAAGAATAAAGCGAGAAGATGAAGGAGGCGCTATGGGCGTCGGAACGCTCATAATATTCATCGCCATGGTGCTAGTGGCTGCGGTAGCCGCGAGCGTATTGATCGATACCGCGAACCAACTACAGCAGCAGGCACAGAGAACGGGTGACGAGGCGATCCAGGAAGTTTCTAGTTCCTTCCAGGTGCAAGATGTGTATGGTGAAGCTAATGAATTTGATGGAGAGGACAGCATAGTGAACGTGACTTTGAAGATCGGTCTCGCCGCTGGTGCTAATCCTCAGGATCTCACCCAGACCATAGTGCAGTTGAAGACAGGTGAAGGTGAGGTGAACCTGCAGGGCGCATCAGAGAATCCAAAAGCGAATGCGACCCATTACTATTGGGAGCCGATAATCACACAGCAAGAAGACGGAGATAACTCTTTCGTCGAACCTGGCGACCTCTACAAGTTATCGATAAATCTGACTGAATTGGAAAGCGAGACAAACATAGAACCTTTAAACACTCAGGATTTACTCGATGTACAGATAATACCGAAGCACGGTACATCAACCTACGAAGAAGTCATGGCTCCTTCAACGATAACTACGAAGCTCGTTGATCTCTAATATAGTAATGAAAACCCTTCCCTCTTTATTTCTTTTTAACTTATACTACAGATTATTTTGAGATTAGGTAGTTATCAAAAGCTATTATCAAAATTGATTTACGTAGATCGATAATCAGCTGCGAATATATATAATGAATAAGGAAAGTGATTATCATGCTGTATCCGAAAGGAGGTAAAACAAAAATGAGACGCATTAAAAGAGAAGACGAAGAAGGTGCGATGGGCGTCGGTGCCCTTATCGTGTTTATCGCCATGGTGCTGGTTGCGGCGGTGGCGGCGAGTGTACTGATCGATACCGCAAATCAGTTACAGCAGCAGGCAGAGAGGACAGGTGACGAGGCGATCAGAGAAGTGTCTAGCTCGTTCCAGGTGCAGGACATGTACGGCGTTAACTATACTGAGGATTCAGGAGAGCCATTAGGAAGTGCAACTGACGGAGAGATCGAAAAGATAAACCTCAAGTTAAGCCTAGCTGCAGGTGCGAACCCGCAGGACCTCAATCAGACAGTGATACAGATACAGAGTGATGAGAAAGAAGTGAATCTAGAAGCTTCAGAATGGGATGATACCACTTACGAAGCGGCCGCATCAGCTACAGAATACGGCTGGGATCCTATCATAAAGCAGGAAAGCGATGATAACTCCAGTTCCTTCGTAGAGTCTGGAGATCTGTACAAGATCACCATCGATCTGACTGCACAAGATGGTGGAGAAGCTATAATCGGTTCCCTCGGAACACAGGAAAACCTAGACATCAACATCATACCGAAGCACGGAACGCCGACCTACGAAGAGATAGTGACGCCTTCGGCTATAACCACCAAAATAGTCGATTTATAGCTCGACTATCATCTAAAACCCCTTCCTAACTTTTCTATAATTTTTTCGAGACCCGAGTTAAAAACATTCATCTCTATCCTTCTCTACTGCCTACACTCCTATATCATTTTCGATAATCGTTCTCGAATACTCGTTAGAATAATTGTCTCTTAAATTATATAGTGAGAAACGGGCATGATTATCATGCTGTATCCGAAAGGAG
>CAYWYD010000023.1:0-23264 GCA_964462425.1 uncultured Thermoplasmata archaeon
GGAATACGATGGAAATTTCACCTGGAAAGCGGAAGAAGCTGGCGAGTTCGATGTTGGTGTTAAAAGTGCAGATGGCACGGAAGAGATGACGATCCAAGTAGTCGAAGAAGACACAAAACAAGACGACTACGGATGGTTGTTCGCCGCTCTCGCTTTCATAGCTATCGGAATCTTGGTGCTTTTCACGTTGGTGGAAAAAAATAAAAAAACAGAGGGAAAGAAGACGGAAGATCAAAAAGAGCCCGTCGAGGAGTAAAAAGTGAGGGGGTCAAAAATTTAGTAAAATCTTAGATTTCGAGAAAAAGAGTATATCTCTTCAGACAATTGTTTCCCATATCATACTCATTTCAAAAACTCTGAATCATTAAAAAGTTGACAGACCCCTTGGTCGCTGAGATCTCATCTTAAATCTCCCAGCTTCTCCATATCCTCTTCCATCGTGGATCTTAAACCGGGATTGTAAAGCCCGGCTGCTGGATGATACATAGGGATCAACGTGATGTCTTCGTACTCGAATTCCTTTCCATGCAATCCTTTCATACCTTTTTCCCCTATCAAGGTATTCGTCGCATGGTTCCCTAAAGTCACTATAACTTCCGGCTTTATCGATTCGATCTGCTCTTTCAGATAGGGATCGCAGCTCTCGATCTCATCTTTCCTCGGGTCGCGGTTATCAGGAGGGCGACACTTCACGATGTTGGTTATGAAAACTTCGTCTCGTGAAAATCCAACTTCCTTCAAAAGGTCATCCAACAAGTTGCCAGCTCTCCCTACGAAGGGCCTGCCCTCTTCGTCTTCCTTTTTACCCGGAGCTTCCCCGACCAGCATAACGGTCGCTTCATGATCGCCTTCACCTGGTACAGCATTTTTCCGTCCCTCGTGCAACCTGCATTCAGTGCAGCTTTTCACGTTCTCCGAGATCTCATCGAGAGTTTCAGAAAAATCCTCCGTAAGCTTGGTCTGTTCAGCTATATTTACACCTCAACATCTACGTTTACGTCTATGCCGTTCCGTATGCTTTGGGTGACCACGCAGTAATTTTCGAATAATTCCTTACACTTCTCCAACTTCTCTTCGTCCTCGGTAGCGACCTCGGGTTTGATCGCAGCGTCCAACTCCGTCACTCTTAACCGACCGTCCATCCTTTCGATGGTAGCGTCGACCTTCCCTTCGAGTGATTCAAGGTCCACTCTTTTTTTGTCGAGACAGAAGGTCAAACTCGCCATCAAGCAGTTCAAAGTCGAAGCCGCTAACAGTCGACTCGGACTCGGACCTTCTTCCCCGCCGATCTCCCCCGACTCGTCCGTTATCAGTTCACCCATGCTCTCCTTGTCGAACTTTACTTTGAACTTGTAATCCTCGAGCCTCTCGATGTCTACGGTAAACCCCTTCTTATCTTCACCATCGTTCCCGCTCATGGTTATAGAAACCGTAAAGATATTTTTAACTCTTTGGATGCCTATCCGCTTTTTTCTTCGATGACCTCTCTGAGCTCTTCACAGTAATTATCCATATCCTCGGGAGGATGATAAAAATCATTATCCGATCTATACATACAGCTCAGGCACTCGTTCACGTCGTAGAGAGACGTGCTGAAATACTTTTCACCACCGTCGGGTAGCAGCGTAACTATCTTACCCTCGTCGATCTCAGAAGCTATCTGTTCTGAAACGTGAACCGCGGCACCAGAACTCATCCCTACGAACAGGCCCTGCTGTATAGCCAGCTCTCTAGCCGTGCAGAAAGCGTCCTCGTCGTCTATCTTCCTGATTTCGTCCAGTCGTTCCGGTTCGTATATGCCTGGGACGATGTCTTCTTCCATGTTTTTGAGGCCCTGGATCTCGTAATCTTCTGTGGGCTCCACACCGATCACCTGTATCTCCGAATCGTGCTCTTTTAACCGTTTGGAAACTCCCATCAACGTGCCCGTCGTCCCCATGCCGGCGACGAAATGAGTGAGATCACCTTCAGTATCCTCCAATATCTCTTTTCCAGTCGTCTCGTAATGTGCCTTCACGTTGGCTTCATTATCGAATTGATCGGGTCTCCAAAAATTTTCGTTCTCTTCGGATAACTCTTGGGCTCTTTTTATCGCTCCATCGGTACCTTCCTCTTCAGAGGTGAACTCTATCTCCGCACCGAGGGCGGTCAACATCCTGACTCTTTCAACGCTCACGCCTCTAGACATGGTGAGATGGAGGTGGTAGCCTTTCACGGCACAGACCATCGCTAAACCCAAACCAGTATTGCCACTGGTCGCTTCGACGATCACAGTACCTTCGTCGATCTTTCCTTCACGCTCCGCTTCCTCTATCATGTGGACCGCTATCCTGTCCTTCACCGAGCCCATCGGATTGACTTTCTCCAACTTGGCATAGATATCTACATCTGGATTTGGATTGGCATTCTCTATCTCTACCATCGGCGTATCCCCGATCAATTCTAATACATTTTCTACTCGCATGTTCAAGTGAAAAGAACATGATCATTTTTAACCTTTTAGGGTGGGAGAAATGGAAGGTTCCAATTATTCCCTTTCCATCAATATGTCCATGAAGTTCACTAGATGTTTAGCTAAAGAGGGATTGTTAGTGTAGCCGCAGGCTTCTAAACCCGGTGAGGCTAGCAGTGCTCTTCTGCCGTCACTTATAAGGTCAGTAGCTATTAGAGACTCTTTTCTCTTGACCTCTGCCTCTTCAAACACTCTCTCTCGAGTAGATGTAACTATCGTGATCTCTACGTCTCTTTTAGCGGCGGATTCTAGTTCCTTTTCAGATCGATCAAGGATCGCGGAAAAATTGGGTGTGGAGATGATGATCTCTTCTTCTGTTCTATTGATCATCTCTACTATCTTGTCAAGGACCTTCTCCTTACCGTTGATAGTATAAACGAGCTGAGGTTCACCTCTCTCCGAAAGAGTTTCATAGAGGGTATTCAACCTTCCAAACACGTCGTCTAACTCTCTAGATATCCTGCTCTTTACCTCTAGCGGCTCAGCGGGCTTGAAAACCTTAGGTCTTCCCTCGCTAACTATCACATAACCCATCTCGTGAAGTGAACTCAAAGCTTTATAGACCGATGTGCGAGGTAAATCAGCCGTAGAAGCTATAGTTTCGGCATCTGCTACGCCGTGAGCTACTAAAGCGGTATAGGTCTTTGCCTGATATTTTGTCAGACCGAATCTCTGCAGCCCCTCACTTATATGCTCGTATTCTTCCTTCAACTCTTCGATATCCATCGGGGATTCGTCCATAGATGAAAAGGCTTAATGATCATATTTAAACCGTTTGCTCCTCTGTCATGACTTCGGGGATTCACTCTTCTCCTCAGAGAGTGGTTCCCTTTCATAGAGCTTTACAAGGTTGATTATGTTATCGAACAATTCCGGCATTATCTCGAACACGGTGATCATCAATATCACCAAAACGATAACGGAGAGGCTCTTTGCTATCTGGTTATGAGCTACTTCAAAAGAGGTGATCCCCTCTACGGTGAGGTAGATAACCAGCACGTTCCGGAACAGGTTGACCACGTATATGACCGGGACTAAAGTCAGCAAGCTTTTGAGTTTTCTATCAGCGTCAGCTTTCGTACACCATACCACCGTCCCCGCGACGGCGAGTGCCTGCAGACCGGTACAAGCCAGGATTATATTGACATTCGTGCCTTCTATCGGGACGCGGATGAATTCTGCAGCGGTACGGTACCAGATTGGACTACCGCCAAAGTCTATAGAGGCGGCGTGAAAATCATAGCCCAGTAAGTTAGTGATCCAAGTAGTCTGTTCCGCCACCGCCTTTATCAGTACACCCGCTAAGAGCGGGATCCGTTGAATCCCAAAATATATCAGGGTAGCGATTGAAGCGCTTCCAGCTAAAAACTTCATCTCCTCAGGATCCTCATTCCACTTTTTAGAAAGGTACTCGTGATAGGCAAAATAGATGAAAACGGGTAAACCACATATGACTATGAGGAGGTTAAAATAATCTCTAATGGCTATGTAGTGAGGAGACAGTGTGAGCCAAAATATACCAAGTAGGATAAAACCGAGTATCCTAAAAGTGTGTTTTTTAAATTCTCTAAGATATCCTATAAGAAGGGATAAGACTCCAGCCCAAAGGATGACATCGAATACAGGTCCCACTGTTATCTCCTCGTTTTCTCGATATATGGCTCTGTTGTTCTATTTATTTTTTCTTCCTTATCTTCTGTCTGTACTTCGCCCATAACATCAATCCCGATGGTAACACGAAGACGGAAACGATGAAGCTGTAAAGGAGAGCTAATGCGGTTATATATCCGAATTGTGCTAGAGGCAGTATCTCAGAAGTCGCTAGGATCGCAAAAGCCGCTACAGTGGTGGTCGCGGAACCGAAAAGTGCAGCTCCCGTGTTCTGAACGGTTTCGTGCATGGCATCGTAAAGATGGTTCTCTGATGTCTCCTCCATGAACCTATGTGTTATATGAATGCTGTAGTCTATACCCATCCCTACCGTGAGTGCCGTTATACTGACGGTCATCACGTTCAACGAGACATCAAGAAGATACATAGTCCCTATGATCCAAAGCGTGATCAAAGCTACTGGGATCGTAGTTATAACGCCGAGGAAGAACGATCTGTGTAGGAAATAAAAGATCACACTGAGAGTCAAAGCGACTATAAGTATCGTAAGTAGGAGCGATCTGAACTGCGTATCCATCAGCTCCGATGTAGTCTCTTCAGTGATCATCGAACTACTAGTGACCTTTGCCGCGAAACCACCCTCCTTGAGAGGTTTTACAGCCTCTTCCAGATCCTCTTCAAGAACGCCAGCATTATCTAGATTAGAGGTGATCTTCTCCTGGTCTTCCTTTAAGCGGATGATACCGGTTGTGTATTCACCCTCAGCAGTTCTGTTCAAAACTCCTTGTATAGCGTCTCTGCTCCTCTCGAATTCATAGAGCATGTTATATAACTCGGTCACATTTTCATCTGGGATATCATTTCCAGTATTATCGCTCGCGGTGAAGGTTCGAACCAAGGTTAGATTATGATCGGGACTACCTGGAGGAGCTGTACCGTAATCCCTCAAAACCGTGAGAGGGGATTCCACGTCGCCATCTTCGCCTCCGACCATCTCGCTGTTAGCTATGTTCTCGGCCGTCTCCTCCAGCGCATACAGATACTCAGGGCTGTCCAAATCACCTTCTGTAAGGACATATGCATAATATGTGGTCACGTTAAAATTGTCCGAGAGATACTCCATATTCTTGCTTTGAGGTTGATCCTCCGGGAGAAAATCCTCTATATCGAAGGTGGAATCTATGTTCACGGCTCCGTAGATAGAAAAGATCGTGAGTAGACCAACCACCAGAAAAACCACCATGGGATGTCCATCGGCGGCGTCAGCAGAAGTGGAAAGCATCCCGCTGACAAAGTCTTTTCCATGCTCTTTCGCCTTATCAGCAACTCTCCTAGATTTTTCACTCTCTTTTGCCTTCTTCGCTTTTCTCTCCTTTCTCTCATCGTAGATCTGGATCACGGCAGGAAGGAAAGCGGTCATGAGGAAAAAGCTCGATATTATCCCTAGAGCCGCAAGTACCCCGAACTGCTGCATCGCCTGTATATTGCTGAGCGTGTTCGATAAGAAACCGACCGCGGTGGTGAACGTGGTCAGAACTAGGGCCCCTCCGACTGTAGATATCGCAACTATCGTCGAGCCTTTAGGTCTATAACCTCCATCTTTCTCCTCCCTGTACCTCATCACCATGTGGATCCCATAGTCGATAACCAGCCCGGTGATCAGGATCGGGACCGCAACTATCATAGGATTGAATTGGTACCCAAGAACAACGCCGAACCCGAAGGTCCAAACGATCGCCATTCCTAGACAACCAACACTCAAAGCCGTTTCAAGTAAAGAACGGAATACTATAAGGAGTATGATAACGACTAAGATAAATGCGATCGGGAGCAGTCTGTTTATACTTCTATTAGCGCTCTCATTTATCTCCTCCATCATCACTTGGTTCGCTGATACACGGACCTCCGTGGTAGAATCCTCCGAGATCTCGTTCCCAATCTCTATGATCCTCTCCTGAGCCTCTAATCTGACTTCGTTATCTAGGCTTGGATCCATGAACACCAACCCGAGGGCGATCTCAGCACTGATGGTCTCTAGATCGTCGCCCGGAGAGAAATCCTTGCTCACCGTGCTTTCGATCATCTCGGACATCTGATTCAACAGGGGAGCGAGCCGCTTAGAATGTTCGAGCATATTTTTAGATTCCAAATACATAGCTTTCGATTCGTTGACCAGGGTCTGGTTCTCTTTCACCGCGGCTAAATAGCCTCCTCTCAGCCGTTTAGCATCACCATCCATCCCCTTCTCTTCTAATTCCTGGATAGCTACATTGAGAAGATCCTCCATGAATGTGAGATTCTCATAACTTTTATCCGCTTCATCGGTCATCCTATCGAAGTTGTCGACGCCCTTTTCTATCGATCTATTGAGTCTGGAGGAGTCATAATTTATCAGATCGAAAACCGTTCTCTTTACATCATCGTCGGTCATGTCCGCGAGTTTTTTCTTTTCCTCCTCAAAGCTCCTTTCCAGCGAGGGGGGTTCTGCCTCCAATCCTTCGAAATCGACTTCTTTCAAATGGCCTAGAGCTTCGGCTGTAGCAAAGAAAGTCAGGGTCATCGCTCGAGTGAACTCTTTTTCTTCCTGATAGCCTACACCTTCGGGCGGTTCAGCATCCAACATGTTTTTGGTCCCTTCTGTCAGATTCAAAAATCTTTCAAGATATGGACCTTCTTTCCCCCGCATATCGTCCAGCCACCCCTCCATATAAGAGGAGACATTCTCGTGGGAGATATTAGAGTCAGGGTTGAGCTTCCCTAATAATTCCCCAAATTTCTCCTCATATTTCTCCATCGCTCTCCAAGAGCGTGGTTCGGAGACTATATCTGACATGGATAGGAGAACTGTTCTAGTGCCTAACGTTCCTCCGAAAGAGTCGTTCTCCATGAATGTCTGACTCAGATAAAGGTTGAGTGTAAGAGATACGTTCATCCGCTCGAACATCCTCGTCTGGTTCTCCGCGGCTTTGACTCCTTCTTCAGTTACCTCCGCTTGTTGTACGATAAAGTCTTCAAGTTTAAGAGACTGATCGGCGTTCATGACCGCACTTCTTAAGGTCATCACGCCGGATGGCACCTCGTTGGTACTCGCAAGGGTGAAATTCACCTCTTCATCTTCTTGAAGCCTCTGCTCCATCTGCTCCATATCCTTCAAGGCATCTCTGGTGAAGACATCACCATTTTGAGCGGTGAACGCGATCTGTACGGTCTCTTCGACGCTGCCGAAGTTGTCGCGGACCTGAGACATGTACTCCTGTTTAGGGATATCAGGCTGGAACGCCTCTTCCTCGGTGTCCATCTCCACGGCTGTAGCAAATAAGCCCATTACGATAGTGAAAACCACAAAAACAGCGATAACTTTCTTGGGAGAACTCCCAACCAAGCGGGGGTAAAACTTAGAATATTGCTTTTCATCCATGGTTTTCGCTAATACAACACCTATTTAAAAATCTTTACATGAAGCATCGGAGCTTATCGATCAGAACTTCCCGGAAAAAACTACTTCATTTAAAAGAAAAGCTTTTAGCGGTTATCGCTACAAAATCTTTAATATTATCCGGTATATATCCCACCCGAAATCATGGTAATCAAAGAAAGCGAGTTGGAGACGGGATTACCTAAAAAAACAGAATCCATATGTCCCGAGTGTAAAGAAGTGATCCCTGCGAAGATCATAGAAAAAGACGGAAAAGCTGTCATGAAGAAGAAATGTGAAGACCACGGTCGTTTTGAAAGCGTCGTGTGGTCAGATGTAGACCTCTACTTGAAAGCGGAAAGATTCGCCTACGACGGTACCGGTGTTGACAACCCAAAAATAGAAGATGCTTCCAGCTGTCCAGACAACTGCGGTTTATGCAACCTTCACAAGAGCCACACCTGCCTCGCAAACGTCGATCTGACCAATAGATGCAACATGAACTGCCCGATATGTTTCGCCAACGCGAACGAAAGAGGATACGTTTTCGAACCGAGCTACGATCAAGTCGTAGACATGCTCCAGACGTTAAGGGATGAAAAGCCTGTCCCCACCACTGCAGTCCAATTCTCCGGTGGAGAACCGACGGTCTATCCGGATTTCTTCAAAGTGCTCGAAAAAGCATCCGAAATGGGTTTTTCACAGATACAGATCGCAACCAATGGTATCAAACTCGCTAATGACAAGGATTTCGCTAAGAAGTGCGAGGAGGCCGGGCTTCATACGGTCTATCTACAGTTCGACGGACTCGACGAGGAAAACTACAAGCAGGCAAGGGGGCGAGAGATGTTAGACGTGAAAAAGAAAGCTATAGAGAACTGCAGGAAAACGAAACCGAATCCTCTTTCCACAGTCTTGGTTCCGACCATCGTGAACACTGTCAACGACGATGAAGTGGGAAATATCCTCGATTTCGCCATAAAAAATAGAGACGTGGTGAGAGGCATCAATTACCAGCCGGTGGCGTTCACCGGTCGGATAGAGAAGGAGGAAAGGCAGAAACAGAGGTATACGCTCTCAGATCTAGCCATAGACTTGGAGGAACAGACGGGTTACTTGGATAGAAGTGATTTTTATCCCGTTCCTTTTGTCACCCCTATCTCCCAGCTTGTTTCCGTCATAAAGGATGACCCCCAGGTAGCCTTCACATCACATCCTCACTGCGGCCTAGCCTCTTATCTGGTCATCTCGGATGATGGTGAAGTCAGCCCGATTACCGATTTTGTCGACGTCGAAGGTCTGATGGAGGAGATGAAGAAAAGAGCAGATGAATGGGATACCTTCCTGAAGAAGACCGCCATAAAGTTAGGGAAGAAAGTAAAGACAGAGAAAGGGCGTAAAAAGAGCATGGTGAAGAACTTCAAGAAATACTTCGGCGACTATCTGAAAGAAGAAGAACTGCCAGGAGGGCTAACGATAGGCGAAATCATGAGAGACATCCTGTCCGAGGGCGATAAAGATGCAGTCGGTAAGTTCGCTTGGAGGACCATGTTCGTCGGCGGGATGCACTTCCAGGACGACTATAACTACGATATAGAGAGGGTTAAGAGGTGTGTGATACATTATGCTACGCCCGACGGCAGGATAATCCCGTTCTGCGCCTACAACGGAGGACCCACTTACCGAGAAGAGGTCGAGAAGAAATTTTCCGTTCCACTAGAGGAATGGAGTGGTCGGGAATGAGCTTAGAGATGGATATGGATAAATGTATGCACTGTGGTGCCTGCGTTGGATCCTGCCCAGAGAACGTTCTTTTCCTTAACGACCTCGTACTAGAAGTGAACGAGGGCTGTATCGAATGTGAAGTATGTGTCAAAGCCTGTCCCGTCGGAGCCTTGGAACTCAGTGGTGATTGAATTGGATCCAAAAACAGGAGATGTTATCGATTGCGATATTTTGGTTGTAGGAGGAGGACCTATCGGGTCTACCGCAGCACGTTTCGCCGCAAAGAACGGCGTGGAAAATATTCTAGTCATCGAGAAAAGACAGGAGATCGGATCCCCGGTAAGATGTGCTGAAGGAGTTTCCCTTTCCTGGCTGGACGAACTGGAGATAGAAGAACAAGATGGCTTCATAAGATGGAAGGTCAAGGGAGCTAAAATTTACTCCCCATCCGGCTATGAGGTCAAAATCGGTAAAGATCTCGCCGGTGACGAGGTCGGAGGTGTATTAGAGAGAGACATCTTCGATAAAGAGATGGCGGTTTTAGCCGGAGAGGAAGGCGTCGATTTCATGCTAAAAACAGCGGCTACCGACGTGATAAAAGAGGATGGACAAGTGGTAGGAGTGAAAGCCAAAAGGATGGGAGAAGAATTCGAGATCAGAGCCGACCTGGTGATCGGGGCGGACGGTTTTGAATCTCAGATCGGTAGATGGGCCGGACTCTACGATGGGGTTCCCGCTAAAGACGTAATGACATGTTTCCAGTACAGGATGACTAACATAGATTTTGACGCGAGCCATACTCATTTTTATCTGGGGAAGGCCGCGCCAGGTGGATACGTATGGATGTTTCCAAAGGGAGAAGATAAAGCGAATGTTGGGCTCGGCATCCAACTCACTCGATTGGACGGTGAAAAGACACCTAAAGACCATCTAGACGAGTTTATCGATGGGCACGATGGACTGAGAAAGGGGCAGGCCGTTGACATGGTAGCGGGAGGCGTCGCCGTCCAGTCCCCTTTAGAATCGGTGACCACGGACGGGATGATGCTCGTCGGCGACGCCGCTGGAGTCGTCGATCCGATAACAGGCGGCGGGATAGCTAACGGCATGAAGCAGGCGAAGATCGCCGGCGATGTCGCGGCTAAAGCCGTAGAAAAAGGAAGATCGGACGAGGATTTTCTCTCCGAGTATGAAGAAAGGTGGCGGGATAGATTGGAAGATAAACTCTGGCGTAACTACATGGCTAAGGAAAAAGCTACTGAACTGACGGATGAAGAATTCGACAAGGTCATAGACGCTCTATCCGAAGTCGACCTGAAAGAGATGAGCACAGAAGCGATACTCAAAGGGGTCCAAAAGAAGTATCCCGAACTCGTCGAGTCTTTCAAAGATATGCTGTGAGGATATGATCTCTTTTGACGGGAGTAGGGAAAAAATCGATCGAGAGAAAACGGAAGAGATCAGAGAGATCTTGAAGCGGAGCCTAGATAAAAAGGGAGAGAAAATATTTGATGATTTTAAAGAAGGTAAGAAGGAGGAGTTGAGTTTAGAGGATCTAGAGAAGTTTGAAGAACGGCTTTACGATGAGATTAAACAGAGCTACGGCGTCGAAAAAGCGGAAGATATCGTCGATAGGGTCAAAAAAGTCCGTCTGTCCATACAACTTGCTCGATTAGAAAAAGAGAGTAAGAGCAAAATCGTACTGAGAAGAAGATTCGAAGTATTGAAAGACCTAGGAGATGTATGTTTAAATCTAAATGAGTTAGAAGGAGCTAAAAAACATTATGAAGAGATGCTTTCTCTCAGTAAGACGTTAGGGAGAGGTGAAACTGTTGTCTCTTCCCTGAAAAGCCTCGCCGAGCTCTACCTCTTTGAGGGCGATATCGAAAAAGTAAAGAAAAAGGCGAACGAGATCATCGAGAGAGGAAAAGAACTAGACGACGATGTGAAAAGAGCTGAAGGTATAAGACTCGCAGGGATAGCGGCTTGGAGAAAGGATAATTCTCAAGAGGCACTGAACTATTTAAAGAGAGCCTTAGATCTGTTCAAAGAAGAAGAGACCACAGAGAAGATCGCGACCGTCCAGCGGGACATCGGCGATATCCATATCGATGAAGAAGATCATGAAAAAGGGATCGAGTTCTACAGAAAGGCATCTGAGGATTATGGAGAAGTCGGTATGATCTATGAAAGGATAAACCTGCTGCAGGAGATCGGTATGATCCTATCCGATACCGGCGAGATGGAAAGGGCTATCGAGTTATTTGAAAAGGTTGAAAAGGAAGCGGGCGAGCATTCTTTGGTCAATATTAAAGCATGGAGTATACTCAACTCAGGAGAGCTATATATTGAAGAAGGGGATCTCACAGCGGGGAGAAAAAAATTGGAAAAAGCCGTGAAGATGTTCGAAGATCAAGAAGACCTTTACGGAGAAGCCGGGGCGAAATTAGCTTATGGTAAGGCTCTATCGAAGAGCGGAGAAGAGAAGGAAGCTGAACGATTTCTTAAGAGATCGGTAAAACTGTTCGACCGGTTGAACATTTTAGATTCCAAAACCGAAGGACTATATCAACTGGCGTCAGCGCAGAAAGATCTAGGGGAAAAAGAAAAGGCCCGAAGAAATCTTGAAGAGGCACTTGAACTCTCTGATAGCTTAAATATGGGAGAGTTGAAGGACGAAATTGTGGAAAAAAGAGAGAGGTTGACCAAATAGTTAAAATACTAAAAGAAAAATGTAGTGATGGTAGAATGGTAAAGCCGACTGGTTTCCTAAACGATCATCTAGACGACGATATCAAGTTATTGCTCAAAGACGGGAGTGTCTTGGAGGGTAAATTGGTCGGGTACGACGACCACATGAACCTTGTTTTGGAAGATACGGAAGAAAAGAATGAAGACAAACACAGGAGACTGGGGACTATAGTGTTGAGGGGTAACAACGTGGTTACCTTAAATCCAGGGTGAATAATCTCAAAGATAGAGATTCGATTTTGTAGTTATTGTCCTTATGACCTTTCTATCTTTGATTTTATTCTAGGCTTTATTATTTTTTGATGTATTCCGTTTAGTTATCTATCATTATCTATCAACATGATTAAATACGCTTTCAAATATTTGTAGTGAAAGGAGGAATACCGATGGAAGATATCATGAAGGATTTCAGGTTTGGATTTCCCACCGAATTGGAATACGGAGTTGGAAAGATAGATATTTTGGGCGAGAAACTTAATGAGTTTAATACAGCTCTTATAGTAACGGATAGAGGGATTGAGAAAAGTGGTATATTGGATGAAGTCAAGTCAAAATTATGGGGTTTGGACCTCGAGATCTATTCAGATGTTGAATCCAATCCAAAAGATTCACAGGTAGAAAAAGGGGCAAAAATAGGTCGAGAATTCGAGCCTGAAGTGATCATAGCCTTGGGTGGGGGAAGTCCGATAGATTGTGCAAAAGGTATAGGGGTATTGCTTAGCGAAGGAGAGGATGATATAAGAAAATACTTTGGTAGCGATAAAGTAAAGAGAGAAACATTACCGTTGATCGCCGTTCCGACTACAGCCGGGACCGGGAGTGAAGTCACCTTTTCTTCTGTGATCACCGACAGCGATGAAAAACTCAAAAAGAGTATCAGGAGCCCATTTATCGCGCCCGGTATGAGTATCTTGGATCCAGAACTCACTACAAGCCTGCCTAAAGATTTAACTGCTTATTCCGGTATGGACGCTTTCACCCACGCCATAGAGGCATACACAGCTAAAACCGCTAACTCCTTCTCTAACTCTTTAGCTCTATACTCTATGGAACTCATTTTGAGAAATATCAAAAAAGCTGTCGAAGAACCCGATGATCTAGAAGCTAGAGGAGCGATGCTGTTGGGTAGTACTATGGCCGGTGTGGCTTTCAACAACTCCGATGTGGCATCCGTTCACTGTATGGCCGAATCTCTAGGAGGCAAATACGACGCTCCACACGGCCTCTGCAATTCGATAATCCTACCCTATGTGATGGATTACAACAGAGAATATTGTAGCGACAAATACGCTAGAGTAGCAGAGTTGATGAATATTGAATTTGAAGATGCCGAAGAAGGAGCTAAAAGGGCTGTAGAAGAGATCAAAAAATTGAACCGAAAGATGGACATGCCCGGTATCGAAAGGATCGGACTCGAAGAAAGTGATATCGAAGAGTTAGCAGAGATGTCTGCCGATAACCTTTCCAACGAGAGCAATCCCAGACCGATGGATAAAGATGATTATGAAACTTTGTTCAAGAGGATATCATAGATTATGATTATCCGATAACGACTTCTCTATCATTAGAATTGCCGATGGGGGATTCCGTTGAAAAGGCAGATCGCTGCCGATATTTTCATTCTTCTTCTCGGATCTCTTCTACTTCTTCATCGGATGGCTGTTCCTCGTTCCGTTCTAAATACTCAGGAGCTATCTCTTTAGCAAGATACACATCTTTCCCGGCCTTCATTATTTCAATATCGTTCTCCATGGCACTTTCAGCATCGACCTTTAGTATGACCGGTTCCTCCGAGCGTACAGCTCCGGCCTCTACAGCCGATTCGTATGTGCCGCTGAGATGAACATAGGTTCTATCGGAAGGGTTCACACCTCCTTCGAGCAAAAGGTCACTTTCTTTTTCGGTTGTAGGAACATACAGCTCGTCAGGAATATCTTCTGTAGGGTGATCTAGGTCAACGTCAACAGAGTGTCCGTAGGTAGCTCTTATGTATCCGTCTTCGTGCTGATATCTGTTTTTTTCATCGGTCTCCACCAAAGCATGCACGTGATACTTTCTCAACCAGTGGAATCTTTTCTGTCTGTTTCTGAGTGCCTTTACAAAATGCTCTAGGCTGATCCAACCCCTGTCATCCATATCGATACTGTATTTATCAGGAAAATGACGGAGCACCCCGGCGGTGGTCTTACCTAAGTTCACGCACTCCTCTTCACTCATTATAAACTTTCCTCGCTCCCCACATTCTGGACAATCCTCATCTCGATAATACCCGTGCTCCTCGCATTCCCTTATCATGGTTCTCACACCCCTTACAAAGGAGTTGTCATAATAAATCTTTTGCCTGTTTGGACTTTCAACTCACTTTAACCCAATCTTCTTATATGTTCTAGGTCATCAAGAGATGAGAAAGATGTCCGCGAGAAACTCACGTTTGTCCGGGTTCCATAAGAAAGATATGAAGGAAAGATTAAAGCTGGTAGAAGAAAACACCGGGGTGGAGGATCTAGAGGAAATATTGGATGAAGGTCTATCAGAAGAGAACGCCGACAGGATGATAGAGAACGTGATCGGTTCCTACGAATTGCCTTTAGGTATCGCCACCAATTTTCAGATCAACGGAGAAGATTATCTCGTACCTATGGTGATAGAAGAATCTTCAGTGGTCGCGGCAGCTTCTTACGCTGCTAAACTCGCTAGAAGTTCCGGAGGTTTTCAAGCAACTACAACCGATCCGGTCATGATAGGGCAGATACAGGTCACTGATCTTTCCGACGCAAACGCTGCGAAGATGAAGGTGATTGAAGCAAAGGAAGATCTGATCGATCTTGCGAATGAACAGGATCCGGTACTGGTGGAGCACGGAGGCGGAACGAAAGACATCAGATGCAGGGTTCTGAAAAGCAGGTTCGGTGATTACCTTATCGTGCATCTTTTGGTGAACTGCCAGGACGCTATGGGAGCCAACGCCGTTAATACTATGGCAGAAGCATTAGCTCCGAAGATAGAAGATATCACCGATGGAAACGTATATCTCAGGATATTATCCAATCTAGCCGATCACAGAATCGCAAGGACTAGAGCCGTCTGGGATAAAGAAGAGATCGGTGAAGAAACCGTAGAAGGGATCATCCAGGCATATGAATTCGCACGGATAGATCCCTACAGGTGCGCGACACATAATAAAGGGATCATGAATGGGATTACTGCAGTGGTAACCGCAACGGGAAATGACACTAGAGCGGTTGAAGCCGGGGCTCACTCATACGCCTCTGCTGGAGGATACTACTCGCCACTGACGACTTGGGAGAAGACAAAAGACGGCGATCTTGCGGGAACGTTAGAGGTACCTCTTCCCGTCGGAACTATAGGAGGAGCCACTTCATCTCATCCAGGAGCTAAAGCCAATCTAGAGATAATAGGTGCTGAAAACGCCCAAGAATTAGAAAAGGTGATGGCTTCAGTTGGATTAGCACAGAATTTCGGTGCGCTTAGAGCTTTAGCCTCCGAAGGGATCCAAAAGGGACATATGAAGCTCCACGCAAAAAATGTTGCGGTTCAGGCGGGAGCTGAAGGAGATGAGGTAGATATATTGGCTCAGAAGATGATAGATGATAAGTCTGTTAGAGCTGATAAGGCTGAGGAGATACTAAATAATCTAAGGGACTAAAATTATTTTTTCTTTTTATTTTCAATCTTGTCTTCGGCTTTTTAAGCTAATTTCTAACAGGGGACATATATACACCGCTCATCAATTAATAACTATGTTTTTTACGCTAGGCCTACCTAGTCTACCTACTAGAAGATTTACTTGGACCTGCTTCTTTAGCCTTTTTCCGATATTTCTTCATCTTTTTTCTAGCCTTCTTAATTTTGTCTTTATATTTTTCAATCTTCTGCTCATATTTGCCTATTTTCTTTTCCTGTTTCGCTGCCTTTTTCTCATATTTAGCCTGTTTTTTAAGTTGCTTAGCCTTATCTTTATGCTGTTTAGCTACTTTTTTTCTCTCTTTGCCTCTTTTTCCCCTCTTCTTTGAACTTTTAGCCATATATAATCACATCTTACCCTATGAAGAAAATATTATATAGTTCTTTTTGAAAACAAAGATTATCATCCTGACTATTTAGTTCAAAAAAGATATATCTCATAATCTTAATCCTATCGTGAGAATCCATGTTAGTCAAAGGACCAGCATCTGAAGGACTCTGCGAAGAGATAGCTAGTTTGACCGGAGCGGAAATGGTAGAAGTCAAAACACAGGTCTTTCCCGACGGAGAGATATATCTCAAATTGGAAGAAGATATCCAAGGAAAAGACTGTACTGTAGTGCAGACCACCTATCCCAACCAGCATCTATTAGAGTTATACATGATCCAAGATGCTTTAAAAGAGAATGGAGCTGATAAAATAGATATCATCGTCCCATACTATTCTTATGCTAGACAAGATCAATTGTTCGAGAAAGGAGAACCGATAAGCGCTAGGTCCATAGCGAAAAGGATCGAAGTCGATGCAGATAAATTTTACAGTATCGATCTCCATTCAGAGAAGATAGTTGATTTCTTTGATATCCCAGCGGACAATCTCTCCGCTATGCCACTTTTGGCGGAACACTCTAACGAAAAAGATCCTGATCTTTTGATTTCGCCCGACGAAGGAGGGGTGAGTAGAGTCAAGAAAGCGGCGGAAGAGATCGGTATCCGATGGGATTACCTCGAAAAAACTCGTATCGACGGAAGTACTGTTGAGATAAAACCGAAGAATATAGATGCGGAAGGGAAATCCGTAGTGATCCTAGACGATATCATCGCGACCGGAGGCACCATGACCGAGGCCGCTAAACAACTGAAGGACGCGGGAGCGGAAGAAGTGCACGCGGGCTGCAC
Organism: uncultured Thermoplasmata archaeon; assembly: GCA_964462425.1. Lineage (GTDB taxonomy): Archaea > Thermoplasmatota > Thermoplasmata > Halarchaeoplasmatales > Halarchaeoplasmataceae > Natronoplasma. The sequence goes on from CAYWYD010000023.1 coordinate 16,899, forward strand.
CCACGGCCTTTTTGCAGAAGACGCCTTAGACAGACTCGATAAAGTGTGTGATTCGGTCTTCTGCACCGACACGATAGAACAAGAAAGGAGCGAAGTTTCTGTTGCGCCATTGATAGCAGAAGTGATAGAGTAAAGCGTTCTTGGGTTTAGTTAAAATATAGCCCTAGAGCTCACAAGGGATATCTAAAAATTCTGCAACCTTTTCTACACCCTTACCTTCCTTCGCATTGGTCCTGATCATCGTCCCGTGGGGATTCACTTCTTTGTAATCTTCTTCTATTACCTCTAGGTCCACATCCATAGCGTCCGCGAGATCGACCTTATTCAATACAGCAAGGTCTGAACGTGAGAAGATCAATGGATGTTTCCTAATCATGTCGTCACCCTCTGTAACCGATATCACTACGACTTCTTTCTCAGTTCCAAGGGGAAAATCCACTGGGCAGATCAGGTTGCCAACATTTTCTATGAACAAAATATCTATATCTTCGAGCGAGAGATCATCATCTTCGAGCGCATGGCTAACGTAATGAGCGTCCAGATGGCAATCTTTTCCAGTGTTCACCGTCACCGCCGACATATCTTTCTTTTTGAAGCGGCGGGAATCGTCATCCCCGCTGAGATCGCCGGCTATCGCGCCCACTTTCTGGTCAGGCATACCTTCTTTTAGCTTTTCGATGAGAGTGGTCTTACCCGAACCTATAGCACCTAAAACGTTGAAGGCTCGGACGTCTTTTTCACGGAACAGATTTTCGTTCTCCTCGGCTATCCTCTCGTTCTCCTCCAGAATATTCTTTTCCATATCTACATCGCAGGTCTTGTGCATAATTTCGCTTTTTCCTTAAGACTATTTATAGATTTTGACGTCCTTCTTCGAAGAAATTTTCTACCGCGCTAGGTACATCTTCGACCAATCTCAGGTCTTCAAGATACTGCTTGAAGTGCACCGCTCTTTCGTCCAATATCACGGAAACGCCTAGATCGTCCTCACTCCTTATCAGCCTACCCGTGGCCTGAAGTATCTTTCTCACGGCGGGAGCCTTCACCGTGTATTCCCACCCCTTGTTAAATTTCATATCGTAATAATGCTTCAACCCTTTCTGTCTCGCGGTCGGTTTGGGGTAAGGTATACCGACAACGACGGCTAGTTCTAGTTGTTCTCCCGGAAAATTCATCCCCTCGCTTACGCGGCCACCTATAACTGAGAACAATACTCCTCCTTCTTCTTTAAAATCGTTGACTAGACCCATCAGTTCCGACTGCTGCATCTTCTGTTCTTCGAGGAAAACCTCGTCGATTTCATCTCGCATCGGTCCGGTTATCTCCTCCATCAATCTGTAGCTCGGGAAGAAAACCACCGTGTTTCTATCAACAGTCTTCAAAAGGTTTTTCAGTTCATCTCTCAGGCTTCTTATCATCTCTTCACCGCGCTGTAACTCTTCGTACCGGGTGGTGAGCCCTTCAACATAGAAAAGCGAATGGTTCTCATCCGGGAAGGGACTGGGATATATCTCCATCTCGGTCTCCTTAGGAAGTCCCATAGAATCTCTGTATTCATCCACCGGCTCAAGGGTGGCGGATTGATGTATACTGGAATGGCACGAGTTCAGTATAGAGGTAACGTTACTGGGATCCAAACAAAAAGCCTCTAAACTCGGATTATCACCGCCGTTCACCAACTTGACGTAATCCTCACCTTTGATCGAAAACCAGGAACTCAAGAAGGAAGCTAGGGAGTGGATGTAAGAGCGAGGGAGCTTTTTTTCTTCTCTCTTCTTTTCCTGCACTATTTCGCCTTGAACTTTCAGATCTTTAATCAAGCCCTTGAGCTGATTGGTATTCACGCCTAAAGAGTGGAGAAGTTCCGTTCGCAGCTCGCTGGGCGGGATCAGACCATCCTCTTCTACCACGAACTCTTCGACTATATCCAGAATTATGCCCTCGAAAAGTTCGCAGAGACTCGATATGCTCATATCGGTTTGCAACTCGGGATCTCCAAACTCAAGAGCTTCGTCTTTAGCTCGCTCAAGAGCTGCCTTCGTTATATCGGAGGATGAAAGATCGCGGGCGTAATCAGGAAGGTTGTGTGCTTCGTCTACGACGACTATAAGGTCGGATAGTTCGACATTCATCCACTCTTTCAGCTGCTTTCGGATGAACGGAAAGAAGAAATAGATGTATGGGGCGGTCACGACTTTCGCCTCGGGGATCAACGCTTTGGTCAGTTCGTAGGGACAGACCTTCCTTTCTCTGCAGAAATCTAGGACCTCGTCGACCGTAGGGATGTTCTTTTTGAACTCTGCGTGGATCTCGTCTAGATCGGCCTGGAGAAGACCGGCGTAGTACGGACAGGCCGTCGGTTCTCTGTCTTCTTGAAGCGATGTACGAACCTCTTTCTTCCGGTCGCTGCAGTATTTAGACAATTCCTCGGCGCCGCCTTCCTGCAGTTCTTCATCGTCTTCAGCCAAAAGGCAGGTGTTGTTTCTACCTTGAAGACCTAAACCGTAATACCCCCCTATCTCTCGCAGTTCCAAGAGGACCTGCCTCTGCTGGCTGTTCGTTCTGGTCAGGTACAGTATTTTCTTACCTTCTTTTGCGGCGTAATCCAAAGAGGAAGTCAAAGTACAGACGGTCTTTCCGGAACCCGTAGAAGCCTGATAGATGATGGATTTACTCTGTTCTAGACAGCTTTGGATCTGATCCATTATCTCTCCTTGATTTTGACGTTCCTCGTAGGGGAAAAGTCCGCACATCGAATCACCTATAAACTCATGGTCAAAAAATGTATTGTTGGGGATGAAGAGGTTGGTCATGATGGGTTCTGATTCCTAGCGAGGTCTATCCATGTCTGCACTCCCTAATAGAAATCCAAAAATTTTATAAACCTGACTGACTAATCAGTCAGTACACATGTGTCCGGACGAAAATGTTCCCGAAAAAGTGAGGGAAAAAGCTATGGAAGCGACTTTCAAAGCTCTGTGCAAGTACGGCTATGCTGACCTCACCATGAAAAAGATAGCCGACGAATCGGACAAGTGTAAGTCAACATTCCACTATCACTACGATACGAAAGAAAATCTGCTGGTCAATTTTATAGAGTATATTCTAGAGGGTTTTAAAGATAAGATGGTACCCGATACCGAAGACCCGTTAGAAAAGTTGAACGGACTGATAGACAACATGCTCTTCGGTCTATCAGATGAAGAGACCACTGAGAGTTTTCATACGGCACTTTTAGAGATCCGATCCCAAGCACCCTACAACGAAAGATACCGGGAACAGATAACCGAGAATGATAGACATATCAAAGATATAGTCTCTAGCATTATAAAGGAAGGGGTGGAAAAAGATCGTTTCAGGGAAGTAAATCCCGAAGAAACGGCGACGATAATCCTTTCCGCTATCGATGGTGCTAGAGCTAGGCAGATCTCTACCAACAGGAACGCCACTAAAGAGCTGAGAAGATCATTGGATTGGATCGTAGAAGATATGCTGCTAGAATAGAGGTTTTAGCTCTACCATGAAAGGAAATATAGAGGAAAGAAGAGAGCAGATCCTTAACGGGAAGATCATACCCACTTTGCTCAGCCTAGCATGGCCCGTCGTCATAGGCAGTATGCTACAGACCGCTTACAATCTAGCGGATACCTTCTGGCTGGGCAGAGTGAGCAGTCAGGCCTTGAGTGCTCCTTCCGCCGCGTTTCCTTTATTGATGGTGTTAATGGCCCTCGGGATGGGGTTGGCTACAGCAGGTATATCCCTCGTTTCTCAACATACAGGTTCTGGAGGGTCTGAAAAAGCTAATGAGGCCGCGGGCCAGGTATTCGGTCTGTTGTTCATCATAAGTATAGTCGGTGGGGTTGTAGGTTTCCTATCTGCCGGATGGATCTTAAAGAATCTGATGAGTACTCCTGCGGAGGTTTATCCCCTAGCTCTGAACTACATAAGGATAATATTCCTAGGCGCACCGATAATGTTCTCCTTCATAGCATTTAGGTTCATCCTGAGAGGGACAGGTGACATGAAGACCCCGATGTATCTCCGGGCAGTAGGTGTAGTTCTGAACGTCATCTTGGATCCGCTTTTGATCCTCGGGATCGGTCCTTTTCCTGCACTCGGTGTTTCTGGAGCGGCTATAGCGACTGTTTCGACAAGAGGTGTAGGATCAGTCATAGCCATCTACCTGCTCTTCGGAGGTAAGTTGGACATCAATTTGAGTTTGAAGGACTTAAAACTCAAGATGAGGTGGGTCAAGAAGATTTTGGATATCGGTTTACCCTCCTCCGTGGCGAGAGTTGGTAGTTCCCTTGGCTTCGTCGGGCTCGTGATGATCATAAACCAGATATCTGGACCTGTAGGGATTCCTTTGGCCGCTTACAGCGTCGGAAGAAGAGTCATCCAGACGGTAAATCTAGGGATATGGGGATTCGCGAGTGCCTCTATGACGATGGTTGGACAAAATATAGGCGCCAAGCAGAAGTCGAGAGCGGAAAATATAGTCCATAAGACGCTGCTTGTAGCTGGAGTTATAATGGCATCGATAGCTATATCCATCTATTTTGTCAGGGAGCCGTTTGTAGCATTTTTCCTAGATGAAAGCAATGTTGAACAATTCTCCGCTGTGGTCGCGGAAGCATCTAGATTTATAGGTATCTTCGTGATATCGATACCCTTCTTCGGGATCTTCAGGATCTTCGATTCGACCTACAGGGGAACTGGTCACACGAAACCTGCTATGGTCCTATCCCTCACCAGGATTTTAGGATTGAGATTGGGGCTCTCTTTTATACTAGCCTTCCCGGTCTACGGCTACGGTCTAGACCTAGGGATACTCGGTGTTTGGTGGGGCATGGCGATAAGTAATATCATCATCGCCTTTGCCTCTTACCTGTACTTCCGGACCGGCAGGTGGAAGGAGCGGACCATCGAAGAAGAGGAAGATGATGTCAGTAATTTGTAAAGCTTCTTCGCCTATAAATTGATTGGTAAAAGTAAGTGTCGGGGAAAAAATCAATCTCAATGTACCAGTAAACTCTTCAATTGGATACTCGTTTACTCTATTCTTTTATTATCAAAGTTGGTCAATTATTTGTATTTTAAAAATGAATACCGAACCTTTTAAATATATATGAATCTCTTTTTAAACTATATGAGCGAGGTCCCTAAAGACGAGTTGGATGAAGAAAAGATAATAGATATGATCGAAGAAAACAGAGAAAAAATAAGCTCTTTTGGAGTTAAAAAACTAACACTCTTTGGTTCCTACGCTGAGGAAAAGGCATCAGATGATAGTGATTTAGATTTTTTAGTAGAATTCGAAGAAGGTAGAGGAGGTTTTAAAGATTATATACATCTTTTACAATATTTGGAAGATCTATTTGAGAGCGATGTTGACTTAGTAAAACGACACTTGATAAAAGATGAATTGAAACCTCACATCTTAGGAGGAGAAAAGATTGAAGCGAGAGTATGAAGTCAATCTCAAAGACATTTTGAGACGTGTTGAGGTCATCAAAGAAAATACAAAAGGTATGAATTATGAAGAATTTAAGAACAGCGAGTGGGATATTAGTGCTGTAGTTAGAAACCTAGAAGTTATCGGGGAAGCGGTGGCTAATTTATCCGATGAGTTTAAGGAAGAGCATTCCGAGGTAGAGTGGAGAGACATCAAAGGTTTCAGAAATATAGCCATACATCAATATTGGAATGTAGATAAGGAGATCGTTTGGGAGATAATCCAAGATGAATTAGATCCTTTACAGCAGAAGGTAGAGGAAATCCTAGAGAGTTAAATATCGAGGATTTTTTGCGAGGTTTTTTTGATAGGTTTTAAAGAGCAAGGTATTCTCCCTTTATTTTTACTTCGAGATAGAATATTAAGTGTCGGGGACGGGGTTTGAACCCGCGACCTCTAGATTTCTCAGGAATCCATTCCTGATATCGCAGGAAATCTTGAAGGTTCCCTGAGCGAGTTCTCAGGCTATCCTCGCGGAACGAAAGTCTTCCCTATGAGTCTAGCGCTCCGCCAAGCTGAGCTACCCCGACAAAAAATATGCTTTTTTATCAATGCAGTTCGTCATAGATCGTTTCGGAGGACGCATCGCCTATACCTTTTACCTCGGTTAGATCATCTTTAGAGGCATCCTTGAGCTGCTGGAATGTTCGGAAGCCGCCTTCATAGAGCTTTTCAGCAGTTGTAGGACCGACACCTTTTATCTCGCGGAACTGTTCTACCACTTCAGGTTTGCTGGGCATCTCCGGTTCTTCTTCCTCCTCTTCCTCTTCTTCTTCCTCTTCAGGTTCTTTTTCAGCTTCTTCTTCCTCTTCTTCCATCTCCTCTTCAGTCACTATCTTTACATCGAGCTC
>CAYWYD010000023.1:23364-35517 GCA_964462425.1 uncultured Thermoplasmata archaeon
CTTCTTCTTCCTCTTCTTCCATCTCCTCTTCAGTCACTATCTTTACATCGAGCTCTTCCTTCTCAGGAACCGAGAGGACTTCTGATTTCCTGACCTCTACCTGTTTTAACGGGTAAATCTCTTTACACTCGTTAGCCAATTTCTTTGCTAGGTCTCCGAAGAGAAGTTTCTGAACCAGTTCTCCGAGTCTAGAGTTATTGGCGAGTTCTCGGATCACCTCTCCCTGTCTTTTCCTGAGAGACCTTTTCACGGAAGAATTTATCCTCTTGTTGGTGATGGACAACGGTTTGATCCTCACCTTATAGCCCTCTTTAGTCCGAACGGTGAATACCGCTTCGATCTTGGAGCGGCGCCTCCTCGTCAATCTTCTGACGTAGTCGGAAGTCATATCGTGACCGATGAATCTGGTCTTACATTCTCCGCCTCTTACTCCGTTGATCTTCAATTCGACCTTTATGTGAGTTCTAGAAAAATCTCCGGTCAAGTCCTGGAGGCTTATCTCTGAGACCCTACCTAAAAGTGATTCTGGATCAGAAGCCACGGTCTCTCCTACAACAGCACCGTCGAATATGTCCGGAGCGACGATCCTATACCAGCTTTTGCTTTTCCACTTATCTTTTACTCGTCTGCCTGCGCGCCTGGATTTTTGAGCCATAGTATATCCAATCCCTTTTTAGCCTTTTAGATTTATAGATGATATAACTACTTTTTGGTCTTGTAAGGGTCTACAGGGGCTGAAAATCTAACATAATTTACAACAATTCGACTCCTTCCGGCATCTGATCAAAGTATTCTTTAAACCTTTCCGGCCATCTGTCCGGATCTAACCCGTTCTGGGCTAAAAATGCGACGACCCATCTCTCTATCCCTATGCCTGTACATCCAGACAGCAACTTTTCGTTCTGGCTTTTGATGTTGAAAGCCTCTGTATACTTTCTGAATATGGATAGGTTCCCGAATTCCAGCCACTCGCTGTCTTCTCTCGGACCTAGGAAGGGGAGATAGGCCTCGAAATCTATCGTTCCGAGTCCGACTTCCTCTTCTTTTTCCTCACCGCCGGCCTGCTGGAGATAGAAGGGTTCTACTTTTGCCATCCTCCACTCGAGATCCAGCACTTCCTCGAAAACTCGTTTGTACCTGTCTACCAGATCTTTCTTCAGTTGTATAAGCTGATCTTTAGTTCCTATATACACTGGTTCTATCCTGTGAAACTCATCGACCCTCTCCATCCCGTGGCGTCCTCCGGACTCGTATCTCGTGCTGGGAGCTGTCCTATCAAACACCAGGACGGGGAGACTTTCCTCCGCGATCGTCTCGTTCCTGAAAGACCAGTATATCACCGGGCATTGAGCATAGCAGACCCCGGCGTCCGGCGTCTCTACCATCTCATCGAGTTTTTCCTTCGGCACTTCCTGCGTGATCTTGATCTCGTCCACGATCTCCTCCCATTCCTCTGGGTTCCTGGTCTTCGGTTCTGAGATATAATAAGCTTCGTTAGGGATACCTTCCATGTGACCCGTTTCCACCCAAACATCGAAGGGCACCATCATGGATTCCATGATCTCCTGGAATCCGAGGGGTTTCAGCACCTCCTTGACCACCATCTTTTCCATCGTTTTTATGATCTTGGCGGCTTTAGGACGATAGAACCATTTCCCTTTCGTAGGTCCGCGCTTTATCCAGCCCTTTTCCTTCATGACCTCGGTGGGATCTTCGTCCCAGACCATATCTTTCTTCTCGGACTCTTCCTGCAGTTCCCACATCTCCTCTTTACCTTCATAATATTGAGCGTCTACCTTTTCTTCCAACCTATTGATTATTCTGTCAACGTAATTTTCTTTTAACTGCTTCTCCGTCAAGTCCGATATCTTCAATATGCACCTACCATCCTCAAACCTGACGTCCTCGACATAAGGCAAACTGATCTTGTCCTTATCCTTAGGCGGTCTATCTAGATCGATTTCGACAACGTACTCGTCTATCGAGAGGTCCCTAACACCTACGTGGTATTCGGGACCTAACTCAGCGTTCAACTTTTTCTTCAATCGTAAAAGAGCGTCGTGGGCCCTCACGTACCTGTCGGCTAAAATATGGATCGACAATTCTTCTTTTTTTACGGAGTGCTCTTGAACCTGGGCTCCTCCATCTTCTACATCGGCGGGAACACCTCTCCTTAGGTGGTCCTCGTTCGCTTCTTCTAGTACACGCTCTATATCTTGCTCGGCGGGCCCTACATCACCACTGAAGGCTATAGTCGCTTTAAGGGCAAACTTCATCATATACAAGATGGTATTTGGAAGGGGCTATAAATATTTTGGATAGGTTCTTTTATTCTTCTTCGAAACATTTAATATGTTGTGAATAGATATACTATTGCAGGTGATGAGATATGGAAGGGAAAAACGGATTAAAAAGTCACGACATACCGGTCCGGACTGTCATGTCCCAGGACCCCATGGTCATCAACGACGATGAAACGATCATGGACGCCGCAAAGCGGATGGCTGAATCCAACATAGGTAGTTTAGTGGTGTTAGACGACGAAGAAAATCTAACCGGTATCGTGACTGAGATGGATATCGTCAAGAAGGTGACCGCTGAAAATCGAGAGCCAAAAAAAGTCACCGTCGAAGAGATAATGTCTACACCTGTCCATACCATAGAGGGGGGGAGACCGATACAGGAGGGCGCCGAGCTAATGGCCGAGGAAGATATCAGGAGATTACCGGTGATATCTGAAGGTGAGATGATAGGGATAATCACCGAAAATGATGTCTTAGAGATCTCCCCTACCCTTATAGATATTACCAGAGAATACAAAAAAATTCACGAGCCGGAAGATATCGAGAGATACAAAGAACCCCTAAAAAAAGAAACTTCAGGATATTGCGAGAGCTGTGGAGTCTACTCTGACAGTCTAGTATCCAAAAACGGTGAATTCCTCTGCAGCGAATGTAGTAACAACTAAAACTGACTTACTCCTATAGCACCTCTTATCCTATTATCATACCCCATTAAACCTACCTCAATATTAAATAGAGGGTTTTCTATAAGGGGGAAAAGATGAGATTCGTCAAGCTCACTGAGGAAGATATCGAAAGAATCGCAAATTCTTATCAAGATCTGATAGCCGATGCTTGGGAATTCCTATTCTATCTTTGGGGTAAAGAGATGGGAAAAGAGATATGGGAGCATATTTCAGGCAACGACGAGCCGATTAAAAAGGCTGCTGATCTCATAGAGGGAAGAGGATGGGTCGAGGAAATATTTTTAGAAAAAGAGATGGCGATCGCGAAAGGTTGTATCGAAACAAATAAATCCTATGATTCTCCTTCGTGTCATATACTGCGAGGTATAATCTCTGCTATTCATGAGGAATCAACTAGAAGGTTAATAGATGTTGAAGAAGTGAAATGTGAAAGTTTAGAAGATGAGCATTGCGAATTCAAGATAAAGGAAAAGAACTTTGAGGGATAACATGGCGGATAAGTTTGAAGATATACTCGAAAATCTGGAAAAGAAAGGTGTTTACGGTTCAGCGATAGTGGATAAAGAAGGAGGTATAATCGCTTCCGACCTCCCTAGAGAAGTACATGAAGACACTTTCGGTATAATGTGTGCTACGATAACCGGTGCCTCAAACAGTGCCAATTCCGAGCTCGAACGTGGGAGCGTTAGAAGAGTGATCGTGGATTCAGACGAAGGTAAGATAATAATAACCAGTACTGAAAACGATTTACTCCTCTCGGTAGTGGTGGACAAGTCTCGAAAATTAGGTGCTTTATTTGAAGAGATCAATAAATCAATTAAAATTATCCGGGAGAAATCTTAGCCTTCTAAAGTTTCTATAATCCACTCTAAAGCCTCTTCGGAAATTTGATCTTTCACTTCCTGCCTGTCTCCGCTGAAATGGAACAATCTACTTTCGGTATTCCTTTTTGAAGATAGGGCTATATAAACGGTTCCGACCGGTTTTTCCTCGGTACCTCCTCCCGGGCCGGCTGTCCCCGTGGTCGCTAATCCTAAATCCGTTCTTCTATCCTTCCTAACACCCTCGGCCATCTGTTCTGCGACGGGCGAGCTGACCGCACCTTTTTCTTTGATCACGTCATCGTCAACACCCAACAGTTCTCGTTTCGCTTTATTGCTGTAGGTGACCAGCCCGGCCATGAAATAGTTGGAAGAACCCGGAACATCGGTCAATCTGTTTGCGATGAGGCCTCCAGTGCAGGATTCCGCCGTCGCTATAGTTTTATTTTTCCTTGTCAACAGATGTGCCGCTTCTTTTTCTGTTTCGGATTTTACTGCGATAGTAGGCTTTAATCTTTCATCCATATCTAACTCCTCCAAGTAATCTGCGACTTCCTTGGGAACAAGATCTTTCCATTCCTCTCCCGCCTCCATCTTTTTTCTGATCTCGGTTCCGGAGTACTTTTCTCTCTTCACCTGTTTTATCTTACCCGTCTCATAGCCTATACCATGGAAAAGGTCCAGGACGACTTCGGAGTTTCCATAGATTTTCTCGAACTCGGGCAATATAGCTTCTACATAATAGGGCCAGGCAGGATGACAATCAAGATCAGGGATAGGATAGATTTCAACTGGGCCCAACTCTCTTTTTTGGAGGACTCTTTTCACCATGGTGATCCTTTCCCCTCCCGAAAGCGGGTTAGGAGCCGTCCGCTTTTTTTGAGCGCTCCCGATACCTATTATCACGGAATCGCACTCCTTCTTTATCTGCTTGAGAGCCTTTAGGTGGCCTTTATGGAATGGTTGGAATCGACCTATGAAGAGTCCTTTCATGTTGAGATATGAATCAAGTTGCTTTTTATAAACGTTATCCTAACAGGGTTTTTTGGGAAAAAGGGACGGGTAGACAGGTTTAAATACAAGCTGAGGTATATCATAACACGGTAATACGATCTCGTTCCTTACGAAAGATGTTGGGTGAGGTATAGAACAGTTCGTATTGACTCAGAAACTGGAGGAGTTCAAGCTTTTTGTTGTCCAAAAGGCTCAAAACACCTTCCGACTAAAAGAGGTGAATAAGATGAATTTGATTGATGAAAAGAAGATAGGGGATAGTGTCGATAAGAAAATAGAATTGGTAAGAAAGAGAGTTTTTAGAGGGCCCAATGTCCACGCTCTTTTTCCGGTTATAGAAGCTTATGTTGATCTGGGAGATTGGGTGGAAACACCTTCTGACAAAAATTTCACTGATAAATTGGTGAAACTTTTACCCGGTCTGAAGGAGCATACGTGCTCCAAAGGATACGAGGGAGGTTTTATAGAGAGACTGGAAGAGGGTACCTACCCCGCTCATATAATCGAACATGTAGCGATAGCGATACAAAACAGCATCGGTTCCGACGTTTCATTCGGTAAAAGTAGAAGAGATGAAGGGAGTGTATATAAAGTGGTCATATCCTACGAATACTCGTCACTCGGATCAGTGGCTCTTCAAAAATCCATAAAATTCGTCAACAAGTTATTGAGTGGAGAGGAAAATCTAGACAATTTTGTAGATGATATTTTGGAAGAAGCCGAAGATGCGTATCTCAACGAAAAATTAGGACCGAGTACAAGGGCCATACTGGAGGGTGCAAAGAAAATGGACATACCCTACCAAAGAGCCGGCGATGAGTACAGCCTTTTCTCTCTCGGATGGGGGAAAAATCAGAAGATGGTATGGGGGCCTGAGACTTCGGAAACTTCACTTATAGGAACGGAGATAGTCCAAGAAAAGGATATCAGTAAAGAGTTCCTTTACGATCGAGGCCTGCCCGTCCCGAGAGGAAAAGTCGTAAGTTCTCAAAGAGAGGCTCTCGAGGGCGCGGACAACATAGGATATCCGGTGGTGATCAAACCCGTCAGTGGAAATCATGGAGACGGCGTTTTCGTCAACCTCAAAAATCCGGACGAACTATCGGAAGCATACTCGCTGACAAAGAAATACGAGGATTATCAATTGGTAGAGAGATATCTAGAAGGAGACGATTACAGAGTCCTATTGGTCGATCAGGAAGTTGTCGCAGTGGCAAAAAAGATATCCGCCCATGTGATAGGAGACGGTTCCTCTACGATAAAGGAATTGATCGAATTGACTAACCAGGACCCAAAAAGAGGAGACGAGCATGAAAATATATTGACGAAGATCAAGCTCGATGAGGAAGCCCAGATGAAGTTAGAGAGCCAGGGGTTGAATGTGGATCACGTGCCTGAGGAGGATGAGACGATATACCTGTCCGATACCGCAAATATCAGCACTGGAGGAACCGCTGAGGATCGGACCGATGATCTCCATCCTAGTCTAAAGCGCATACTAGAAAGGGTCAGCAAGATGCTGAATCTAGATTTGATGGGTATCGATCTTATCGCAGACGACATCTCCAAGAATGTTGAAGAGATCAATTGGGGTATCATTGAGATGAACGCAAGTCCGGGTCTGCGAATGCATATATATCCATCCTCCGGTGAAGCTCGACCCGTGGGAAAGAAAATAATCGATCATCTTTACCCCTCTGGAAAGGGACGTATACCTCTTATAGCTATCACGGGAACCAACGGTAAGACCACCACCTCAAGATTGGTCGAGTGGCTGGGCAGAAATCAAGGCCATCATACTGGCTTGGCGGTAACTGGAGGTATCTGGTCGAACGGAGCGAAAGTAGCTGAGGGTGATACGACAGGTCCATGGAGCGCGAACCTCGTTTTACAGGATCCAGAAGTCGATTATGCCGTCTTGGAGACCGCTAGAGGTGGCATGCTGAAGAGAGGTCTGGGATTTGACAAGTCGATGGTGAGCGTGGTTTTGAACATCCGGGAAGACCACATAGGTCTTGATGGAGTAGAAGATCGAGACGACATCTTCTGGGTAAAATCACTTCTGGTCGAAGCGACCGATAAAGAGGGTTACTGCGTCATCAACGGTAATGATGATTATGCTGAGAAGTTGATAGAAAAATCGAGTGGAACGCCTATCTTATTCGGTGTAGAGAAAAATCAGCTGCTAGAAGAGTTCATACGGGATGGTGGTGAAGCTTTCGTTCGGGAGGGCGATGAATTGATCGCCTATCTGAAAGCTGGAAAGAAGAAGATAGCGAACGTGAAGGAGTTTCCCTTCTTGAGAGGAGGGGTTAAAATGCTGGTAGAGAACACCTTGGCGGCGATGGCCGCCGGATACGGCAGCGGATTAGACGTGGATAGGTTCAAGACTGCTCTAGGAAAATTTAACACCGATGAAAGCACGACGCCGGGTCGATTAAATGTGTTCCAGATCAACGATAGGGATATCGTCATCGATTATGCCCATAACTCTGACGGTTTGAAGAATCTCAGTGATTTCGCGAATAATATCTCAGAGGACAATAGAACTATACTGGTATTTACCGGTCTCGGAGATAGGAGGGATGAAGATATCAAGGAGAACGGAAAGGTAGCCGGAAAAGAATTCGATAAATTAGTATTCACCGAAAAAAAGGACCTTATACGTGGAAGAGAACCGGGGGAGATGTTATCATTACTTCGCAAGGGAGCGAAAAATGAAGATAACTCCCCGATAGTGATAGACGATCCGATGGAAGCGCTCACGTTCGCTATCGGAGAGAGTAAAGCTGGCGATGTCGTGGTATGTGCAAATCTAGATATTACCTCCGAACATCTTAACGATGTATTCGATGGTCTAGAAGATATATGGGGAGAAAACCGGGAGGAAATAAAGGATTCTAAGACAAACTTTCTATCGGTCCCCCGCTAGCGATGGGAAGAGCAATCATGCGGAAAGTTGAACGATGACGGTGAGAGGAAAAGTATAAAGATCCTTAATTCTCACTCGTTTTCGGGAAACCACGGTTTTCTTTCCTCTAAATCGAATCCGCATCCGCTGGACAGGATGTGTACAGTGATCCCCTCAGCGTGAAGAGGTTCATCTAGATCGATCTCCGAAACGTTGGTGTGGGTGATGTCATCACCATCTACGACCACTATGTTTCTACTTCCGATCACCTTGAACTCATTCTTTTCAAGATCCCAGATGGCGCCCGTATCTTCTCCAAGTCCGATCCCTAAACTGACTGGGTTTTCCACGGCCACATGCACGAGGCGGGAAAATCTCCCTCTAACCGTAAAATGCGTGTCTATGACTACGTGGGGGATGAAATGAAGACCTCGGGTGAGTTCCACCACGCCGGTCATCAGCGCGTTCTCGCTCTCTCCATACGAGATCATTAGATCGGTCAAACATACAGCTCCGGCACTTGTACCTCCGATGACGGCACCTTTTTCGTGTTTTTCCCTTACCGCTTCTAACAGGTCGGTTCCGCCTAGAAGGGTCGTGATCCTGAGCTGATTGCCTCCCGTGAAAAAGAATGCATCGGCTTCAAAGACCTTTTCTATCATTCTTTCGCTATTGGCCTCGGACCTATCATCGGGATTTAAGGTGATAGTGTCTACATCTAATCCCTTGAATACATCAGAATATTTATCTGCGGATTCTGCCGGTTTCTCGCTGGCGACCGGCAGTATCCCTATAACGGGGCGATTTTCACAGGTCTTTTCGACCAACTCGATGAAATCGACCAACACACTTCTATCGCTAGAATGGTCTATATTGCCTCCAATAGTTATCAACGGACCTTTTGGCATTTTATTGAAACCTCTATCTAAAGGAGTGAAGAAGCTACCTTTAAAGTTTCGTATAGTATTCTAATAGACCTTGAGAGTAAATCTTTCAGAAACACTTTTATTAAATGTAAATTCTATATGCCGAGTAAGAACGGAAAATGAAGAGAAAAATCGACGATAAAGCCGTTGTGGGTTTCTACGAAGATGTTCCAGCTCTGCTGATAGTGGTAGTAGGTACTGTCATATTTTTGAGCAGCCTGTACGCAACCCTAGAAAGATACGATAGAGGAAAAGAGATTTCCGACTTTGAAACAGAAGCTATCGAGTTCGCTGAGGGGGTCAGGGCGTCACCTCTACTTACTTACCAAAACAGGATAGGTCAATTCGATGCCAGCAAAGTTCAGGGCCTCAATTCTGAAAATTTGACTCGCTCGTTCAGTAACCCGGATTTCCATTACCGTGTGATCCTTACGGATGTGAGTAATTATACTTATAAATATAATAAAACCTGGAGCAGTGAACCGGACTATAATTTCACCGAGGCTAGTTACGAAAAAGGTAGAAAAGTGATAGATCTATCCGTGAACATCGTAGTAGATACTAACGAGATCCATCCAGCTAGATTGAGAGTGGAGGTGTGGGAGTGAGAAGAGTCAGTCGTTCAGACCACGGCCAGTCCAGTCTGATGGATGCCCTGATCTTCTTCGGGATAGCGATGATCGCGTCGCTGATCCTTGCCTTCGCCCCTATGCCCGAAGGGAGCCCGGAAGGCGAGAA
Source organism: uncultured Thermoplasmata archaeon (assembly GCA_964462425.1). Taxonomy (GTDB): domain Archaea; phylum Thermoplasmatota; class Thermoplasmata; order Halarchaeoplasmatales; family Halarchaeoplasmataceae; genus Natronoplasma. The sequence continues at coordinate 32,764 of CAYWYD010000023.1, forward strand.
GATGATGAGGATATACGGTGAAACCACCTTGGATACCTACATACACTCTACTTTAAATCATACATCCTACGAGCACGACGACGAAACTATACATCTTGAAGACAAGACTATAGGGGAACTCGCAGTCGAAGACCTTTATCTACGGGAAAACACCGAAGTGGAGAATGAAAGCTTGGAGAGGGGAATAGAAGAACCTCTCAATCGGACCTTACAGAATATTACCTTGCCTCAATATCACTATAACTTTACCGCTCGATCTTCCAGCGGTGTGTCTTTCAGCTTTAGCAGTCATCCTATGATGGGAGATAATGTCGTCTCGATATCACAGGATTTGCACACCCCGGACAAAAACAAGACCTATACGGCAAATCTCAAAATCTGGGTGGTATGAATTCGGCTCAGGACAATCTATAAATAATTACTCTAAACATAAATCATAGGTGAGGTGTAATGCTTGGTCCGTAGAGAGTTGGACGACAAAGGAAAAGTTCCTTTTGCCCTTGTAGGCGTTGTTCTCATAATCCTTTCTAGTATGGCTTTTGCAATGGTGGGAGAGATAAACCAGACAGAAAGAGATACTTCCATCTATACGCCGACCCGAGAGACGTCCGCAGCTGCCGGTGAGGCACAGAGCGACTTCAAGAACCGAGCCTATCACACGGTCCTTCAAGAGATACATAATCTGACGAAAAAGAGAGATCCAGACATGACAACGCTTCAAGGGAGAGTGGAAGACTCGCTAGAAAGTTACATTAACGATACTTATCCTTTGAGGACTAAAAACTGTATCGTATATATGGACAACTGGTCCGCTAATATAATCTCTGATATGAGGAGCACACTTGAAATTCATGAGAACTTTTATTCTCAAGCCGAGTCGATTGAGCCTTTTCAAGCCTCTTCTCTTCAAGAAGTAGATCAGGCAAACTCTACAGAGTTCGAAGACGGAAGAGCACCTTTTTACGGTAAGGTACTGGGAAGGCTCGAGATGTCCGTACTCAGCGAAGCGTCGGGAAAGAACATCACTTACAATAAAGAGTTCAATAAGGACGTATATTCCCCCGTTTTTTATCTGAGATCTCGATTCAGCGAGTTCCGCGGTGAATCCAACAGTTCTTTCGGTGAAGTCGGCAAATTGATCCGCTATCAACTCTCCACGATAACTCAGGTTAGAACGCTGTTCGGCAACGCCAGCGGAGGTTACGGGGAGAACGAAGGAGATATCGAGAGCCTGTTGAGTAAAGAAGACGTTGAGGTAGCTGTCAACCTTGCTCTGCTTTTGGAAGCTGTAAGGTTGTACGGGGACTATGACGAAGATTTCGCAGCAGAGATGGGCGTAGAGTCGGAGCTGGAAGATTATGCTCAGAATGGAACTATAGATGCGGCGGATATATTTTTGATGCACCGAGATATAAAGGACCAGGATGTCGATGCGGGAAAAGTCTTGGCTCAAGCTATATATCCCTTCGGTGAAGATTTTGTTCTAGACCTTTACGAATTGTTCTGGGGCGACGAGATAGTCGATCCGACGCTCTCGGAACCAGTGGTGGATTGGGAGGAGATGGAAGATAAAGGTGAAGATTGGGCGGAAGAGCAGGTGAGGACCTGGCTGGATGTTTATAGAGAATGGCTGGGTATACCTGAGAAGCTTGATGCGCAAGAAGAAAGCGCCACCATAAGGAAAATGGAAGGGGATCAGTCGCCTTACCAGTGGGAATGTCTTCAAAATCCAGAAGCGCCTAGACCGGTCGGTGGTCATTACTGGGTATTTAGCCAAGGCCCGTCTATTTTTGAAGACGGAACCTGGTATATGGAATCCGAAGAGGTGTCGGACACCATAGACCTTATCCTTGGTGATCCGGATAATGAAAATAATGATCCAGAACCGTACGTTCTTCATTTCGATGATGATTTTCAGAACGACATCAGTGAGAGAACTATTGAGTACTATCTTGTCGAGGAATCGTTGATACAGAAACATGCGCCGGACTCGGATCAACCCTACTTTGAAACATTGAAAGACATACTTCAGACCATAAACCGCAGCATGAGACAGCGCTCTGAAGATATAGAAGATGTGGAAGAAAAGGGCTTCATGGACACGATAAGCAACGATATCGCTGATACTATCGGGACGAAGGATGCAAATTTCCAGACAAAACCAGAGGATAACAGATCGGTAATGATCAACGGGACCGAGTACATGGTAGAAAACGAAGACGGTTCAATCCGGAAGGGACTGAATGAATTCAGAGACGATGCGGACGACTTCGATAATAGAGACGAATGGTGGAGCGAAGGTGCCTATAAACGAGAATACGAAGACTCTAACTTTATCTATCATCTGACAAAGGAGACTGTGGATCTCTGGTATGAAGCAGTCGTCAATCTTTACGATGGGGGTGTGAAAGAATCAGGGAGAAACCCTGGATCACTCTCCACGGACCCGCCTGAAGAAGAACAGCACAGCGAGGGAGACTCTTCGGAGGGAAGTTTTGCTTTCAGACAGGACGCGATGAAGGATGTAAATGAAAGGGTAAGAGATATCGCGATTCCCAGAAGGACACGACCTATAAAGATAGAAGCGGCCTGGGAAACTACGATAGGAGAACCTTGTTGGTACAGTTGTGAGCGCTGTACAACCTATAGGACCGTTACGATACCAAACGATGCTCAATCTACCTGGACGGACCAGGCTATCTGGGATCGATTATGGGAAGATATTGAAGATACCACCGACCAGGTCGTAGGAGA
>CAYWYD010000024.1:0-33714 GCA_964462425.1 uncultured Thermoplasmata archaeon
GACGCCTCTCGTGGATAAATCAGCTATATCACTAGAAAGGTCTCCCTCTCCTTATCAAAAAATTTATATTCGCCTTTCAGCTAATGGGGAACTGATAATTATGCCCGCATCCTGGAAATATTTCGCATTACGGACTTTTAATATGATACTGGTGCTAGTCATAGTGGTATTTCTACTATCGGCTGCGTTCAGTACCATGGCCGAACAGGAATTGGAAGTGATGGTAAGACAAAAAGTTCGAGGTGAGATGCAGCAGGCAGAGGGATTGGAAAATCCAGATGAATATCGTGAGGAGAGGACCGAAGAATTGAGAAAACGCTATAATCTTCATCTCCCTAGGTGGCAGAGGGTCTTTTTCTCGGCTAAAGACGTGTTGACTTTGGATTTTGGGCAAGCCCAACAGATGACATCTTCAGACGGGTCTAATGATGTTCTCGACATTATAATGGAGTATCTACCTAACACTATTTTACTGTTCACCACGGCTGCGTTCATTTACACGGCGTTAGGAATAGCCGTCGGTTTAAAAGCAGCTCAGAGGGCAGGTTCAAAGCTCGATAAGTTCCTCTCGCTGTTCGGGATGACAGCATCTTCCATGCCGATGTGGTGGGTCGGTATGATAGCCATCCTTATCTTTGTATATCAATTGGGATGGTTCCCTAGACCCGATCCCACTTTCCCGAGAGTTGCGGAACTGGGTTATCTAGGATTCCTGAGTGCGCTCCTCAAAAAGATGGGGTTGCCGTTGATTACGATAGTATTTGTTTTATTTGGAGGACGAGCTTGGGTCACGAGGAACATCGTGACCGGTGTCCTTCAGGACGATTACATAATGGCAGCGAGAGCTAAAGGCGTACCCGAGAGGAAGGTCATCTACGGCCACACGTTGAAGACAGCAGCTCCGCCGGTGGTCACTTCTGCGATAATGGCTCTTCTTATGTCGGTTGGTGGAGCCATGATATCAGAGATCGTTTTCGCCTGGCCCGGTATGGGCTACTTGTTGAGATTGGCTATGTTCACTTATACGGATGTACCAGTCATACTTGGTATTTCGTTTATAACCTCATTTATGTACATATTCGGGTACTACATAGCTGATCTGATCTATGGATTCTTGGATCCCCGAGTTGAGGTAGGTGCTTCAGCACAATCAGCTTAAGATAAAATGACTTAAAAATTTAAGGTGCATAAATATGCCACGCTGGGAAGATATAAAAGCGGATGTAAAAGAGGTAGTAGGAGAGTTTAGACAGCATAAAATCGGTCTAGTAGGGGTCTCCCTCATAACCTTCATGGTGCTCATGGGGCTTCTTGCTCCATTTGTTGCTCCAGGTGTTGCAGATAATTGGAGTCCGGCGGCCGAGAGGTGGCAGGCCAACCCTAGTAATGCGCCTCCGGTATGGGTGGATTGGATCACCCGGGACGACTATGCTAGACACACCGTCAAAGGTTGGGACGGAGAAGTAGAGGAACAGCCCTTATACCGTGCTCCAGGTGAAGCATCGTTCAGATCTGAAGTATCATTTAATGAAGTGGGAAACACTACTTTGGAGATAATGCATGGGGACACGGTACTAGAGGCTCATACCGTTACCGTAAATGCAAGGAGCGGTATAGAGAACCTTAACGTTAGTGATTTGACCGTGGAACCTGCAGAGGGACAAGATCTGGAATTCGCTCCCGCAGAAGTAGTTATCACGGCCGAGATCGAGCACGACGGAGAAGTCGATGAGAACAGAACGATAGAATTGGATATCTCTGATCAAACGGTGGATGCAGAATGGGTTATAGACCCCGGTGAGACTAAAAGTGTAGAAGTTTATCATACATTTGAAACGGACGGTCTATATAATGTGATCCTCGGAGGAGCTAGCGAATCGGTCAAAGTGGGTGTGGGGGCAGATGTAAATGTCGAAAGTTTCACTCTAGAAAAGACCGGAACCCGTACCGCTACGGTGCAGGCCGAAATAGTAAATGTAGTAAATGAATCGAGGACGATCCGATTGAGGATAGAGGACGACGAAGAAGGTACGGTCCTGGATACAAATGATTGGACCTTGGAAGGAGGCGAGCGTGATTCTATAAACTATGCTCGCGAGTTCTCCCAGGAAGGAACTTACAACTTTTTCCTCGGACCTGAAAAGAAGTCCATAACCTTTGGAGAGGAAGAAGAAGGAACCTCTGTTTCTTCCGTATCGTCACAAAATTTTGGAGAGCAAACATCAGAGAGCGAGAGATCGAGTGACTTTAGCCTATTACAGCAGAGTAGAATATCGGTCACTAGCTTTTCGGCTCCCGACGAGGTTACGGTAGGTGACATTGCCTCTGTACGGGTTCAGATGACGAACGAGATATCAGAGGAACAGGCGATAACACTGCAAAAGGACGGGGAGATGATCAGGGAGATCAGTGTTGCTCCGGCGGGATCGATAACTGGAAACCATATCAGCTTCACTTATGATATGCAGGCCGATAGGGTACCGAGAGATATATTCATAGAATACAGTGGTCAGGCAGATAGATACCGGCATAGGTATATCGAGATCGAACGACCGGATGGCGAGGTTTTAGAGATAGAAGATCTTCCTCGAGGAGACAGGATAGGCGATTTCCATGAGACTATAACGATAGTGAGAAGAAGCAGGATAAGAGAAAACATATATGAACAGGCTAGAGATTGGCTGAGAAGGAACACGGAGGTCAGAGACTTCCCCGATTCTCAGAACGTTCACCCGACTGAAGTCATCTTTGGGCAACAAAATGAAAATTGGTTAAAAGATCCGGAACCTTTGAAGGGGGAATACGAGCTCAGGATACGAGTGGACGGGATCAATGTTGAGCTTGAAGATGCGGAAACTACCTTCTCTGGAGCCGTTTTCGGCATTTTCGGCACCGATTCGGGCCGACGCGATCTATTCCAAGGCTGGATATGGGGTGCTAGATTCGGTCTTTATGCTGGTGGTGTCGTTGCGCTGACCACCATCTTGTTCTCGACAACCTTCGGCATGACAAGTGCTTATTACGGTGGCTGGGTCGATGAATTCATGCAGAGAATGAACGAGATATTGATGGGCATTCCAACTTTGCCGATTCTAATCATCGTGCTGCGTTTCTGGAATAGGTCTATCAACGTCTTCGTTCTGCTCTATGCTTTACTTATGTGGCGTGGGGCCGCCAAGGTCATCCGTTCAAGAGGCTTACAGGTGGCGAAAGACACTTATATAGAAGCGTCCGAATCCTTGGGTTCTGGATCCGGCAGGATAATCGCCAGACATATGATCCCCCAGATCCTTCCTTATTCTATAGCCCAGGCCTCGTTACTCGTACCGATAGTCATAATGGCTGAAGCGGGCTTACACATACTTGGACTCGGTGATCCCAGCATCGTAACATGGGGTACTATATTGAACGATGCTAGAAATAGCGGTGCAGTCATGAATCCGAAAAGTTCGTGGTTCTGGATCCTGTTTCCGGGTATCGGTATGATCATTGTAGGATTTGGTTTCATATCTACGGGTATGGCGATTGAAAGAGTTATCAATCCTAAGATGAAACAAAGGTGAAATGATGGATGACAACACGGTCTTGGAAGTCGATGAATTGAGTACTCATTACCTAACCAGAGACGGCGAAGTTAAGGCACTCGACAACGCTTCCTTTAAACTTCATAGAGGAGAATCTATAGGTATCGCAGGAGAATCCGGGTGTGGTAAAAGCACACTCGCATTCTCTCTGTTAAATCAAGTGCAGCCCCCGGGTCAGATAATGAGCGGTTCGATAAACCTAGATGGTATCGAGGTCGCCGAACTTACAGAAAAAGAGGCGAGAAAAAAGATCCGATGGAAAAAAGTATCTATGGTGTTTCAAGGCGCGATGGAGATAATGACTCCGGTTTACACCGTGGGTCATCAGATGGTCGAGCCTCTAAAGTACCACAAAGGAATCGAAGGAGAAGAAGCTAGGGAGATATGTGAGCGCTATCTTAACTTGGTGAATCTTGACGGTTCAATCTTTGACAGGTATCCCCATGAGCTAAGCGGCGGACAAAAACAGAGAGTGATAATCGCTACCGCCTTGTTACTAGAGCCGGATCTGGTGATATTTGACGAACCGACCACTGCCCTTGACGTGGTCGTGGAAGCAAGGATAATGAACGATCTCAAGCGTCTTAGAAGAGAACTAGATATATCGATGATCTTCATCACCCACGATCTGAGCATTCTAGCGGAAGTATCGGACAAGTTAGCTATAATGTATGCGGGATGGATAGTCGAATTCGGGACTGCAGAGGATATCTACAAAGATCCAAAACATCCCTATACAGAGAAATTGATGGCGGCTATACCGGATATCACGACCGATATAGACCGCTTGGAATACATCCCGGGAGTTCCCCCCAATCTTGTCAATCCTCCAGCGGGCTGCAGGTTCCACCCCCGCTGTCACAAGGCGATGGAAGTATGTAAAGAGATGGAACCCGAGTTTCATGAGGTCGGTGGTGTTAAAGTGAAGTGTCATCTCTATAGTGAAGATGAAGACATATCTGGCAGCGAGGAGGCACAATATGATACAGCTTACGAAGACGAGGCCGCTTCTGAGTCATATGAAGGAGAACTTGGTGAAGAGGAAACCGAAGGAGATGAAGCCGAAGAAGATTTTGAGATGAAGGAGGATTAGAGTATGGCTGAACCATTATTTAGAGCGAGAAACTTGACAAAGCATTTCGAGGTGACCCAATCTTTCCTTCAGAAGATTAAAGGAAAGGAAAAACAGGTCGTTAGAGCTGTGGATGGAATAGATTTTGATATCTACTGGAAGAAGAACTTCTCGGTGGTCGGTGAATCAGGTTGTGGAAAGTCCACTGTTGGAAAATTGATGATGCGTCTCTTGGAACCCACAGAGGGCGAGATGTATATGAAGGACAAGAACATCACCGATATCCATAACAAAAAGGAGATGAAGGCATATAGGAGACAGACCCAGATAATCTATCAGGATCCTTTCTCTGCACTAGATCCAAGACATAGGATCCGAACTATAGTCGAGGAACCACTGATGATACATAATATAGGTGATTCAAGAGAGGAAAGGACCGACATGATCTACGAGGCGCTGGAGGAAGTACGTTTGACACCTCCAGAAAAATTCTTACGAAGGTATCCTCATATGCTTTCAGGCGGACAAAAACAGAGAGTATCGCTCGCGAGGGCGATGATATTGAATCCGGATTTCATCGTAGCCGATGAACCGGTCTCTATGCTCGATGTCTCCGTGAGGGCCGAGGTCTTGAACCTGATGAAGGATCTTATAGAGGAAGAGGATGTGACCTATTTCTACATCACCCATGATATTTCCACCACTCGTTTCTTTACGGATTATATAGGAGTGATGTATCTGGGCGATCTGGTAGAAAAGGGCAGAGTAGGCGATGTACTCGATAATCCATCACATCCCTATACCCAGGCACTTCTTGTTGCGGTACCGGAACCCGATCCGGATAGAGGTAGAGGTGTCAAGCAGGTTCCGATAAGCGGTGAAATACCCGAAGGAACCAATGTTCCAAGCGGTTGCAGATTCCATCCGAGATGTCCTCATGCCGAGGATATATGCAAAGAGAAAGAGCCAGAGGAAAGAGAAGTGGGAAAGGAACACACAGCAAAATGTCACTTTGCCGGTGAGATAGAGTTCGATCTTGACGTGGCAAAGTAGCTATGGATAAAAAACCCTTTTATAACATCTTTTTTCTTATTATATGTTAGAAGTGTTATTAGGATGGATAGGATCAAATTTCGATAGAAATAAAAAAAGGGGTTCGGTAAACATATGCAGGATAATAAGGAGGATGAGAAAGGTATCCTGATCAGGATATTATCCAATCCCGACATCCAGAAGGGGTTTGCTTTTTTCGGTTTAGCTTTGATACTGGCTTTTTCAGCTGTCGTAACTACTGTAGAAGAAGATGTAGATAGAGATACCATCGGGCCCGACGATAACGGTTTGGTTATAAATATACACTATCCTAGATTAAGAGAGATAGATAATGCCTCGCTTGAGATGAAGGGTGATGACGATGATGAATCGAAAGCTACGATAAAGATCTTAAATTCCACCTATGATCCGATCTCTTTACCACAGGAATGGACCACAGGAGATAGTCAAAGTATGAATTTAACCGAGGTGGAAAACAAATCTCTAGATTTAAGGCTCCTTGAAGATACCCCTAGACACTTCAGTTTTAACGTGACCGAGGGGAATCTGACCTATACGTATACCGTTTCTTACCCTAGTAAACCCTATGCGATTTTGTCCCTACCGGCGGCCTTGCTGACCTTGATAGGCATGGTGTATGCTTTCAAGGGTAAAGGCGTGATCCTTGGTGAGATAAAGAGAAGACAAGCCGAAAAGGAGGCTAGAAAAAAGAAGGAAGAGAGGGGGAAGGAAAAAGAAGAGGAGGATGTAGAAGAAGAGTCAGAAACCTCTAAGGATGTTATATATGAAGGAACAGGCGCTGAAAAAGGAGGCGGCGAAGCAGATCATCTCGATTTTATGGGCGTAACCGACGACTCTAAAGATGAAGAGGACGAGGAAAAGGAGGAGTGACAGAATGCATATATTTTTCAGCCATCCGACCTTCACTTTCAAAACGAAGACAGAAAGGAAATGTATTGAAATTATAAAGGAATATCTAGAACCGGATAAGATAACCAATCCCGCCGATTTCGGTATAAGACACGATGTTAAAGGTGAGTTGAAAAAGGCCGACTCGATAGTTGCTATGGCGGTCTCTACCGCTTTCACTTATGTAGTATGGAAAGAGATAGAATTGAGGAAGGAGGAAGGGAACGAGGTAGATATATATACATTCATGGTTGAAAATAAGAATAGTATAGGTCCTCTAGTCGAAGGTATACCCGACAACATAAAAAGATTGAGTAAAAAACAGTCCAAGAAGCTGTCTCATAAGATAAGCAAGGACGACTACCAGGATGGGCTTATAACTTCTCTAATCGGTTCACACAGCTCTAGATTTTAGAATGTTTCTATCCCTTCATCACGCCTATCGGGGTCAGTTTCGCGACGATTTTTGAAAGACCGGCGTTGTGAGTGACCTCGACGACCTTGTTCACGTCTTTGTAGGCTCCCGGGCTTTCCTCTTTCAGCACTTTATCGCTCGCCGCTTTGACGTAGATACCATCCTTTGAAAGGTCCTGCTTTATCTCGTTCACTCGGAACTTCTTCCTCGCACCGGTCCTTGACATCGTTCTTCCGGCTCCGTGACAGGTCGACCCCCAGCTTCTTTTCATCGAGTTTTCCGTACCCATCATCACGTAGCTGGCGGTGCCCATATCACCGGGGATTATCACGGGTTGACCCACATCTCTGTATTTTTTAGGTACTTCTTTACGACCGGGAGCGAAAGCTCTCGTCGCGCCTTTACGATGCACTATCACGTCCTGGTCCTTTCCTTCGACATCGTGCTCTTCCTTCTTCGCCACGTTGTGACATACGTCGTAGATCATCCCCATGTCCATATCTTCGGCCTCCTCATCGAAGACCTGTTCAAAGCTCTCTCTCACCCAGTGAAGTATCAACTGCCTGTTGGTCCAAGCGTAGTTAGCCCCGCAGCTCATAGCTTTAAAGTAATCTTTTCCCTCTGGAGAATCGAAAGGTGCGCAGGCCAACTGCTTGTCGGGAAGATCGATGTTGTATTTGCGTACAGCCTTTTCCATCTTATCGATATAGTCCGTAGCTATCTGATGACCGCAGCCTCTTGAACCGGTATGGATCATGGTGGTTATCATGCCTTCCTCCAAGTCCATAGCTTCGGCGGCTTCTTCGTCAAATATCTTCTCTACTTTCTGTACCTCTATGAAGTGATTTCCACCGCCCAAGGTTCCCAACTGGGGCGCTCCTCTATCCTTAGCTTTCCTGCTGACCTTACCGGAATCGGCGCTCTCCATCCTGCCGTTGTCTTCTATACGCTTAAGGTCCTGTTCCCACCCGTAATCGTTGTCAACGGCCCATTCCACACCGTAGTCCAGCGCTTCTTCCAGCTCTCCTTTATTAAGCTTGAGCCGACTTTTTCGGCCCACCCCGGCGGGAACGTTGTCGAATATCCTGCCGATCAGGTCTTTGATATTGTCTCTGATCCTATCTTCTTCTAGGTTTGTCTTGACGAGCCGAACTCCGCAGTTTATATCGTAACCCACGCCGCCGGGTGAGATCACGCCGTCCTCGAGATCCATGGCGGCGACGCCGCCTATCGGAAAACCGTAGCCCCAGTGGATGTCGGGCATCGCCTTAGAAGCCTCGATTATACCGGGGAGTGCCGCGACATTTGCGACCTGTTCAGGCGCGTTGTCCTGTTTGATGGAGTGGATCAACTCGTCGTCGGCAAAGATCCATCCGTCTTTTCTCATTTCTCTCTTGTAACTTTTCGGTATCGTGAAGACGTAATCGCTGCTTTTTTTCAGAGGACCGTTCCAGTTCCTGCCCATGGTTATCACGTTCTAATGGAGTATCTATGGTTAAATAATTTTGCGTTTTTCTTGGTAGTACTCATCAGTCCGAGATGATCGAGATTATCTTTTCGGCCGTGGATGGTCCTATCCCTTTAACTTCCTGAAGTTCCTCTTCATCCGCCGAGAAGACTTTCCTCACGGAGCCGAAATGTTCGAGCAGTCTTTCAGCTAAAGTCCCGGATATGGAAGGCAGGCCTTCTAAGATGTACTTCCTGGTCTCGTAGTTGGACATGCTCTTCTTGTCCTTCCTTGTCGATGGGGTTTTCTTCTCCTCCTCTTTCTTTCCCTCCCTTTTCACCATATTCGCCAGTAGAGAGGCGGTCTCGTCTTCGTTCTTTGTGGATAGCACTGGAATTCTAAAATCGCAGGCTAGAGAAGAGAGCGCCCCGTAGATAGCTTCGTCGTCTATGTTCCTTTTCTCGTATATCCCTTCGCCTTCTAGGATGATGACAGCGTGCAGATAATTCTCTGACAAAGATTTAGCCTGGGAGAAGAGCCTTCCGTCGATCATCGACTCCAAAAAATCCGAGACTTCCTTTCGCTCCACGGCGGTGTCTTCCGAGATGATGTAGTCTCCTATAGAGAGCTGGGCGGTGTTGATCTTTATATCTTTCTTCGCGAGGTCCTGCACCACCGTACTGTTCTGTTCTCTCGTATCTACGGTGATCTCCGCAGTTTCCTCTTTTTCCTGTTCTTCCTCCTTCTCTTCTTCTTTTCCGTCGAAATCCATCAGTGATCTCTGTTTCTCATCTTTTCTCTTGTTCTCTCCTTTTTCTTCATCCATCTCTCTCTTCAGATCTTTTTTGCTTTTCTTCTCTACTACATCATATTCCTCTTCATCCATCTCCATGGGATCACCCACGCTTATCTTACTTTCAAGATCGTCTCTCAATCTCATCAGGTTGCGATGCATCTTTTTTTCTCTATTTTTGCTGGACCAGTAATAGGCTTCGTCCCTCGTGTCTTTAGTTATGAGGATCACGACTTTACCCTCTCTTCTTCTAGCTGTCCTTCCTCTTCTCTGTATCGTCCTGATCTCGGAAGGGACGGGCTCATAGAAGATCACAAGGTCGGTCGCCGGAATGTCCAGGCCTTCTTCCCCAACGCTCGTCGCCACGAGAACGTTGAACTCTCCGCTTTCAAAATCCTCTATGGTCTCAATCTGTTCGGCCTGCTTGAGACCTTTGTCTCCCTCTTTATCGCTCTGCCCGATGAATCTAGCCGGCCTCACACCATCCAAGTTGTCGAGACGGTTTTTCACCTTGGTAGAGGTGTTCCGGTAATTGGTGAACACGATGATCCTGGAATCTTTTTTCTTTTCTATCTGTTCCTCCACCACTTCCGCGACCTTCCCGATCTTGGGATGTTCCTGGTCCAGATCTTTTAACTTAGCCAATATATCTTTCATCTCCGGGAAATCCATCAACCTCTTCGAAGCTTTAGAGCCTCCTCTCGACTCGGCCTCGTTCTTCAATTTTTCGAGATAATCTTTCAATCCATTCGGCCCCTGGGTTTCGGCTTGATCTATAGCGTGATCTATCTTTATCGAGGAAGCTATAAGGCTCGCGGCCTGGTAAAGAGCGGATTCCTGTTCGGAGTGCAGTTCCTTTTGTATGTCTTCTCTCGCATCTATCAGGTCTTTTCTCGAGACCCTTTTCGGTTTTTTTCCTTCTAGAAATCCAAAATTTTGGATCTTTTCGACTTCCTTCTTCTTTATCTTTTTCAGCTTGTCAACTAATTTTTTCTGCTCCCTCGGGAGTTTCACGTCTATCCATTTCTTTTCCGTGTAGTTGGTGTATTTTACGACGTCCGGATCATATTTTGTTCTGATCTCGACATGTTCGAAACCGAGGGTTTCACACACGGACAATATATCTTCGATCTCGCTGCCGGGTGACGCGGTAAGGCCTAGAGCTAGGCCGTCCTTTTCCCTGTATTCTTCCCCGATATACACGTAGGCGTAGTCTCCTACAGCTCTGTGAGCTTCGTCGAAAACGGTAAAGGAAACATCTTTAAGATCGATCCGCTGAGCCATGAGATCGTTCCTTATAACTTGAGGCGTGGAGACGATCACTCTGCTTTTTTCCCAGAGCTCCTCTCTTTTTTTAGGCCTAACTTCCCCTGTGAAGACTTCCGGTTCCTCACAATCTATCAGTTCCGAGATATCTCTAGCATGCTGGTTGACCAGCGGTTTCGTAGGTGCCAAAAAAAGTATCTTTTTCTCGGGATGTTTCTTCAACTTCTCCGCGATGATGAAGAAGGCTATCATCGTCTTCCCCATCGCGGTGGGAAGAACGACCAGGGTGGAACGTTTTTTGGCTGCTTTGGCTATGTTGACTTGATATTCCCGCTCTTCGATGGCGTTTTCGTCCAGCATCTCGTTCTGGATTGTCACACTTTTCAGCCTCCGGTGGCTAGTAAGATTTTATAAAAGCTCGGCACCCTGATTTAACAATAAAAATTCTCAGAGACCTAGATCTTCTTCTATCTGATCTTCCATCTCGTCTCCTAGAGCTAGTTCCTTCTCCCACTGCTCTAGATCATCTAGAACTTCTTTCAGCCGGCGCAGACAATCGATGCAGACCCATTTTTTACCTATCTTCTTTCCCGGTACTTTCTTGTATGTGATGGTTTCACAGAATTGGCAGTAGTTCATATCTTCGGTCCGATGCTCCGCGTAGGCTTCCATCCTTTTTCCTTCCATCAGACTGGATACGAGTTTCTCTTTTAGTTCATCGTCTAAATCCTCTTCCAGGTCTATATCGTCTATGTTCATCTCTTCGATGTTTTCCGCCAGTATACCACCTGTTGAATAAATCAACATGATTTGACCTATATAAGTTATGTCATCAGGAATATTTTCATCTCAACCTTTATATCCCGGCTTTTCTTTTGACTGAACTAAGGAATTTGCCATGAGTTCCGGTTCACAGATGAAGCTGGTTTTCCTGGGCACGGGAGGCAGTTATCCATCGCCTCAGAGGAACGTATCCTCGACTGCTTTGAAGATCGACGGAGACGTACTCCTTTTTGATTGTGGGGAGGGAACACAGCGCCAGCTGATGTACTCCTCTCTTTCCTTCATGGACGTGAAAAAGATATTCATCACGCATCTTCACGGGGATCATTTTCTCGGTGTACCCGGTCTTTTGATGAGCATGAACATGAACGATCGGGAGGACCCGGTCGAGGTCTACGGTCCCCGGAATACGGCGAAAGTGCTAAAAGATATAATAACGAAAGGTTATTTCAGGCCGGCGTTTCCGGTTTGTATAACCGAATTGAATCCCGGGGCCAGATTAGATTTTGAGGATTATACGATCACGACCGCTAAAGCGGATCACAACGTACCTACCTTGGCTTACTCGTTCAAAGAGAAAGATAGGAAGGGACGATTTGATAGGGAAAAAGCGTTGGATTTAGGCGTACCCGAAGGTCCTCTTTTCAGTAAGATACATGAAGGAGAATCGGTCGAAGTCGACGGAGAGACGATCTCTCCAGAGAAGATCGTCGGTCCTCCCCGGAAAGGTAGGAAGCTGGTCTACGCCGGGGATACGAAACCCTCTTCAGAGATAATCGATCTGGCTCGTGATGCGGACGTTTTGATCCATGAAGGTACACTCGACTCGTCACTGTCGTCGTCAGCACTGGAACATGGCCACTCCTCGGTAGAAATGGCGGCCGAAGTGGCTAAGAAGGCGGATGTAGGACGGCTTTTTATCGATCATATAAGCCCGAGGTACAACGATACGGAAGAGCTGGAAGAAGAGGCGAAAGAGATATTCGAAAACAGCACGATCCCTGAGGATCTCTCGGAATACGAGGTCTGATATCGAACTCTTTTAACCAAAGCCGTCCGAAAATGATAAAAGGATGTAAGACTAATCAGAAGTTGAACGTATGACAGAATTTATAGAGACTGTTCTGAGAGCGAAGGAGGAGATGGCTCCCTCCAACATACTCCTGCTCACCGAGTCTGAAGAGGTGATGGAGCGTTTATCAGATCAGATCGAAGAGGTGCCTATCAAGATATTCACCCCAAAACTAGCCTTATCATCCTCTCTCGGTAAAAGCAATGTAGAGTTACAGAAGATCAAAAACACTCCGGCAGTGGGTTTAGATGTTTTAGAACAGGCTAAAGAACTCGTCCTATCCTGCGTGGCAGAAGGTATGATCGATGAAGAAGATCACGTGATGGTCGTGGTCTCCGCAGACATACAAACTATCTTGTGCTTCGATATGGAAGAACTCGGAATAGTGAATTTGAGGAAAGAGATGGAAGGCAGGATCGATCTGGAGTTGCTAGAAAACTTGTTCGAGCTAGGGACGAAGATAGTCAGGGAGGGAAAGGAAGGGCATCCCGCCGGCGCTCTGTTCATAGTCGGAGATATGAACAGGGTTCTGAACAAGACGACCGAATCCGTACAGAATCCCCTCGGAGGTCAGGCGGACGACCAGAACAATATTAGAAAAAAAGATAACTGGAACACTATCAAGGAATTCGCCATGCTCGACGGCGCCTTGATACTCGACAAATTCGGTAATCCCGTAGCTGCGGGAAGATACGTGATGTTCAGAGACGATCTGGACATGAATGTGGAAGAAGGGTTGGGAGGAAGGCATCTAGCCGCCTCTTACATAACCGATAAAACCGAGGCCGTGGCGATGGTGGTCGCATCTGAAGGTATCATACGTCTCTACAAGGACGGCGAGAATATATACGAAGCGGAGATAGTTTGAGATGCCTCTACTTTTTCCGATATTTATGGGCGCATATTCCATATCACGAAAATAATAAATAACTATTCTCAATCAAAGAAAAGATACTATGAGAAAAAGAATAAAAAGAAAAGACGAAAAAGGAGCTTTAGAAGGACTTCCCCTCTATTTGATCATCCTAGTTGTCATAGCTGGAGTCGGTACGGCTATAATCGCGGGCTGGATGATGAGCGCGCAGAGTACGGAGCTGGGGAGTATTGAGGTAGATGACGACCAAGTCCCAGAAGGTACGACCTCCACCGTCCACGTGACCACATACGATGAGAATGGCGATCCTCTTAAGGGAGTTACGGTATCGATCGAAGGATGTGGAGCGAGTAATTTGGAGAATCCTGTAAAATTAACGGACGAAAATGGGGAAGCCCCATTTAATTTGGAGAATACAAATATATCTGTCCCCGGGGACCAATCTTCTGGGGAGATAACAATAACAGCAGAATACACTGGTGACATGACTAGGACAAAGACCGCTACCATCCTCGTCACGAAATAAAGTTACACAATAAGTGATACCCTGCTAGAGACCCACGAGATCCTCGGACGTTCAAAGTCTAGAGCTGAAAAACTGGGAACCAAGGGCTGCTGCTACCTCGGCAGGAATGTCTCCTATCCCGGCGGCGAGTACGAAGAGATGGGTAAGACCTACTTGGACATCGTTTCCCCTCACTGCATGCTAGTCGTGGGGAAGAGAGGCACGGGCAAATCTTACACCCTGGGAGTCATAGCGGAGGAATTCGCCAAGTTGAAGAAAGAATATTCAGAAAGGGTCTCGTTGATCCTGATCGACACCATGAGCGTTTTCCACAGCCTCAAGAAAGAGAATACCAACGGACAGGAGATAGAGGCGATGGAGAGGTTCGATATCGAACCGAAAAGCTGGGACGACCTCGTGAGGATACTGGTCCCTAAAGCGGCTATAGACGAGGCCGACGATGAAGGAAAAGAGGTACATCGTGATGAAATTCTGAAACTACCGCTTTCCAAAGTCGAAGTCCACGAATGGTTGGATCTCTTCGATCTAGACGTTACGGAACCCATCGGAACGCTGCTAAGCCAGGTCATCTCGGATCTGAAAGAGGATGATGCCGAGTTCTCTTTTGAGGATATTTACGAGAAGATAGAGGAAAAAGAAGCCGAGAGAGACAAGAAAGAGACCTTAAAAAATCTCTTCAGTATGATCGAAGAGTTGGATCTGTTCTCCAAAGAGGGTATGGACTTACAGATAGTCGAAGGCGGTAAGATAACGGTTCTAGACATCTCGTACCTGGGTAGGCTGGGAAAATATGAGCTTAGAAATCTGATCGTTTCCATATTTGCGAGGGAGCAGATGTCCAAGCGAACTTTGTACACTACGGTCGAGATGCAGTCTCAAGCGGAACTTACTGAGAACGAGGAAGCGGAGGAGATAACGGAAGAGTACCCGATAATCTACATGCTGATAGATGAAGCTCACCTGTTTTTACCTTCTGACGAAGAGACTATCTCTTCCGGACCTCTGATAGATTGGATAAAATTGGGTAGACATCCCGGCCTTTCACTGATCCTCGCCACGCAGGAACCTTCCGCCCTGCACAACAGCGCGATAAGGCAGTCTGATATGATCATAGCTCACAATATGACTTCGAAGGATGATCTAGATGCGTTAAAGCTGGCCAAACAGTCCTACATGAAAAAGGGTCTGGACGAGATGGTCGGTAAGATGCAGTTCAAAAGAGGACTCACGATGATACTGGATGATAAGACGAGAGATCTTCAGATGTGCAGGGTCAGGCCCAGGCACACTCTTCATACTGGAGTCGACGCGTCGGCTCTACCAAGGGAAGAGAGGTACTGACTTACCCCATCTTCTTCCCGAGAGTTTCCTTCCAAGAGGTTCTTATCTCATCTAGACTCAGGTCTATCTTCTTTTCTCCGTTCATTTCGACTTTGACTCTACCTTTTTCTTCGGAGACGGATCCTATCCTCTGAACCGATACCGAGAAGTTCTTCTCGAATTCTTCGATATTTTCCTCCTCCACCTCAACGATCCATCTCGTGTTGCTCTCGGAGAAGAGGAATTTATCCGGTCTCAGTTCAGTCTCTATCTCCACTCTTACACCAAAATCACCGGCCAAACACATCTCAGCTAGAGCCACACCGAAACCGCCTAAAGAGACATCGTGACAGCTGCGTATCAGTCCTTTAGAGTGAGCATTCAACATCTCGTCCTTGCTCTTCTGTAGAACGTCAACGTCGACCTGAGGTACATCCCTGCTCGAGCATTCTTTCATCTGGTAGTACTCGGAACCGCCCATCTCTTCTTTCGTCTCCCCAACTAGGTAAAGTGCATTGCCTTCCTCTTTCAGGTCCATAGTCACAGCTTCTCTCACGTCATCTATCAGACCGCTGGCCAGTATGGAAGGCGTTGGTTTGACTGGTCCCTCTTGCGTTTCGTTGTAGAAACTGACGTTCCCCGAAACGAACGGTATACCCATAGGCCTCGCGACCGCTTCTAGACCTTCTGCTACCCTTTCAAAATCTCCCAACCTTTCCGGCTTTTCAGGATTACCGAAATTTAGACAGTCTGCGAAGGAATGCGGTTCGGCTCCCACAGCTACAAGGTTGCGGACGGCTTCGTCGAGAACGCTCATAGCACCGGCTTTAGGATCTAAAGCGGTCAACTTTGGAATCACGTCGGTCGAGATCGCGATACCTTTGAACGAATCTTCGAGAGGTTTGATCAGAGAAGCATCCCCTGGACCCTGCTTTCCCAACACTCCTTGCAGGGGCTTAAGAACAGTATTCTCTCTGACCTCGTGATCGTACTGCCTGATAACCCACTCTTTGCTGTTTATGTTATCTCTTTGAAGTAGGTTAAGAAGAACATCTCCACAATCTTCCGTTTCCTCCGGCTCTTTCTCCTCTAGCTTTCTTACATGCTCTACGGATTCCGTCGGCCTGCAGTAAGTCGGGCCTCCCGTCTGGAATTCCAGGTCTAAATCCATTATCTTCTCATCTTCGTAGTAAACCCTCATCCTTTTCTCGTCGATGACCTTTCCTATCCTTGTCGCCTCTACGTCCCATTTTTCGCATATATTCATAACTTCTTCAACGTCTTCCTCTTTGACGGCGTACATCATCCTTTCCTGGCTTTCAGAGACCCAGATCTCCCAGGGAGCCATGTCTTCTTCTTTGAGCGGAACCTTGTCCAGCTCTACCTCCGCACCGTAACCGGCGTCGAGACCCATCTCTCCGGCGACACAGGACAACCCTCCACCGCCGAAGTCCTTCATACCTTGAAGTAAACCTTTCCTGTTCAATTCCAGGCTCGTATGTATCAGAGGCTCTTTGGTTATAGGGTCGCCGACCTGCACCGCCCCTATATCTTCTTCTTCAGAATCTTCATGCAGTTCGTCGGAAGCGAAAGTCACTCCGTGGATACCGTCTCTCCCGGTCTTTCCTCCCGCCATGATGAACACGTCGCCGGGTTCCTTGACCCTGCTGCGTATAAGCTCATCTTTTTTCGCTATGCCGACGCAGCCGACGTTGACCAGGCAGTTAGATGTATAACAGTCGTCGAAATACACCATCCCCGCAATAGTTGGAATCCCCAGCCTGTTTCCATAATCGCTTATGCCGTGAACTACACCGTCAAACAGATATCTCGGGTGCTTGGTCCCGGAAGGAAGGTCATCATAATCTATATCCAAAGGCCCGAAGAACAGCGGATCCACGAAGGCTAAAGGTTGAGCGCCCATGCATGCTACGTCTCTCACTATCCCGCCTATCCCGGTGGCTGCACCTCCATAAGGTTCTATGGCGGAGGGGTGATTGTGACTCTCCAACGCGACAACATAAGCGTGGTCGTCGTCGAACTCTACGACTCCAGCATCTTCTTCAACAACATAGATGTTCTGAGGCGCCTCTATATCGAAGACGGTGTCTTTCAATATCGGTTTAGAGGATTTGTAACAGCAGTGCTCTGACCACGCCTGTCCTATCGCCTCCAACTCGAGATCCGTAGGATTCCTACCTATCTCTTTGAAGTGATCCTTCACCATCTTCATCTCGTCGACACTCAGCCCTACACCGCTCTCCCGACTGATCTCTTCTAGGTCTTCCTCTTCTGCGCCTAGGACGTTGACTTCGTGAAGTTCGAAAGGAACGTCCCGTTCTATGTAATGCTCCATCATATCCCTCTAATCTGTTATCTCTATATCGTAGGTCTGGATGACCGGATTCGCTAGTAGCTTCCTGCACATCTCCTCTACTTCTTCTTCAGCTTTTTCTTTCGGTATTCCTTCTCCTAAATCTATCTCGAACAGCTTTCCAGTTTCGACCTTCTCGACGTCCCAGCCGAGGAGTTTCAACGTTTTTTCCGTGTTCATACCTTCTGGATCGGCGACGCCTTCTTTCAGTTCTATCTTAACTTCCGCAGTAACCATGCGACCACATCTCCGAATTGAGAGGTCATTTAATAGGTTTTCTTTTCGATTGAACACATTTTTAACTGATTCGAATTAAGGTGGACTCTTAGGCCGGCTTGATAGTCATTAGAAAGCCATAAATACTAAGAATTTTATAAGATCCGACATGAATAAAAAGATTAATGTACAGAAAGTTGGTGCTTTCCTTTTCTTGGCTTTCACGATTTCGTGGATAATCGCACTTTTATTACATATTTTAGAGATCGGTCTCGATTCTCTAGGCGGCTCTATATCGGTTCTTCTTTTCATGTGGGGACCCGCGATTTCTGGGTTCATTATTCTGCGTTTCTGGACGGAGGAAAGATTCCTTACTCAACTCAAAAAATATTTTGGATTTTCAGGATCAAAATTCAACAAGCGCTGGATCCTGCTAGCATGGCTCACACCTTTAGGTATCCTGTTCATCATGCTCGGGATCGGTATGCTTTTACCCAACGTGATATTCCACGCCGATATGCAAGACATGTTGATATCTATAGTTCAACTACTGATTGCCGGACTGACGATAAACGCTCTGGCAGCTTTTGGAGAAGAATTCGGTTGGCGAGCTATTTTATTGGATGAATTTTCATCCTTAGGGTTTTGGAAAGCTTCATTGGGGATCGGAGTTATATGGGGAATTTGGCATGCACCTTTGATATTATGGGGATATTATTTTCCGGGTAATCCGGTTCAGGGGCTGATGATTATGCTAGTTTTCACCATATCTTTTTCACATGTCTTCACCTACTTCACCGCTCGAAGCAGAAATGTACTTGCTCCGACTTTTCTCCACGGCTCTTTTAATTCTCTAGCACCATTAGCCGGCGGAACCCTCACTGGCGCTGGTGAACTGATCCTTGGAACCGACGGACTTATAGGTATCGCTGCCGTAACTATCGTACTGATTTTCGGCTGTTTAACTCATGATGCGTTCATCGCAGAAGAAAGTATCACAACAAATGAGTCTCTTACGATCTGGCCTTAGGGGCCTTGGAAATCCCTACTTAAGGAGAGATGATGTACTCGATGGACTGAAAAGTTCTGCTACTCACACGGATCTTCTAACGATCTTCGATGGGAATTAAATACCCGTACTTGGATTATCATTCAATGGATTTCCCGCTAAAATGGATGATCGTTTTAGCAGTTTCCCTACTCCCGTCTTTAGCCTATTCGATGTACATACGGAATATAGAGGAATATAAGAAAGAGCCGTGGAGATACGTCGGTCTGGCCTATCTGTGGGGTGGGATCGCGGCGGGCATCTTCTTAATCGTCTCTTTCCTCATCTATGGCCAGATAGAAAGGGAGCACGAGTACTTCCAGTTCTTCCGTTCCTTCTCTAACGTATTAATCATAGTCGTATTTTTCCCGATTTTGGGTGAGGCCCTGAAGGCCGTAGGCCTACTTCTAGTAAAAAAAGAGCTGGACGAGGTTGAGGACGGTCTTATACACGGAGCTATCCTAGGTCTTGGTTTCGGTGGATTCGCCAATATAGCCTACTTTTACACGGCCTTCACCTGGCAGTCCGAGATGATCGCTGGTTACGAAGTCCCTACAATCCTTTTTCTCATAATGGCCACTGTCTCCACTATCCTCCTTCACGGCAGTTCCACGGCCGCCGCGGGTTATGGAGTTTCTAAAGCCCTCGTCGAATTCGATTATACCCACTTGGTCATGTACTTCTTTGCCGGGGTCTCCATCCATCTATTTTTCAATCTCCTGAATATCATAACCATATATTTAGAAGTGCAGTCCGGTCTTTACTATCTCATCGGCCTAGCCGGTGTACTTCTCATATCCAACTTGGTCTTCAGAACGATAAGGGCTAGACTACTCAAATTGATCGAGATCTTGGACATAGAGACACATAAAAAAAGGGCTAAATGAACGGAGAGACGATGAACCAAACACCGAATATCAGCATGATTCCGCCGCAGGCGGCGAAGACCTTCCTCCTGTGTTTGTGCCAGTAATCTAGAGTGCCGTGTGAAGAAAAGGTCAGGAACGAATCCCACATCAGATCGCAGGACCAGTGAACGACCGCGAATACTACCAAAAAAAGAACGCCGTACTCGAGAGCCCTTGTAATCAAAGCCGCCCCGACTGTGGCCCACCAGATGAAGAAGTAAGGGTTCGCGGCACTGGTTACCACTCCGACCATGGTCGGCTTGTATGGAAACCTTTTCTCCTCTTCATCTACAGGTTTGAACAGTTGGATACCCAAGTAAATGAGTAAAATACCGCCGACCACACCGATAACCGCTTTAGCCTCCCACGTCGCTATGAACGTCAAACCTACCGCTACGAGTGCGATGATCGGGAACTCGACCAGGGCGTGACCGAGTGCGATCCTGATTCCGGCTTTCTTATTTTCTGCTCCCTTTGCGATCGCCCCGGCGGTGACCGGCCCGGGCATCATGACTCCACTAAGAGAGATCACAACAGTCGCTCCGAGGAGAGCTAATGCTTCCCACATCTTCTTAACCGACCACGCCGCCCTCTTCTTCTATGTCCATATCTTCGAACCGCTCAACATTCAGCCTTTCGATATCTATCGAGGGCTTTTCACCCATCACCAGTTCCGCGGTGACCTTATCCACCATAGGGGAAACCATGAATCCATGTCCGCTGAATCCGTTGACCTGGTAGAAGCGCTCGACTTCTTGAACTGACCCTAAGATCGGCTGGGCGTCCGGCGTGGTGTCGTAAAGACCGGCCCACTGCCTTATCATGTTGACGCCGCTGAACCTGGGTATGAAATCTAAAAGGGTGTCTGAAAATTTCTTCAAAAACCATAGACTTCCTTTCTGATTGACACCCGGTTCTTCATCGGGGTTACCTATCCCGCCCACGATGTTCCCGTGTTCACTCTGGCTGAAGTATATACCGTGGGAGAATGAGATGACCATAGGGTCTAAGAAACGCTGGTAGGGTTCAGTTACCATGATCTCGTGTCTTACCGGTACATTAGGAATCTCGGCCCCGGCCATCTCCGCGATTTGCGAAGACCATCCTCCGGCCGCATTGACTACCGTATCTGTTTTTATTTCCCCCTCATCGGTCTTCACCCTTTTTATCTCGTCACCTTCGGTTTCGATATCTTGAACTTCGGTATGCTCTTTCACGTCGATGCCCATCTCTCTGACCCTGTTGGCGTAGCCGTGGATGACTTTGAACGGGTAGATAGTGCCGTCGCTCTGATTGAAGGTGGCGGCTACAACATCTGAAATGTTTAACTCCGGTACGATCTCTTTCGCCTCTTCAGGACTCAAAAATTCGCTCTCTACGCCCAACTCGTTCTGGAGTTTGACGTTCTCCCTGAGCTCCTCGGCTTCTTCTTCATCAAAAGATAGAACTAAATAACCACCTTGGTAGAATTCGAGATCTTCTTCCAACTCTTCATTCAGATCCTCGAACATCTTCCTGCTTTCTCTAGCCAGTTTGATATTCTCTTCGGAGGTCCACTGCTGTCTTATGCCACCTCCGTTCCTGCCGCTGGCTCCGTAGCCAAGGTAAGACTTATCCACGACAGCAACATCCGTAAAACCTTTCTTCCCGAGATGGTAAGCGGTGCCGAGACCGTTCACGCCTCCGCCTACTATCACCGCTTCGTACTCTTCACTCATTGCCTTCAACCTCCTCGGGAGAAGCTAAAAGGCTGAACGAAACGGGCTGCGAAGGCGGTCTTGAAGTTGGATCGTCCATCTCTTCAACGCTTTTGCCCGTTTCTCTACTCAATATCCTTCTCGTTAAAAGCATACATGTTTTACCCTGGCATGGCCCCATTCCGAGCCTTAAATGCCTCTTCAATTTTTCAAGTTCATCGTAACCTTCCTCTATCGCTTCGACTATATCTTCTTCAGTGATATCTTCACATCTGCAGACCACGGTGGTCATTCTATCACCTCGAACCCTCTCACGTCCCAAACGTTATCTTTACTCACTTCTACAGTCACTGCGTAGGTCTTTCCGGATTTTCTTACACTGGTGACTTCCGCTTTTTCGACTTTTTCACCTTTCTTATCTAATGCCATGACTTCTTCGCCTTCATCTGGAACGGGCAGATACTCGTAAGGCACCGTAACCTTACACTTCTCTTCGCTGTAACTGCAGTCGATGACGAAGATAGCTAGACCGGGGCACTCGGTCACGCAGAAGGCACAGCCCGTGCAGGTATCAAAATCCACGTCCGGCGTATCAGTGATCTCGTCCATCTCCACCGCTCCGAAGGAGCAGGCAGCGACACAGGGATCGCAGGGAATGTTCTCCACGCACTCCATAACCACTACAGGACCTTCTTCGAGTCTTTCGTCGTCAGGTATCTGAAGATCGTCTTTTCTGACCACGCCGGTGCTTTCATAATCGCTCATCCGCAGTTCACCTCCTTTGTAATCATCCGCACACCTCCTCGTCCACTGTACAACTTTTAACCCCCTGTCTGGGCACCTCTCCGTAAGGGCCTTTTCTCATCTGTTCGAGTCCTTCTTTAGCTTCTTCTTTAGACTTCCTAGTATCTTCCGTTTCTTCTCTCAACTCTTCGAACAATGCGGCGCCGGCGATCTTACCTTCCAAGGCCGCGACAGTCGCCTCTTCGATCCCGGCGGCGTCTCCCGCAACGTAGATCCCTCTTCTCGTCGTCATCATGTCTTCAGTCCTTAACGGCACGTGACCGCCTAGTTCTCCGATGTACTCCATCTCGCAGTCCGCCTGCCTGAGAAACCCGGTGTCGGGACTCAAACCGACAGCTAAACAGATCACGTCGCATTCTACTTCCCTTTCAGTTCCTTCTACGGTTTCCCAATTTTCGTCGATCTCCTGAACCACGGCGCCTTCGACTTTTTCTTCACCTACCGCCTTTTTGATCGTGTGGGCCGTGTTGATAGGCACTCCGGCTCTCCTTATCTTGGATGCGTGGACCTGGTAACCGCCTATCTCCGGTAAAGCTTCTATCACCTCTACGACGTCGACTCCGGCTTGAAGTAACTGATAACTGACTATCAGACCGACATTTCCAGAACCGACCATAAGTACCTTTTCTCCAGGAACGATACCTTCTTCGTTCATGAGCGTCTGTACTCCACCTCCCCCGTAAACGCCCGGGAGATCGTTGTTCTCGAATGAGAGGTAGTTCTCGATAGCTCCACCAGCGTAAACTATGCCGTCAGTATCATAAATGGTCAAACGCCCTTCCTCTTCGACGGTTATCTTCTTCTCTTCGTAATAGCCCAAAACTTTCGTTTTTGTGTGAATCTTAACACCTACATCCCTCGCCTCTTCGACCAGTTCTTTACCTATCTCTATACCCCTCGTTCCCGCATCCTCCTCGTGGCTGCCGAAGAACTGGTGGGTCTGTTTTACCAATTGTCCTCCTAAATCGTCACCTTCGTCGAAGAGATGAACATCGGCTCCGTTCCTTGCAGAAACTATAGAGGCCATAAGACCCGCGGGTCCGCCTCCGAGGACAGCTATCTCGATTTCTTTCTCCCTCCTTTCTTTACCTTTGCCTATATCTACATCCGGAAATTTCGGTTTAGAACCGTGCCTTTCCACTTTCATACCTTCTTCTGCTTGAGTGACGCACGTCCTGACATGAGGCCTTCCATCGACCGACATGATACAGGACGAACATTTACCTATGGCGCAGAAGAATCCTCTAGGTCGTTCTAACTTCTTGCTCTCCGTGAATTTTCTGAGGCCGGCGGCGTAAAGTGCTGAAGCTATAGTTTCTCCTTTGTAGGCTTTGACCTTTTCACCTTCAAAATCGAAATAGAACTCCTCACCTCTATCGAAATCTAGAACTGGATGATCAGAAATCCTTCTTTCCTTCATCTGAGCACCGTATTAACCGATTATGCTGACCAATAAAAATATTTCCTTTTTCTTCTAATCCGAAGCTTTAATATACCTACATATAATATCAAATTAGAGACCCTCAAATTGGAAGGGATATAATGAGATCGGTATTAAAACCATATGTTTTCGTTCTGGTAACCGTTCTGTTAATAAGCAATTTTTCTGCAGCGGCACACGCTTTTTCTGGATCCGGCGATAGTTTTTCTGAAAGTATTGAAATGGATGATGATCATGAAGTTGCTTCTCAGCAAATAGAAGCTCTGAGGAGACAATACGGAGCGATAAAGGAAAGAGCGGAAGAAGTGAGAGAGTCTAAAGAGGATTCTTTTGATCAAGATGGTGGTTCTGATGAGAATGACCTCACGATCCCAAGGCAGATACAAAAGCGGGATCCTATTTGGATAAATTCTAACGAAGACTTCGCCGAACAGGCAGAAGATAACAACTGGTCTGGAAATGGTACGGAAGACGAACCTTACACTATCGAAGAGTACGAGATCGATGGAAGTGGGACCGGTTATGGTATCTATATGAACAATGTGACGGATCACTTCGTGGTGAAGGATTGCTACATATACAATGCTAGCGGTGGCGATATAGAATCCTCAGAGAACAGCGGGGTATATCTACAGAATACCAGAAACGGTCATCTAGAGAACAACACGGTTTTCGGGAATTATCAGGGCATATATTTGGTTTCTAGCTCAAGCAATACAATATCCAAGAATAACGCTTCTGACAACGCAGAAACTGGCATGAACCTCACCGGTTCTAATGACAATGTGATCGAAAAAAATATTGTAGAAAGGAACAAAATAGGTGTACAGATCTGGCAGTCTAACAATAACGAGATAGTCGAAAACGTTGTAAAGGATAACGAAGCAAGAGGGATATCTCTCGATACCGACCTCCTTTCTTTCTCTGGGTCTAGTGAGAACCGGGTGGTGGGCAATAAAATATCCGGTGTTCCGACCGGCCTCAATTTTGAGTTCGATTATGGTATCTACGTTGGTTCCTTCTCAAATAATAACATTATCCGTTCTAACAATATCTCAGAGTGCTTTTTTGGTATCTATGTAGGATTACCTCTAGAACTCATATTGGATCAGATCGATCTTCCGACGCCTTACCATAGCGGACTTTTCCCCATATCTCCTCAGAGTAACACGATAACCGATAACGTGATCTGGAACAGTCAAAACATGCTTAATTTGAATCCTTACAGCATCGCACTCATCCTTACAGAGGACAATCACCTCGATAACAATATCATGAAAGATGGAGGTATCATGATATTAGGTTTCCCCGAGGTATTAGGTCTTCCTTTAGGAGGTGTCTCGCATTGGAACTCTCACACCATCACGGAGACCAATACTGTAAATGGTGAACCTGTACGTTACTGGAAAAATAGAGAGGGTGGAAGAGTTCCCGAGAACTCTGGCCAAGTGCTGCTTGGTAACTGTACTAATGTAACGATAGAAGAGCAGGAGTTGACAGAAGCCTCGGTGGGGATCGAACTGGGATTTTCAGACAATAATACCATCCGGAACAACACTTTAAGCGGTGGTGTACAGGGTATGGACTTACAGAGCTCATCAAATAATCTTATCTATCGCAACGAGTATAAAGAAAATCTTGTAGGCCTTTTGCCGCTGCTGTCTAACGATAACGAGATATATCACAATAATTTCATGGGAAACACTCTGGCGAATGCGATGGATCTGGGTTCTAACCAGTGGGATAACGGTTATCCCTCTGGAGGTAACTACTGGTCCGATCATGAAGGGAATGATAAATACCACGGACCGGATCAGGACGTCCCCGGTAGTGACGGGATCGTTGACGAACCATATGGCGAGAATTTCACCGACGAATATCCTCTTAGTGAACCAGTCCCTACACCTCACGTGAGGATAGAACATCCTCTAGATGGATCCGCTGTACCGGAAACAGATTTGACGGCAAGATGGACCGGTATCTATCGTTTCGCAGATCACTTGGAATATGAGATAAAATGGGATGATGAGGGCTGGATAGATATGGGAGAGGAGAATAGTTATGATCTCCCGGATTTGGAAGAAGGTCATCATAATTTTTACGTAACAGTTACCGATGAGGACGGGAATACTTTCACCAATCGGGCGTCCTTTTTTATCGATATAACCTCTCCAGATGTGCACCTAACCTCTCCAGAGAAAGAAAAAATATTGGCAACGGAGAATGTGACGGTAGAATGGGACGGGAGCGACGAAGTCAGCGGCATCGATTTTTATGAGTTGATACTCGATGGAGAACTAGAGTACGAAGGGAGCGAGGAACGATACGAATTGACCAATCTAACCGATGGAGAACACAGTATAAAATTAAGGGCTGTAGACAGAGCGGGTAATGAGGACCTCGATAACACATCATTCTTGGTGGATACTACACCTCCAGATTTACAGATCATAAGCCCGGAAGAAGGTGAAAAAGTTGGAGAGGATTCGGTGAAAGTTGAGTGGGAAGCTAGCGACGCGATAGCCGGTATAAATTACTTCGAGGTCAGAATAAAAGGAAAGAGTTGGAGGAATCTAGGACCTTCTCTTGATTACGAATTCACAGGTCTTGAGGACGGAGAATATACAGTAGAGGTAAGAGCTCTCGATCAGGTCGGGAACAGCGGTATAGAGGATGTGACTTTTACCGTGAATACCGTGCCCCCGGTCGTAGATATATTAGAGCCCGGGGAAGGAGAACTGATCGGCGAAGAATCGATAACTATATCATGGGAAGGTGAAGGCGTAGGAACAGAAATAGACCATTATGAAACCCGGATCGATGAAGGTTCGTGGATAGATGTTGGAGAGGATACTTCTTACACGTTTGATCATGTCGGAGATGGGGAACATAACGTTGAGGTTAAAGCGATCAATGAATTTGGAAATGGTGTTATCGACAGTACTAACATCAAGGTGGATAGTACCTCCCCAGATGTACGGATAATGACTCCAACTGAGGACGAAGTTATCCATACTAGTGATATCGAAATTCGCTGGGAGTCGAGCGATGAGATCGCCGGTATGGATCGTTATGAGGTACGTTTAGAAGGAGATGAGTGGATCGATGTGGGAGGCTCCGGGAGTCACGTATTCACGGGTCTACAAGATGGTGAGTACACCGCTGAGGTCCGGGCATGGGATAATGCGGGAAACGCTCGAACGGAAAGTGTTAGTTTTATTATCGACCTACCTGAGGAATATACTATAACTGTCGGTCCGATTAAAGACGTGAAAGGAGAATTTATTGATGACCTAACAGTCACCTTGTTGGTGAACGGTGAAGAAAGATCCATCCAGGGAGGGGAGAACGGCCTTTACAATTTCACTGTAGAGTTGATTTCTTCTCCAGACGAGGTCGAATTTGAGTACGCCATCGAACACGAAGAGCTTGAGGAGGATAAAACCGGGTCGTTCTCTGGTAAGAGTTCCGGCGAAGTGATAATAGATGCGCTTGGAGGAAAGAGCCCTTCTCTCGGATTTTCTGT
Source organism: uncultured Thermoplasmata archaeon (assembly GCA_964462425.1). Taxonomy (GTDB): domain Archaea; phylum Thermoplasmatota; class Thermoplasmata; order Halarchaeoplasmatales; family Halarchaeoplasmataceae; genus Natronoplasma. Next base: position 27,129 of record CAYWYD010000024.1, read on the forward strand.
AGCTCTCGGGGCGATCACTGTTATAATTTTGGCGGTTTTGGTTATCAAGAAAGGAGATAAATCATCTTCAAAGGCGAAAAAGAAGGAACTAAAAACATTAGAAAAGAGAGGTAGATGAACGGTCTTGAGGAGAGCATGACTGAGCGATACATCTGTACTGAATGCAAAGAGATATCGAGTAAAAAAAGGGAATGCCCTATTTGTGAGAAACGAATGAAGAAAGTAGCTCTTTCTTCTGGGCTAGAAAGATGGGTACCTTATTTGATGGCTGGATCGGCCGCTCTCCTGTTGGGACTCGGGTTCTTGTTCGACGTACCGTTTCTGACATGGTTGACCTTCCCTCTTATAGGTGCGGGCCTTCTCTTTGATCATCTCTATCAAAAACAGGTAGATGAGGCTATCAAGGAGATGATATAAGTAATAAATTTACGCCGTTTCTAGGGACTTAAAATCCCTTTTAATCCTTTTTATACCCAGGGGTGGAAAGATTAATATAGCCCCAAACCATGTGATAATAGTGTCCCTAAAGACTTGTTTTAAAAGTCGGAGGGATGCACTCTAAATCCGCAAAAATCGAGTTGGAAAATCAGGAAAAATAGTTCCTTTCAAAACAGTTCGTGAGAGACATATATGGATTTAAAGGTAGGTCAAAAAGATGGCAGATGAATCAGATTTAGATAAAAAAGACATCTACGATTCTGACAAGATAAAGGTTCTTGAAGGCCTCAAGGCTGTTAGGAAACGCCCCAGCATGTATATCGGGAGTACCGATGAAAACGGTCTCCATCATCTAGTCTATGAGGTTATCGATAACAGCATCGACGAGGCCATGGAAGGCTACTGCGATAAGATCGAGGTGACTATCAAATCCGACGGGAGCGTAGAGGTGTCCGACAACGGGAGAGGTATACCTGTCAGCGAGCACCCGCAGCATGACGCTTCCGGCGTGGAGATCGTGATGACAAAACTTCATGCAGGGGGTAAGTTCGACAGGAAGAGTTACAAGGTCTCGGGAGGGCTACACGGAGTCGGTGTCTCCGTGGTCAACGCTCTTTCCGAATGGCTGGAAGTGAAAGTGAAAAGAGATGGGGAAGTATACAGGCAGAGATACAAGAGAGGAGATCCGGTGAGCGAGGTGGAAAAGATAGGAGAGGACGGCGGGACCAGTGGAACCACCACGAGGTTCATGCCGGATCCCGATATATTTGAGACCACTGAATTCGATTACAAGAGCTTGAAGGAGCGTATGAGAGAATTGGCTTTCTTGAACAAGGGCTTGAAGATAGTATTCAAAGATGAAAGGATCGAAGATGATGAAGAGGAGGAGAAAGAGGAAGTTTTCCACTACGAGGGCGGTATAGTCGAGTTTGTCAATTATCTCAACGAAGATAAAGAGAAACTTTATCCCGAACCGATCTACTTCAAAAAAAGAGAAGATGGGGTTCACGTCGAGGTAGCGATGCAGCACAGGACGGAATCGTATTCTAAAGAGATCCTAGCTTTTGCTAACAACATAAATACCAAGGAAGGCGGTACCCATCTGAGCGGGTTCAGGGCTGCGTTAACCAGGACTCTCAACAACTACGCCGAGGAGAACGATCTCACCGAAGACGTACAGATCCGGGGTGATGATTACAGGGAAGGTCTTACGGCGGTGATAAACGTTAAACTTCCGGAGCCGCAGTTCGAGGGTCAGACGAAAACGAAATTGGGAAACAGCGAGATGAGAGGTATAGTTCAATCCATAGTTAGCAGTGAATTGATGACCTTCCTAGAGGAGAACCCAAAGGTCTCAGAAGTGATGATCGAGAAGGCGGTGACCGCGGCCAAAGCGAGACAGGCAGCCAAAAAGGCGAAGGAGCTGACCAGGAGGAAAGGCCTTTTAGGCAGTGTAGATCTACCTGGTAAGCTGGCAGATTGTGCCAATCCAGACCCGGCGAAATCCGAGCTTTACATAGTCGAGGGAGATTCCGCTGGAGGCTCGGCTAAACAGGGAAGAGATAGAGATTTTCAGGCCATATTACCGCTGAGAGGTAAGATAATAAACGTTGAGAAGGCGAGATTGAACAAGATGCTGGAAAATAAGGAGATAAGGTCGATAATATCGGCTATCGGTGCAGGTGTCGGGGACGAATTCGATCCGGACGAGTGTAGGTATCATAAGATCATAATAATGACCGACGCCGATGTGGATGGGGCCCACATTAGAACGCTTCTTTTCACTTTCTTCTACAGGTACATGAAGCCTCTGATAGAGAGAGGATACCTCTACATGGCTCAGCCTCCTCTGTACAAGATCAAGAAAGGAGGCGGCGTCCGCCACGCTTACAGCGATGCCGAGAAACAGGAGATATTGGACGATTGGGGTAAAAAAGTGAGTATACAGAGATACAAAGGACTGGGCGAGATGAATCCCAAGGAACTCTGGGAGACCACTATGAATCCGGAGAACCGGATTTTAGCTCAAGTCTCGATAGAGGATGCAGAACGAGCCGACGATCTGTTCAATCTTCTGATGGGCAAAGAAGTCGCTCCGAGAAGGGAGTTCATCCAGCAGAACGCTAAAGCCGCGACCAACATAGACGTGTGATGTGATAGATATGGAAGGATCTGCAGAGGAAGCTAAGATGGCCGACGAGGTTTATACCAAACATCTAGAAGAGGAGATGGAAGATTCCTATATCAATTATGCGATGAGCGTGATCGTAGGGAGGGCTTTACCCGATGTGAAGGATGGTTTGAAACCAGTTCACAGGAGAATACTTTATTCCATGAAGCAGGAGGGTTTGAGTTCGGATAAGTCCCATAAAAAGTCTGCGAGAGTGGTCGGTGACGTTTTAGGTAAGTACCACCCCCACGGCGATCAGGCCGTCTATGACGCTCTAGTTAGGATGTCCCAGGACTTTTCTTTGCGCTATCCTCTAGTTGATGGTCAAGGTAATTTCGGTTCCTTGGACGGCGACGAGCCCGCCGCCATGAGATACACCGAAGCACGTTTAGAGAAAATAGCGGAAGAGATGATGGAGGACCTTGAAAAAAATACCGTCGAATTCAGAGATAATTATGACGGCACCTTAGAGGAACCGGAAGTCCTACCGGCGAAGCTCCCCAATCTACTGCTGAACGGCGCTAGCGGCATAGCTGTGGGGATGTCGACGAACATACCTCCTCACAACTTGAACGAACTCGTTGAGGCTATAAAGTTACTCATCGACGAACCCGATGCCGAGATAATGGATCTGATGGAGGAATTACCGGCACCGGACTTTCCTACCGGCGGGATAATACATGGCTATAACGGGGTTTACAACGCTTATAAAGAGGGAAGAGGTAAGATAAAGATCAGGGCTAAAACCAAGATCAAAGATTTAGGAGGGAATCGAAGCAGGATAATACTCACCGAGATGCCCTATCAGGTCAACAAAGCTAAGCTTGTAGAGAGCATCGCAAAGTTAGTCAAGGACGACGTGATATCCGAGATATCCAATCTCAGAGACGAGTCGGATCGAGAAGGTGTGAGAGTCGTTATCGATCTGAAGAGAGGTGTGATCCCGGAGGTCGCGCTGAACAAATTGTTCAAGCACACCCAGATGGAAGTCACCTTCGGCGTCATAAATCTCGCTCTGGTGGATGACGAACCTGAGATCCTGGATCTGAAAGAAACTCTGCAGCATTATATCGATCACAGGGTCGACGTGATAACACGCAGGACGAAATATGATCTAGATAAAGCAGAAGATAGAGCTCATATACTCGAGGGGTTGCTTACAGCGTTAGACAACCTGGATAAAGTGATAAAGATAATCCGTTCCTCGGAAGAGGATTCGGAAGCTAAAGCCAAGTTGACCTCGGAGTTTTTGCTGAGCGATAAACAGGCTACCGCGATCCTCAACATGCGGTTGAGAAGATTGACCGGGTTGGAAAGAGAAAAACTGCAGGACGAGTACGAGGAGATACAAGAGAAGATCAAGGGGTACAAGGAGATACTCGGCGATGAGGAGAAGATACTCGAGATAATAAAGGACGAGCTGGATGAGATGGCAGAGAAGTACGGCGACGAGAGAAGAACGGAGATAAACAAAGAAGCGGTCGACGTCGAGACCGAGGATCTCATCCCTGAAGAGGATCTCGTTATCACGCTCACGCATAAAGGATATATCAAGAGATTACCGGTGGAGACTTACAGGAAACAGAGGAGAGGCGGCGTCGGTCTGATAGGTATGGATACCAAAGAGGAAGATCATGTTGTGGATCTCTTCATCTCCAACTCTCACGATTACCTGCTGTTCTTTACCAACAAGGGGAGAGTCTACTGGTTGAAGGCTTATAAACTGCCGAAGGGGAGTAGACGCTCCAAAGGCAGGCCTATCGTCAATATGCTGCCCCGCCTGGACGATGACGAGAAGATAGAAGATCTGATACCTGTCAGCGACTTCCCCGAAGACAAGTATCTACTTTTCTCGACCAAGAAAGGAAAGATAAAGAGGACTCAGCTTTCTGAATACAGTAATCCGAGAGTAACCGGGATCTGGGCGATCAAGCTGCGCGACGGAGACGAGTTGGTCGATACGAAGCTCTCCGACGGTTCTAAGGAAGTTATGCTGGCGACGAAGAACGGCCAGGCAGTAAGATTCGATGAAGGAGACGTGAGACCTACCGGGCGGTATACCATGGGAGTCAAAGGGGCTCGATTAGAAGACGACGACGAGGTCGTCAGTATGACTTTGGTGGAAGAGGACGATACTGTACTGACCTTGACTGAAAAGGGATACGGTAAAAGGTGTGACCTGGAGAAATACAGGAAAACTAATCGTGGAGCCAAGGGAGTGATAACGATGGATATAAGGGAAAGGAACGGCAAAGTGCTCTGCACCCGAAAGGTGGAGGAGGATCAAGGACAGGAGATTATCCTAGTCAGCAAAAAAGGAATGATTATCAGGACTGTAGTGGACGATATAAGTAAACAGGGCAGGAACACTATGGGCGTGAAAGTGATGGAACTGAAAGAGGGAGATAGATTGAATGCGATGTCCAAAGTGATCGGTGAAGAAGAAGAGAAAGAGATCATCGAAGGTGAAGAGGAGGAAGAAGAAAAGGAGGAGTGAATCGAAAAACTCTTATCGTGCTATAGATTGAGAGTAACCAGCTTGATCGATCTTCAGTATGGGCGCGTGGCCTTGCGAGGAAGATGAAAAAGGACATCCCCCTCTTATCTCCAAGGCCAAAAAGTGCCCTTGAAGATAGCGGGGAAGATGAAAAAGTACATCCTCCCCTTACATTCAAAGCCACCAAAGGATGCCTTTGAATATAGCCCGGACATGAAAAACCCTTCACAACAAAATGGGCGCGTGGCCTAGCCTGGACATGGCGCTGCCCTTCTAAGGCAGACAGCACGGGTTCGAATCCCGTCGCGTCCGCTACCTCCTCTGGTGGTTGTCGGAAAGGTACGAATTTTCCGGTGTCGACGTGGTTTTGGCTCCAAGTCGCCCGCCAGAGGGGGTTCTTTCTTGTACTGTTCTTCTCTGAGGGCTGACAGGCATATTGCAGGCTTCCCTTTTCTTGTCCTGCTGTATTCCTATATATCTCTCGGTCACTTCTACGTTCTCGTGCCCGAGAAGATCCCTTAATGTCTTGAGAGGCACACCCTGATTGAACTTGAAGCGGGCGAAGGTCCTTCTCAGTGTATGGAAACCGTAGATCTTCACCCCGCTCTTCTCTTCTATATCCTCCAGGCGGCTCGCCATCGTCGTCTTTTCTGGATTCCCTACACTCCCCCATCTCTGCCACATCAAAACATGATCGGTTTCCATCTCCGCTTCTTCGTTGTATTTCTTTGCTTCTTCTAGCATCTTTTTCCGTTTCTCTTCCCATCTCTCCAAGATTTCTTTCGTTATCGGTGTGAAATACAGGACCCTCCATTTGTCGTATTTTCCGTGGATGTTGATGGATTTCAGATGTGGGTTGACATCTTTCCATTTCAACCTCATCATTTCTATACGTCTCATCCCAAGATCTCGGCCGAGGTGAAACAGCATTTCGTACATCCCGTCCATATCTTTCACTATTTCTCGTACCTTTGCCGATTCCGACTCCGATAACCAGTGTACGTCTCGATCGTGGGTATCCCCGGCCTTGACATCTATCTTTTCGACAGACGTATTCCCGCAATATCTTAAAAAGTTCCGTACCTTCGACCAATAACCTCGGACAGTAGAAGGTTTTAGATTCTTGTATCTCTGATCCGTGTACTCTCTTATATCGTCTACAGACAGTGCTGAGGGCTTCCTTCCCTTGAAGTATTCCCGCATACATCCAAGCTCTGTCCGATAATGGCTCACCGTCGAATCCGTCAAGTCTTTTCTTTGGGCTTCGCGCTCTATAAACTCCTCCAGCTTGCGCTGAAATGGTATTCTCGACATGGTTTTGGCTCCAAGCTAGTATGTCCGATTTCTTAATTAAGTTTAACCCGTATATCAAAAAATCATCATTCCCTTTTTTCACCCTTAACCTCTTGAACATTTGAAAGTGAATGGAGGGACCCGAGGAAGTGTGATGAGAATGAAAGAAAAAGCCCTTTCCAGAATTG
>CAYWYD010000025.1:0-22782 GCA_964462425.1 uncultured Thermoplasmata archaeon
TCGGGCAATTTGATCCCCATAACTCTATCCTTTTCCAGTTTATTTAAAGCTTAGGGAAGAGGTGTGATATCCCTTGAGAACTCCGGCTATTAGATGATCTCGGAATGTTGTAAGATTATGCAGATTCATACAAAGATATCGAACTCCTATCGCAAGTAAAGGTATATGATACTTCACATTATGATAATCATGATAACACTTATAAATAAGAATCGTAATTATTATAATCATGATAACACAGTCCTTCATCGATCGGGAAGAGGAGTTGGATTTTCTCGAATCACAGTATGAAAAACGCCCGTCCCTAGCTATCCTTTACGGTAGAAGGAGGGTCGGCAAGAGCACCCTGGTAGAAAAATTCTGCAGGGATAGACCTCATATCTACTATACAGCATCTGAGTCGAACAGTAAAGAACAATTGGAGGAGTTTTATCAGATCGCCTATCAACAGTTGGAAGATGAACTGATAAAGGATCTGTCACACAGTTGGGAGACCATACTCCGGTATCTCAAGGAAAAGGACCTGATCGTTGTTTTGGATGAATTCCCATATATAATAAAAGCGGACAAGTCGATCCCCTCTAAGATACAGAGGTTATGGGACAAAGAACTGAAAGACTCCGATCTTTTTTTGATACTGACTGGATCCTCCATCTCGATGATGGAAGATAACGTTCTAAGTCCAAAATCTCCGCTCTACGGTAGGAGAACAGGGCAATGGAAATTAGAGTCCTTCGATTTCAAATCCACAATGAATTTTTTCCCCGATCTTTCCTTCGAGGACAATATCGGGGTATATTCGATCTTGGGAGGGATCCCCTACTTTTTGGAACAGTTCGAAGAAAAAAAGTCCGTAAAAGAAAACATACGGACCAATATCCTGAGCAAAGGAGCAGTGCTTTACAATGAAGTGGAATTTTTGATGAGAGAGGAATTCAGAGAACCTATGAATTATTATACAATACTAAGATCGGTCTCTCAAGGAAATACCAAGTTCTCCGATATACAAAACGATACAGGGATAGATAAAAATAACCTGACCAGCTACCTTTCTGTACTACGGAATTTGCACCTGATAAAGAGAAGGACTCCGATCACGAAAAAGAAATCTAAAAAGGGGAGATATTACCTAGAAGATAACTTTTTTAAATTCTGGTTCAACTTTGTCTTCCCCAATAAGAGCCAACTAGAGACCAAGGAAGAGGTCCTACTTAACAATATAATGGAGTTATTTGACGGATATGTATCGTTCATTTTCGAAGATGTCTGTAGAGAATTGACAAGCTTAAAATATCCAAAATTCGAGATAGGACGATGGTGGTACAAGGAAGACGAGATCGATATCGTGGCTTTGAACGACAAAGAGAACACAATATTACTCGCCGAGTGCAAGTGGTCGAAAAATAAAGTAGACTTCGGTTTGCTTAATGATCTAAAAGAGAAGGCAAAAAAAGTGAGATGGAAGAACAAAGATAGAGAAGAAGTATATATTTTATTTTCGAAGTCTGGATTTACCAAAGATTTAAAAAAACATTCAAAAGAAAATGAATATCTACAATTGTACTCTCTGATAGATATGAGAAAGGAGTTCGAAACAGATAGTAAAGTTCAAAAATAAACAATAGGGATTGACCATTGAATCCACAAAAGACGTTTACAACTAAATAATGAAGTCGCTAAATGAAAGTCACACCGTAGTTAATATAGGGTTAAGTCAAATTATAAAAAACTTAACGATAGACGTAATACCGTTAAGTTTACAGTATATTTTCACTTAACGTTAGATATGAAAAAATTATCGATCACACGGCAAATCATGAAAAAGTCAGCTCTTTCATTTCTCCTCAAATAACTCTACAAGCTCTTCCGTGTCTATCACTTTTACAGTATCTTGTTCTTTCAATTTTCCATCGTTAGACCAGAGAGGACAATCCTCAGCCAAAGCACAAGCAAAGTAATGCACGTCATCAGGGTCCGGACAACTGTTCTCAGCTTTTTCCCAATAAGTTTCTAGTGACTCTACACTGATCACCTCAACATATTCTCTCACTTCATCAATTATCAGCCTGTAAATCCTGTCGTCAATATCCGCTTTCTTTTTTATAGTTTCTTCATGTTTTTCCAACTCATCAAAAACATAAGCCGGAGTGAAATATTCGATCTCAGGGTGGTTCAAGATAAATGATCTTGTAAAAGATTTTTCCGAGAAAAATGAAAACAATATGTTAGCGTCAACGACAAGCTTCATCTGATCAAAACCTTACGACGATATCTCTTTTTCTATTTTTTTTCTTACCTGACTATCTACCTTTTCGCTCAAACGTTCTATATCTTCATCGGTCAGTTCACTATCTTTTAAAAGCTCGTCTAACATCTTAATAGAAAGTCTCTTTCTAAACTCCTCCATGACCGCTCTCTCAGCTATCTTATCCCAATCGACTTCAGGGAATTCCTTAAACACCTTTTTGGGCACCTTCACCTTCAGATTGGACATCTTTTATCAACACCAAACATCATTATCATCTGTCTATGCCTTATTAAGAATTTCGGTAGGGAATTTTTTGCAGACAACACGATGAAAGCTCCTGTAACAAAAAATTAATAAATAACTAATATATTTAAGATCCGATCGATGATATTATAGGATCGTGAAAGCTATGAAGCTACTTTCGATTTTGGTCATAACGGCTCTGTTGCTCAGCGCCCTCATCAGCGGTTTTGGAGTTATGATTTCGGGGAAAAAGGATACGACCGTTATGAGAGATAAAGCAGACGAAGAATCAAACCATGCCGACGACGGATCTCTCTTGTCAGACTGGTTAAATAGTTCTTGGTCTTACAGAAAAATGCTCGACATCTCCAATCCAGTGAGCGGGTACCAGATGAAGCTGAATGTATCTTATGATGGAGGGGGCGATGTAAGCTTGGAAGGACACTGTAACAATAATTTTAGCGATCTCCGCTTCACAGCAGGTGATGGGATTTCACTTCGCCCATACTGGATAGAAGAAAAAGTCAACGGTAGCTATGCTGAGACGTGGGTGAATACTTCGGGCGAAAACACGATGTATGTATACTATAATAACAGTGAGGCGAGTAGTCGGAGTAACGGTACCGCTACCTTCCCGTTTTTCGAGGATTTCGAAGGTCAAAACGATGGAGAAAATCCAGAAGGTTGGGTCGAAGTAAACGATGCAGATGAGTGGGGCATTGACACTTCCCGATCCTATCATGGTGATGCAAGTCTAAAATGTGATGGGTCTGATAGTGATAGCACCCAGGCAATAGGATATTATCCTCTCCCCGATGAAACAAGATTTTCCGAGGTGCACTGCTCTGCATATGTGGGTCACGAAACAAAATCGGGGACAGCTGGTCACCCTATTATTCTGGAAAACGAAAGCGGTTCCCGAGTCTCGAGGGTGGGTTTTGCAACCGAGGATGGTGATAACGATCTAGATCCAGTATTCAATAATGGGGACCGACATAAGGATGTTCTCACAACTCAACAATGGATAGAATGTGAAATAACCGAGATGGATTTCTCTAACTACACTGCAGATTGTAAGTTGGATACCCCAGGATACGAATCTACTAGCTGGGATGATACGCCTTTTGAAACTAATGACTCAATAGCTAAAATATATACCCAATCTAAGGGCTGGGATGCCTGTCCAGTGTGGTTCGATCTAATCTTCTCAGTAAAACACAGTGAAATAAAACCATCATGGAATGATTTCGGGGACGAGGAACCCGCTCCGGGAGTATCTATCCTATCTACTACGCCTCCTGAAGGCGGTACGGATACAACCGTCGATCGCAACGTCACAGTCATTTTTTCAAAATCTATGAATACCGATGTGATCCCGTCGATCACCCAGATCGGAGGGACGAGTAGCTGGACCTTCGAAGGCTGGAACCAGACATACGAAGAGAACGACACAGCTAAATGGTCGCACAGCGACTGGGATTATAGAACAGAAATCACTCTGAACATCTCTGACTATGAGAACGCAGAGGGCGATAGTGGAGACCCGTACGAGTGGTCGTTCACCACTATAACAGCCTACGATATGGTGATGGAGCCCGATACGAGAGAAGACTTGGGTAGAGTTGGTGGCGAAGTTAGATACAACTTCTCTATAACGAATATAGGGGGTCGAGACGACACTTATGACCTAACGGTCTCGAACAACTCATGGCCAATCCAGATATATGATGCCGACGGTAACGATCCTATCTCGTCCATCAGTATAGAAAATGGGGCCACTGACAACATAACGGTTGGAGTGAATATCCCCTCAGATGCAGAAGGAGAAACCGATGTTGCATCTCTCACCGTAACATCTCAGAATGATCCTTCCGTCGATGACTCGGCTAACCTCTTCACAAATGCGACCTATGTCGGTCCATTTTTCGACGATTTTGAAAGTGATAAAGGATGGGAAATCAGTGAAGGAGAATGGGAGAGAGATAGCCCTCAAGGTTTAGGCGGCAGTTCGGGTAGTCCCGATCCGGATAATGCATCTTCAGGTGAGGATGTACTGGGTTACGATCTGACCGAAGACGGGGACTATGAAAATGACATGTCGAAAACTCGTTGGGCGATTTCACCGATCATAGATTTTTCGGACTACCATCATCTGAACTTGACGTTCAAAAGATGGCTGAATGTAGAAAGCAGCTCCTACGATCACGCATATATAGAAGCCTTCGACGGGGATTCTTGGAGAACGGTATGGGAGAATCCAGGGGGTTCAATCTCTGATGACGAGTGGGTATTGAAAAGTTATGATATAACGTCTTACGCAAGCCATAACGAAGATTTCCAGATACGCTTTGGAATGGGTCCGACAGACGGGTCCAACAGATACTCGGGTTGGAACATCGACGATCTCTCAATCAGTCCTCCACCGCCAGAGGTGGAAGAAACAACCCCTGAGGAAGGCGCCACCGACGTTTCGGTGTCTGAAAAAGTCAAAGTGATTTTCAACAAGAGGCTGAACACCTCTAAAACTCCAGAATTGATACAGAGCGGCGGAACGGATCCAGATGGTTGGACCTTTGAAGGATGGTACGACACGAACGTGGAAAACGATACCGTGATATGGACACACGCTGACTGGAACCCGGAAGAGACGGTTACGTTATATGTCCACGACTATGAAGACATCTACGGGAATCAAGGCGAGCCCTACGAATGGTCATTTACCACCGGGTCGAGCGAAACCACGACTCCGGAAGTCCTTTCTACCGAACCAACCGCAAAGGATAGCAATGTGTCGATCAGCCAGAATATAAAGGTTGTATTCGATGAGAGGATGAACACGAACGTAAATCCCACATTGACACAGTCTGGGGGTACAGATCCGGGGGGATGGACCTTCGAAGGATGGGGTTCCACAACGATAGGAAACGATACAGCTATTTGGTCACACGACGACTGGGATTACAGTGATAGGGTCACGATGTACTTGTATGGATACGAGGATGAAGAAGGACACCAGGGCGATCCGTACGAATGGTCCTTCAGAACTCGATCAAAGGGCGCAACTCTACCGTACGTTCTTTCAACCGTTCCCGAGCACGACGCCAGCAACATTTCTGTTAACCGAGAAGTAAAAGTGGTGTTCAGTGAAGAGATGAACACCAGCGTAACTCCAACATTGGATCAAACAGAAGGAACCGATCCGGGCGGTTGGAATGTAGGGGAATGGTCCTCGACTAACGTTGAAAATGATACCATGACTTGGAGTCACAACGATTGGAGTCACCAGGAGAGTATAACTCTGAACATAAGCGGTTTCAAGGATTCTTCTGGTCATCTAGGAATACCGTACGAGTGGTCATTTACAACACGAGCGGACCTCGACACGCCATCTGCTCCGCGTAACCTAGAAGCAACCAGCGGTAACGGGTACGTTGATTTGGCCTGGGAGCCACCCTCCGACAACGGCGGAAAGCAGATAATCGAATACAATATCTATAGAGGTGAAAGTAGTGGCGAGGCAGATTATATCAATAAGGTCGATCGGACCAAGACCGGTTATACCGATACCAATGTGACAAACGGTGAAAAATACTATTACCAGGTCAGCGCGGTCAACACCATCGGTGAAGGTGAACTCTCGACCGAGGTAAGTGCGACGCCAACCTCGGAGAAGACACCTCCATCGGCACCGCGGAATGTAAAGGCGGTTCCAGGGGACGGCGAAATCACTTTAAATTGGGATACCCCGGAATCCATAGGAGGGAGCCAGATAACTAGTTATAACATATATCGATCCGAATCATCGGACACTCCTACATCATTCGATTCTATCGGTAACGTGACGACTTACACTGACACCGATGTAACTAACGGTGAGACCTATTACTACCAAGTGAGTGCGGTGAACTCGATAGGTGAGAGTGATAGATCCGACAAAGTTTCCGCGACGCCGCAGTCAGAGGCTCAAGGATACCTTACCGGTCGGATCAAACAGGGATTAAACAAGGGTGTCTCTGGAGCGCAGGTGGAGGTCAATAACACTGGTCAGACAGCTACAACGAACACCACCGGTTACTTTAACATCACTCTCCTTCCGGGAACCTACGATATAGTGGTGACAAAATCGAACTTCGAACCAAGTTATAAGAGCGATCTCGAGATAGCGTCGGGAGATGAAACTTTCGTAGTCATTTATCTGGATAAACATTCAGGAACACTGGAAGGTACGGTGGTAGACGAAGATACTGAGGAGGGGATAGAATACGCTTCCGTCAAATTGGCCGGGGCGTCCATAAGCACAGTCACTGACGAAGAGGGAGAATATCGGATAGAGGATATCCCGGTAGGAACTTATTCGGTCACCGCGTCTGCACTATCGTATGAGAATAAGACCAAAGAGGTAAAGCTAGAGAATAACGAAGAGCACACCCTTGATTTCCAACTTGAAAAGGCCAACCCAATGCTTACAGGGACTATAAGAGACAAGGAGACCGGAGAACCTTTACGAAATGTCCAGATAACTATAGGGGATAAGACCACTTTCACGAACAGCACGGGCCAATACTCTCTGACCATAGAACCCGGTAATTATACGATCAAAATCGATAAAGTGGGCTATGAAGAATTTACTACCGAGAAAGAATTGGAACCTGGCACACACTCCACATTGGACGTGAAACTCGTACCGGATGATGGAAGCGGTCCTGGGCCGCTGGCATTCGACTTCCTGAGTTCGTTCATGCTGATCATCTTTGGTATTATAGGCGCGATAGTGATCGCTGTCATAGTTATTCTATTTCTGGTGATGAGAAAAGATGACTCTTCGGAAGAAAGGTACCATAACGAAAGGAGACAAACCTTAACACAAACCTCCACTACCAACTATACACCGCCGCCACCTCCTGAAGAAAGTGTAGAAGAAAAAGAGATAGATGATGAGAGGAGAGAAGGTGCTGAGGAAGACGACCTAGATGAAGATGAGGTGTTCGAGGATATAGACGATGAAGAATCAGGGTGAGCCATTAAAGGGAAATAACTTCCTCTCCGATATCCTCCACCTCCCTAAACTTATAATTACCCCGTTCTAATGTGGAAAGCGAACACAGAACAGAGGTACTCGACATGAACGAAGACAAGGTAACGATCGTTTCCGGACTGCCGAGATCGGGCACGTCGATGATGATGGAGATGCTGGAGAAAGGCGGCTTCGAACTTTTGACCGACAGCGTCCGCGAGGCCGATAAGGACAACCCGAAAGGTTACTATGAATACGAGAGGGTGAAACAGCTGCCTGAAGACACGGAATGGCTCCAGAAAGCTGAAGGAAAGGCGGTCAAAGTACTGGGCGAACTCATCAAACATCTACCGGGCGATTACGAGTACAACATAGTCTTCATGGAAAGGAACTTAGAAGAGATCATCGAATCCCAAACGAAGATGCTGAAACGGAAGGGTGAAGATCCCGATGATATCTCCAAGGAAGAGTTAAGAGAAACTTTCAAAGATTACAGGAGGATACTGAAGCAGCAGATATCTTCAAGTCCGAACATGGAGGTCATCTACGTCAATTACAACGACATAATGAGTCATCCGGAACCCGTGATCGAAAGCATATCCGCCTTTTTCGATGGACAACTTGACACGGACAGTATGCTCTCCGTTATAGACGAAGAACTGTACCGCAATCGTTCAGAATTAGAAGAATAAAAAAAAGAGTTTTGATAAGGAGTTTTTTAGAACTACAGGTATCCTTGCTCGTCCAAGTAGTCTATTACTTTCTGCACGCTCTCTTCGACTTCTTCTTCGTGGGTCTCCAGAAGTATCTCCGGATCCTCGGGTTCTTCGTAGGGGTCGGATATCCCGGTGAAGTTGTCTATCTCTCCTCTTCTAGCTTTCTCGTAAAGGCCCTTGACGTCTCTCTCAGCACAGACATCTATGGGGCACTTGACGAATACTTCGATGAAGTTGGTGACCTGTTCTCTGGTCTTCTGTCTCCTCTCGCGGTACGGGGAAATAAAAGAAGCTAATACGGAAACTCCGTTCCTCGAGAGAAGTTCCGCCAAAAAGCTCACTCTTTTTATGTTGGTGTTCCTGTCTTCCTTGGTGAAGCCGAGGTCGGCGGTCAGATGCTGCCTGACTATATCGCCGTCTAACCTCTCTACGTTGTGACCGTATTCTTCCTGCAATCGCATCCCGACTCTGTCCGCTACAGCGGATTTGCCCGAACCGGAGAGTCCGGTGAACCAAAGCGTGAAGCCTTCTTCGATATCGTGCTTTTCCCACTTATCTTCGTGTACCATCACGTGCTCGTTATTGTTGTTTTCAGACATAATACATACCTCCTAAAACAATCTTACAGCATCTCAAAAATATCTTCGAGTACCTCTTCCTCATCATTTGAAGGAATAACCATCCCGACGACGTCGCTCTTGCCTCCGGCGGAGTAACCTCTCTCCTTCATCTCTTCGATTATAGCTTCGGAGTTCTCGAGAGGTCCTCTGATATAGACCTGGCAGTTTCCTTTTTGATACTCGCTGTTCGAGACCACCACTTTCTTGTCCTCTCTAGCCCACGCTAGTCTTCTGGTTACGGTAGAAATTATGTTGTAGGGCGAGGACATCTCTCTATAAAGAACGTCTTCCTTGATCTCTTTTAACGTCCCTTCGACTTCGTCCTCGATGGCTTCTTTCAACTTCCGCCTGTTTTCCCGCAGATCTTCTCTGTCTAGAACTTCCCGCGGCTCTTTCACGCCTTCGAGGAACCACGGCATCTCCGTCACAGCGTCTCTATCGCCCGTCTTGTAGAGCGTGTCGATCAACTCGGCACACTCCAACAGGTCTTCGAATTTTCTATCGAGGTTCGACAGAACTTCGTTCACCGTTTCCATCGCCAAGTCGTTCTCCTTCAGCTTTTCCTCTCTATCGCCGAAAGCTCCCAGAACCGACAAAAAGTCCGATCCTCTATCGAGAAAATCGCTGACGACCCACGTGGCGCTCGGATACTCTTTTGGAGAAGCTCCCTCGATGATGGGATTGTGGTGCAGTTCAACGTCGTGTTCATCCTGAAGGTGGTGATCGAATATCTTCACTTCACCGAAACCTTTCAAAAATTCGACGGAATCTTCGGGGAGAGCCATGTCCGCCACGATGACTTCGTCCGGATCTATCTTCTCGATCTTCTTCCGGTCCTCCTCGTCGATCAGGTAGTTGCCTATAGAGGGCGTGAAGGTCTCTATCTCCACGTATCTCACTTCTAAACTTTCCAGCAGGAGTGCCGCGGAAGAGACACCGTCGGTGTCCCAGTGGTGGAACAGAAGTAACTTTGAAGCGCCTTCGCTAGTGGAAGAGGCACTCATGATAATCCTACTCTACGAATTTGTTCTCGTGCTCCAACACCGTTTCAGCTACTTCGGGCCTCATCATGTGTTCCCGAGGTGTCTTACCTTCCTTGAACAAGTTCCTCATCTTCGTTCCGCTGAAGTTTTCCCTGTGTTCGTCGCCGTGTGGGCAGATGTGTCCATCCACGGCTCCGCCGCACTTCTCACAGTAGGTGAACGACTTGAAGAAAACCGGTGTTATTCCCAGAGCGGGGAACTTATCGAAGATTTCCTGTGCCTCGTATGGGCCGTAATAATCGCCTACGCCGGCATGATCTCTACCGACTATGAAGTGGGTACATCCAAAGTTCTTCCTCATGATCGCGTGGAAGACCGCTTCCTTCGGCCCAGCATAACGCATCTCCGCCTGAAGTATGCTCATCACGGCTCTATCTTTCAGATAATACTCATCCATCAGAGTGTCGTACGCATCCAAGATAACCTCGTCCCTGTAATCTCCTGATTTTTTCGCGCCTATGATCGGGTTGATAAATATACCGTCGACGAAGCTCAAGGCGGTCCTCTGCACGTATTCATGACCCATGTGAGGAACGTTCCTGGTCTGGAAACCTACAACATTCCTCCAGCCCTTTTCTTTGAAGAGAACTCTCGTTTCCTTCGGAACCAGATGGTACTGCTCAAAATCGCTGTCGTTCTCTTTGAACTGCAGGATGTTGCCTCCGACCAAGTGGTCGTTCATGTTCATGGTCTTCTCTACTCCCGGATGATCCATATCCTCGGTACCGTAGACTTTCCTAGCCATCCTCTTTTTGTCGAATCCGTAGAGTTCTTCGACTTCTAAGGTGGCGAAAGGCTTTCCGTTCTCTGTTTCGAGGCAGACCTCTTCTCCTTCCGAGAGTTCTTCTCTCTCTTCGTCGGTGATATCAAGCACTATCGGGAGTGTCCACGGTGTATCGTCGTTCAACCTTGACTCTTCCAGCACCCAGTCGAAGTCTTCACGGCACATGAAGCCCTTCAGAGGGCTGTAGACGCCGTTGGCTATGTTCTGCACGTCTTTCCTAAGGCCGCTGCTCAACTTGAAACTCTTCATCTCCTGCGCTTCTTCCTTCAGCCTCTCGCTTTTCCTGTCAGAGGCCATCTGGTTTACGAGAGTTCCGCCGTGTGGTTTAGACATGTTTGCACCCGTAGATTTAATCGAGGTAACCCAAGGCCCTCAGCCTTTCTTTTACTTTCTCCTCGTCCTCTTCGGAGAATTCTTCCGTCTGCTCTTCTTCTTCCATGCTGGAGATCACTTGTCTCAACACGTACGTAACATAACTGGACATCGAGTTGAAGCCCGTTCCTTCCATCCTTTTCTTCACTTTTTTGGCCAATGGTTTCGGTATCGAAACCGTCGTATAGTCCTTTTCCGCCATGACATATCACCATATTTAATTACATCTAATTAGCTGACGTTAAATACCATTACTATTTAAAATTTATGTTCGATTTCTCCGTCTCGATAAAATCTAAAAAAGATCAGGACAACTCGATCCCTTCTTTCTTTATCTTGTCGGCGCTTTTCAAAACGCTGTCTATCATCTCTTTCTGCTGCTTCGACCATACTCCGTTGGGGGTCTTTTTCACCCATCGAGCGTACTCCTCTATGAACTTTAACCGTTCTTCTAGATTTTTCTCCCGATCTTTCTTTATATCATCCAACGTGATCACCCGATAGGACGTCGATTTTAGATGTGGGAATATCCAAATTTTTGAGATGACTTTTCAAAATACCCATATCTAATTCCTGTTTGAATATCTGGAACAAGTACTTCGCATCTTCTATATCCTTCTCCGAGCTCAAATACAGTTTGTAGGAGATCTGTGATTCAATCCGGGCGATAGGTAAAGTCTTTCCATTCAATTCTACCGTGATGTTGTCGTTTAAAACTCGTCTTTGTTGCTCCGTTTTGGGAAATTTGAATTCAATATTTGGAATTACAGCATCTCCTTTCGAAAATCTGATAGCGATCCCCTCTTCCAAGTATTTTTCGTAGGCTTCCTGAGGATCAGACGTGTTATGACAATAATAATCATCCAATTTATTCCATAGGGATAAAAACTTGTCTTTTGAGAGGTTTTCCACTATCATATCTACGTCCTCGCTCACCCTACTCCTCCCAAAAAGTATCGCCACATAACCCGCCACGAACACGTGTTTTATCTCCTCTTTCTGCAGTATCTGGGAGAAATCTACAGCTAGCTCATCGAGCAACGTAAGCTCCTTTTCGAACGTTATCCTGTCGTCTTCGTATTCTATCTCCATCAATTTATCATACAGAGGATGCGGTATAAAGTTTACTAAAAGTCATAAAACTCATTTGATATATGAAATCCCCCTATTCCCCTCCGCAATATCGTAAAAAGGAAAAGATAATTATAGTCCTCAACACATATACTCGAACGATGATAAACTACGGGATACTGCTGATAGTGATAGGTATACTTATGCTCATATTCGAAGCTATGGACCCGGGGTTCTTCGTGGCGATACCGGGTGGTGTACTAGTGACATTGGGATTTATATTCATATTTTTCCCGGGAAAGGTATTCAGTTTCTGGACACCGGTGGTAGTCGCAGCCGTGGTTATTCCACTGATGTTCCTCTCGCTTAAATTCTACCAAACTATCTCGCCTCCCTCAAAACCTACGACTACGATGACGACCTCTTTGGAGGGAGAGACCGCTCAAGTCGTAGAAGATATCGAACCTAACGCCATCTCCGGGAAAGTGAAGGTCCGGGGACACAAGATATGGAGCGCGACCGCTGACGAGAGGATAGAAAAAGGAGAAAAGGTGAAGATAGTCAAAGCCGAAGGTGTAACGCTCGTAGTAGAAAGATTAGAAGAATTGTAAGAAGAAATGATTGTTGGAGGATGTGAAAAAATATGTTGCTAGAATGGTTAGGACTGAATATGAGTGCAAGTGCCACTACGTGGATAGTGATCCTAGTGGTAATAATAATACTGTTCGCAGTGGTGGCCGGGAGGAGCGCTTTTTGGATAATCCAGCCCTATGAACAAGGAATCTGGATAGTCCTCGGTAATTTCAGGAGGACTTTAGAACCAGGTGTTAACATCGTACCGCCGTTCATCTCCGACGTGATAAAGATAGACCTGAGAACTCAAGTGTTAGACGTACCTAGACAGGAGGTCATCACGAAAGATAACTCTCCGACGAACGTCGACGCTATAATATATATCAAGGTCGTGGACGTTGAAAAGGCTTTCTTCGAGGTCACGGACCATAAAGCCGCGACTATCAATCTCGCGCAGACGACGCTCCGATCCGTGATAGGCGACATGGAACTCGACGAGATACTCTACAACAGAGAGAGGATAAACACCCATCTTCGAGAAGTGCTAGACGAAGCTACGGACGATTGGGGAGTCAGAGTCGAGTCAGTAGAGATCAGAGAAGTCGATCCCGTGCCGCAGGTCAAAGACGCTATGGAAGAACAGACCGCCGCGGAAAGAGAAAGAAGAGCCGCGATACTGAGAGCCGACGGTCAGAAGCGTTCTGCAATCCTGGAAGCTGAAGGTAACAGAAGGTCAAAGATCTTGAACGCCGAAGGTAAAAGGCAGAGCAGGATACTGAACGCCGAAGGTACCAGGATGAAGAAGATATTAGAGGCACAGGGTGAAGGTCAGAGACTTCGAGTTCTGTCATTAGGTGCTAATACGCTCGATGAAAAAGCGTTGACTTACCTGTCTCTTGACACACTGAAGAACATGTCCGATGGAGAAGCCACGAAGATACTCTTCCCATTCGAAGTCACCAAGTTGATGGAAGGTGCCTCAAATTACCTTGGAGCTTCGAGAGAAGTGCCCAGCAGAGAAGCCACCGATATAGGGGCCTTAGAAGACATAGTAGGCAAAGCCGACGATATACTAGGTGAGATACCCGGAAGGTCAGAGATGAAGGAGAAGATAGACCAGATAGAGAAGAAAGTGAAAGAGGAAGGTGACAAGGACAGAGAAGAAGTCAAAAAGGAAGCCGAGAAAGATGCGAAGGAAGTGCTAAAGGAAGTGAAAGGCGAAGTGGACGAAGATACTGTCGAAGAAACCGACGTAGGCGGCTGGAGAACCGACAGCGAAGAAGAGGATGAAGAGGAGGAGTAAAAAACCTCTCCAAAACACTTTTTCTTTTTATAGGATGTAGGTACCGTCGATAAGCACCCGCGGATCTTCGCTTGGGTGAAGAAAGAACGGATTGAAGTTCGTATCGCATCCTTTCGAAAAACTAAATTACACCTTTTCACTATCTTTCCTACGATGACGCGGAACAACAAAGATAGAAATGCCAGTTATATCGATATCGAAGGAGTCACCTTCAAACAGCATATAATCGATGTGATCATGGGGGAAGAGGGAGCTGAAGATTTAAAGGAGGGATGGCTGCCCATCGCGGAAGCTTTACAGTACCCGGAGAGATTCCCTCTGCTTCTAGACGATATTTTGGACGTAGAAAAGAGTAAGGAATTGAGACGGGCTTTGATAAGGGTGCAGATCGATTCTCAGTTGAGGATAGACGAAGACCTGGATTTCTACAAAAAACAGCTTTTTACAGCCGAGTCAATAGAGATACTGCTTTTCAGGCGGTTAAAATTGAAACCCAAAGGCAAAAAAAGAAAGAAGAAAAAGAGCAAGGAAGACGAAAGTGATGAGGAAGACGTACCGGAAGAAGAAGAGCCGGTAGAAGAAGGTGAAGAGATCGAAGAAGATGAAGAAGTGGACGAAGAAAGCGACGATGAGGACGAGGGCGGTGAAGACGAGGACGATGAAGAGGATGAGGAGGATACTGACGAGGAGAACGAAGATGAAGACGACGAAGATGGAAACGATGAGGAGGATGAGGAAGATACTGACGATGGGGATGACGAAGATACTGACGATGGGGATGACGAAGATGATGAAGAGGAGGAAGGCGACTGAATATCATAAAAAACCATGCTCGCATCGGCTGGAAATCACAAAGTTTTGAAAAAAGTTCTTTCTAGAAAAGGTTCCGACCGTTACTATAGCGCGGAAGCATCACCTTACCACAGGATGTGAGATAAGGGAAAAAGAAAGGGTTTCTAGTCCGTACCGAGAAGATATCGGAAGCGGGTAAAATCGTTCGATGATAGATCAGTCCCGATCCACGACGTCCTCGACGATCTCTTCAGACCTGCCCAGATACTCTTCGGGATCGAACACTTTTTCTAATTCGTCCTCTGAAGTCACTTCCATGACATCTTCTTTTTCCATGAGTTTCTCCTTGAGCGGCGTTTCTTCAGCCCTAGCTTCCATCGACGCATCACGCATGATCTCGTGAGCCTCCTGCCTGCTCAACCCTTTATCGGTCAGATGGATCATGACGGCTTCCGCCATGACTAGTCCGTCGCTCATATCTATATTATCTCTCATGTTCCCCGGGAATACTTCTAGGTTCCTGAACAGCTTCTCGCTTTTGCTCAATATGTCGTCCAAAAGAACGAGAACGTGAGCGACGGTGATCCTCTCCGAAGAAGAGTTGGTCAGGTCACGTTCGTGCCAGAGTATATTGTTCTGGTAAGTGGGCGTTACAAAACCTCTGAGAGTCTTGGCTAAGCCACATATGTTTTCGGCTAGGATGGGATTCTTCTTGTGTGCCATGGTCGAACTTCCTACCTGCTTCTCCGTCTCGAAGGATTCAGCGGCCTCCATGATCTCCGGCCTTTGCAGGTTCCGCACTTCGGTGGAGAACTTCTGCAGTGAAGCGGAAACGTTAGCTGCGAGAGAGATCAACTCGGCGTATCTGTCTCTCCCTACAATCTGACCGGTCGCTCTATCGACTTTTAATCCAAGGTCTTCCATGACCAGATCCTGAATCTCTTCCGCGTCTTCACCGAAAGCTGCACCGGTACCTACGGCGCCGCTCATCTTTCCCACCAAGACTCGATCTTTCGCCTCTTCCAGCCTCTCTATATGCCTCTGGATCTCGGAAGCGTAAACCGCCATCTTCAACCCGAAAGTCATCGGTATACCGTGCTGGCCGTGTGTTCTTCCTATCATCACGGTATCTTTATGCTCTTCAGCTCTTTCGCATAGAGTCGAATTCAACTCTCGAAGATCTTCTTCTAATACCTCTACAGCCTCTTTGATCTGTAGCGCCATGCCGGTATCGATGATATCATTGGAGGTAGCGCCCAAGTGGATGTACTTCTCGGCATCACCACAGTGTTTACCCAGCACCTTCACGAGCGCCATTATGTCGTGCTTCGTCTCTTCTTTCTCCACTCTTTCGACTTCTTCCCAATCGACTATTTTCGTTGTAGCATTCTCAGTTATGGTCTCGGCGGCTTTCTCAGGCACATTTCCCAGTTCAGCATGAGCCCTTGCCAAAGCCGCCTCCACCTTCAACAATTTATCTGTCTTGTTCTCCTTGCTGAATACGGACTTCATCTCCTCTCTACCGTACCGGTAGTCCAACGGGCAGACCAACATGTGTTTCACTACTCTATACCCATGGCTTCGTTGGTCTTCTGTATGCTTTTCTCGTTATCCTCTTCCAGTTCGGTCATGGCCCGTATCGCGTCTATGTTTTCAGGTACTATGTCACTCTCCTGGTGTATAGCTTGATAGTAATATAGCGTAGAACCTTCGACCTTTACAGCGTCTTTCCAGACAGCTATCTCGTTGAGATCTCCCCTAGGATTGCTCCTATCTCGTGCAAATTCCATCACTTTAGCCGTGGAATCAACACCCTGTGAAGCGTCGAAGAACTTGATCCTGGGAGTTTCTTCCCAGATATCTATAACGTCATCTCCGTCTATATCCTTTTCTAACTCCACTATATTGCTGTGAAGATGCATTATGGTCGTGGGGACTTTCACAGCGGTAGTCTGGATATCGATCCCGGGCACGACGCTCTGGACGTCTGGCCCGTGATGTGAAGGTATATCCAAAACTGGATTTATCGAATTCAATGGGCCTCTCGAGGTGTCCCAGGGATCGGCTCCTCTTCTCACCATGACCGCTCTGCAGTTCTCTATACCCACGTCTCTATATAAAGGATACAGCGTTCTTAAAAGACCAGTGGTGTTGCAGGAGACAACTCTCAAGTAGTCCGCTCCGTAGGCCTCGTCATAATTCGCCATGGAGTTGAAAGACAATCCGGTCAACTCGTGATCTTCTCCACCCTGCCAGATGGCTTTTACCCCTGCTTCTTCATATCTGGGCTTGTAACCGGCTTTTTTTGGAGTCCCGTCTACGATTATATCCGCCTTTTCGAGCAGGTCGTCTAACATCCCTTCGACCGGTATATCTTTCTCGTCGAATCCGTCGAGGTATTTGTCCGAGGAGGCGTAGAAGGGATAGCCTTTTTCCACGGCCATCTCGGCTTCGTAGGTCGGGCTCCTCTTCGCCACGCCGATTATCCCCATATCGTCCTGTTGAGAAACAGCGTCGGCCACTCTTTTTCCTACCGTTCCGTATCCGTTTATTCCTACTTTTACGGTCATGTTTTTTCCCCGTTAAGCCCTAAAAGAAAAGGAGATAAGTAGATTACGGTCGAAGAGATAGCTTCTTTCAAAAAGTGGCCCAAATATTTACTTCTCGTCGGCTGAAAATATACTTACAATGATACTTATGACTAATACGACGATCCAACCCAAGCCCACTAGACAGAGATTTCCGAAACAAATATCTCCGTTATAATGATAACCAATGTCGTTAAGGGCAAATAGCCCAGCTATTATGATCGAAATGATCAAACCCAATATGAAAAGAGGGCCGAGAGTACCAGTATGATCCAAAATCCCTCGATATTCATATAAATAACTTTTTGATTTATCTCTATCGCTGCCTTTAGAGATGGACTTCACCTATATCTCCCGTAAAATAATTGGCATTATATTGGTTTTTTGTTATACCTCAGCACTTATCTATCGTCCATGATCTCATTCGATCTTGTACCTCAAAAGCGCACCTATTCCTCCAAGCGCTTCGAATTTCTCCCGCTCTCGTGAGTGCTGCTTATGACTATAACGTCGGCGCCCAACTCTTCGGTCTTCTCCGTCAAGTTTCAAAAAAGTGATCAAGCCAATCAATTTTCTTCGTCTGAAAATAAACCCATGATGATCCCTAGAACTAGTACGAGTATCCAACCGACCCCTACTAAACAAGTATTTCCCAAGCAAACATCTCCGCGGAGGTGATAACCGATATCGTTGACGGCTAGCACCAGGGCCACTATGAAGGCTATGATAAGACCCAAGATTAGAAGAGGGCCTACCGTTCCGGAGAGAATATCCTGCCACCACTCTTGATACTCATAGAGAAATGTTTCTGGACCGCGACTCGCTTTGGCCCTGTCCATGTCTCTATCGCTGTCTCTAGAGATAGACTTCACCTCTTTCTCTTGTAGAATAAGTAGTATTATATTGATTTTTTGTTATACGTCAGCACTTATCTATCGTTCATTATCTCATTCGATCTTGTACCTCAAAAGTGCACCTATACCTCCCAGCGCTTCGAGTTTCTCCCCGCCCTCGTGGGTGCTGCTTATCACTATGACCTCGCCGCCCAACTCTTCGGTCTTCTCCATCAGTTCTTCTCCTTCCTTCTCTCTCACTTTATCGTCCAGTATCAAAAGTTTTTCGACAGACCCTATCTCCACCGCCTTTTCTACTTTTTCAAGGCCGTACGAATAGGCTCCGTCCTCCTTGATCTCTCTCAAAAGGTCTTCGACTTCTTCGGTTTCGTAGGACATGCGCTGCCCGTCCAAAGTCCCTCTTTCTTCCCCCTTCTTTAACACTTCGTGGACCCCGGTCAAGCCTCCCTCGCCCGCGGTTACCACCTCTGAATGTTCTACCAGATCGGGGTAGTGTCTCTTGCAGAACTCAAAAAAGTCCTCCTTGGCAAATCCAGGGCCTAAAAGAACCAATGGCTCGCCGGGCTCGATTATGGTCTTCAGCTTCTTCACTATCTCTTCGAAGAAGTCCTCCCTGCTCATCCTCTCGGAATCGTACATCTTTCCCCCTCTGTTGGGCGAGAGCGTAGCCATCTCTTTCACCCCGTACTGCCTCATAATGGCTATCGTAGCTTCGTCCTCTTCCAAGGAAACAAAAGTTATCAGCGGCTCCTCGCTCCTCTCCACCGCTTCTTTCAAACGATCCAACTCGTGGTCCTTCCACTCCTTTATTATCGTCAGCTCGTCTCCGTCGGTCAGGTTCAAAGTGTGGTAAGAACCGTGGTCCTGGGGTCCCGCGATTATGACGCCCAAAACTCTCAATCTGTCGGTGAACTCGTGAAATTCCACCTTTTCCACTTCGATATCCAACCTCATCTTCTTCTTTTCCCCTCTCTCCGACCGTATCTTATCCCGTTGGGTCTCCTCCCTTCGAAAAGTGATAGCGGAGACTACATCGCTCTCATTCAGAACATTTTTCAGGTGCCAGAGATCGTCTAGATTGTCGATCCTGACTTTGATCTTTCCTTCTCTTTTATCCTGATGGAGGATCTTCATCATTCGAAGTAAAGAACATTACCTTAATAATCCTGTCCATCTTTTAGAAAAGATTATAAAAAAATTCCTCATAAAGATCGGAGATGAACGAAGAAGTCGACTATTTCGCCTACGGGAGCAATCTCGATCCGACCCAGATGGATGAGAGAGGGATCTCAGTGGAAAAGTCTGAAATCGCAGAATTACCGGGATGGAAACTTGCCTTCACCATCTATTCAGATACTTGGGGAGGTGGTGTAGCTGACATCTTACCGGATCCTGAAGGGATAGTCAAGGGAGCGGTATACACGATAAACAAAGATGATCTTAAAAAACTAGATCACTACGAGGGTAGGATGGTAGAGAATGATATGGAGAGAGGGATGTACAGGAGACAGTACTTGCCTGTGAAAACGGGAGGGGGATGGAAAACCGTACTTACCTACGTGGTCAACAAGACTGTAGAACACAAAAAACAAATGGATCTGAAACCCTCTAAAAGATACTTGAGGACTATCGTCACTGGTGCCCAGGAGCATTCGATCGATAAAAGGTACATAGATAAATTGAAAGCTATAGATACTGTGGCGTGAACCTCCTATAGAAAAAGAGGAGGGAGGGTGATTATCGTGATATATGATACCGGATCAATCTTCTTTGATATCCATAGCCCTATCAAAACACCTGATCAAATTCTCATTCTCCACCTGCTCTTTAGCTCTGTTCAGGCATTCAAAGAAGGCCTCTTCCTCCAATCCAGGCTTAGTTCCACCTTGGATTGTGACGGTCTCCTTATCTAACATAGGGCAAGTATGTATATGTGTACAACTGTTAATAAATGTTTTGGTTTTTTATAAATAAAATACATGATATTCTAGTCTTGTGAAATCGTAGGACCTGGACTCACGAATAGAAAGATATATGTTCGAATAGTACATAAAACTTAATGATGTTCCTGACAAGAAGATTCAGGAAAAAGGACTTGGAAGAGATCCAAGCAATAGCCGATATCTCTCTAAAAGAAGATTACACTAGAGAACTTTACATGTCTATCCAAAAGATGTGGGAAGAGGGTTTTTTAGTCGGTGAGATAGATAATACCATAATCGGATTCATCTGTGGTATTATAGAAAATAGAGAAACCTCCCGGATACTCATGTTAGCTGTTCATCCTCTCTATAGGAATCAGGGAGTCGGGAGTGAACTGCTCAAAGGCTTTATAGCGAAAAGTTCTAACAGAGGTCTCAATAAGATCACTTTAGAAGTGAGAGTGAGTAACGACCGCACGATCAGATTCTATCAAAAGCGAGGGTTTCAGCTGATTGATTCTTTAGAAGAGTTTTATACGGATGGAGAAGACGGGTACAGGATGATCAGGTATCTATAGAAGCGGGTTTTCATCAGCTCGAGAGATAGTCACTTTTAAGTATGAGAAGATATATAGCTCAAATCCAACCTATATTTGAAGTGTCTCCAACTTTTAAAACTGTAGATGGAGGATAAATATGTCAAGAATGCATAACGCAAAAAAAGGACAATCAGGTTCCACCCGTCCTCACCTAGAGGACAACCCGGATTGGGTCTCTCTCGATGAAGACGAGGTCGAGGACCTTATCGTCGATCTAGCGAAACAGGGTAAAACGGCCAGTGAGATCGGAGTTATCTTGAGAGACCAGTATGGAGTTCCCAATGTCAAGCTCTCACTGGATAAAAGCATCACCGATGTACTCGAAGAGAACGACATGAGTTCGGAAATTCCTGAAGATCTTTTAGCTCTGATAGAAAGAGCTGTGAACTTGAATGAGCATCTGAAGGAGCATCCAAAGAATAAGTCGAACAGGAGAGGGCTCCGGTTGATCGAAGCCAAGATACGCAGGCTAGTGAAGTACTACAAAAAAGAAGGAAAACTGGATGAAGACTGGGAATACTCGATGAGGAAGGCTGAAATACTTACCCAGTGATAAAAAAAATCAGGATCGGAGAGGAAGGGATTTGTTGGAACTTCCCGAGGATTTAGAGGATAGATTAGATCGTGCCGCCTCTATTTTAGCAGATAATGATAAATTTAGAATCATCACTCACTACGACGCCGACGGTATCTGCGCCGGTGCTGTTTTAGCTAGATCGCTGATGAAAGACCAAAAGGGATTTCACACAAGTTTTGTAGAATCTTTTCCGGAAGAGATCCCTGAAGGACTACCTTTGATATTCACCGACATCGGAAGCAGTCATCTCGAAAAGATCTCTCAGATCGAAGAAGATACGATAGTTCTAGATCATCATGACATAAAGGAGGGAGAACAAAAGGGAATAGACGATGAAAACAAAATAGTCATAAATCCCCATGAATTCGGGATAGACGGAGCGCAGGAGATCAGCGGGGGTACACTAGCACTACTTTCGGCAGTTTGGTTCGACGAGGTAAACTGGACAGAGGCTCTTTATGGCCTGGCCGGTGCCGCCGCCGACAAGCAGGCGATAGATGGTTTCAGCGGTCTCAATCTGAAATTAGCGGAAACCGCGGTTAAAGAAGAGCATCTTAAAAAGAGGAAAGAGTTGTTCATAGATGGAGCGGACATCGAAGATGCACTGATGAAAGCTTGTGACCCTTATTTTCCCGGGATCTCAGGCCGAAAGAAGGAAATTAAAAAAGTGATCGAGGACCTAGGTATAGACCCAGAATCCGATCTTCGTTCCATAGATGATGAGAAAAAAAGAAAACTGACCAGTTTACTGGTTTTATCACTCTTGAAAAGGAACCGACCGTCAGAGGTGATCGGCTCTATCAAAGGGCTTCATTATGAATCTAGATATCACCACTTGAACGCTGATATGCTCTACAAAATCTTGAACTCCTGTGCCCGGAACGATCGGGCCGGATTGGGCCTTTTGCTTTGTCTAGGCGACGAGAACGCGCTGAAAGAAGGGAAAGAGATCAGGGACGGGTATCGGGAGGAGATGATAAGAAAATTGAAAAAATTAAAAGAAAATACAGAAGAACTAGATCATATACAGTACTTCTACGAGGAGGAAAAGACCAGAAAGGGAGAGTTGGCGGGACTCGGGATGATGTATATCTTGGATACGGATAAACCCGTTCTAGGTCTAGCAGAAGATGACGGGGACATAGACATATCTGCCAGAGCTACACGAAAAATGGTCGAAAACGGTTTAGACTTGGGTGAGCTGTGTTACAGACTATCCAAAAATTTTGATGGATCAGGTGGGGGACACGATATCGCTGCAGGAGCTTCCCTGAAAAAAGATCATATCGACGATTTTTTAGAAGCGATGAACGAAGAAGTAAGATCGGTACTTGAAGATTAATCCGCACTCTCCGGTTCGATTTCTCTATCCAATTCCTCATCCTCTACTTCATCCACTTCTTCCTTCTCTTCGATTCCCTTTTCTTTCTCTACAGTTTCTTCCTCTAGCGCTTCTTCTTCGC
>CAYWYD010000025.1:22882-33689 GCA_964462425.1 uncultured Thermoplasmata archaeon
TCTTCTTCGCCTTCATCTTTGTCCCAGTTATACTCTTCGCTTTCCTCTTCCGTTTTTTCTGATTTACTATCTCCGTCCGAAAGCGTAGTAGGGGGAGGAACATCAGGTTCCTCTGATTTGTCTTCTTCTCGTCTCACCCATACTATCAAGGCTATCCCGACCACTACGGCAAGGACGACTATCATCCACCAGTAGTGGCAGAAAGAATCGGTCTCTTCTTCTACCTCGACCGTCGCCGATTCGGACATATCATCAGTAGAAATCTCGATCAGATAAGTTCCAGATCCCTCCGGTTTCCATGTGAATTCTCCCGTATAGTTTTCACCCGGTTCCAAAGTAAAGGTTAGATCATCATCTACCCAGCTCTTGTTATCTATACTGAAGGTCATGCCTTCTTGTGTCCCTTCAGCCTCACCGGTATTGATGACCTCGTATCGTATCGTGACCTCCTCATCCGATCTCACTTTTTCCTCGTAATTGAGGATCTCGATCTCGAAGTAGGGCTGGTATTCTTCAAACTGTGCGATTATAGTCTTATTTTTGTCGATAGTTATAGTTATCTCTTCTTCCGTTCCATCATAATCTCCAGACCAACCCACAAAATACCAATCCTCTTCCGGGGTCGCGGTCAAGGTCACCTCTATACCCTCTTCATATTCTTCTTGATCCGGCTCTACTTCTATTGTCCCGCTCCCATCCGTATCAACTGTGAGATCGTACTTCATTATCTCTTCTTCAAAACGTGCCGTTATCTCCATGTCCTCCTCGATCGTCACGGTTATCTCTTCTTCCGTGCTTTCGTGATCTCCCGTCCACTCTACAAAATTCCATCCTTCGCCGGCAGTAGCTTCCACCGTGACTTCTTCCCCATGCTCGTAAATATGTGTGCCTTCCGACGGGGTTGTATTCCCTTCACCCTCGATAGAGATCACCAGTTCATATTCGTTAACAGCAAATTTAGCCCCTAACTCTTTATCTTCGGCCATAGTTATCGTGACAGTCTGGTTTTCTTGTTCACCTTCGTAGTCGCCTGTCCATTTGCTGAAGTACCAACTTTCGGCTGCAGAGGCTTCCACCGTGACTTCCTCCCCATGCTCGTAAACATGTGTGCCTTCTGAAGGATCTGTACTCCCTTCCCCCTCGATAGAGATCACCAGTTCATATTCGTTAACAGCAAATTTAGCCTCTAACTCTTTATCTGCATCCATGGTTATCGTGACAGACTCGCTCTCCTCTTCACCTGACGGAACATCTCCCGTCCACTCTACAAAGTGAAAACCTTCATCCGGCTCTGCTGTTAGATTTACTTCCACACCCTGTTTGTATTCTTTCTGATAGGGAAGATCACTCGCTCCGATCTCGGTCTCTTCAACTTCTACAACTCCATCACCTTGGATCTCACCTATTATGAGTTCTCCGTACTCTTCGAAGTTCGCCTGGATCGTATAGTCTTCCGAGACCTCTATCGTTGTCTCGTTAGATTGTACATCTGATATTTCGGCTGTATCTCCGGTCCACCCTATAAAGTAATAACCAGGTTCCGCCACAGCCTTAAGGTCAACTACCTCTCCGTCCGTGTACTCGAAAGCGCCCTCGCCCGGCTCGAGCACTTCTCCTCCCTCGGTCGAGCTGATCGTTAAGTCGTGTTTTGATAAAACCTCGAATTCGTCCTGTCCGTGGTCGTCCTCGGATGAAACTACAGCGGTATAGTGGCCAACATCACCTGCGGACGTCTCGGTAGTAAAAGTTAAAGCTTTACTTTGACTCCCATTCAACTGGATTTCCTTGCTGTCGTTGCCGAGATCGCTGGTCATGTTGATCGTCTGAGTACCGCTAAAGTTTCCAGTGTTCTCCACCGTCGCTGTTACCTCGAGGTCCTCCCCTTCCGCAATATTTTCTGCCTCTACATCAAAAACTTCAAAGAAAGACGGATCAGCATTAGTTACCGCTTCAGATATATCATGTAAAGCGGGCGAGACATCCGTTCCGTTAGAGGTCAATATCTGCTTGGTCCAGAGATACATATCGGTCAGATTTTCTCCTTTTTCGATGCTTTCTATCTCTTCTCCATTATCGGCCCTGGTCCAATTGGTCGGAACCGTTTCATTGTCACCTGTCACCGCCGTATAAACCGTAACGTTGGTCCCGGTAGGTTCGGTGCTGTTCCATCCTATCAGGTTTTCTCCCGCGCTCACTATCCCTTCAAGAGGTAGGGGATCAGAGATGCGATGACCTTCTTGGGTCGCATTGTTGTATTTTATATCCATGTTCTCGCCCCCGTCGTTTGTCACGAGTACTGTTGAACTGGAAGAATTCACTATCGGCTCGAGAACAAGAGAGTCGTCACGGACCTCTAAACCATCAATTTCATGGGATGAATTCCAACCACGCCGGAGCTGGGTAGTCCGGGAAAGTTCTGCTGGAACGAAGACCAAAGTATCTCCAAACTCTTTTATTATATTCCCCTGCCAATGCATCTCGATACCGGCCTTGAATTCATACTTTTGAAGGGGGTCGAGCCCTGTTAGATTCACAGTAAAGTTCTGCGGTCCTTTTTTTGACTTAGGAGACGTTTTCACCCAGGTTTCTTCTCCATACTCTCGATATTTGAAGAAGGTTTCGGCTGTTTTTCCCAGGTCTGGGATCCTACCCCTTATATCAGCGGACCTCAGATCGAAAGATGAGGCGGGCAAGGTCTCGATAAATCGCTGTTTCCTTACGGTCACATTTTTTGTCGAATTCCTATCTATATCGGTCCTAGCATAGATGAGCCTCTTCTCGCCAGTATCTATCCTCTCGAAGGGCGTGGCATTTTCGACGAAGTAACGCTCACCCTGATTTGGTGATTCAACATTGAATCTCACAACTGCATCGTCAAAGTGCTCGTACAGATCGTTCTCTATCGTTGCGACGACTTCGGTATTATTTCCGTTGTTCTCCGGGGTATAATCTAAAGATATCTCTTCTAAGGGTATAGCTGCTGTATCATCTCTATATCCATCTCCATTTTTATCATAGGTCAAAGATTCTATTTCCTCCCCGTTTATACGGACTAAACGATACTCGTGAGCACTCTTCGAAAGATCTCCTGTCGCTACGTGGAGGGGTCTTTTGCCGTCCGTGGCATTTCCTGGTATCTCTTCACCTGACGCATTATAAATGGGGCTCGAATGGATATGACCGGCAAACACAGATGTCACATTGTGATCGACGACCGCTTCCCTGAATGCATCTCTTACATCATCATAATGTAAAGCGTCAGGATAAGCGGGGGCGTGTTGAGCAACGATCTGCATCGTCTTGTTCCTGTTTTCCGATAAAACTTCTTCCATCCAAGTGACATTTTCCATGCTCATCAAACCGTCATGGTTGGTTGGATCAAACTGAGTCTCAAAAGGAAAAGCCGGCCTTCCAGAATTCTGCATCACGAAGTGATAATCCTCTCCATAGGTGAAGGTATAGTTGAGATGTGGATTGATCCATTTCTTATATGACTGTATACTCGTCTCGGAACTGGGATCACCTGTGAGAGATGTGTAAGAGTAATCATGATTACCAGGGATCACATACATAGGAACTTCTAGTTCCTGCATCAATTCGTAAAATCTCTCGTCTTGATCTTTTTGATCCGGATTCTGATCAGCATAGATGTCAGGTTCTTTATCACATGCGTCGCCGGTGTGCATGACAAAATCTGGCTGGATAAGGTTCATCTCTTTAACAAACTGTTTAGTCCTCTCAAGAGCAACCGGTTCCCCGTTCTCTACATATCCAAGGTGATTATCCGTCACATGTACGAAGTTGAATCGATCATCCACCTCATCAACTACGTCCACCGACTGGATGCTCTTCACACTCTTGTTTCCATCCGTGACTTTCAAGTCGTACAGCTCCTCCCTAGCATCTTCAGGCACGACAGCGGTCAGATACCAGTTGTTGTCACCTCTCTTATCTTTTGCTTTCTCGACGTCTATTATCTCCATATCATACTCTTCCGTATAATTGTCCGAATACTCTTTATAAAGGGCGGCCTCCCAGGTAGTGTTCTCGATAGCCAAGGAGTTCCTCACCCATATCTTTATTTCCTTACCCCTCTCCTGTATCTTCGGTACACTTATGATTGGTCTCAATATCCTTATGTCGTAGTTCCTCATGAACCGTAAAGAATATCCCGAGGATACGTTCTCTTCCTTCCATTCGGGACCCACTATCAAGCCGTGATTCTCGTTGCCCGAAACATCGTAAACCTTCTCTCCGTTGCCTTTTTTTATAGGCCAATCGACGGCTTTCTCACCATCCACCATCAGTTCGGCGCGAGCTATCCTGCCGATGAATGACCTCTCTCCAGAGTAATTCTCACTGTTCGGATTGGACAGATAAAAATGATAATCCTGATCTGTTCCGAAGGTCCCGCCTTCAGGATAGGAAGTGTTATAACTCTTACCGTTCACGAAAACCTCTAATTCCCCCGCTTCGTATTCAGCTCTTAGAGTTATCCACTCGTTATCGTGATCACCTTCCTCGAAAATGGTGGAGAAGTGATGGTTGTTATCCCCCTCATCACCTAGGTTGATCACTACGTCTAGTGTGTTCGGCCCGGATTCTCTATGATTCTTGCGAAAACCGAACTCGATGTCAGGATCACTAGTAGAGCCGGTCCCGGAAGCTATACCGCCGAGATGGCCGTATTCATCTTCTGACATAAACTGAGAATGTATCCAAACGTCCATCTCGATCACCGCGGATTCAGCACCATCTAGCATGCCGCTTTTATTGGATCTTACGTACTCGCCAGTTTCAGCGAGTGGTCCAGCGATCTGTTTTTGGGCTTCCTCTTCAGCCTTGCTCTCTCTTACCATCGGAGTCCCGGCTGTGATAGCTGTACCCACTAAAAGAACGACTATCACGAAAATGACGAGGGGAGAATATTTAGTTTTCATTATATGGCCTCTTCTTGATCTTCTTTAAAATCCTTCTATTTATAATGAGATAAAAGATGATATTAATAGGTTTCGTCGTTATTTGACTTAAACCTGCTCTATTCAGGTACTTTCTATCCTCGGAGCTAATAGGTATCTCACGTCACCGTCGCCGTCGGCGAAGTCGAATTGGATCTTTATCGGATAGTCGGCTCCGAGTTCGATATCCAAAAGAGCGTCTTTAGACACGCATTTGATCATACTGGAGAAATAATCCAAGGCGAAAAGCGATCTGACCTCTTCATTGGCGTTCAACTCCTCCAGGTCGTCTTCGCCCAACGACAATCTGACCGTGTCCTCGTCCTCTTCGGAGAATATCTCGAATCCGTCGGGATTCGCGGTTATAGATATGTGGTCCGAAATATTCTCTGAGGCTTTGACACCGTTGAGAAGATGTTTTCCTTTTATCTTCAGATTGAGCGGAAGGTCTAGACTGGGAACGTTCGGATCCGTCATCCCAGCGGTATCTAGAAGAGCCATCTTTCGGGTTATGCTGTTGGTTTTCATCGTCAGTCGATTTTCCTCTTCATCATGGTCGAGTTCGATTATATCCCCTGTTCCGGACAACTTCAAGAACTGCTCGACCTTGTTCAGATTCAAGCCTATTTCGGTTTGCTCCGCTTCATAACTTTCAAAGGCATCCTTGTTCAGACTCAGATCCACCATGGCAACATGGGCGGGATCTACGGCCTTCAAGGACAAACCCTCTTCGTCCAGGTTTATCTTCACTTCGTCGACTATGGTTCCAACTATCTCTACTAGTTGCTTCAACACTTCAGACTTTATCTCAGCGTTTAACATGACAATCCCCTTGAATTTCAACTTATAAATCGGATGTAGATAAGAGGATGATGATATAAGAGTTATGGTTTTTAAAGATTTTCATCCGATGATTCACTGCCTGCATCAGCTACATATATCTCCTATTCGATCCGGTATATATGAAAGAACTGGACGATCTAGAATTGAAAGATAAACTGGTGTTGGACGCGGGAACGGGCGCCTGCGGGATGACCTCGTTCCTGGAAAAGAGAGACGCCGACGTGGTCTCTATAGACCTCGATAAAGAATTCATGGGAGAATGTAGGGACCAGTTGGAAAAAGCGAGTTTTATCCGGGGAAACCTTTCGAACTTACAGTTCATCGAACCGGAGACTTTCGATCACGTGATGTGTAAAGCGACTATCAGTGCGCTCTCAGAGAACAAAACACTCTTCGTGAGTTCAGTGTTCAGGGAGTTCTACAGAGTGCTGAAAGATGACGGCCGATTGACGATAATCGATTACTATCCTTTCAAAGAAAAAGCTTCTCCCTGTGCTTTAGACGAGGTCCAAGTCGGGATCTGGAGGCTGGAAAAAGCTGTCTATGAGCTTTTAGGCGAAAGCCATCTTGAAGAGTATCCTCCGGAGATGATGAAAGACGAGTTGAAGTCTATAGGCTTCGAAGAGGTCGAAGAGTCAATACGGAGGGACGAATTACCGTGGTCGAATGAACTGTTGGGAGAACACGAGGAACTGATCGAAGAGAAGATAGAAGAGATAGAAGAGAGTTACTTGCGGGAAGCTTTGACTAAAAAGCTGCGGGAATTGATGGATTCGGCAAAAGAAAAAAAGGTCGTGTCCGGTGCGATGTTCGAGCTGATAGCTGAGAAGTGATCTATTCCCTAAGCTCTCCGAACGTTGTGACCCTTTCCGCCAGCGCGTTGTGCTTATGTATTGATTCCTCGCTTTCACTTCTGACTTCTACATGTGTAGAGTCCGGGAAATCCTCGTATTTCTTCAAAAGCGCGGATAGCACGTCTCTTACGACATCTTCGACGAATTTTGGATTTTCATGTGCTTGGATCACAATCTCGGCTTCGTCCTCTCTCTTCAATATCTCGTGAGTGGGAGATGAAAGAGAACTCTCGATTATCTCTATCAAGTCGTTGACCTCCACTTCTTTTTCCGCTGGAACTTCGAGCATCGCCGTGGTTTTATTCCTCTGATTATGAGTGATAACCGGTATCTTGTCTAAATCATCGGCCATCTCCGGGTGGTTCTCCTTCAGCTTCTCTCTCGTTCCTTCCATGGCGCAGGGACAGGTATTCATACCTACCGCGGTCACGCCGATGTACTTTCTAGTCTTTTCCTTCCTCCTACCTTCGGCTTTAGCTCTTATCTGATAATTTTCAAGACTGGTCCTTTCTTTCGGTGATTCCTTTTCGAGAAAATAATCAGCGTTGATGTCCACTTCCGAGTAAGATGCGTATTCATGTTTTTCCAATAATTGCTCACACATCGTGGAAGCTAGATTCTCTAGACCTTCTACCGGTTCTCTCACGGTCTTGTCCACTATCTCTGAAGTCACCTCGACGTTTCTAGACATATGAGAACCTTTTTGGTCTGAAGGAAGATCCACGTAGATGTCTAGTGTAGCGTTCAAGGTCCTGTTACCCCAAGGTCTCTGGACCACGATCGGTTTCTTGACACCCGTGACTCCAACTCTCGTCAATTTGAACCTCTTTTCGGCAAGTCGGCTTTGAACGTCTGTAGGATCGCACATATCTGTCGATTCCCCTAAAAACTTATAAAAACTTCGGTCAGATGTTAGGGGGAAGGCGGTCTATTTATATACCCCCTCCCTTCTTTTACAACACACATAACGAGGTTATAGTATGCCGGAGAAAGAAGAAGTTGTTGAAAGATTGAAACAAGTGATGGACCCCGAGACCGGGACCGACGTTTATTCGATGGGCCTTGTATCAGATCTAGAAGCGGGAGAAGATAAGGTCAGTCTTACGTTCACTCCTTCGAGTCCCTTCTGTCCCATGGGCGTTCAATTGGCGGTCAAGATAAAAAAGAGTCTTGCAGGCATGGACGATCTCGATAAAGAGAGCGTGGATATAACCGTCGAGGGTCATCTCAACTCGGAAGAGATCAACGAAAAGTTGGACAGCGGCGAACTGTGCTAGGGTGAACTATAATTGAAGATCCATCCTGAATGCGTGCCCTGCCTTTTGAAGAGAATCCTTTTCGAAGCGAGTCTAGTAGAGGAAGATAAAAGGAGAGAGGTAGTGGAGAAAGCGCTTTTTATTTTGAAAGATAACTTTGAAGAGGGATCCGTATCGGCGGAAGTTGCTACCGAAGTCCACGGCGAAGTCTACAATATCCTTGGAACCGACGATCCCTACTCGGGCTTAAAGAAAAAAAGTAATCGTACCGCGGAAGAACTGCTCCCTCGGGCGAAAGAGGTGATAGAGGGAGGTGGTCTCAAAGATACGATGCTGGTCTCCATAGCCGGCAACATCCTGGACTTCGGCTATAGAGATGATTTAGATAGCCCAGATTATCTGACTCGAGAATTCCAGAACATTTTAGACGAAGGTTTAGACCACGACGACAGCGGAAAGATGGAGAGGCTGCTGGAGGAAGGAGAAGATGTGGTATTCTTCACTGATAATGCAGGTGAAATCGTCTTCGATACGCTGCTGCTTGAAAAGTTGAAAGAGTACGACGTACACTTGACGGTTGTGGTCAAAAAAGATCCCATCCTCACCGACGCTACAGAGGAGGACGCTTTGAAGTACGGCATCGACGAGATCGCGGACCAGTTGGAAACCACAGGAGGATTCGCGGTCGGAGTCGACTTCGGCATCTTGCCCGAAAAAGTGAAAGAAAAGCTGGAAAGAGCGGATCTGATCATCGCCAAGGGAATGGCGAACTGGGAATCTTTCTCGGAGACGGACTATTCACCTATAGCATTTCTGACGAGGACGAAATGTGAACCCGTTGCTGATTCCATGGGAGTACGATACGATAAGAACGTGGCTAAGCTATTCGAGTGAGCAGTACCTGTAACCGGCTAAGGTCTCAGCGGTCACCGACCAAGGCTTCATCAACCTGTTCGAAATAGAGACCTCTTTTTCCGCCCACTCGTAGATCGGCGAATCGAAGTCACCTTTACTGAAGCCGCCTATGACCACTATATAATCCTCGCTCCTCGAGAATAACTCGGAGGGGTCGACCATCTCGCCTTTCGGTGTCATCACGATCCTCTTCCCCACTTCGTCCTCTAAAATTTTCATCAAGCCTTCTTCGAAGACCCTGATGCCCTGTGGTTGATTCCCCTCGGCCGCGCTCAACATCATCTTCTTGAACTTCTCTATACTGTCCGGTACCTTGACGTCGGACTCGAACTGGAATACTTTATCACCCCGGGTGTGAACTAAAGTTCTCAATTCCCTTTCTTCAGCTATACCCGAGTCCTGTGTCAGCAGTAAAGAAAAGTGGATTATGTCCAGTCTAGCTCCCTTCTCCTCTATACCCTCTGGAGTTATCTCTACCTCGCAGTCAGCCAGTACTAGCGTCAGCATATCAAATCACATTATTATCTTCTTTATACTGCTTTCTATTTCTATCTAGGTTTTTTCTTCCCGGAAATGGATTCTCCATCGAGTAAAGGTATGGGGAACCGGATATAAAAGCATTTGTGCCCGAATCCGATACGA
Source organism: uncultured Thermoplasmata archaeon (assembly GCA_964462425.1). Taxonomy (GTDB): domain Archaea; phylum Thermoplasmatota; class Thermoplasmata; order Halarchaeoplasmatales; family Halarchaeoplasmataceae; genus Natronoplasma. Next base: position 32,351 of record CAYWYD010000025.1, read on the forward strand.
TCAGACTGAAATATCTCTCAAGAGGTATGAATCCCCTTTTATGAGTGCTTTCTAGGAACTGATCTTCCCCGGTATATATCGTTCTCGGCCTTATCTAGAGGTACCGCTTTGTATTGCCACCTAGCTTTTATCGAGTTCCTTGATAACTATAGCGTGTTACACGCTATCTTCATCCTGAACGGTTATATTATCGCCTGTAGCTGTATTAGATTTTATCTCTATACCTTCTATCTGCTCTTGATCACCACCTTCTATATCGGCAACCTCAGCTTCGATAGGAACATGGGTAGTACCTGCATAATCCACGTTTTCCTGGCTTGGATCACCAAATGAGTCATCACTCAACTCGTATGCCCCTTGAGCTACCACAAAGATTCTAATCGTGTTGTCCTCCCCAGCACCCGTTACATGCTGCACCATTGCGGTAAGGTGGATCTGATTATCAAATACGAAGTCAGGGCCCATCCAACTACCTCCACCTACTGTAGTGGTGTATGAGTAAATATCTGACGAATAATTGTAATAGTAGTTTTCTACTTCTTCGTTCTCCATAAAGTAAATGTTCTTATCATTATCAAGTTCTGGTGGGTCTCCCTCCTCAGCAGACATATTCACAGAAAAAGCCATCAAGAGAAGTAGAGATACCAAAGATACCGTCAAAACCGAAATGACTTTTCCTTTCATGCCTTATCACCACGTTCAAAATGCACGTCTATACTGGCGCTAACTTCTTCAGAAAGCCCTCCAACTATCGCCTCCACTTCTAAGCTGAAAGAGTCTCCCTCCTTCTCCCGATGGATCGTCCAAGAGTATGTTACCTCAGCCGTAAATTCATTTGAATCAAGAACATAAACAAATGATTCAGGAGGCCACTCCTGTTTGATGAGAGTGCCTCCACTTATATTGGCAAAACCACCTTCGAAAGTAAAAATGCCATCAGATGGAGTCGCTACAAATTTAAGATTCTCGATATCTAGGTCTTCATCAAACTCTCCTGTTGCCCGGAATTTAAAACGTACATTGTGTTCATCAGCAGGAGAAGTCACATACATCGGTTCTACTTCCAATTCCAGAGAGCTCTCATTGTTCACATACGTGGTCACTATCGACTTGTTTTGTGGATAATTCTCCACTTCGCCTTTCTCCGGTATTTTTTCCTCAGGTATGATTAGCTCTCCATGACCTGGGGCCACATCTATCTCAACTTCATCGTCTCCACCCTGCTGCCACCCAGCGACCATCATAGTCACCGCAAGCATCGCAACTACCGGAAGCACCATCAATCTCGCCTTCCCTTCCTCGGACATCTGCATGATCTTTCAACCTCTCTTATCCTATA
>CAYWYD010000026.1:0-30442 GCA_964462425.1 uncultured Thermoplasmata archaeon
GAGGGGTTTTACTAGGGTTGATAAAATGAGCGAAGAAAAAATAAAAGAGTTGCCAGGAGTAGGACCCGCAACTGCAGAAAAGCTCATTGATGCAGGCTATAACGACCTGATGGCGATAGCCGTGGAATCTCCACGGACCTTGTCGGACGTAGCCGATATTGGAGACTCGACTGCAGGTAAGATCATACAGGCCGCGAAGGATATGGCCGAGATCGGGGGGTTCGAAACAGGTACCGAGTTATTGGAGAAAAGGAAAGACGTAGGAAAGCTGAGCACGGGAGGAGAAAGCTTTGATGATCTCCTCGGAGGCGGGATCGAGACCGGTTCGATAACCGAGTTCTTCGGAGAGTTCGGATCTGGAAAGACACAGCTGGCTCACCAGATATTGGTGAACGCGACCCGATCGGAAGAAGAGGGCGGTTTGGACGGCGAAGCGATGATAATAGACACGGAGAACAGTTTTAGACCCGGCAGGATAAGTGAGATCGCCGAAGCTAGAGGATACGATCCCGAAGAGACCTTAGACGATATCCACGTGGGTCGAGCTTTCAACACCCACCATCAGATGCTCCTTGTCGATGAAGCTCTGGATCTGAGCAAAGATAGGGAGATAAAACTGTTGGTCGTCGATTCACTGACGTCGCACTTCAGGGCGGAATACGTGGGTAGAGGCGCTTTAGCAGAGAGGCAGCAGACCTTGAACAAGCACCTGCATAAACTTTTGAATTTCGCCGATAGAAATAACGCCGCTATAGTCGTTACCAACCAGGTGACCGCAAATCCAGACCAGTTCTTCGGTGACCCGACCAAGCCTATCGGAGGACACATCTTAGGGCATACCGCCACTTTCAGGATTTACCTGAGAAAGAGCAAAGGAGATAAAAGGATCGCCAGGTTAGTGGATTCACCGAACATGCCCGAGGGGGAAGCGGTTTTCAAGGTGGAGGAAGCAGGGATCACCGAATAAGGTTCCCTCCTTTTTTCTTTTTATTTTAAAGGTATAATCAATCGAATATATATTACAGACTATTTTAGTCCGGGGGTTTCTAATATTTAAAATTTTTCTCTGTATAACAACAAAGGGGGCATAAATTTTAAATCATGCCGTGTGAGATATTAAAATAGGGTATTCGGGGCTAGTAGGTTAGAGTGCATCCCATCCCACCATCCTGACCACATAAATACTAGCCCCTTCCCTTTTTTCTCCTCTCTCTTTTTAAGCATCTTCTATTGTATTTGAAGCTATTACAGCTTGTCCCACAGGGACACCCATATCTCCGTTCGGCACCTTATCATGTACCAGCAGTTCGTATCCTTTCGAATCTAGATACGTCTCGATAGTTTCGACGATCGGGCGGTTGTACGACACGCCTCCAGATATGCCGATCGACGATACCTCTTTTTCCTCCGCCGCTTTTACAGCCGTCTCTGCGATCGCTTTCGAGACCGAAGAGACGTAGGAAGCAGCTTTATCCTTCCTTGGGAGCGTGTCCTCTTTCATCTCCATGAAAGCATTTAACGTCTTTATTTCGTCCTTCTTGATCGGTATTTCATACTCTTTTTTAACCTTACCTTTATAGAGGGGGGTCTCCAGCTTCATCGCCGGCTCGCCCTCGTACGTTCTTTTACAGCACGCGTCGAGCGCACATGAAACCGCGTCTAACAGCCTCCCGTAACTGCTCGTCGAAGGCGCGTCGGAGATCATCTTATCGAATACCTCCGCCTTCTTTCCCTCGAACATATCACTTTTTCCGTTCAGTTCTCGTTCGATCGCATAGACCGACCTTCTCGGGTCTTTGACCGCCTCATCGCCTCCTAGGAGCGGAAAGTTCTCCAGATGATACAGTCGTTCATACCCGTTTTTAGTGCAGTGAAGGACCTCGCCGCCCCAGCTGCTGCCGTCTTCTCCATACCCGGTCCCGTCGATGGCTATACAGATTATCTCGTTCAGGTCGTATTCGTGAAGCAGAGAAGCGCCGTGGGCCCAGTGGTGCTGCACCTCCACTACCTCCGCATCGAATTCCTCCGCATATCTCATCCCCAACTTTCTACTCATGTATCTTGGATGGAGATCGACTCCGACGGCTTTTATGTTCTCTATACCTAAAATCGAGGTCAAGTGATCGAAAGTGTCTTCATAGAACTTTTTGGCTTCATAGGAGCCTAGATCCCCTAGATATTGACTCGGATACAGGTGATCATCCTTCGAAAGAGCTATACATCCGCTCTTATCGGCGCCGGCTCCCATCACGTTAAGACCATCGAGAGGAAGACTTTCAGGTACGTAACCTCTCGACCTTCTTATCGGTAGGGTATCATCGCCGTGAACTCTTATCAGGGAGTCGTCGATCCTGTTAGCGATCTCTCTATCGTGTAAGAGGAAATAATCCAGATCTAGGTCGAAACTTTTCTCATTACCGATCATCATGGGATCGCCGGGTGGATTCGCGCTGGTCATCACTAGAGCGTCTAGGTCCAACTTTTCGAATATCAGGTGATGAAGGCCCGTGTACGGTAGCATGAGCCCTATCGTCGGTAAGCCCGGTGCGGCCAGATCCAACAATTCTTTTTCCTTTTCCTTCTTATCGAAGATCATTATCGGGCGTCTAGGACTTGTAAAGACTTCTTCGCTTTCGACGTGGGCGAAGCGGGAAGCGGTTTCGAGATCCGGGACCATGACCGCAAAAGGTTTCTCTCCGCGGGAATACCTCTCTCTCAATTCGGGAATACTCTCCAACCTACAGGCTATATGCATCCCGCCCCAGCTTTTAGCTACAGCTATCTCTCCTTTCTCCATCAGCTCGCAGAACTCGTCGATACCTCCGATCTCATCTTTATTCTTGTCGTAAAGCGTGTACTCCGGACCGCATCTCGGGCACGAGATGGTTTGGGCGTGGAACCTTCTATCCATAGGGTCTTCATATTCGTTTAAACAATCTTCACACATCGGGAACGACTGCATGGTGGTCTTCTCTCTATCGTAGGGTAGAGAGTAGATAGCGGAGTATCTAGCGCCGCAGTTGGTACAGTTGGTGAAAACGTATCCTTCTCTCCTGTTTCTACCGCTTTTCATCTCCTCCCGGCAGTCTTTACATAGAGCGGTATCCACCGGTATGGTCGAAGATTCCTTCTCACCCTCGGAACTCTCGACTATTTCAAAGTCCTCCCTGCCGACCTTTTCTTCGTATCTTTCTATCTCCCGGATCTGCGCCAATGGAGGAAGCTCCCGCTCCAGTTCCTCCAAAAATGGATCCACCGAGCCGTCGATGAGCACTTCGACCTCGCCTCCCTTGTTCTTAACGTATCCCTTCAGGTCGAGGCTTTTCGCGACCCTGTAGACCGTCGGTCGGAAACCGACACCCTGGACCGTTCCCTTCAAAATCAGCTTCATCGTTTCAAGTAGAGAAAGATTGGTTTTTATACTTGTCCGTCGAAAAGTCTATTTAACTACGGTCATTGACTCCGTCGATGGTATGCGGTATAGACGAAGCGGGTAGAGGTCCGGTTCTAGGACCGATGATTGTTGCCGGGGTCAAAGTCAACGACGACGCCGAACTGATAAAGCTCGACGTAAAAGATTCCAAGAGGCTCAGCCCTTCGACAAGAGAAGAGATGGAAGAGAAGATCAAAGAACGCTGTGAATTCGTTCTAAAAACGATATCGGCGGAGGATATAGATTCACTTAGAAGAACGATGAGTCTGAACGAATTGGAAGCGAATACATTTGCCGCCATAATTCATGAATTATGTTCAAAGGAGGATATCTGCTACGTTGATTCTGCCTCCGTTGATGAGAACAAATTCAAAGAGATGATAGCTAAGGAACTACATCGCCCTCCTGAGATCGTTTCTGAGCACGGAGCCGACGATGAATACCCGGTGGTTTCCGCCGCCTCTATATTGGCGAAGGTCGAAAGAGATAGAAAGGTTCAGGAGATATCCGACGAGTTGGAAGTAGATATAGGGAGCGGGTACCCCTCAGACGTGAAGACGCGCGAATTCCTGGAAAGCTGGATATCGGACAACGGATCGCTTCCACCATACACTAGGGAAAGCTGGGAGACCTCGCGGGAGCTGATGAACAGGTTCAAGACACGTTCTCTCGATGATTTTTGATAGAGGTCAAAAATTTTTTATCCAAATAGAGTATGGGGCTTGATGTTGATAAAGATGTCCGAGGACGCCGAAGGAAGAGAAGTGTTGGAAGATATGATCAGAAAATTCAGGGATAAATTGGAAGAAGACGAGTCTTTGAGGGAAGAATTGGAAGACTTCGACAGAGACATCCAGGTAGATTTCGAGTGCGGAGACCATTACAACCTGACTTTAGATGACGGAGATATCAGCGAGCTCAAAGACGGAACAATCGAAGACGCCGATATAACTCTGACAACGGAGGTCAAAACCTTGAAAAAGTTGATGAACGACGAGGTAGGCGCGATGGAAGCCTATGCGAAGAACAAGGTCTCTCTAGATGCTTCCTTTTCCGATCTGCTCAAATTTAAAAAGCTGCTCTAGCTGTAAAGATTTACCTTCTCCGGGGGGTGCTTCATGAACTCTCTTAAAAGTGTCGTAGCGTAGCTGCCCTTGTTCAACCCGAACTTTATGCACAAAGCGTTCCCACGAAGGCTCCAATTGAAGTCTTTGACCGGGGTAAATATACTCCTTCGAGTGCCGGTAGAAGATATCGACGATATCTCCGGTATTATGAAGTCTTCCTTTTTCACATCTTCCTCCTCGATTATCGTTTTCTCTATATCACCGGGTTCCCCCTTCAAGAGTTCCGATTTATGACCGTAGAGAGTACCGCTCACGTAGGCCTTGCCTTCCCTGACCATCGAGGACGCTTTGGTAAGATTCCTTTCTTTCACTTCGACTTTGGTATCTTTGTTCGGCAGCCCGTCTTTATCAGTCGGTAAGATAACGTCGCCTAAGAGAACATCGTTCAAAGGCAGGTCCCTCTTCAACCGCAGGGATATCATTCTGTTGAATAGATAGGACTGATAAGAGTGTATGAACATCATCAAAAGATTGTGAGGGAGTGTCTGAAGAGCCGAAACGTGATCTTCCGGGTCCTTTTTGAGGCGCTTCAGGATCCGCCTCTCGAAGGTCAACATGGAGGGATACCTCTCCAAGGCGCCTTCTATGTCGCCGGTCTCCTCGAAGTATTTTCTAGCTTCGTAACACTCGTCGTTTTCTTTTTCCTGCGGTGCACCTACGTAGGTCTCCACCGCACCTTTGAAATCACCTTTCGTCAATTTTTTTCCGACTATATGCGTGATAGGTCTGATAGTGCCAAAACGCTGGACGCCGAACCAGTTCGGAAAGCCTCCTTCATCTTCTATCTTCTTTCCCGTGCGGTCGGCTCTCTCGAGCGCTTCATCATTATCCACCTTCATATCTCGTATCTGGACTTCAAAAATATTTCTCTTGTGAGCGCCGATCTGGAGCGAGCGGTGTGAAGTGAACGTTTCTTTTATCTCGACGTCGTTGATGTCGAGATCGTTCAACTTCGATTCATCGGCTTTGAAAGACATCCACTGGGTCGTTATAGCTCTCTTGTCCTTGGTCCCGGCGAAAGCTATATCTTTTCTCGGTATGTCCAATTCGTCGGCTAACCTTTTAAGAAGCCTGTTGGTCTCCCAGTTCCTGGACCAGACCTTCGCTATAGTATATTCCCCTTCGCTCTCGTCGAAGAGATCGATCTCTTCCTCGACCTTGAAATCTTCCGGATATTTTTTCAGCTTACCGCCTATGCCCGGCGTATCCGTGAAGAAAAGCTCTAACCCCGCCTTTTTTTCCATCTAGAATCCACCGCATTTATAACAGATTCTTCATTCCTCTTCTTCTTCAAATATATCAGAATATATTTCGTCAAGCTCTTCCTGGAACGATTTCGAGATCTCGATCAACCTTTCTTTCGGGTCCTCTCCCTCTTCCACCTCTATGAAGAGGATAGGATTATCCAGTTCCGGATGTTCGACCGAGTAATCGGCATCGATGATCTTATCGTCCTTTAAGAGTTCTTCGATCAGAGGATACATGATGGTGTCATCAGCATCTATTATCTCTATCTCTAGACTCACATCGGTCTCTTCCAGTACTTTGAAATCCATGATATCGATCTATTTAGAGGCTAGTGGTTACTTAAAGGTATTGGTCTTCGAGTCGTGTGAGGTGAAAGATGATCGAGAGGGGAGGGAAAATCCTAAAATAGGTATATGTGGTGTGTGGAGAAAGATGAGGCTGATATTGGACGAGAATCTGCCTTCAGACGTGAAGGAAGAGATAAATGAGTTCCACGAAGCGGAGGAATTCGTCGATATCGACGAGGATTTCCAGGGGATGCTCGACTTCAAGATAGTCGATATGATGGATGAAGACGACGTGATGATCACTAGAGACAAGGAGCTGCACGAAAATTTGTTGGACACCGATAGAAAAAGCGTGTATTACGATATAGAGCGGAAGAATTTGGTAGAGGTGCAGATCAAGACCGCCTATTACCTCAAAGGTTACGATAGCGGGGAAGTTCATCGAACTTTGGATGAAAATCAGCACGTGGAGAAAGATGAAAGATCGCAGTTGAGAGAGCGGTTCGAAGAGCTGAAGAAAGAGAACGCGGAACTGAAGTCCCGGGTCAATCTCTTAGAGGGGAAACTGGAATCTATACTGAAAAAGGCCAGGTCCGCCGTGGATGAAGAGTGATATTACGGGATAGCTTTGCTCAGATAGAATATTCTAGCTCTTTTTCTCGGTGTAACACGCCGGAGCCTTCCCTGACTTCGCCGACGACCTTCCCATTTACCTCTCGAGCGACCTCGTCGGCGATCTCGGAGGAAACGATCATGACGAATCCCATGCCCATATTGAACGTTCGATACATCTCCTCGTCATCTACATCACCTTCTCGCTTCAAAAAGTCGAAGATGGGCTGAGGTTCTAGAGGATCATCGATAACGTAGCGGTGATCTTCGTTGATCCTCGATAGATTGCGTAGACCTCCGCCGGTGATGTTCGCCATCCCTTTTATCTCGTAGTTTTCTAGAGCGTTCATCACCCTTTTAGTATAAATCTTAGTGGGCTTCAAAAGCTCTTCGCCGATAACACCGAATTCGACTTCGTCGTGATAGCTGAACTCGCTTTCGTCCACTACCTTCCTTGCGAGGGTCAGACCGTTGGAGTGGATGCCGGAACTCGGCAGTCCTATGATCTTATCTCCCGTTTCAACTTCACTCCCGTCGATGATATCTTCCTTCTTCACGTAGCCTAATGCGGTACCGGCGATATCGAAACCGTCGATTATCTCGCCGAGTGTCGCGGTCTCCCCGCCTATCACGGTCATGTTGGAGAGTTCTGCACCCTTTTGAAGACCCTTTCCCAGTTCCTTGGTGAGCTGCGGGTCCGGTTCTTCGACCGCCAAATAATCGACGAAAGCTATGGGTTCCGCTCCCTGGCATATAGTGTCGTTGACGTTCATCGCGATGCAGTCTATCCCCACGGTGTCCCATTTCTCCATCTTGTTGGCGACGATCAGTTTGGTCCCCACGCCGTCGGTGCAGAGCGAGAGAGCGAACTCGCCGAAATCGACCAGACCGGTGAACTCGCTTTTCAAGGGTGCGCCTTTACCCTCTCTCGCGAACAGAACAGCGTCGGTCAAAGCGGAGATCGCCTCTTCTTCCTCCTCGATATCTACGCCCGCGTCCTTGTAGGTCAGTCCTGACATGGTTGAACATCAGTTTCCCACTTATTATATTTTGCATCTGTTATTGGTGTCAATCTCCAGCCTATATTTCATTTCAAGTCAAAGAGTACCACCTTTTCCTACTGCCTCGGAATATATAAATAGAGAAAACAGGGTTAAATAGGATAGATGATCGGAAAAAAATGTAGAATCTCATTCATAGCCCTACTTCTGACAATAGCTGTCGTTTCTCCTTCACTATTCAGCTATAACGAAGCTCTTTCATCCTCTTCTAAAGAGTTTGACCAAGGGGATACGTTACAGATCCGGTTGAGCTGGACTGGAGACCCTGAGCACACGATGACGGTGGTGTGGCATACTGATTCTCAAGATAACCCTGACACCGTTCAGATAGGTGAGACAACCGCATTTGAGATGGGTAACGTTACCGGGAAGAGTTTTTCATCTTCATTTTCTGGCTACCTTCACCGAGTTGATCTTAAGGGGCTAAAATCAGGGTCTACCTATCATTACAGAGTCAGCAGAGATAACGGAACTTCGGATGCTTGGAGTGCTCGCCATAATTTTACCACGGCCCCACCTTCAGATGATGAATCTTTCTCTTTCATAGCTGCTGGGGACTCACGTCAGGCTATACCGTGGGGAGGGAACTTGGATGGATGGAATAATGTGGTCTCTCGGGTAGATAAACAAAAAGATCCTTCGTTTTTCCTCTTCACTGGCGACCTCTGTTATGACGGCGACACTGAGAGCTATTGGAACGATTGGTTCGATAAGGCACACCCTATCACTTCCTCGATGCCTTTTATGTCCGCTATCGGAAATCATGAGACCTCTGATGATCCCAAAGGCTCTCATTATCTAGGAGAGTTCTCATTTCCCAATAACGAGCTATGGTATTCCTTCAATTACAGCTCCGCTCATGTTATCTGCCTGAGTACAGAGCATACTGATAATGCTACGCAGCGCCGATGGCTCGAGAAGGACTTGAAAAGGACAGCAGAAGATCCAGCGCATCCTTGGATCATAGTCTATTTCCATGAACCTCCTTATACATCCTGCCAAGGGGGGCACGGACCTGATGGGGACGTTCAGCAAAATTGGGTCCCTCTATTTGACAAATATGACGTGGATTTCGTTTTCAATGGACATAATCACATCTATCAGAGGACTTATCCCTTGTATGGAGGCAATGACACTACGGATCCAACCATCACGACCTGGGAAAAGAAAGTATACCAGGGGCTCGACACGACCATGTATATTGTCACCGGTGCCGCAGGAGCTCCAACGATCGGCTATACCCCCAACAACGATTCGGGTTATATAGCAAAGAATCTAGGACAGACAGACCATTTCGTCAAAACGACAATATACGGGAACAACTCCGTTGAGTTCGAGGTTATAACGGCCGGAGGAGATCTGTTCGAAAGGTTTTGGGTGGTAGATGAACCTCCCTCATCTGTGACGAGGAGTCTTTCAACTGGGATCAACGGTTGGAATTTCATCTCCAGCAGTATAATTCCCCAAAAGAAAAATATTTCTGATATATTCAATAACCCATATAATGGGATCGAAGGTAATTACGATAAAATAATGTATTACGACCGCGGTCTTGACAGATGGAGAACATATGCCCCCTCAAGGAAAGAGTCCTATGATACTCTTCATAGATGTAATCGATCGATGGGGATCTGGGTCCATATGACCCACAATGATACATTAACGGTGAAGGGCAAGAAGCCCAATATCACAGATATCTCTTTAAAGTCGGGCTGGAACATGGTCGGATATCCCTCTTCAAAAGAACGTACAGCGTACAAGACTTTGCCTTCTACTGTTACTAAAATAGGCGTCTTCAACGCTTCAAGGGAATACAATATCCAGTACATCTACGACCTGTCCAACTACACTATGAAACAGGGAGAAGGATACTGGGTTTACAACTCTGCTGACCATGAAGTGACTTGGACCGTCGAATACTGAGAACTTCACTGATACTACTAATTCTTTCCAAGATGAGAAAGCTCCTTTTCTCTCCTCACTATTTTTCTTTTGAGGTCCTTCATTTTTTTCTATTATGTCGCTTAGAGCTTCACGGCCCGAAGAGCTAATTTTCAAGTAAAATTTTATAATGTAGAGAGTGCTTAGGCCATCGAACTGTTACCTACCTGGAGGTTTATCATGGGATTGAAAGAACAACTTGAAGAGTTCGACAAGAAGAAAATCGACCAGAAAGTTCCGATCAAACACCGAGTCACAGAAGAGGCGAAGAACAACCCTAAAACTCCTATTTATTTCCCTAGATTTCCTGGGGGGCCTCTCGTGACCAATCTCTGGGCTTCCAGATCAAAGCTGGCCGATTTCTTTAAAATCGAAAAAGAAGAGATCGTGGACGAGTTGGCTGAGGCTGTAAACGCTCCTTCTCAACCGGTTAAGATAGAGGAAGGAGAATTCGAGGAAGTACATAATGAGGATTTCGACCTTCAAGATCTACCCATCCCAAAATACTACCCTAAGGACGGTGGGAGATATATCACGTCCGGTATCGTCATAGCGGAACAAGGGGAAAAAAGAAACCTTTCTTTCCACAGGATGATGCTCAGAGATGAAAAGACCTTCACTATAAGACTCTGCCCTAGAGACCTAAAGGAGATGTATGCCTCTGCGGTAGAGGAAGGGAAAGACCTAGAGATAGCAGTCGTTGTAGGAGTAAATCCTGCGGTCCTACTTGCCGGAGCAACCTCTGTGGACTTTGGTATGGACGAGCTCCAGATCGCCAATACTCTTCTAGAAAACACTAAAGGAGGAAAAATTGAGGTAACGGAACTCGATAACGGGATCACGGTGCCGGCCGGGTCCGAGTACGTTCTTCAGGGCAGGATAACTTCTGAAAAGGACTTAGAAGGACCTTTCGTCGATATAACCGGAACTTACGATAAGATAAGAGAACAGCCGATAGTTGAGATAGACAAGGTGATGCATAAGAAGGAGGCGATCTTCCATGCCTTACTCCCCGGCGGGTACGAACATTTCCTACTGATGGGTCTTCCTAGAGAGACTTTACTAAAAAACAAATTGAGTGAGGTTTCAAACGTCAAAGACGTGAGGCTCACCGAAGGTGGATGCAGTTGGCTCCACGGAGTGGTCTCGATAGAGACGGAAAATTCAGACATAGAAAAGATAATCCAAAGGGCTTTCCAGGCACACACTTCCATGAAGAAAGTGACGATAGTGGATCAAGATATCGACATCTACGACGATAAAGAGGTGGAATGGGCGGTGGCGACTAGATTTCAACCCGACGAGGACATCTACGTGTTCGAGGAGGAAAAAGGGAGTTCACTAGACCCGAGTGCCCCCGATCTGACGGCAAAGTGGGGTTTAGACGCTACAAAACCCTGGGAGAGCGAAGCGTTCAAAAGAGCCGAACTGCGGGGATAACATGTCAGAGACCGATGATGAAGACAAGGAACTCCAATACCCGTACGAATTCGATGAAGGGAAAAGGAAGAAAGCCAAGGTGTATTCCAAACAGAAATTTTACACCGGGATATTCCAAGGCGTCGTTTTATATCTCCTTTTTCTCTCGTTAATCTACTTCACCGGATTTTCTTATCATCTGGAATCATGGATCGAAGGACTCGCTTCCGGTACGGCCCTAGCGAACCGCTGGATCATATCCGCTCTTTTCGTACTCATCTTTTCCTCGCTGCTATCTCTCATCTCGCTGCCCGTTTCCTACTACTCCGGCTTCATCTTGGAACACAAGTACGACCTGAGCAACGAGTCGTTGGGAGAGTGGGCTAAAGATCAGCTGAAGTCTTTCTCTCTCTCGCTCGTGCTCATAGTCCCTCTCACTCTCGGCCTCTTCTTTCTCGGCTATACATTTCCAGACTTGTGGTGGCTCTATGCCGGTATCCTGCTGTTCGTGATCACCGGAATACTTTCCAACATCTCTCACCTCGTTATATTACCCCTTTTCTATGATCTCGAGGAATTGGAGGACGAAGATCTTAAGGAAAGGCTCGTCGAGATGGCGGAAGAACACGGCGTTACGAAACTGGAAAAGGTGGTCGTGGTCAAAGCCGGAGAGAAAACCGAGAAAGCGAACGCCGGGTTCGCCGGGATGGGGAAGACTAAAAGACTACTCCTGTTCGATACCCTCCTAGAAAAGTTTCATCCTAGGGAGATAGAGAGCGTGGTCGCTCACGAGATGGGGCATTATGTGAACAAGGACACCATCAGGTTCGTTATGATCAGCGCCCTGTTGATATTCCCCATATTCTACGTAACGGGTCTCATATTCACCCGCTACGCAAGTTTCGAGAGCATCTATCACTTACCTTTCTTCCTGCTGATCCTTTACGGCCTGTATTCCGTCATAGATCCCGTGACCAACGCGTACAGCCGTCATCGGGAGAAAAAGGCGGACGACTTTGCCAACAGAACTATAAATGATCCAGAAGCGACTATTTCATCGTTCAAAAGACTGTCGGACATAGACCTCGCGGAGACCGATCCTTCAAGGATCATCGAGATATTCTTTTACAGCCATCCCTCTCCAAAGAAGAGGATAGAGAAAGCCAAGGTCTACTCAAGAAAACAGAAAACAAACAAAAACGATAAATAACAATTCATTCTAACAACAACACTGAAACACACAAACCCGACTTAGCTCAGCTTGGCAAGAGCGGGTGACTGTAGTTGGTATTTATACCCGGCCCTATCTGGGGTCTTATCACCCGCGGAAATCACCAAGTCCCCGGTTCAAATCCGGGAGTCGGGACTATTCATTTCATTCATAGTCCCTCTTCCCTCCGCGGAATCACAGATTCCGCTATTCCCTCGGAAAATACGATTTTCCTGCGGAAATCCGGGAGTCGGGACTATTCATTTTTCTTTTTAGAGTTTGAACTTTTCTTTCTTCTCCGAGTATAAACAACCAAAGAGATAATGATCGCCGTCCCGATCACTCCGATGCTAAACCCAGGTATACTCCATCCATCACCGGCGAGAACCTTCCCTTCAGTATCCATTTGAATATCTTCAAAATCGTCTTTGACCCTCAGATTTCCTCCTCTCCAGCTGATATAATAATAGAAGTTCTCAAGATAGTCTTCACCCCCTTCGTCCACCCAAGTGGTGATCCTTGTGGCATCTCTAAAATAGAACTGGTCATTAACGGGATCAATATTGACCCAACCACTCGATCCATCTTCTCGTACGAAATTGGTCCTTATCCAGCCGTGTCCACCCCACCTCTGCCCGACGCGATCGTAGAGAACACCCATCTCCATCCAAGCCGGTATGCCTACTGCCCTGGACAACGAGGCATAGAGGAACGATTGTTCATCACAATCTCCACTCCCGCTCTCTAGGGTCCATACGGCGTGCTTGGGCAGTCCCTCGGTTTCCAGATCGTATTCAATATTGTTATCGATCCAATCGTAGAGAGCTTTGGATTTATCGTAGATGTTATCCTCCCCTCTAACGATATCTTCAGATAAACTTTCTATCTCGGGATGATCTGGCTGGATCATCCAGTCATCCTCTCCATCCCCATTTCGATCTTCGTCGAGCTGCCACTGGTTTTTATTATATTTGTCCTTTAAATCCTCCGAGACATCAGAGACTTCTCCCGCATCGTCTCCCGAGTATCCCCATGAGACAGTGCTCGTTTTTACGTCATAACTCACCCGGATACTTTCACTTCCCCGGGGACTCAAATCCCTATCCCATGATTTCCATTCAGTCCCGTACTTTTTATGGAATACGGGTTCTAAATTATAATACATATCTTCGACGATCTGTATCTCATTACCCTGAATGTCTTCTGGGACAGCTAATGTGAGGTTGTAATCTATAACCTGTGCGTCTCTATTCTGAAGAGATATCGTTCGTTGGATAGTAAAATCCGCTTTTTCAGGATATACTCTCCCGCCTCCTCCTGGTAATCTAAAACTTTCAAAAAGTGGAGTGAAGAAAACTGCGCCGATCAATAGAACGATAATTAACAATACAACAGCCGATTTAAGCCACGATCTAGAGCTTTTCTTTCGCTTTTTACCTCTATCCTTAGAACTACTCTTCGTAGCTCGATTGGAATAATTTGACTTATATTTCTTGGTAGGGGGTTTTTTCGTGGTTACTTCGACCCCATCATCGTAATTAGATCTTTCTCCCGTAAATCGGCTTCCTCGGTCTTTTCCTGCCATCTACTCAATACTAACAGATTGAGTTATATATTCCTTGGGCAGATATATCGAGTTATTCCTCCTTCTCTTTGATCTCCTTTATCTCCTCTGGAATCGACGCGGGAAAGAGATTTTTCCACACATGGAACATGAGTAAAGTTACATAAATTGAACCTACGACCAACAATATAACGGAGCCTATCTCGCCAAATCGGAGAGACCATATAAAAGTCATCAAAAGGGCGTGAAGGCCGTTGAGCATGACCCCTCGAAACAGATATCTCCAAAATTCACCTTGAGAACTACCAAAAGCTATCACGGCACCTGTCGAGGCATTGACGAACGTATAATTGTATGAGAGCAAAAAGATGAACGAGATTCTCACAAAGCTAAGTTCTGTAAATCCGGCGGCATATGAATAAGTGAACGTTATCATAGCTCCTATACCAGTTCCGAGTGCTAGGCCATAAAAGGGCGTATCAGGGTTCAACCTGAAGGGTTTCTGTAAAAGGATGAAAAATTTCACCACTTCTATCAACACTACAACACCTAACGCCAATAGAAATTCTTCAAGTGGAAAATAAAATAGTGAAAAAAAACTTATCACCATGCCTATTCCGAGCCCGACTATCACCATGAAGAGGGCTTTATTATCTTTAAAATACCCTTCGAACTCGCCCAGCACGAAGTAAAGTGCCACTATCGCGGGTATGAAATTTACCAAGCCTATTACGGTTACGGGATCCATCGTGATTATAAATCTCTATCTCTTAAAGCGGGATCTCCTCTAGTGTGTGGTATTCTGGGCCCTTCTTTTTGAGGACGCTTTTTTTGAGTTTCAATTTATTTATCTCTAGAGAAGTGAAGTGCTCGTCATCATATTTTTCGATCACATCTCTCAATTGTTCTTTGTTCTTACCTCCCTTGACGCGCGCCACCGTGATATGTGGAGAGAACTCTCTGTCGTCTCTTTCGAAGCCGAGAGGGACCAACTCTTCTTCGACTCTGTGTGCCAGATCAGCCAAGAAGGTGATATCTTCTTCTTCCACAACCTGAGGTTCGTCCGGAGGGACCTCAGAATCGATCCAAACGACCTTCATGAAACCCAAGTGAGGGAATGCGCCGGTCCCGCTGAGTTTCAATTTAAAGGGTTCAAAATGTTCAATAGCGAACTCTGCGTTCTCAACTATATCATCGATCTGGTCCTCTTCCGTGTCACCTAGAAACTTCACGGTCATGTGGAGCTGATTCGGATTCACCATGTTAAGCGGGGCGCCTGTCCTCTCCAACTCATCCATGAACTCGTGGATCTTATCCGTGGGCTCAACATCTATCGATATGAATCCTCGGAATGTCATATTCACCCTATCAAAAAAGCCTTTCTTAACTCTTTCGGAGATTAGCACACTTCCTCTATAAAATCTCTACATCTTCCTTTCCCACTCTTTTCTTGATTTTTCATCGGTCTTTATCTTGCTCTTTCTTTCTTCAACCTTTGGACCGATTATGGAAAGGAACAAGGCGAAAAAATAAAATCCAAACACAGAGAATAGTATTACTACTCCAGGGATGGACCCGAGGGCGGCTCTATTTAGCCACACTCCTAATTTAGAAGACGGAAAAGGATGCATCGCCAGCTTTCCGAACCAAAGGACTATAACTACCGTATATAACCAGATATACACTCTTCTCATTCTATGAGATACGGCGAGCCAAAGCTGGATCTTAAAATGAGGTTTTTTCAGATCCTCCGCCAAAGTTTTCATCCACTCCCGACTCGATACATCTTCTTCGGGATTCAATGCCTTAGCTATGAAATTCTCTTCGAGAACTCTTATCCTACTAGCCCATACGTTGTAGAACCTATAACGTCTAGCTTCGATTATCAACAGTATGGAGAGAAAAAGGATCGAAAACAACAGAAGTTCATCGGGCCTTTCAGGAATACTGAAAGTCCAGGTTATCAGACCAGACAGAATCAAGATCGCCCAGTTGGTGGTACGGTCCAATCTAGTACGCCAGGTGTAAGCTCGCTGTACTTCCCCCCGGTAGAAATCAGTTACTATAGAGGTGAATTCCCCTATATCCTGCTGATCTACAAATTCCTCGGGATCACGCTTTTTCATGTATCTTTTTCAGCAGTTTCCCCTTATATAAATATTCACCAAGTCGAATGATGTGCGCCGCCTATTATCGCTTCCACACCGTCTATATCTTCTTTTTCCATCAGGTCGATCATCTCATCTGAGATCTTCTCGGCGGCATCTTTTCCGCGATGATGAAGCGCTGAACCCATCTGAAGAGCGGAAGCTCCCGCAAGAACGTACTCCAAAGCGTCCCGTCCTGTGGTAATTCCGCCGCAGCCGATTATCGGTATGTTCACTGCCTCATAGACCTCATACACGCATCTCAGACCTATAGGCTTGATGCCGGGACCGCTGTATCCGCCGAAGTCATTCCCCAGTATAGGTTCCTGGGTTTCGAAGTTTATAGCCATGGCTCTCACCGTGTTTACGCAGGTTACACCGTCAGCACCGCTTTTTTCTACGATCTTCGCCTTGTCAGCTATTTTGTTAGATGGAGGGAGTTTAGCCAATAAAGGTTCATCTACCCTCTCGTTTACGGTCCTCACCACTTCACCCATCAACTCCTCGTCCGAGGCTATAGAGGCGCCGTACCCCTCGGCGTGAGGGCAGCTGAGGTTCAATTCCACCATGTCGGCACCGTTCAGCGCCACCTTCTCCGCTAGATCTGCAAAATCCTTCGGCTCAGAAGCGAAGATGCTTCCGATTATCGGTTTTTCCTCTACAGCGTTTTCCAATCTTTGAAGCTCTTCTTTGAAAGCTTCGATCCCCTGGTTCGGTAGTCCCATGGCATTCAAAAGGCCCGTTTCAAGTTCTACAACAGTAGGATTAAGATGTCCTTCCCGCGGCTTTTTACCGATAGATTTGGTCACGACACCGCCCATCCCCTTTTGAACCAAACTTTCCATCGAGGGAGCGGTTTGATCAAGGATGCCCGAAGCTAGGATCAAAGGAGGCTTAAATTCTAACCCGAAAAGTCTTGACCTGAGGTTTACCATATCCTATAATTAAGGAGGATGAAAATAACCTTTTTGTATTTCAGCGATAAGACGGCGATAAAATTAAATGCCAAGCAGAGATTATGACGTACGAGACAACATGTTCAAAGACACGATACCCGGGTTAGATAGGATATTCACGACAGATACTGAGACTCCAAAGGTGGTTTTGGTTACTGGCCCCCCAGGATCGTTGAAAACTAGTTTCTGTTACGATATAATGACAAAATATCTAGAGAACACTGGGAACTTCGGCACATATATCACTTTAGAAGAGCCGAAAGAAAGTCAAATCAAAAACATGAGAGACCTAGGAGTTGAACCTGTCGACAATATGCAGGTTTCGGATGTAACGGATCTGAGAGAGATAGATCAGATCGTAGACGAAGAAGGAACGGATTACGTCGAATTCATAGAAGAAATATTGAGGCACCGTAACAATGCAAAGGGCGATAAATTCACTATCTTCTCTTTGGATTCATTAGGAGCGCTCTATTCACTGATGGAAAATAAAGAGAACATGAGGAAACGGATGTTCTCCTTCTTCAGCTTCCTCCGAGAACTGAATCTATATTGTTTCATAGTAATGGAAAGAACCCCAGGAAGCGAGGCGAATCTTCTCGGGGACGAAGGCTTTCTCGTCGACGGCTTGATCAACCTCAGCATCGATAGGCAACAAGGAAAGCTGACTAGATATCTGCAAGTCGAGAAGATGAGAGCCTGTAATCACAGCATGGAGAAACACGCCCTTGAGATAGGAGACAAAGGAATAAAGGTGCTAGGACCTCTGTTTGAATAGGGTAGAGGGTAACTTACTTAAATGAGAGATTATATTCCGATAATGATAGACCTCAAATTCAAACCGATCAAGGAGGAATAAATATGGCAGAAGATGAGAAAGATGATTTCGATTTATCTGAAATGGAAGGATATGTTCAAAAGTTGAAGAAAAGAGAAGAGAGATTGGATGATAGAGAGGAAAAGATCGAAGAGAAAGAAGAAGAACTTGAAGAAAAGAAATCTGATCTCTCTAGGAAAGAAGATGAGCTTAAAGAAGTAGAAGAAAAACTGAAGTCTCAAAGAGAGCGGATCAAAGAAGTGAGAGACTCTTTAGATTCCGAAAGAGAAGAGGTCAAAGGATTGAAAGAGGAATACGAAACTCAATTGGAAGAGATCGAAGAGATAAAATCTGAAATCCTAGATAAACAAGAAGATCTCTCTGAAAGGGAAGAGGCCATTATTCAAAAAGAGAAAGAACTGGACAAAAGAGAAAACGAGATAGTCGAAGAGGAAAAAGAATTGTTAGAGGAAAGAAGAGAGAGCTTACATAACTTGTCCGAACTGCAGTCAAGCCTCGAAGAGAGCTTGGAAGAGAGCAGGGGAATCCTCAAAAACGAAAGAAGCCTTTTGGATAAGGACGGGGAACTGGCAGAAAAAAGAGGAAAACTTTTGAAAGCTCATCAGCAGATGCTGAAGGAAAAGGACGAGGCCATCAAAGAGGAAGTCGAGATACCAGAGATAGAAGTGGAAGAGATGCCGGAAAGAGAAGAAATGCCAGAAGAGACCATGGAAGTGGAAGGGGAAGTCGAAACAGAAGTACCCGAGGAGACCGGTGAGATCGAAGAAGAGGTCGAAGAAACTGAAGTGACTGAAGAAGCCGAAGTCGCTGAAGAAGAACAGATGGAAGAAACTGAAGAGGCTGAAGAAACCGAAGAAGAGGAGATTGAAGAGCCGGAAGAAAGTGGTGAGATCGAAGAGGAAGAGGTCGAAGAGACCGAAGTCGCTGAAGAAGAACAGATGGAAGAAACTGAAGAGCCTGAAGAGACCGAAGAGACCGAAGTCGCTGAAGAAGAGGAAATTGAAGATATCGAATGCCCTCAGTGTGGAATAAACGTGGACCCGGATCTTGAAGTTTGCTATTCCTGCGGCGCAGATTTGACCGAGATCGGCGGGGAAGAGGAAGAAGAAGAGGAGGGGGAAGAAGAAGATGTCACTACTTGCCCCGAGTGTGGGACCGAATTAAGTCCCGACGCCGAGATGTGCTACGCCTGCGGAGCCGAGATAGAAAAAGACGAAGAAACAGGCGAAGATACCACTACTTGTCCGTTATGTGGAACTGAGCTGAGCTCTGACGCCGAGATGTGCTACGCCTGCGGAGCCGAAATACAATAGAAATCAGGAAAAAAGATTCCTTGGACTAATAGGGCGACTAAAGTCTATTAGCTTCTTTATCCATTTGAAGTGTGAAGGTGATTCTATAGAGTAAAAAGGTAGAGAAGATGGAAGTGGGATTGGTAGGAAAACCGAACGTTGGGAAGAGTACCTTTTTTTCTGCTGCAACTAGGGCAGATGTAGAGATAGCCTCCTATCCATTCACCACTATCGACGCCAACAGAGGTGTTGGATACGTCACCGTAGAGTGCCCACATATCGAGCTTGAGGTGGACTGCGACCCTAACAATTCGCCGTGTAAAGACGGAACTAGGATGGTCCCGGTCCAACTCATAGACGTTGCGGGTTTGGTAAAAGAGGCACATTCGGGAAGAGGGCTGGGAAACAAATTCCTAGATGACCTTAGACAAGCTTCGAGCTTGATCCATATTATAGATGCAAGCGGGTCTACCGACGGAGAGGGAAATCCCTGTGAACCGGGAAAACACGATCCAAAAGAAGACGTTAAGTTCTTGGAAAAAGAGATCGATCACTGGTTGAAAGGTATTCTCAAGGAAAACTGGGATAAGGTCTCACGAAAATTGGAAGTCGACGGAGGTAAGATACACAAGGTCCTCCACGACCGCCTTTCCGGATTGGGGATATCTGAAAGTAAAGTCGTCAGCGCTTTGAGAGAGATCGACTTCTCCAAAGATCCCAACGAGTGGAGCGATCGGGAACTTTTCGAATTGGCTAAGGTGATAAGGCGGAAGAGTAAACCGATAACCATCGCGGCCAACAAATCCGATATCAGCGAAAGGGGAGACATCAAAGCTTTGAAAGAGTTGGATTATCCGGTCATCACCACCTCCGCGGAATATGAATTGGCTCTAAGAAAAGCCGCTGAACAAGGGATAGTGGATTACATCCCCGGAAAAAAGGATTTCGAAATTCTGAATGATGATATCTCGGAAGAACAGAAAGAAGGCCTCGAAAAGATCAGGGGCTTCATGAAAGAAAACGGTGGACTCGGAGTTCAAGAAACTTTGGAAAAAGCCGTCTTCGATATGCTGGATATGATCGTCGTCTATCCCGTGGAGAACGAGAATAACTTTACCGACAAGGAGGGGAGAATCCTTCCAGATGCCTACCTGCTGAAAAGAGGGAGCACGCCTGAAGATCTAGCTTTCAAGGTCCACTCTGATATAGGGGAAGGTTTCATCAAAGCTATAGATGCGAGGACCGATAGAGTCATAAGCAAGGATAAAGAACTGGAAGATGGAGATATAATAAAGATCGTCTCGGGGTGAAAGATGAAAGAAAGAAAAGTGAGGATCGTCGCGGGAACTTACAGTAGAAGAGAAGAGGAAAAAGGGGTGAAGGTCGAGCTTTTCGGAAAAACAGAAGAAGGCGAATCTATCACGTTGGTGTATGAGGATTTCAGACCTTACTTCAAATTAGTAGAACCGCCTAAAGATGTCATAAATGATCTGAAAGAAGACGACGAGATCAAAGAAATAATCCAGGAAGACCTCTGGATCGATGGAGAGGTGAAGGGATGCAAAAAGGTGGTCAACACTCATCCGTGGAAAGTCCCGGGATACAGGAAAAAATTGAAGAAGAGATGTAAGGTTTTAGCGGCCGATATCCCCTTCGTTCACCGCTTCATCTACGATCTCGATCTGGGTTCCACCGTTCTAGCGCGAGGTGAGATGGAAGAGAGCGATTCCTATACCACCGAACTGGTGATGGATGTAGAGGATTTCAAAGAAAGCGAACCGGTGAAGCCTCCGCTGAGCATCTTGAGTTTCGATATAGAGAACAGTTTGGAAGACGACAGGATTTTAACCCTCGGGTGTGTGCTGAAGAAGGACGACGGGAGAGAAAAGGTGAGTTTTGACGGGAAAGAAAAGAAGATCATAGAAGATTTTCAGCAGTATGTTTTAGAAAAGGATCCCGACATAATCACTGGATACAATATAAACGGTTACGACCTGCCTCTTTTGAAAGAGAGAGCCGAAGAGGTGGGTGTCGGAAAATTGAAATTGGGCAGGGAACGAGGTGAGTTGAAGAAAAAGGGTAATCGATACTGGTCCGTAACCGGAAGGATCATCGCCGACGCGTGGTGGAGCGTCAAGTCGGAGATGAACCTGAAGCGTGAGACCCTGAACCATGTTTCAAAAGAGCTTTTGGGAGAGGAAAAAGAGGACGTAGATCCATCTGAGATCGATGAAGAATGGGAGGATGATCCTGAAAAAGTAAAAAGATATTGCGTGAAAGATGCTGAACTCGCACTAGAGATAATCAACGAGCTCGAGGTGTTAGACAAAGCGATGGATATGGGTACGGTCGCAAAACTCCCTGTAGAGGAAGGTCTGAACCCGAGAACTTCTACGCTCGTGGATTCGATACTGATAAGGAAGGCCGATGAAAAGGACATAGGCGTGCCGCTGACGTCACACGGCGGTAAAAGGGGTAAAATCAAAGGAGGATACGTCCACTCTGTAGAACCCGGTCTTTACCACTGGGTCAGCGTCCTCGACTTCAAAAGCATGTATCCCAGCATCATAATCCACAACAACATCTGCTTCACCACGCTTTCAAAGAACGGTGAAATAGAGAGCCCTACGGGGGTCAAATTTTTAGACGAGGAAGAAAAGAAGGGGATCTTACCGGAGATACTGGAAGGTCTGATGGAAGAACGTGACGAAGTCAAAGAGAAGATGAACAGATCGGAAGGGAAAGAGGAAAGATATTATCGAGGACTTCAAAATGCGATCAAAGTCCTGATGAACTCTTTTTACGGCGTGTTCGCTTCTTCTTTTTACCGCTTCACCAACCCAGATATAGGGGAAAGTATAACCGCCTTCGCTAGAGAAAATATAAAACGACTCATCGAAGAACTTCAAGATGAAGACCTGAAAGTCATATATTCCGACACCGACAGCGTGTTTTTCCAATCGCCCGAGAAAGATCTAGACGACACTATAGAGATAAGCGAAAGGATCGCCGAGGAATACAGCGACGAAGAGATAATACTCGAATTCGAAAAGGTCTTGAATCCGTTCTTCAGCCACGGTAAAAAGAAAAGGTACGTTGGAAAGATCATCTGGCCGGAAGAAGATATGCTTGTGAGAGGGTACGAGTTAAGAAGGAGCGACTCCTTCGAAGCACAGGATAACGCTCTCAGAGAGCTATTCCAATACATACTAGATGATGACATCGAAGGAGCGATAGAAAGGGCAAAAGAATGGATCAAAGAAGTGAGGAACGGAGAGGTGGATCCAGAAAAACTCGTCATCTCCCGCACCTGCAAAAAGTTCAGTTCCTACAAAAATCCGGACAGCATGCCGAACGTCCAGGCCGCGAGGAAGATGAAAAAATTGGATTACAAGTTCACGCCGGGTATGAAGGTTTCATGGATAGTAGTCGATGCGAGGAAGACGCCGCAGAAGGTCGAGCCCTGGCTCCCGGATCACGAGATCGAGAAAGAACCTGATTGGGAGTACTATGCCGAGAGGATCGCGAAGACGTTGGCGAGAGTCACTGAGGTATTCAGCTGGGATAAAAAAGCTTTGCTTTCCGGTACCAAGCAGTCCGATCTGTTCTCCGATGAATTCGGAGGTAGCGAAAAAGATGTAGATGACGATGACAAGAAGAACGATTCTAAAGAACCAGAAAAAAAGGAAAATGTCACGTTAGAAGACTTCGTTTAGAAAAGTTCTGGACTATGACCAAAATGACTATTTTGTATTAGCGTTCTCCGACCACGACCCAGGTATCGGAATCTTTCAAATACGGCGTGAAATGGTGATTGTCCAAAAAGCGGACATTTTCGAAGCCGGCTTCCCTCATGATCTCCTCGATCTCTTCCTTTGTAAAGAGCCTCAACTGTATCTCGTATTCTCCCGTTTTGACTTCACCCTCGTCGCGCTGATCCACGAACAACTTCTCTTTGATCTCTAGGATGCTGTTATCAGAATGATAGCTCGTCTGATTATTTTTCCACATATCCATGCCTTCAGGAGGCGCCCTCAAGGGATCGAACTTTTCTTCATCCCTGTGAAAATCTTCTTCAGGTACCGGAAACAATTCTAATGCTAAAGCTCCCGCTGGTTTCAGATGAGCGTAAGCTTTGGCTAGAAAAGAATCGATATCGTCTCTATCTCGAAAGTGATGAAAATCTCCCGTAGAAACGAAAGCAAAATCGAATTTTTTATTCATGTTGAAGTAACGCGCATCTTCATTCAACAATTCTAGAGATAGATCATCGTCCTCCTCTTCAACTTTGTCTTCAGCCACATATAGCATATCCTCGGTAAGATCGAGACCGGTTACGCTGCATCCTCTCTTCGCTAGACCAAGCGAGATCTCCGCTGTACCGCACATGAGATGGAGAACATCCTTCCCATAATTCTGAATTAAATCCATCCAAAATTCGATCTCGTTCTCCCTTTCCGGAAAAAAATAATCTATCGTCTGCGCACGCAGAGCGTATATATCCCTCATATCTGCGGGTCTGACTTGCTCCATATTTGAGGAAGTTAGAGTGGATATTTAATCCTTTTGAATCGTATGTTTCAACCGGGCATGACAATCCCATCGTCCGTTATCTTGAATTTAGCGCTTTTTTCTTCCGGTCGAGAACGATGCTTTTTCAATATGCACTCACGAAGGTGAGAATTCAATATATCCAACATCACGATGGTCTTCGCGTTGTGATAAAGGATATGACCACCTACGGGCTTTTGGCCCTCGTCGCTCTCGTAAACCTGGGTCGTGATCACCACGGGGATATCTTCTTTTCTAGCGATCCTCATCAAATGGACGAGCTGTCTGCCCAGGCGCGGAGAGAGATTTTTCTCTCCGTCCTTGTTGCGTAGAGCTCTGTAAAAGATAGTGAAGGAATCGACCATCACCAGATCTATGTCGCCTTCGCTGTCGGAAATCAGTTTTGAACTGTTGTCGATGAATTTTTTCTGTTCTGAAAACGAGTGAGCTCTGTAAAAGAGCGTGTTGTTCATCACCTTTTCCGCTTCCTCGCCGGCTATCTGCTCCAATCTTTCGATAGAAACTCCTTCAGTATCTATGTATATCGACTTTTTATCTTTCAAAGCGGTGTTTTTCGCGAGCTGAAGACAGATATTGGTCTTTCCGGTTCCGCCCTCTCCGAAGAATTCGGTTATAACCCCCGACTCTATCCCTCCTCCGAGCAATGAGTCCAGCGAATTGCATCCCGTCGGTAATTTCATATTTTCGGATACCACAGGGCGTGTATTATGCTTTGTGGTCTAGGATCTGTAGTGACTTTTCCCAGATAGTCAGATTTTTATAGGTTTAAAGTCTAGAGGAAAAAAAGCCGTGTGAAACAGATATAAAGGAATGAAATCCTTCTATTAGCGAGGATAGCCGAGGAACCTTGTTCCTCATTTCCTCTCGATTTATCGCTTACGCTCAAAATGCGAGTGACGCGGAAAATATTTCCACTCACACGCAAGTTTCACTCGCAAACTCGTTCCAACTTGCGAGGGTAGCCAAGGAACCTTGTTCCTCATTCCCCCTCACTTTCCTCAGTCGCACGCTCCTTCACAAAGCGAGGGTAGCCAAGCATGGCCAACGGCGCAGGACTTAAGATCAATCGACCGATAGGGTCAGATAAGAAATCCTGTCCCGTAGGGGTCCGTGGGTTCAAATCCCATCCCTCGCATACGCAGAAAGGCGATAGCCTTTTGAAGTAAAGGGGGACATAAGTCCCCCGCATTCAATTACCTTTCCGAGTGGCGCGAGGAAAGTGATTGAAAAGAGGGAAGGTTGTATACAAATCGGCTTTAGTTTCCCTTCCCTCGCATCAATTTTTTTCCGATTTTTCTGAAAAAATTGAGAATGAGGATCTTTGATTCTTATTGCATACTTTACTTTTCTAGAGCAGGGCGGAAGAAAATAAAGTAACGGAGAAATCTGTGATTCCTACCGCATTTTTTATGTTTCCGAGTTTCCTGAAGAAACTAAAAAATGAGCAGAATCTCTGATCCTGTGACATTAATCATTCTTTTCGAGGGCAGGAAAAAATCTGATTGAAAGCATGAACTTATCATTCTGAACTTTTTTGAAAAAAATAGAAAGAAAAAGTGAAAGGGTGTTTATTCATCCCTCGATGGAGATCTTAGTCTTCTAAGATGTCCTCTTCATCCTCTGAGGCTTCCTCAGTGGAAGGTTCTTCTTCCATGGACTCTTCTTCCAGTTCTGACTCCTCAATCACTTGCTCCTCTTCTACGGGAGGCTCTTCTTCCATCGGTTCTTCTTCTGCGGAGGGCTCTTCTTCCGTGGGAGGTTCTTCTCTTACACTCAGTTCCTTCCCCGTCGGTTCCTCTTCTGCCTCCTCTTGTGGAGCCATCACTGGTTCCTCTTCTGCAGGCGGCTCTTCTTCTTCAGATCGTTCTCTTCTCTCCAGATAGTACAGCACTAATATGATCGCCAGTATCACTATTATCAATAGGATTATGATCTGGAAATTGGTCATCAACGGTTCCTCACTTACTTCACTTACCTCTACAACTCCTTCCTCGGATTGCACCATATAACCCTCTTCCGTCTCCGCCACAAAGTAGTAACTTAACTCACCGCTGTCAAGTGTTGCCTCGTATTCGTATGTTACGCCAGTGGCGTAATCATCGCCTAAGACCTGGGTCATCTCGTGCCTTTCTCCACCTATCACCACGTATACCGTTTTCGGTGCTTGACCGCTTACGTCCTTGTACGTCACCGTGAAGGTATAGGTATCCTCTGTTGTTCCCGTGTCTCTAGATACCGACGGATTGGTCAACGACGGCGCCTCTCTTTCACTTACCTCTAATACTCCTTTCTCGGATTGGATCGTTTCGCCATCTTCCGTCTCCGCCGCAAAGTAGTAATTTATCGTTCCGCTCTCAAGAGATGTCTCGTATTCATAGGTCACTCCTTTAGAGTAATCATCGCCTAACACTTGGGTCATCTCGTACCTCTCACCGTCTATCACAGCGTATACTCCTTTCGGTTCATAACCGTATACGTCGGTGTAGATCACCGTGAAGGTGTAGGTATCATCTGTTGTTCCCGCGTCTCTAGATACTGACGGATCGGTCAACGACGGCGCCTCTCTTTCACTTACCTCTACTACTCCTTTCTCGGATTGGACCATATAACCTTCTTCCGTCTCCGCCAAGAAGTAGTAATTTATCGTTCCGCTGTCAAGGGTAGTCTCGTATTCGTATGTTACGCCGGTGGCGTAATCATCGCCTAACACTTGTGTCATCTCGTACCTCTCACCGTCTATCACGGCGTATACTCCTTTCGGGGCGTAACCGTATACGTCGGTGTAGATCACCGTGAACGTGTAAGTGTCCTCCGTTGTTCCCGCGTCTCTAGATACTGACGGATTGGTCAGAGATGGAGCTTCTCTGTCACTTACCTCTACTATACCCTTCTCGGTTTGGATCATTTCGCCATCTCCCGTCTCCGCCGCAAAGTAGTAATTTATCGTTCCACTGTCAAGGGTAGTTTCGTATTCATAGGTCACTCCTTTAGCGTAATCATCGCCCATCACTTGTGTCATCTCGTGCCACTCCCCATCTATCACCGCGTATATTCCTTCAGGTGCTTGACCGTTCACGTCTCTATAGATCACCGTGAACGTGTAAGTGTCCTCCGTTGTTCCCGCGTCTCTAGATACTGAGGGATCGGTTAAGAACGTTTGTTCTCCCGACTCTAACACTGTGACAACAAATTCTTGCCTGGTTGTTTCGTTTCCATCACTGACCTCTAAGATCACCGTGTGATTCCTGACCTGATCGGGAGTAGGAGTCCATGTTATCAATCCATCAGCGGAATCTATCTCCATCCCAGCAGGTGACTGTACCAGAGAGTAGTTAAGCATATCTCCGTCGGAATCCATCGCTTCAACATGATACTCATATTCTACGCCTTCGTAGGCCTCAGATGGAGCTTCAGATGTTATTATCGGAGCGTAGTTCACACTTTCAACGTCTATCGACCAGGTCTGCATAGCGTATCTACCTTCTAAGTTTTGGACCCTAAGGGTCACATTGTATACACCGTCTTGAGTACGATCCGGTATCCATGTTATCTGTCCTGTCTCAGGATTTATAGTCATGCCTTCCGGCTTCTCGACAAGAGAGTACCTCAGATTGATGCCTCCGTAGCCCACCGGCGGGCTCGGATCAACGGCATTCGGATTATAGTAATACTCTGATCCTTGGGTGGCGTTCGTTGGCGGAGTACTGATAAACTCGGGATCTTCATCCGGTCCCAACTCTATCATGGCATAACCGTTTATCACTTCAACGCTCTCTCTTTCCTCCGTCGTGAAGGAGTAAGGTGAGTATTCCACTACTGAATCGTTGTAATACGTGTTAGCGTGGAGTCTTATCTCCTCTGTACGACCGTTCCAGTCGGTGGTAGCTTGTGAGATCAACGTTCCATTCATATCTTCAACATATACGTCTTCGTCTTCTACCGCTTCCCCGAATACGTCTACCACTTTGACTCTGACGTTCCAGTATACCTCGATCCTCGCATCGTCTCTGACCCACATGTCCGAGCCGGGGGATATATCCGTTATATTGTACAGATAACCAACGGCTTCGTCTTTAACGTGTATCTCGTAATCACTCCTATCTGCAAAGGCTCTCACCGGACTTCCAAAACTGGAGTTGTATACCTCGAACCATGTATCACCTTGAGCTCTTATGCCTTCGTTTATGGCTGATATATCACCGTCTTCAACTGTGAAGTCCGAATCTACCGCCTCTATACCTACAGCGCTGGATCGGAACGCTACATGTTTCAAAGTTATCACAGAATCTTCCAGATATACATCGAAGTTGGAGTTTCCATGGAATTCAGACCAACTGACTTCACCAGAACTGTTCTGCAACTCCAGGGCGCCGTGAGAAGCATCACTGAACTGAGTTCTGTATATGGTGAATTCACTCGATTCGAGGTCGAGCGAACGCTGTCCGGACACATAGCAGTTCTCAAGGGTAAGATACGCATTGTTCAATTCAAAGGTGTATGAATCCGAGCCTTCATATGCATCTATCCTCGTATTTTTAGCTTCGAATACGCCGTCGTCACTCACAGATATTCCAAATCTGCCGTGTCTGCTGTTCCTAAAGGCCAGTCCATCTCCGGAGACATCCTCTAGATACAGCCCGCCTCCGTCGACTTCAAGGTCGCCTCTGAGTACTATAGCATTAGTATGTACAACCAAGTGATCGTCGGTGACCAACCAATCCGTTCTAGATTCCGGACCGGTGTAAACACCATATCTCTGATTATAGGATATCTCGTTATTCACTAGATTAACTGTACTTCCCACTGTAGAGTAGATGCCTCCTCCTTCGTCTCCAGATCCACGGTTGTAGGTTATCACATTGTTCTTGATCTCGACAGCTGAATTTTGGGAAGTGATGCCTACATAGTTCTCCCTAACGACGTTATCTTCAAATTCGATGTTAAGACCTTCGGTCCAACCGCTATCTTCTAAAGCGACGCCGTTATTCCAATTGTTCTCGATCTCGTTATCTGTGATCACCGCACTCGAACTCGCTAAATAGATGCCGTTAGCCTCGTTTAAATCTATAATGCCGAGGCCTGGATGCGTAGCGTGACTCGTGTTCCCGTTGTTGGAGATCACGTTGTTGACTATCACCGGCCTTGCAGTTCTAGTGACTATCTCACCGTCCTCATAAACATCCCTATAGTAGAGGGAGTCAACCATCCTTAGACCGGTATCCTCGTTGTTCTCCATTATGTTATCATCTATCAATAGGTCACCGCCCAAATCTATAGAGAGGCCGTCTTCACCGTTCTTGACGAAGCGATTTCTTTCAGTTTCCCCTATCGTTCCGTTTACAGGTTCTTGATGACTTCCAGCACCTAGATAAGCACCAGTTCCATCATTTTCCCCGAAGTAGTTAGCCGTGATATTTACCTCCATACTCATTTCGCTTAGAGCATTTAATCCATAACCATTGTTCTTATGGATGTCATTCTCTTCCATGTGGAGTGTCATCTGATCACCAGCATATAGATACACACCCCTTCCTCCAAAGGCATCACCGTTGCTCTCTACATTGTTATTTGAAATCTCTGCGTCCATTATTTCGCCACTAGCAGCTCTAATCCCGGAATCATCGTTATGGGTGATATTTGTAGTCGACATATACAGGGTCATATTGGCGCCCGATTCCAAAACTATACCATTACCACCGTTTTTCAGGACCTCTCCATTGTAGATATCGGCGGAAAGAGAGTCGTCTGCTTCGACAAAAATCCCCGTTTCTCTGTTATAGTTCGTTTGGACATCGGTGGCTTCGACGATCTCTAGATCAGAACCGGCTTCCAGATAGATACCATAACCGTAGTTATCGGAGGCCGTTAAACCCTCTAATGTTTGTGCGATGAGGTTCTCGCCCGCACCACCATATATCCCGTAACTATCATGGTCATCATTACCGTTCTCGTTCGCTTCTGTATTGGTGATGGATGCGGTCAAATTACCGCCGGCATCCATATATAAGCCAGCACTTTGCATGGCCGATCCACCATCCCGGCCGTTAGCTATCAGATAACTTTGATCTATGTCCACTATCATATGAGCGCCGCTCTCAAGATATACTCCTGAGTTACCGTTCTCGTTCGCTTTTATATCGGTGGCTTCCACGATCTCTAGATCAGAATCGGCTATCAGACGAATACCATCGTCATCGTTATCGGAGGCCTCTACCACCTCTCCTAATGTCGCCGTGACATTCCCGTCGAATGCAGCACCATATATTCCTCTACCACCGTTCTCGTTCGCTTTTACATCGGTGGCTTCCACGATCTCTAGATCACCAGAATTGGCTCTCAGATGAATTCCATCGTCATCGTTATCGGAGGCCTCTACCACCTCTCCTAATGTCGCCGTGACATTCCCGTCGAGTGCAACACCAAATATTCCTCTACCACCGTTCTCGTTCGCTGTTATCTCGGTGGCTTCGAGGATGTCTAGATCATACCCCGCTACAAGATGAAGTCCAGTACCATTGTTTCTGGAAGCCTCTATCCCTCCCAACGTCGCCGTGATATTCTCGCCTGCGTTAGCATATATGCCGTAACCACCGCCATCATTTCCGTTCTCGTTCGCTTTTACATCGGTGGCTTCCACGATCTCTAGATCAGAATCGGCTATCAGACGAATACCATCGTCATCGTTATCGGAGGCCTCTACCACCTCTCCTAATGTCGCCGTGACATTCCCGTCGA
>CAYWYD010000026.1:30542-33462 GCA_964462425.1 uncultured Thermoplasmata archaeon
TCGTTATCGGAGGCCTCTACCACCTCTCCTAATGTCGCCGTGACATTCCCGTCGAATGCAGCACCATATATTCCTCTACCACCGTTCTCGTTCGCTTTTACATCGGTGGCTTCCACGATCTCTAGATCACCAGAATTGGCTCTCAGATGAATTCCATCGTCATCGTTATCGGAGGCCTCTACCACCTCTCCTAATGTCGCCGTGACATTCCCGTCGAGTGCAACACCAAATATTCCTCTACCACCGTTCTCGTTCGCTGTTATCTCGGTGGCTTCGAGGATGTCTAGATCATACCCCGCTACAAGATGAAGTCCAGTACCATTGTTTCTAGAGGCTCTGACCTTTTCTAAGTCCGCGGTAAGATTTTCGGATGCAGAAACATCTATCCCTAATCCAGGACTATTATCTCCGTTGTGATTAAAGCTACTGTCATATATATCTACAGTTACGTTACCATCGAAAGCCCAAATACCCATCCCCATCCTGGCTAAACCACCAGGCGTCGGTTCCCTGATATCATTCATCATACACTCACTGATGTCAACATCTACATCGTCACCACGTGAAACTAATTGGACCCCTCTAACTCTATTCATAGACATGTTGCACTTTTCAATCGATCCATTAAGGTACCCCTCGCTGATTAGTGTCATTCCACCACTATTGTTGTTCATATGGCTATTTCTGATATCAAATTCAAAATATCCGTTCATAGCTTCAGAACGGACACCATCTTCATCATTGTAGGAGAAACTATTGTATTCTCCTATGATATCCATCGTTATATTCCAATCTGCTTCTCCGTAAATACCATAACCATCGTTATGGGAGACAGTCACGTTATCGAAAGTTACAGAGGAATTTCCACCTGTTGACTCAAAATACGTTCCATTACCCCAATTACCATAGCCGTTATAGCTTGTATTGGATTCTCGCATAGTGAGGGTCAAATTAGCACTTGCTTCACTGTAAATACCGTACTCATCATTATTAGAAGCGTTTACATTATCAAAGGTGGCGGTGAGCTTTTCGCCTGCATAAGCATATATCCCGTAACCCCAGTCATCATTTCCGTTCTCGTTCGCTGTTATGTCGGTGGCTTCGACGATCTCTAGAGCAGAATTTGCTCCTAAATAGATCCCATAGCCATCGTTATTGGAGGCCGTTACATTATCTAACTTTTGGGCGGTGAGCTTTTCGCCTGCATAAGCATATATACCGTAACCCTCGTCATCATCACCGTTCTCGTTCGCTGTTATATCGGTGGCTTCGACGATATCTAGGTCACCAGAATTAGCTCCTAAATAGATTCCATAGCCATCGTTATTGGAGGCCGTTACATTATCTAACGTTTGGGCGGTGAGGTTCTCGTCTGCCCAGCCACCTATACCGTAACCATCGGTGCCATCACCGTTCTCGTTTGCTATTATGTCGGTGGCTTCGACGATATCTAGGTCACCAGAATTAGCTACCAGATAGATCCCTAAATAATCGTTATTGGAGGCCTCAACATTATCTAACGTTACGGTGCAGTTCTCGGCTGCCCAGCCAAGTATACCGCAACCCCGGTCCCCGTCACCGTTATCGTTCGCTTCTGTATTAGTGATGGAAGCAGTTAAATTATCGTCGGATTCCATATATAAACCACTTTTTTGCTCGATCAACCAACCACCATTCCGGCCGTTGGATGAAAAGTTACTATCGTAGATGTCCGCTTGGATGTAATCCCCACTGTAAACATATACACCGGAATAACCGTTATCGATCACATCTGCCTGCAGCTCTACGTCGGCATGTCCGCCGGCATCCATCTTTATTCCATAATGTCCATTATCTTCTATTGTATTGGTGTGTCCAGTCAAAACAAGCGTTAGATTCTGAGGCGTCTCTCCATTAATACCATGTCGAACATTGTCTGATATATTGTTTCCATGGAAATTATCACTGACTACATCTAAGTCGCCTTCAACAGAGTTGAACGTTATACCATGTACAGTATTATTAACAATCCTGTTGTTGTCATGTATGGTGGCGTTTATATCATAATCTGTCCAATATATCCCGTTAGCATTATGCTCTTGACCGTTATATGATATATTTTCATTATTGTAAATCGCCGGGTTGCTGTATTCGACTCTTATACCGTCCCTTCCGTTATACGTGATATTGTTCTCGTAGATATCGGACTCTACCTGTTGGTCATAGAAGAAGATTTCTTCTGCACCGTCCTGCAGCTCGATAACCTCAGGACTTTTCCTATAATCCACACCATCTCCACTATAGGACCTGATGTTGAGGTTCAATCCATCCGAAATGGCATCTCCGCTATTCCCGGCGATGTTGTCTAGAATGCCTGAATTAGAGGATCTGTAGTCAGCCTTTAGCTTGCTTGTGTAGAAGGGGTCAGTTCCTATATCATCTCCTATATTTTGCCCGGAAAGGAACAATTCACCACCATTTCTAAAGAATTCGGTCAGATTTGTTCTCTCGCTCCCGTTCAATGTGTCCGTTTCATCCGCGGTGAACCATATCACGGTCTGGTTCTCTTCGAGAGTCTCGTTCGGAGGTGTTCCTCTCTCAGAAGTATCCCAGTAGGATCTATCGGTTTCACCGAACCCGCTGTAACTCAGAGAAGTGTTATAATATCCTTCGTAATCCTCTCCACCGTCATCATCTACCAGCAGAACGCTGTTGGCAGAATCGTTGAGCCAGGTGAGAGTATTGTCCATGGTTTCATTTCTCGTATTTTCTCCATTGATAGCTTCAAATCCAAAGCTAAAGTAGGTCAATTTGGCAGAGGTGTTGGGGTTGCTGTATTTCAGCCCGGCGCTATGTTCATCAGAAGACTGGAGATGGATGCCGTGTTCGGCATTATCATAGATGGTATTGTTCTCGATCTGAAGATCAGCTTCTCCTAATG
>CAYWYD010000027.1:0-21888 GCA_964462425.1 uncultured Thermoplasmata archaeon
TTCCTCTTGTTCCTCTTCACTTTCTGGTTCATACGTGGAGAGATCATCTACTAAAGAGGCGAGTGAGTCACCTTCCTTTACCTCCATTTCTTCCATCTCCTCTGTCTCTTCCTCAACTTTAGCCTCTATTTCTTTTTTCTCTTCCTCGTCTACTTCTGAATTCAATTTTTTATCTAGCGCATCATGACATTCTGAGAGCACTTCTTCGGCTTCCTCATAATTCTCCTCTTTATAGAGCGTAGCCCCCTCGCTGAGTAGATACCTTTCTTCTACGATATCGATGTCGTTTTCCCTACAGGACTTCATCAAGCTCCTAACATTGTCTATCTTCTTTTCCACCTTACCTCTCAAAGAGATTTCCTCTTCCCCCTCTTCTTCCTTTTCTATCTCTCCTTCAGTTCCCCCTCTAAGGATGACCGGAGGAAACGCGGGTTTTTCGGTAAGAGTCTCTTCAATCTTTTTCTCAAGTTCTTCCTTCGAAGAAGGTAAAACAGATTCAGTTATCTTCACACCCTTTGAGGCATCGAAGTCTCCAGCGTATCGGAGGCTACCCTCGACGACGACATCTTCTCCAAGATCTACATCACCAAGTGCCAACACATCCAAAACGCTACAGTTCTTCTCGATCATCACCTTTTCATCCGCCTGTACTTCACCACCTTTTACACTCTCAGCGAGCCTAACCTCTTTTCCCCGGATAAACCCACCGATCTCAGTAGCATTACCAACTTTAACTGCTCCTCCCTCCGATATGATATCTCCTCTAACATCGTTTTCATGTCCTAGTATTATATCCTTCTCAGACTTGAGAGAACCGAGGACTTTAACGTTGTTTCCGACCTGAATCATCTCTTCAGATTTGATATCTCCGCGGATTTCGGCGTTAGAAGGAAGGTTGAAACCTATCTCGGCACCGTCTTCTTTATACTTCTCCAATTCTCTCAGCAATCTCTTGTTCTCTTCTTTAAGCTGGTCGACTTTCTTCTCGAGCTGCTTTTTTTCTTCTTCCAATTCTTCAACCTGCTCTTCCAGACGATTGTTCTCTAATATCAACTCTTCATTCTCCTCTCTTAATTCCCGGTTTTCTTCCTGAAGATCATCCACCAGCTCAGTATCTTCCGGGGTGGCTTCAGGGGTTTCCTGCTCCTGCTTCAACCTGTATTTTAATTCCTCTATCTTATCTTCTTTATTTTTAAGTTCTATCTTCTTTTTATTTAGAATATATTCCTTCTCCTCTTGACAATCTTTCAATTTATCCTTTAGAAACTGAACTTTTTTCTTCAGATTTTTTTGTCCTTCAGGACGGGGGGGTTTGGACTTCCCTTTGTTTTTATCGGGTTTTCTATTCATATCTCTCGCCTTCGGCCTTAATTCCATTTTAGTCTATTTATGTTTTATTGTGCTTATTCCGGTATCCATGACAAAAAGACTCTAGACAACTTCCGATAAATCATCTAAATCCTGTTCTCGATGATCTGTTAGGTCTAGGATGACAAATTTTATTTACCCTGAGGTGTGTGTAAGCATAGAAGAATCAAAAACTATAGTTAGTTTGGAGGAAAAAAATGAAAAGAATAAACAGACTCTCTGAAGAAGATGAAGGTGCGATCGGTATAGGGACGTTGATTGTTTTCATTGGCCTCATTCTGGTCGCTGCTATAGCTTCTGCAGTGATCGTTGGGGTCATGGGCAATCTGCAGGAAAGAGCGAAAAAGACGGGCAGAGAAACTCAGGAAAATGTGGCTCCCCCACTTAGAGTGCAGCACGCAGTTGGTTACCACGACGGTGATATACAATTCCTCAACTTCACTGTGTCAGCTATAGAAGGATCAAATGGGTATGATCTGAAGAACCTGTTGATAGATATAACCGGCATGGAAGACGATGCCACAGCGGGATTCAACGTAAGGTATGTGAATGATTCAGCCACGTCTGGGGATATCAATAATCAGTTCAGTCTTAACTGGCTTACAGCGGATAAAAGCTATCCAAGTAACACCTTCCTCGCATCTGATGAATTGGTCGAAATCAGTGTACCTACTACTGGTACCGAAGCACCTGATGCTGGACCGCTTGCTGCGGCAGATACAAGCACAGATCTATCGATAAAATTCATGGCTTCTTCAGGATCACCGCCGACTCTTTATGAAACCAATACCCCGTCCGAGTATCCCACTACTGGAGAGTTTGAACTACCGTAAGTAACGACAAAACAAGTGAACGATCAGCTCCCGAAAAAGCAGACATCGAGGGTAATAAGGCCTCTATCCCCCCTCTTTTTATCTATTTGTTCCACGGTGTTTCTAATGGCCGAAGGAGAAAGCAATTCGGAAAAAAAAAGAAAAAACGCAAAGACCCTTAAACCAAAGGGCGAGTCAGAAGAAGAGAGGGAAAGCGTAAAGTCCATAGGAAAAGAGGATTGGACCTTCGACGGAAAAAAAGGTTACGAAAAACCATCTCACACCGGTCCAGATGTCGAAACCGTGCGTAAAAAAGAAGAGGCGGATGAGATAGCTACGGAAAGAAAAGGAGACCTAGCTAAAGAGATCGCCGGGGATGATGAAGAGTACCGAGCAGAAAGGATGCAGGATCGGACCTTGCAAGGTAGTGAGAAAACGCCAGCTCCACCGGAAACTGAACCAGAGGAACCTCCCGAACCCCAAGAACCGTCTGAGTCTCAGGAAACCGAGCCGCCGGAAGAAGAGATGGAGAAGTACGAGATCAGGCACGGAATGCCTGACGTCGAGGGCGAAACTGCCGAGAATTTACGTCAAAAAAGAAATCAAATGGAGGAAAGACCTTTGCCTGAAGATAGAAGACCCGCAGACCCTGTCAACTCTAAATTGGTCAAAGATCTGAAGGACCAAATAAGCGAGTTCTCTGATAAAGTAGATGAATTTTCAGAGGAATTGAACGATATCGACGAAGAAGTCTCGCTCCTGATCACTAGGATGGATAGGCTTGAAAAACGGGAAGTAGATCAAGAAAAGATGGAAGAAAAATTGAAAGAATTGTCAGCTCTTTACGATCTGCTTTCTACCGATGTAAGTCCTTTCATGGAGATGGATCAGCTAACAGAAAAAGAGTCAGACTCTACCGAAGGATCAGAGGAACCCGAAGAAGATTCTGAGGAAAGACAAGTGAAGGAAGAACCGGAAGAAGTCTCTGATGAAGATGTATCCAATATAGAGAAATACGACATGGAAGCTATGATCGACTGGATGGATTTTCTATACCAGAAAACAGGAGGAAACATAGAAGATGCTCTCTCCTACTATCAGGAACTTGGATGGATAGACGAATCACTGAAAAAGAATATCCTCTCCTACTCGGAAGGAATCAAGACTGAATCACTAGAAGAAGAGGACAAGATAATAGGGGAGGACGGAAGCGTAGAGAGTAGTAAAGGTGATTGGAAACTATCTCCCCAGGATCACAAAGAGTCGCTGAGATACATACAATCTATAAAAAATAATGGCGAAATCTCTTCGGGATCGAACTCTGGGAGAGGTGAAGCTTAAAGATGGGGTTGAGTGTATCGGCTGCTGCTGGAATCGTAATGATCGGCGTGATCTTGATATTCGGAACCCTTTACCCCGCCATAGAGAGTTCGACTAAGCTCAAGAACGAAGCAAGGTCTGAATGGAGCCAGTGGCAGGAGGCGAAGCAGAGGGCTGATATGACTATCACAAATGTTAGTCACACGGATGAGCAACTAAACATAAGTCTAAAAAATACAGGAGACACCACCCTTAAAGTAGATGAACTCGAAGTCCTCGTTGACGGGACATATAGAAGTGAAAATATCAACCATACGGTCGTAGCGGGGAATATCAACAACACCAACTTATGGAACCCAGGTCAGAATTTGACTATCACCCTCGAAAAAATCGAAAAAGAAAATGTCCAAAGGGTGTCGGTAGTGGACGAATTCGGCTCTGAAACTTATCACAGTGAGGTCAAGTAGATATGGCGGGGAGAAGCGCTACTGAGATGATCTGGTTCGCCGTTACCGTAATCGTTACGATATCTCTAATAGGAGTTTTCATAGGGATAGCATACAATTACTCAAGCCGAATCCAGGACAACGCTAGAGGTGAAGCCGCCAATTATTACGTGAATGTCGAGCTGATAAATGATCCCGCTAGTGTTCCTTACAACGAGACTACAAATAATCTTACCCTTTATGCGAAGAACACTGGAAGATACAAGCTAGATATATCACAAACAGTGATTAGTGTCAACGGCCAAACTAACTCCGTGAACGAGAGCGATGTTGAGGTTTTAGGTAACAGCACGAGTTGGTCTCAGGGGAGCGTTGCAGAAATAAATGTTTCCGCTAATCTCAAAAATGGGGAGGACCATTCGGTTCGAATCCATGTTCAGGGTATATATATGGGAGAAAAGATGGGGAGAGATCAGGACTCTTTTGAATTTTACCTAGGTGATAGCTGATGGCTCCTAAAACTGACCTGACATATTTCAACTTCGACCTCGAAAGAGACACCTTAGCTACTGCTCTCGGGGGCGGTATACCTAAAGGAGCTCTTGTATTGATAACCGGAAAATTCGGAACTGGAAAAAGCGTTGTATCTCAGCGATTTACTTACGGTTTCCTTCAAAACGGGCTTAGTGCTACATACGTATCTTCGGAGACGAATACGAAACCTTTTATCGATCAGATGAATTCTCTGGATTATCCTATACGGGGTCAGATATATAATCAACAGCTGAAATTTGTACCGGTTGATCCACTAGTCGGTAAATCATGCCCCAGGGAAAAGGCTCTATCCAAATTGATCGATGGGAATGGTTTGTACGATAGGAATATAACCATTATCGATACTCTGTCAGCGATGATAGAAGATAATGAGGAGGAAGGACTCTCCATCGAGGCTTTATCTTTCTTTCAGAGAGTCAGTAGCAGAGGTAAGACCATATTTTTGACTCTAGACCCTGACGAAGTAGAGGAAGATATTATGACCCCCTATAAATCCGCGGCGGATATATACCTCGAATTGAACGCTAAGACCGTCGGGGGAGATACCGAGAGAACGATAAACGTGAGAAGATTCACCGCGGCCCAGGGAAGGATGAAAGATATAATCAAATTCAGGATAGAACCGAATGCTGGCTTCGTAGTAGATATAACTCAAGTGACCTGATATAGATCTCTCAATGTTTCATAAATGATGTGATACTCATGGCGTCAAAATTACAAGAGGCTTTAGATAACAACCCCCATCTGGCCAAGTATCTTGATGAAGTCGAAAAAGAGAGAGGGATTAGGCCGGAATTCAGAGAATCTCTCTCTCGTGAGATGGCTTCGATGGATGAGGTCAATATAGTCTATCCTGTCAACGATCCCATTTTTATACACCTGGACATACCTCGAAAAGAGAAAGGTAAATACATCACCATCGAACCTACGCTTGAAGAGGATTCAAAAGATAAGCTCGAAGAGATAAGGAGGAAAGTGTTGCGTAAAGCTTCCAGGTCTCCGACTCCCGACGAAGGCCAGGGATTCGAAGATAAAATCGAACAACTCATCGATGAAGTAACAGAGACTAAAAAGGAAAGATTCAGTTTTTCTCTCAACGAAGGTAAAGTGAAGATAAAAGAAGAAGAGATGGATACCGTCAAGTATTACATCAAAAAAAGGATAATGGGATACGATCTACTCCAACCTCTTC
This sequence comes from uncultured Thermoplasmata archaeon, assembly GCA_964462425.1. Taxonomy (GTDB): domain Archaea; phylum Thermoplasmatota; class Thermoplasmata; order Halarchaeoplasmatales; family Halarchaeoplasmataceae; genus Natronoplasma. The sequence continues at coordinate 5,694 of CAYWYD010000027.1, forward strand.
TTTATGACCCCCATATCGAGGATATACACTGCGTTGCTTTGAAGAACCTGACGGTTCTACATGAAGTGTTCGGTCTTTTAGAGACCGATCTAAGATTCGAAAGCGAAGAGAGATTAGAGAAGTACGTGAGAAACATGAGCAACCGCATGGGTAAAAACGTGACTGAAAGTAATCCTATCGCGGACGGGGCTCTCCCTATGGGGTCTCGAGTCAACATCGTTTACAGTAAAGACGTGAGTAAAGAGGGGCCGAGTTTCACCATAAGGAATTTCAGTGAAGAACCCATAACAATAGCACAGGTAGTCGATTGGAACACCCTCTCTCCAAGGATGGCTGCTTACCTGTGGCTCTGTCTCGAATTCGACATGAGTATTATCGTTTCTGGGGTCACGGCTTCTGGTAAGACCACCACTATGAATTCACTTCTTCCATTCATAGGATATGACCAAAAGATCTATACAGCCGAGGATACGCCGGAGGTCAACGTACCTCAGCCTACCTGGCAGAGATTGATCACTAGGGAGACTGGACCTCAAGATTCTCGGGTGGAACTCTTCGACTTAGTCAAAACGGCTCTCCGGTCTAGACCGGATTACATCATAGTCGGGGAGGTGAGAGGACGAGAGGGATCCGCCGCTTTCCAGGCTATACAGACCGGCCATCCCGTGATGTCGACGTTCCACGCATCCTCTATAGACAAACTAATACAGCGTTTCACCGGAGACCCGATCAATGTTCCGATCAGGTTCATGGATAATCTTAACGTCTGTCTTTTCCAGCAGATCGTCTACCACGAGGGACAGATATTGAGGAGGTGCAGTTCGGTCGTTGAGATATTGAATTATTCCAAAGAAAAACAGGGGGTGCAGACAAGACAGGTCTTCAGTTGGGACCCGGTCGGTGATGAGCACGAATTCCTAGGGATGAACAATAGTTACATCCTCGAAAATCTGATAGCGCCGAAGCTTAGATACGATGATCGAAAAAGGATATACGATGAACTAGATAGAAGAACGGAGATAATAGAACAGATAGTCGAGGCCGGGATAACAAAACATGAAGACATAGCTACACTCTTCAAGAGTTACAGCTACGGAGGGATTGAAACCATGCGTGAAAAACTAGTAGAGTTGAGAAGGGAAAGGGGGTACACCTAGTGGATGTCATCAATTCGTACAGGAATCTAAATCTATCGATCTCTAAATACATGCTGACTAGGGTAATACCTTCTACACTTTTAGGATTGGTGATCTCTTTAGCATTAGGACTCACATTCCCATGGGTATTTCTCGATACATTGTTCGTGATCACTCTGTATATACTACCGGTCTTCATCACCATAGTGGCGGTGTTATATCCAGTTATCCACGACGAAATCCGGAGCATGAAGATAGATAGAGATATGCATCTCTTTATCACTCGCTTAGGCGCTCTTTCCGCCTCAGAGGTTTCAGATAGAGGATTCAAAGAACTGTTTGGGGAGATGCAGATGTACGGTGAGCTTGGGGAGGAACTCAAAAGACTTGAAGAACTCGCCAACGAATGGAATATGTCTCTCCCAGAGGCTTCTCGGACCGTAGCGAAGAACACACCGAGCGAACTTCTCTCGGATTTCTTGGAGAGATTGGCCTATGCTCTCGAGACGCATACTAGTCCAAAAGAATTTTTCCAAGATGAACAGGAAACCGTGATGGAGGGCTATGAAAACGAATTTGAAAACATGTTGTTCCGCCTTGACCTGATACGGGAACTGTATGTTGCCAGTATAACGATGGTGTTGTTCTCAATGGTCCTGGCAATCATAATTCCTCTGCTTATCGACATCAACAGTCAGATGCTGATCACTTTGGTCTTTTTCCTCTTCGTTATCGTATCTTTCATCTCGGGATGGGTGTTCCTGAAGATCGTACCTAAAACAAGGATCTGGTATAAAGGGGATCTTAGATCCGATAGAAAAAACAAATTAGACAAGATATTCATGGTCAGTGTCGGCATCTCGGGAGCTTTAGCTGTCCCGTTGATCTTTTTACCCTCCATCTCCTTCCTCTTTAGAGCAGCTATCGTTTTGACGCCTTTGATAGTTCCAGGTATATATACCACAATTGAAGAAAGACGGATAATCAGGCGGGACTCTAATTTTCCATCATTTATCCGTTCGTTGGCGGGTAATACGCCCTCGCAAACAGCTGATCATACTAAAAGTGTGGGAAAACTCCGCTTTCACGACTTGGGGACTTTAACCGAGAATATTCGATCCCTATACAGGCGATTGAAGATGAATATCGATTCTAAATCTTCTTGGGAATATTTCGGTTCTGAGACCGGAAGCTTTTTGATAAATGAATTCAGCAATATTTTTCTTACTTCTTCTTACCACGGGGCTCACCCCGAAGAGACCGCACCGATAATAAGCGAAAATTTTATCAAAGTTAGAGGCCTCAGAGATAAAAAAATAATGAGAGCTAAATCTCTTCAGGGTGTTTTCTATGGCATAATCGTTATTCTAACTCTGACCCTGGTGATGGTATTCCTGATAGTAAGCGAGATAAACGATCTGATCGGCGAGATAGAGATGCCCATGGGTTTTCAGGGCATGTTTGCGGACCTAGGCTTCATACGAACTACATCGATAAACTTGGGTTCTTATTACCATCTTATCTTGATAATGGTGTTCACTCAAGCTATTACCTCGACAATTATATGCTGGCACGTTAAAGGCGAGCACAGATACATCTCGATAGCAAAATTTGCGGCCATGATATGGGTTGCCGCTGTTTCCTTTTATATTGCTAGAATGGGGGTCTCGATAATATTTTGATGAATATATTTGAAAAACTTCTAAATACAAGGAGCTGGATAACGAGCAACCAGATGACTTCGAGATCTGCCTGTTTATCGGTAGTACTCATTGTCCTGATGATCACTATCTCCCCTCTCGCCGGGGTCACAATCAGTGGTGAGATGAGTGAAGGGCAACATTTAGAGGAACACCCCTTAGCGCCCTTAGAAGTTTGGGTCAAGGCCCCGTCTCAAAAAGAGGGTAACGTTCACGAACAGCTCACATACGACTTCGAGATAATGAACAACGGAACTGAAAACGACGTTTATGATTGGGAGGCAGAATCTGGGCATGGGTGGTTAGTTTCAGACCAAGAGGGGACGACAAGTGAGTTAGCTCAGAATGAAACTGAGATAGTCAGCCTCACTATAGAGATCCCAAGTGATGCTGACCCCTATACCGCGGACCGATTGGTTTTGAATGCTACATCTCAAACTGACCCAGCTGTCTCCGATTCTGGGATCACCTACACTTACACCGGGGCGGTACACTCTAGCAGTATCGAGCCGGATAGAAATAGAGTCGACGTCTCTCTAGGTTCAAGTTTTTCGATCGGCTACACTCTCACCAACACCGGAAACGTGATGGATGATTTCAAGCTCTCCGCCCGGGTGGACAATCCCTATTGGGAGACTTCAGTCCAGGATCAGACAGGACCTATGGAACCTGGAGAATCTATGGACATAAACGTTCATGTATCCGTTCCGGAGGTCACCATGGAGTATAAGCTCGAAGAAAAGGATATCTACTATGGGGCTACCAAATCGATAGTGTTGAGAGCCGAAGCCGAGAACGGTGTGATAAATACTACAAGCCCTATACCTTCAGCTACAGTCTCACCTTATTATTCCGCTACTCTTAGGCCTGTAAACCCTAATAAACATATAGATTTCTCAGAGACGACTACAGACATAAAGGTAGACCTTGAAGTCATGAACCTCTGCAATATAAGGGACGAAGAAGAGTCGAAAGCGGATATCAATGTGACTAGTGAAGGTAAAGACTTCAAAACAGCTGTAGATACGGACGAAGAAGTAGAAGCACAGAGATGGTCTGTGTCCATCAGCGCTCCGAACGTAACACTGGAAGGTGGGGAGACAGACGTCATAAGGTCTAGGATAACGGCACCACGACAGCCGATCAACGGTACTTTTCTGGCCTCCTTCGCGACAGAACCATATCCCCACTCCGATGTTCCCGGTCGTATAGAGACCGGTGAGGGAAACGCTAAAATCATCGTGAATCAAAGCGGAGATGTTAATGTTTCGGCGGCCGAAGAAGGGGTAGATGGAAGGCCATTTGAAGAAGTTCTACTCAATTTTAGTGTGCAAAACACGGGGAACGGGATCGACGACTATCTGCTCTCCTCATCTACAGAGAACGGTTGGAAGACCAGATTAATCGATATTAACCAGACCATAAACAACCTTCACCCCGAGGACGTTGTCGATGTAAAGGTAGGAGTGAAGATCCCGGATCGTACGGCTGTAGGACATGAAGAGGACGTCGAACTCGTCGCTACTTCCCTCTTCGAAAAGGATTACAATGGAGAGACCGTCTTTGACTCCGCTCAGACCACCATCCGTATAGGGGAAGGGTATTCTGTTATTCTCAAACCAGATATGAATAAAACTACAGCATTACCCGAAGAGACCGTTTCATATCAGATTAACGTGACGAACGCAGGTAACACTAGAGACACAATAACGCTATCTCTTGAACACGAATCTACCGAGGCATGGGGAGCCGAATTGGAGACTTCTAGTTTAAGCATCGAAAGATGGAATACCACCTCTACGGAACTTCATATTACCCCTTACTCGAACGCTGTACACGAGGAACCGTTCAATGTTTCGGTCATCGGGACCAGCACGGGAAATAGCAGCAAATCAGACAACGCCAGCACTGTTACCCAGGTTGTACAGGTCCCAGATGTTAGCGTTGATGTGAATCGGACCGATATATCGATCAAACCGGGAGAAACACTCGATCTTAATGTTTCAGTAAAGAACGAAGGAAACGCCTTCGACACTTTCAACCTGAGCAGCGAGGCTAACAACACGAATTGGGATATCAGGATCGAGAAAGACCTCCATGAGTTGGAACCAATGGCATATGGTCATACAAACATCAGTATAACCGCTCCCGAGATACCTCCAACCAACACATCATACGAAAACCTCGAGAGACTGGGTATCTTGGGAGGAGAACATATGAAGTTGATATTGACCGCCTCCTCTAGAAGCAACACCTCCGTATCCGACAGCGTTGAAAGAGAGATTGAGGTAGAAGAAGTACGTAGACACAACTTCAACTCTTTTGAACGAAAAGATGTTCTACCCGGACACAGCACAACGCACAGGATAAAGGTGGATAATCAGGGGAATTCAGAAGATACAGTGTATCTAACACTAGAAGACGATGATAATCCATATCTTGAATATGTCGAACTTGAAGAGAGAGAGGTCAACCTAGATATCGGAGGTAATGAAGAAGTAAATATGACAATCGAGGTGCCGGTCCACCTTCAGCCTTATTGGCACCAGGAAATCAAGGTATCGGTAGGTAACGAAGATTTCTCCGCAACTACGGAGACTCGTACGAGGGTCGTGGTCCTCGACTGTGAAGAGGCATTCCAGCAGATAAGAGTGGGTAAGTCAGCAAGTTATGACCTAACGATGGTGAATGTCCCGACTGAAGAGGAGATAGAAGGAGGGATAGGGATGGGCGATGATCTATCAGACACTTTCAACTTGACAGGTTCCTTCGATAGGATCGCAGAAGAGGGATGGGAAATATCTTTCTCGACGGAAAGGATAAGTTTCAACGAGGCCTATGAAGAAGGACAGATAACTGTTGTGTTGGACTCGCCCGGAGTGGAAACGGAACGAGTACAAGTATACGAAATAACTGCTGAATCTAGGGAAAGAGAGCTTATCGATAGCGTGATAACGGAAACACAGATGTCCTGGTTCGATTTGAGACCCATTGATATATCTATCGAACCTGGCCCTGACGGCAGGGAACTAGATGTGATCTTCAAGATAGAACGCTCTGGCATCGATGAATTATTCCCGATACCTTTTGAACTCTCGGTGAATGGAGAAGAGATCGATCAGGACGAGATAGAATTCGTTGGAAGTGAATTGATAGATGATACCGAAGAAGTCTTCACCTACGAAACCACATACGTCCTAGAAGAATGGGCCTGGGAAGAAAATATAAAAGAATACGAAGTGAGCGTAAACGTGGATCCAGATGATGAGATATACATGATCAACGCCGCTGGCAATGCCGACGAAAACAATATGATGACAGAAGAGATAACGGTCTCTAGATTCCACGGAATTCCTTACTGGCTACCTTTCCTACTTCTCGTAGCTAGTTTGATATCCTTTGCGGGATGCTGGATAGGTCTTAAGAAAAACAATGGTTTGAGTGTGGGGGCTGGAGCATCTTTAGGAGGGATATTTGGTTCACTTGTTCTTCTTCCGTGGCATTGGTTCATCTCAGATATACAGACTATAGACTACATAATCATGGCAGTGATAGGTGCGGGTATGTTAGTGTTCGGTCTATTCCTATTCGCTATCCGGTTCAAACTCAAAAACATGCTGAGTTCAGTAACCGAGCATATAATACAGAAAAACGGGTGGGAAAAATATGTAGAAAAGGATACTCAAGGTCTGAGAAAAAGTTCATCATATCCCTATTACTCAGCATTGGCATTAACCGGGGCCCTGAGTTATTTCGTCTTCCTCATATTCACTTCGATAGATTTTCTCCTGATTGGAGAATATCTTTCTATCTTCACGAGTAGGTTCCTTTCTATCCCTTATATGATAGCCATCCCGAACGCGATATTTTTTGTGGTATATCCCTGTATAGGTATAGCGGTTGCGTTCACTGCTAGCAGACTTCATGAAAAACTCTGGAAGAGAATATTGAAGAACGAAAAGAGCATCCAGCAGTTAAGGAAGAGAGCAGATAACGTGATGAAAGGAGGTGAAAGAAGTGCCTCCAAATGATGAGAGCGTAAATGATACGAAAACAGAAAAAGGGGAAGGTATGGTCTTAGATGATTTGGTTAAAAATTCTAAAGATTTCTTGAGGCAGGGAGAATACGATGAATCGAAGAGGGAAACCGAAACATTGGAAGAGAAAATAGATGATATTGAAAAAGCTCAGCAAGGAGCCTTGTCCGAATTTACAAAACTGAATAAAAGGATAAATAAAAAGGAAAAACAAGGCTATGACGTGAGCGAGGCTAGATCGATAATAGAGGAAGCCAGAGAAGCTCTGATCGAGATGGATCATTCCCGGGCTTACGGATTGATAGAAGAAGCTAGGGAAGCTTTGGAGAAGAGTCTTTTCTTACCTTTTCCCCTATTGGAGAAGAACGTTAGCTTGAAAAATATTATAAGAAACGACGGGGGCAAAGTAAGTTTTGAATTCCAGGTTATAAACAGGATGGATAAACCTCTAGGAGAGATACTACTCAATATATCTACGCCACCGGGATTCAAGGATTTACCAGAGAAAAAACTAGGCATGGTAAGGCCAAAGGAAAACAGGTCAGTCGAGGCAGTATTAGAGCCGGATAAAAAAATAGAAAGAAATCGACTAGCGGACCTTATCATGAACAACAAGATTATCTTGACGTCTAATCTCGACTGTGCCTATAAATACCCTATATATAAGATTTCTATTAAAAATATAAGCGAAAAACCCTTGAAAAATATCGTGTTGAGACCTTTCACTCCGGAATCCTTGGAATCTAAAGAGAGGAAGAAAAAAGTAGAGTGGCTCGAACCGGGAGCCACGGCTTCCGTGACCTTCAAGTTATATCCAAAGACCATGAGGGAGGAGATGTTGGAAGAAGAAAAAGAGGAAGAAGAGGAGGAGGAAGAGGAAGAGTCAAAGGTCGATGAGGACAAAGTGAAAGAAGAAATAAAGGAAGAGGAAGAGTTCCTGAGCAAGGGTTCAAACTACCTCCTTTTGGGAGAAGAATTGGAACATTCCTACTCTATATTTTCACAGTACTTTTCAGAGCAGGAAAAAGCGATGGTTGTCAGCACTACGATCCCGTACAAGATAAGTGGAGAGTTCGGCGTCGACGTGGACAGAGAAGAATTGATATGGCTTTCTAATGTTGAGTCCAAGTACTTTCAGGTGATCCATCCCACCGATATCCATGAAGAACTGACCGAGGAGATCGAAAAGTTCGTGGAGGAAAATGAGGAAGGGGTCATATTTATCGACATGCTGGAAAGGATGGTCGCAGAGAACGGATTCGAGAGCACTCTAGACTTCTTAGAGAATGTGTGGGAAACCACGGCCGCTTCGGAGTTCACTCTGCTCACCCACGTGAACGATAAAGCCTTCTCTGACGAAGAGCTCAAGAAGTTGAAGGAAAAACTCCGCCTCTATCAGGTCCTTTAGATATCGAAAAGATCATCCGACGAAGGTAGCTCTTTTGGTAAGGTACTTTGGCAAGGGGAGACCTCTAAAAGGCATATCGCGCTGTTTCTCCTCGAGGATCTTTTTTAGTTCTTTCATATCCATTTCCTTTTCTTTCTCTTCTCCTCTTATCCTCACCGAAAGTTTACCGCTTTCGATCTCATCTGGACCGATGACAGCAACGAAAGGTATCCATTCCTGTTCCGCCTGACGTATCTTCTTGCCGACCGTTCTATCCGTATCGTCGATATCCACTCTCACGTTCAGTCCTTCAAGCTCCTCCGCAAGATCTTCGACGTGATCCATCTGGTCATCAGAGATAGGAACGAATCTGAGATGTGTAGGTGCGAGCCAATAGGGGAATTCCGGTTTTTCTCCTTTTTCCTCCTGCATGGCAGCCTGCTCGAGGAGTGTAAACATCACTCTCTCGATGGCACCGCTGGGTGAAAGGTGCAGTATATAGGGATGCTTCTCTTCACCGTCCTCATCTATGTATTTTATGTCGTATCGTTCGCCCTGTTCCACGTCGACCTGGTCGGTGACGAGTGCGGAAGCTCTTCCCAACGGATCGATGAAGTTGAACTCGTATTTCAGAACAAAATAGAAGAACTGATCATCCCATATCTCGATGAGAGCCGGTTTACCGTAATTTTTCACTAAATTCTCGATCTGGTTCCGGTTCTCTTCGAAGTAATCTCGAGTGGCCCTGATAACTAATTCTAATTCATCTGGGACCGTGATACCGATCCCGTTCACGATACTCTTGGCCAGATCCATCCTGGTCATCATCTCGTCTTTCGCCTGATCCAGGTCCTTACAGAGTGCGTGAGAGTCGGGCATAGTGAACGCTCTTAATCTCCGTAGACCGGTCAATTCACCTCTCTGCTCCGCCCTGAACGAATACCTCGTCAGTTCATACAGCCTGACGGGCATATTGCGGTAAGACAGGGTCATATCCCGTGCCATCATGAACTGGCCGAAGCAGGCCGCGAATCTTAGAAAAACGTTCTTATCGGGTGTCTCCATCCTGTATTGTCTAGCCGGAAATCGATTCAGATGTCTCTTGAGAGCGGGATGATCGATATCGTACATTATGGGTGATTCGATCTCCATGGCTCCGTATCCTCTAGTCTTCCCACTCACATGATCTTCCAGCAGCCCTTTCATCATCCTGCCTTTTGGGTAGAATCTTAGGTTCCCAGGGTCCGAGCCCTCTTCGTAATCAACCAGCTCGTGATTACGCATGAGATCTATATGAGATGATCCAGCACTCCCTTTCTCTTTTTCACCGGCTTCGTATCTTACGAAATCTTTTAAGTCTTGGTTTCCGTCGAAATCGTAGCCCTCGACTTCTTTTCCATCCACCTTCAATTCATGGAAAGTTCCGTCAACATCCATTATCCCCCAGGTCGATTCCATCGTCTCTTCGGCCTCAAGTGCCTTTGATACCACTTCCTCCTCTTCGCCTTCCTCGACGACGATCTCTTTTGAGAGTTCCGATAAGGGATGTCCTTTACAGCTGAGTTCGAACGACTTATACCAGCCGAACGGTGACCTATGTACCTTGAAATCCTCTTTTAGTTCTTCGGCTAATCCTTTCAATATCTCTACGGCAGTGTCAGGGTCCGAAAGACTAGAACTGAGATGTGCATAAGGATAGAGCATTATCTTCTCTACGTCGAGTTTATCCGCCGTATCTAATATCTCTTTTACACCTTTAGAGATGACTTCATCAACCTTACCTTCGTCTTTTTCTTCGACCGCTGTAAAGACCGAGAGACACTCTTCCATCTCTCCCTTCTTCATCTCCTCTTCGATCTCCTCCGCTACTGGAGTCTCCTTTTTGACCTGATATTTCAGGTAATCGGAATGTATCAACAGTATCTTCATCTAGATCACCTTCAGATAAAAGTCGATACGCCGAGGACCAGCACACCGGTCAATATGACGCCGAAGAGAAGCCCGACGAAAAAGGCGATGAGGATCTCTAAAGTACCGAATTCACCCGTCTCGCTTTCCTCCTCGGAAGCCCAGAATCGGGCCTCCCTTAACCTTCTATTCCATTCCAAGCTTTCCATGGTTTCGTCCAATTCACTCATCTTTACCATCCTCTTCTTTTTCCTCTATAGAATCGTTCTCCTCTTTTAAATCTGTTTCCTTTTCAAGATCACCCTTTCGAGCCAAAAGTATCAAACCGCTGCAGCTCTCGCAGGCTTTCAACTCCTCGTTCCAGCAATCTTCCTCACCACCTTCTTTACAGACCCACCTGCCGCAGAAACCACACTGGGTTATCTCTTCCCTCTCTTTGACACCTTGACAGAGGTCGCAGACGAATTTATCCATAGAGTAGAGATCATCCTCTGGCTTTTCACCCGGCTCCCTTATCTTCTCTATGACGTTCGTGACTCTATCGAATGCGTCTTCAGACGACATAGATGGGTAAGAAGCGTTTCTGATTAAAAATTTTCCGCCTGTATTTATCTCCTGTAGGATTCAGAAGAGTTAAGTAAAACATCGCTCTAAACCTATTCGATGGCGGATTACACTAGAAAGGACGGATATTACCACAAGGCCCAGGAAGAAGGCTACCGATCTAGAGCGGTCTACAAGCTCAAGCAGATCGACGAAAAATTCAACATATTCAAAGAAGAAAACGTGGTGGTCGATCTTGGAGCCGCGCCCGGAAGTTGGAGCGAATATGCCGTGGAGAAAGTGGGCCGCGGAAACGTTTTAGCCGTAGATAAGGAAAGGATTAGGGATATCGAGGGTGTATCCTTCCAACAGGGAGATATGACCGACGAGGAGTTTGTTCAAAAGATCTCGATCATAGCCGGAGACGTCGATGTGATCATCAGCGATATGTCTCCCAACATCACCGGTAATTACTCTATGGATCACGCTAGATCGATATATCTAGCTCAGATGGCGTTGAAGTTCTGTCGTGAGAACCTCAAAAAGGGCGGCCGTTTCGTCGTGAAAGTCTTCCAAGGAGAAGATTTTGAAGATTACATGGATCAGGTCGAAGAAGAGTTCGATTCCGTATACGGTCATTCTCCCGAGGCTTCACGGGAATCGAGTTCCGAGATGTATATAATAGGTAAAGATTTCAAGGGAAAGGAAAAGACCAGGTGACCTAACCTCTCCTTAAAATAGAGTAGGACAACGCTTTTATACCACTTGGATTCTTAAGCGAAATCACGACGTATAAGACACGTTTCATTTCCGAATTTACACTACAAGGAGGAAATATCTTGCCCGAAGAAAAAGAAGAAGATGAGGATTTCCAGTACATCGTCCGGATGAAGAACACCGACGTAGACGGAACTAAACCCGTAAACTACGCTTTGAGAGATATAAAGGGCGTAGGGATGAGAGTTGCAGATATAGTAGTTAACTCTACTGACGTCGATCCAAATACAAGGATAGGTACATTGGATGATGAAGATATCCAGAAGATCGATAAGGCTCTTGACGAGTTCTGTGAGAGCGCTCCCTCTTGGGTGATAAACCGCGAAAAAGATCCGGTCACTGGAGAAGACACTCACGTTCTCAAAAATGAATTAGATACCGTTTTAAGAGAAGATATCAACAGGATGCAGAAGATCAGTTCCTACAAAGGAGTGAGACACGAGAGAGGCCAGAAAGTTAGAGGTCAGCGAACTAAGTCTAACGGAAGGACCGGTATGGAACTCGGTGTCGAAAAGAAACTAGCCAAAGCTCAGGCAGAAGAAGAATCGGAGAGCGAAGAATGATGGAGTGATAAAACATGGGAGACCCAAAATCTAGTCGTAAAACCTATCAAAAACCAGCACATCCATGGCAAGAAGAACGGATAAACGAGGAAAATGACTACATCAAACACTATGGATTGAAGAACAAAAAGGAATACTGGAAAGCCAGGTCTATCCTGAAAGAGATCAGAGGACAGGCTAGGAACCTTCAAGCTAGACTGAGATATGGTGAAAAACAAGCTACTGCGGAAAAAGAAGATCTCTTAGACAAGCTCAGAAAGAAAGGGTTCCTCAAAGGGCAGGATCATACCCTTAATGACATCCTCGGTCTGACCATCGAGAATATACTCAACAGAAGATTACAGACCTTGGTATATCACAAAGGATTGGCCCACTCTCCAGAACAGGCGAGACAGTTCATAACCCACGGCCACATCTCGGTCAAAGGCAGGAAAGTGACCGTCCCGAGTTACGTCGTTGAAAAAGAAGAAGAACCTACTATCGAGTATTATTCTAATTCTCCTCTTTCAGACGAACTCCATCCAGAGAGACCGGAAGAGGAAGTAACTCCGACCCGCATCCCCAAGATGATCAAGAAAGAAAAAGAAAGAGAGTCTTCTAACAGGAGGAATTGATATTTATGGGAAAATGGGGTATAGCACACGTATTCGCATCTTACAACAATGTTATGATAACGATCACGGATATAACCGGGGCAGAGACGCTAGCTAAGTATTCCGGCGGCATGGTAGTGAGACAGGACAAAGATCAATCATCCCCGTATGCCGCCATGGAAGCCGCTGAAAAGGCTGTCGGCGAAGCGCGCGATAAAGGGATAACAAAATTACACGTGAGAGTTAGAGCGCCAGGAGGCAATAAATCTAAGTCTCCCGGTCCCGGGTCTCAGGCCGCTATCCGAGCTTTTGCTAGATCCGGTATAAAGATCGGCACAATAGAGGACGTTACGCCGGTTCCACACGACTCCACTAAACCGAAAGGTGGAAGAAGAGGCAGACGGGTATAGGTCTGAAAGTTTCAATATCTATAAATTTCAATCTCAAAAGGGAAAAAGATGGATGTAGAAATCAGAGAACTGAAGGAAAGAGAAGCAGAAATATTATTGTCCGAGACAAATCCACCGATGGCAAACGCTTTGAGAAGAGCTCTCATGGTCGATGTTCCTAGTCTCGCTATAGAGGACGTGGAATTTCACCTAGGGACTATCGGGGATGAAGAGGATGACAAAGAGTATGAGAGTGCCGCACCACTTTTCGACGAGATAATAGCTCATCGTCTGGGGATGCTGCCCATCCCTACCGATCTCGAGCTTTTTGATTATAGGGATGAATGCGAGGAATGCGGTGGAGAAGGATGTCCGAACTGTACTATCATCTACAGCCTCAACAAGAAAGGACCATGTACCGTTTACTCCGGAGATCTTATCCCTGTCGGAGAGAACGAGCTAAGACCTGTCGATGATCTCATACCTATAGTCAAATTGGACGACGGACAAGCTCTACTCCTATATGCCACTGCGGAACTGGGCACCGCCAAAGATCACGCAAAATGGCAGCCGACTAGCGGGTTGGCATATAAATACTATCCAGAGATCGAGATCGATCAAGAAGAATGTGAGGAATGCGACGAATGTGTAGAAGCGTGCCCTGTCGATATATTAAAGATGGATGACGGAGAGTTGGTCGTTACCGATGTAGAAGAATGTAAACTGTGTTCCGCCTGTGAGGAGGCCTGCGGGCCGGACGCTATCAACGTTTCTGGACGGAACGACAAGTTCATACTTACTTTCGAAACCGACGGCTCTTTGACCTCTGAAGAAGTATTGAAGAAAGGTTTAGAGGAGCTCCAGAAGAAATTCGAGAGATTTACCGAGTTGAGCGAGGAAATCTAGAGTAGATCACTTTCTCGGTCTAGCTCGATAAGACTACTGAGGGTACTATATTAACGGGGATTTCACTATTTCTCAATACGAGCTACGCAAAAACCATTTCTACTAACACGCAAGTTTCACTCGCAAACTCGTTCCAACTTGCGAGGGTAGCCGAGGAATGAGACATTCCTCATTTCCTCTCGATTACTCACTCACGCTCATAATGCGAGGGTAGCCAAGCATGGCCAACGGCGCAGCGTTGAGGGCGCTGTCCTGCAGAGGTCCGGGGGTTCGAATCCCTTCCCTCGCATTACAAATCTTCTTGAGCGCAGCGAGAGAAGTTTGTAATAGGAGGAATCTGTGATTCCTCCGTATCGATAATCCTTCTGAGCTTAGCGAGGAAAGTTATCGAAAGCTGGAAGGGGTTTTTTTCACAAAAAACTACACTAAAAACATTGTAGGGCTATCTTTGATAGCCCTTAATGTATAGCTTTTCTTCCAACAAATAACCAATCAATTCTCGAAGTAAGCCACTACATCCTCCAATAGATCCATTATCTCCAAGTTCTGGGGACACTTCTCCAAGCACTCACCGCAGCGGATACAGTTAGAAGCCTTCGATTCGTCCTTCATCTTCTCGTCCCACATCTCTTTGTACTTCTCATATTCGTCGTAGATCTCCGCCTGATTGTACATTCTAAAGTTCCTCGGTATGGAAACATCATTAGGACACGGCACACAATAATTACAACCGGTACACTCAACAGGAGACAGTTCCCTGTATTTCTCCGCAACCCTGTCTACTATCTGGAGCTCGTCTGCAGAAAAATGCCCTACCTCGGATTCAGATGCATATCTCACATTTTCCTTCACCTGTTCTAACTCGCTCATACCGCTCAAGACCAAGGATACTTCAGGCTGGTTCCATAACCACTTCAACGCCCACTCGACCGGTTCTCGATCTTTTTCTGCCTCTCCCCATATATCTTTGATCTCTTCAGGGGGTTCTTTAGCCAGTTTTCCTCCTCGCAGGGGTTCCATGATCACGACTCCAAGGCCCTTTGAAGAAGCATATCTCAATCCTTCTCTACCCGCCTGAAATTGTTGGTCTAAATAATTATACTGTATCTGACAGAAGTCCCAGTCGTAGGTATCTACGATCTCCTTGAAAATGTCCAAGTCGTCGTGGAAGGAAAACCCGAGATAATCTATCTTTCCCTTTTCCCTTTTTTCCTTCATCCATTCAAAGATATCTATATCAAGGGACTGGTAATTATCCCAATGCTTTCTACTCAGAGCATGAAGAAGATAGAAATCTATCTTATCTATATCCAATCTCTCCAATTGTTTATGAAGGAATTTATCAGGATCATCGGAATCCTCTATATCCCATGAAGGTAGTTTGGTCGCAACTTTCACCTTCTCTCTATACCCGTCCTTCAAAGCCTTTCCGACCAGTTTTTCACTTTCCTCCTCGTGATAGGGCCAAGCGGTATCAACATAATTGACCCCGTTATCTATCGCCCACCTGATCATCTCGATAGCTTCATCTTCTTTTATATCCCCTCTATCGTCATCGTGATGCGGTAGTCTCATGGCACCGAAACCTAAAGCGGAGGGTTTCCAATCCAAGCTGTCAAACTGCCTATATTTCATCTAAACCACCTTTTTTCAAGAGTCTATATTTTTTTCTACTATCAAAAACTTAACAGGCTTCTATTTATATCATGGGTGTATTTATCAGTCTTCTAATTTCAAGTATGTTAGTTCCGCTGATGAAAAGGTATATAAGACCTATCATATCATTATCAAACATCAGAGGTGCTTATTCCTGTCAGAGAAGCCTGAAATCCAGTGTCCGGTATGCGATTCAACGATCCCGGAAGGTGCGGATGAGTGCCCTGAGTGTCAATTAGATAGAGATATCATAGAGATGGGAGGAGGATCCAAAGATTCTATGGACGAACTGGATGAACAATTAAATGAACTCGGACAAGCGGGAGAAGACCTTGAAATAGAAGATGAGAAAAAAAACAAAATTGAGGATGATACCGAAGAGGAATCTTTAGAACTTGAAGGCCTCGAAGACGAGATCGGAGAAGAAGATTCAGCAGAAGAATCTCTCACAAAATTCGAAAAAGATGAGGATTCACTAGACGACTCTATCGCCGACCTAGAAGAAGAACTAGAATTGGAGGAAGATGAAGATTCGCGTGATGATTCTAAAGTTAAAGGCGAAGAAAATCTAGAAATGGAAAAAGATGAGGATTCACTAGA
>CAYWYD010000027.1:21988-30599 GCA_964462425.1 uncultured Thermoplasmata archaeon
CTAAAGTTAAAGGCGAAGAAAATCTAGAAATGGAAAAAGATGAGGATTCACTAGACGACTCTATCGCCGACCTAGAAGAAGAACTAGAATTGGAGGAAGATGAAGATTCGCGTGATGATTCTAAAGTTAAAGGCGAAGAAAATCTAGAAATGGAAAAAGATGAGGATTCACTAGATGATTCTATAGCCGATTTAGAGGAAGAATTAGAATTGGGTGAAAAAGCGGAAGAGGAAGTAGAGGCTGAAGAAGAAATAATATACGAATGCCCGGTTTGTGAAGGAGATTTAGCCGAGGACGCTGAAGAATGTCCTCATTGTGGAGTAGTATTTGAAGAAGAAGAGAAAGAAACGGGAAAGAAAAAAGAAATCAAAAAAAGATTTAATAGCTCTATGGAGAAGGTAAATTCAAAACTTTCTGTTTTTGATGACGAACCCGTTCCTAAAGACCACTTCGAGCAACTCAAAGAGGAAGCAAAGTCCTTAGCAGATGAGGGACGATATAAAGAGGGTATAGATAAACTCAAAGAGGCGCTAGAATTTGGGGATGAACTTGAAGAGATCAGCGGTAGATTGGGAGAATTAAATAAAAAAATCCAGATCCGGAAAAAGAAAAGTTTAGATTATGAAGATTTTGAGAAAAAGATAAGGAAAGCAAAAGAATTCACCCGAGAGGGAAAAGCCGATAAAGCACTTTCCACTATAGATGAAACGCTCCAAAAGATAGAAAGAAAAAAAGAAGAAGAAAAACAGAAGGTCAAGAAAAGAATAAATCAAACGGTTCAGGATCTGAATGAAATATTGGAAGTGGCTAAAAAATTCGATGTGGCACTAGGGAAAATAAGAGATATAATATCTAAATCACTCGAGCTGTCTAGAGAAGGTAAAGTAGATAAGGCGTTAGAGGTTTTGGAAGAAGCTAGAGACAAATCTTCCGCTATACTGAGGGAAGAAATCGATAATGATATCTCTAATCTAGAGAAAAAGAAGGACTCACTTTTTGACGATGAAAAAAAGGAAAAACTCGAACAAAAGCTCGAAGATGCTAGTAAAGCAAATGAACAAGATAAATTTGGAGAAGCCTACGACCACATATCTAGATGCAGAAATATGACCGCCGAATCCAGATTGAAAATCGGGAGCATGAGCGTAACTAAAATAATAAAAATCAAAGAACTCTCTGAAGATATCGGACTAGACTGCAGTGAAGAAGAGGAATTGATAGACGAGGCAAAGAGAGAACATAAAAATGGAAATGTTAGACGCAGTAAAAGTAGCCTTCAAAAAGCAAAAGAAAATCTCTTAAAGAGAGTCCCCCAAGAGGTACAGAGGGTTATGAAGGAGGGTATGAAAGAGTTAGAGAAAGCGAAGAAAAGAGGCGAGGATATATCAAAACCGGTAAGCTATCTGAAAAAGTCCAATCTCATGATCAAAAAGAAAAAGTTTGTAGATGCTTTAGAATATGTTAAGAAATTTACGGATTCACTTGAACAGATAAGCGAGGAGAAGGGTAAGGCAGCAGCTACCGTAGGTAGAGTAGAAAAAAAGACTAGGCACCGGACGGAAAAAAGAACCACAAGCCCATCGAGAGAAGCTAGTAGTGAAGTTTCATCAAAATCAGCTCATAAAGAAAGGGGACAAACCAACGATAAATCATCTATATCTTCATCCGTGACAGAAGATAAAGCTGTTGAATTCGATCTCGACGAGTTCTATGAAGGTTCAACAAATCTCCTAAAGGTAAAAGACCTTTCTAAAGCATACAATGTTTTTAAAGAACTGGTAGAGAAAAGAAATGTTGGCGTCTGCGTCACTCGAGAGTATCCCGATAAAGTAAAAAAGAAGTACGATCTCCAAAAGTTTTTTGGAGAAGAGAGTACGAACAAATCTTCGGGAGTATCCAACGAGGAAGAAAGAGACGTTTCCATGATTTGGTTATCTAATGTAGGGGAAAAAGATGCTGTTCAACCTAAAGATCTTGAGAAATTGAGTTTTAAGTTGGAATCTTTCATCACGAGAGGCGTGGGTGTAATACTCCTCAACGGCTTCGAATTCTTGGTATCAAACAACAACTTCAAAACTGTACTTCACCTTATCCAGTCTCTCAAAGACCAAGTTGCGATGGGGGGGTCCATACTTTTGATCACTGTCAGTCCCGATTCATTCGATCAATCGCAGCTGGATCAGCTAGAAAGAGAAGTTGATGAAGTCTTTTAGTAATAAGAGATCCCGTCATCCCTCCTTTTTGACCATGGTGTAGATTATCCAGATTCCTATAAATACGGAGACCAAAAATACGTATGGTCCGAAGATACCTTCTTCTCCAAAGCTAACTATAAGGGCGGATCCGACTATTATCGATGCTGCGATGATAGTGAAGGTTAGCCTGTTAGAAACCGTGTCAAGCCGCTTTTCCATCTCCTCCATATGCTGTATCTCTATCTCTATCTGCAGCTCTCCTTTCTCTAGATTATCTAAAACGTTGTTAGCTCGATCCGGAAAGTTCATAAAGAGATCTTTGTAGTTCTTTAGAGAATGAGCTAGATCTAACATTTGTTTTTTTGGATGATATCTTTCGATCATTATCTCTTCTATAACGGGTTCCGCGGCCTCGAAAAAATCGAATTCATCGTCTAGCGTGTTACAGATACCCTCAACTTCTACGAGAGCTCTCTCCATCAAAAGGAAATCCACAGGTAATGTGATGTGATGTTCTCTCGCGATATCCATTATCTCGCTATCTAGTCCTTCCTGCAGCATCAGATCCGGTTTGTTCTTATAGAGCTGTAAAACATTTTCGATATCCCATACAAGTTCGTCTTCATCGTATTCGCCGTAAACCTCCCCGATATCCAATAGTATGTCTTTAACCTCCTCGATATCCCCTTCGAACATAGCTATGAAGATGTCGATAAGTTTATTTCTCATCTCATCGCTGAATAAACCGATCGCTCCAAAATCTAGTAACACCAGTTGTGTTTCCTCTTCATGCCCTCCTTCCAAAAAATGGATATTGCCGGCGGAGGGATCGGCGTGAAATATGCCGTGGACGAAGAACTGTCTCATCATGTTCCGAGCTAGCTGAGTCGCCATATTTTTCTTGAACTCTTCAGGATAGTCTCCGGCCATCAACGTCCGCATGCTGTTCCCTTGAATGTTCTCAAGGATGAGAACTCGTTTTGTAAGATAATCCCAGTAAACTTTGGGAATTCTTATGGTAGGATCGTCCGCGAAGGCGTTCCTGAAGCGCTGAGCGTTTCTAGCCTCGGAAGTATAATCCAGCTCTTTCTCCAGCATGCTCTTGAATTCTTTTGTAACTTCGTGGGGCTGGTATATCTCACTCTCGGCATACATGTCCTCAAGCGTTCTGGTGAATCTCTCTATCAGTTCTAAGTCCGCTTTTACTCTCTCTTCTATATCGGGACGCTGTACTTTTACCACCACTTCCTCTCCCGTTTTGAGAGTGGCTTCATGAACCTGGCCTATCGATGCCGCCGCCATGGGTTCGTTATAAAACTCTTCGAATATATCCTCGATATCTTGACCTAACTCCTCTTCGATTATCTCCCTTGCTTTTTTGGCTGGAAATGGAGACGCGTCGTCTTGAAGTTTCTGAAGTTCATTTGCGAATTGAGGAGGGATGAGATCGGGGCGATTTCCTAGGAACTGTCCCAATTTTACAAAAGCCGGACCGAGGTCTTCGAAAAGTTCTCTGAGTTCATGGGCTTCCACTTCGTCCATCTGCTTCTCCAATTGTTCTTCCATCCTACTCCTTGAGATGAAGGAAGTCAAGCCCATCTCTCTTATGAAATCTACCAGTCCGTGTTCGACTAGTATATTAGCTAGCTCTCTCATCCTCCTGATCTTCGCGGTCCTTTTCATAACCCTTCAATTAGGTGATATTTGACCAGTGATTTAAGTTTTATCCGAATACAAACTCTAAACTTCTCCTTATCCCTTACCCTTTCCTATAGTAGCAAAATATATAAGAAGTTGTTAAATAGGTGGTCCGTCTATCAAACGTTCAGATAATAGAGGTGGAGAGATAATATGGCAAAAAATATCAATGAAGAATTCAAAGAGTTCGAAGAAAAGATATTCGATACATTTATGGAAAGGAATCCAGCGATGGCTACTCATCTCGGTATCCACGAATACGATACCGAACTGCCCGACCTGAGCAGAGAAAAACAGTTGGAAGATATAGAACTGATGAAGAAATGGTTGGAACGTCTAGAGGGGTTCGATGATGAAAATTTAGATGAGGAAAACAGACTCGCTAAAAAATTAGGGATCCATACCTTCGAGCTTTCACTCTTCTCAATGGAGGAACTCAGGCAGTGGGAACAATCGCCCTCAGCACCTAACACGATTGGTTCCTGTATTTTCCCGCTTTTGAAAAGAGAGTTCGCTCCTCTGGAAGACAGACTGAGAAGTATAAAAGCTAGGATCGAAGGTATCCCAGAAACATTAGAGGGAGAAAAGTCGAAGATCGAAGACCCCGTGGAGATGTGGCTGGACATGGCTATCGAATCTACGGAACAGCTTCCTATGCTCTTCAAACTTGTGCAGATGCTGGCAAAAGAGAACGATTCTTTCGGTGAGGAAGAGATTTCAGAGTTGAACCAAGCCATAAATGAAGCGGACTCTGCATTAGAGGATTACGTAGACTGGTTAAAAGAGAAAAGAAGGGACGCCAAAAGTGATTACGCGATAGGTGAGGAAAAATTTGAGAAATTGTTGGAAAAAAGAAGATTGGATTACGACCCGGAGGAGATCCTGGAGATTGGCGAGAATCTGCTGGAAGATGCAAAAGAAGATATGGAGAGCTATGCCGAGGAGATCGACTCCGACAAAAGCGTGGGCGAAGTGCTTGAAAAGATAAAATCGAACACGCCAGAGAGCTTTGAAGAGGCTTTAGAGTGGTACGATGAAGGTCTAGAAGATGCAAAGAGTTTCGTTGAAGAGAACGACCTCGCTACGATAGTTGAGGACGAAGAGATCGAGGTGACAGAAACTCCAGAGTACATGAGAAATATAATACCTTTTGCGGCCTATATCCCGCCGGCTAAATTTGACGATACAAAAAAGGG
Source organism: uncultured Thermoplasmata archaeon (assembly GCA_964462425.1). Classification (GTDB taxonomy): domain Archaea; phylum Thermoplasmatota; class Thermoplasmata; order Halarchaeoplasmatales; family Halarchaeoplasmataceae; genus Natronoplasma. The sequence continues at coordinate 27,078 of CAYWYD010000027.1, forward strand.
TATCTACGTAGTGACGCCTCCGCAGGAAGAAGAGAAACTTAAGAATTACTCTTACTGGGACGTGAGAAATACCACGGTACACGAAGGATATCCAGGACATCACCTACAGTTAGCTTCAGCCGCCACGAACGACGACGTCTTCCGCATATTTTCTCACGCGGTGGAAACGGTAGAGGGTTGGGCCCATTACTGTGAAGAGATGATGAAAGACCATGGTTTTGATGATGCTCCCGAGGCGAGGTTGATGCAGGCGAACGACGTGGTCTGGAGAGCGGCCAGGATAATCGTGGACGTCAAGCTGAGTACGGGAAAGATGTCGTTTGAGGAAGCTGTAGAGTATCTGGTAGAAAACGTTAACATGGATAAAAGTAGTGCCGAAAAAGAAGTGAAAAGGTACACTCAAAACCCAGCTTACCAGCTGAGTTATCTGCTGGGAAGAGAGATGATCAAAGAGTTGAAAGAAGACGTGAAAGAAAGGATGGGCGACGATTATACGGAAAAATTCTTCCACGATACCATACTGTTCGCTGGCAGCGTACCGATGAAGTACTTGAGGGAGATCTTCGATAAAAAGATAGAGGAAGCTTAGGTTCTTAGAGAATCCATCACCAGCTTTGGATCTCGAGTTTTCAAAGACCATCATCGGGATCTAAAAAAGAGCGAAATATACCTTTGGAAAAAATATTTATACCTTAGAAAGGATTGGATATCGTCATAAAAAGGTATCTGCTTCCAAGGAACGTTTTCTTTGGAGGGAGATTTGAAAGGTGATCAGAATATGATAGAAAATACAAAAAGTAAGAAGGCGGTTATGCTAGCATTAGGATTGATGTTGATCGTCTCGTCCTTTGTCGGATGTCTAGGATCTGTGTCCGCGCAGGGCGATAGTTTCGACGATGCGGAACGGATCTACGCGCCCGGCACATGGTCTGGAACAATAGATGACACAAATACGAATGATTTCTATAAATTTGAGATCGAGGGAAGCCAGATCGTGACCGTCAACTTCACTGCTGATATGGATGCCGACCTGGATCTGACGTTGTACAACAACGATACGGAAGAAGCTTTTTCTCTTAGTTCTTCAGACCAGAGTGTAGATAGTGACTATTATCTGATAGCTAATGGTACGACTGCCGAGGATTGGTTTATAGAAGTGTATAAAGGATATGGATCCAACGGTGGCTACTCCTTTGAGATCGCGATAGACTATCAGGACGACGCAGGGAGCGGCGGCGATGTAGCAGCTTCCTATGCCAACGCCTACGAGATAGAAGAAGGGGAATATACCGGGACCACCGGAGATATGGACAAAGTAGACATGTACAAGATCGAGCTAGAGGGGAGCCAGATAGTTAACATCAACTTCACTGCCGGGATGGGGGCCGAGCTGAACCTACAGTTATACAACTTCAATAAGGAGGAAGCTTTCAAACTGGGCTCATCTGACGGAAGTATAGATAGAGGGGATTATCTGATATCTAATGGTACATCCCCCGATTATTGGTTTATAAAAGTGTATGAACAATATGGGACTCTCGGCCCTTACTCCTTCGAAGTCACTACAGGCTCACAGAACGACGCGGGAAGCGGCGGTGATGCAGCAGCTTCCTATGCCAACGCCTACGAGATAGAAGAAGGGGAATATACCGGGTCCACCGGAGATATGGACAAAGTAGACATGTACAAGATCGAGCTAGAGGGTAGCCAGATAGTTAACATCAACTTCACTGCCGGGATGGGGGCCGAGCTGAAACTACAGTTATACGACTTCAATAAGGAGGAAGCTTTCAAACTGGGCTCATCTGATGGGAGTACAGCGAGTGAGGATTATATGATATCTAATGGTACATCTCCCGATTATTGGTTTATAAAAGTGTATCAAGAATTTGGGACTCTCGGCCCTTACTCCTTCGAAGTCACTACAGGCTCACAGAACGACGCAGGAAGCGGCGGTGATGTAGCAGCTTCCTATGCCGAGGCCTACGAGATAGAAGAAGGGGAATATACCGGGACCACCGGAGATATGGACAAAGTAGATATGTACAAGATCGAGCTTGAAGACTACCGGCTCGTGAACATCTCCTTCACTGCCGAGACGGGTGCCGATCTAAAATTACAGTTCTACGACTCCAATAAGAACGAGGTTTTCCAACTGCAGTCACAAGACACAGCTACAGATAGTGACAATCATACGATACCTGGCGGTACATCTACTGGGTATTGGTTTATAGAAGTGTATGAAGAATTTGGGACTCTCGGCTCTTACTCCTTCGAAGTCACGGTTGAAGAACCCGAGTTCGAGGTAACGAACTTCAACGTTAATCCACAAACTGGCTCTGCACCACTTGAGGTAACTATAACAGCTGATATAGAGAACGTCGGCCCTATTGAAGGACTTATAAAGCTAGAAACTGATGGTACAGAAATCAACAGCTGGGTCCTTGCACCCGGAGACACTGCAACTGTAGACGAGACATACACCTACAACTCGGATGGATTATACTATGTTGACCTTGGTAATAAAACTAAACGCGTGAATGTAGGTGATGTAGATACCTACATTCTAGACGTAGCTACTGATGGAGAAGGCACGGTAGATGTGGATCCGGACCGGGAGCTATACGAGGTAGGAACTCAAGTCGATCTACTCGCTAGTTCAGCAGATGGCTGGGGCTTCGATGAATGGACCAATGGAGAGGGTGCGATAGATGATAATCAATCAGCCGATACCTTCATAACGATGGATGAGAGCCACAGGATCTCGGCGACCTTCCTAGAAGAGTTCGAGCTGACAGTAGAAGCCCCCACGGGCGAAGGAACTATCAGTGTAGAAGGTACTGAGATCGGCGAGGCTGATTATCCGTACACTGAAATCTTCTTAGATGGAGATGAAGTCGATCTACTCGCTGCCCCAGCAGATGGCTGGGTCTTCGATGGATGGACGGGAGATACTGGCCAGATAAATGATACCCAATTAGCCGATACCAATATAACGATGGATGATAACTACACTATCTCTGCGACCTTCCTACAAGAGTTCAACTTGACAGTAGAAGCACCTACAGGTGAAGGAACGATCAGCGTAGAAGGTACTGAGATCGGCGAGGCTGATTATCCGTACACTGAAATCTTCTTAGATGGAGATGAAGTCGATCTACTCGCTGCCCCAGCAGATGGCTGGGTCTTCGATGGATGGACGGGAGATACTGGCCAGATAAATGATACCCAATTAGCCGATACCAATATAACGATGGATGATAACTACACTATCTCTGCGACCTTCCTACAAGAGTTCAACTTGACAGTAGAAGCACCTACAGGTGAAGGAACGATCAGCGTAGAAGGCACTGAGATCGGCGAGGCTGATTATCCATACAATGAAACCTTCTCCGATGGAGCTGAAGTCGATCTACTTGCTGCCCCAGCAGATGGCTGGAACTTCGATGGATGGACTGGAGACACTGGCCAAATAAATGATCCTCAATCAGCTGATACCACCATAATGATGGATGATAACTA
>CAYWYD010000028.1:0-7802 GCA_964462425.1 uncultured Thermoplasmata archaeon
TGGCGAAGGCGTTCTTCCCTTCCTCTACTCTTTCTTCGTTCATCTGCTCGAATTCGTCCCTCGGCATGTAGACTTCTCCTCTGAATTCCGCCGTCTTTAGAATGGTTTCGTCTCTCAACCTGAGAGGGATAGTATGGACGGTTTTGAGATTCGGCGTTATGTCTTCTCCGCGCATCCCGTCTCCTCTGGTAGAGCCCCGCTGGAACACCTTGTCGTCATAATATAAAGCTACACCTAAACCGTCTATCTTGGGTTCTATCACGTACTCGATATCTTCATCTTCTCTACCAAGACCTTCTCTGACCCTTCGATCGAACTCTCTCAACTCTTCATGATTGTAGGTGTTATCTAGACTGAGCATCGCGCTGATGTGTTCGACCGTCTCAAACTCGTCTATCTCCGCCGAGATAACTCTTTGGGTGGGAGAATCGGGTGTCTGAAGATCGGGAAATTTTCCCTCGATCGCTTCTAACTCTTTTACCAGCATATCGTACTCGTGGTCGCTTATCTCCGGATCGTTCTCGATATAGTACTTCCTATCGTGATATCTTATCTCCTCTCGGAGTTCCTTCGCCCTCTCTTCGGCTTCGTCTTTTGAGCTGGGTACCGTAAAGTCCTCGTCTGCCATGTTCAATCACCTCCTAAAAAGTCCATCAGTTCATCGAAAGAATAGGTGTTCAATACATCGCCGCTTTCGAGCCAAGCTCTTCTCGCCGTCGCCACCCCATATTTCATGTAGTCGAGGTGGTTCAATCCGTGGGCGTCTGTACCGAGAGATAGTATCAAACCTTGTTCCTTCGCCTCACGGGCGTTCAACGAGTCCAGATCGAGCCTTTTCGGAGAGGCGTTGATCTCTAACACGACGTCGTTCTCTACCGCGCTCTCGATCATATCTTGAACGTTCACTTCGTATCCCTCTCTCTCGCCTATCATCCTACCGGTAGGATGAGCGAATATATCTATCGACCCGGTCTCGAAGGCGTCCTTGATCCTTTGAGTCTGTTCATCGGAACTCATCTTGAAGTTGGAATGGACAGCACCTAGGACTATATCTAGGTCTTTTAGTGTCTCGGCGTCCATGTCCAAAGTTCCGTCTTTTTTTATGTCGACCTCTATCCCCGATAATACGTTTATATCGAGTTCCTCGTTCGCCTCTTCTATATCTTCTTCCCTCTCTTTTATCTCTTCCGCAGTTAGACCTCCGGCGACGCTCAAACCCTGAGAATGATCCGTCAAAGCTATGTATTCGTAACCTTTTTCCTGCGCCCCTTTCGCCACCTCTAGGACGGTGTTGTGGCCGTCGCTCCAATCCGAATGGGCCTGAAGATCTCCTTTTATCTCGTCCCATCCCACGAGATCGGGTAAAGAACCTTCTTTCGCGGCTTCAATCTCCCCTCTATTCTCTCTCAGCTCGGGAGGGATCCATCTCAGGCCGAGTTCTTCATATATCTCTTCCTCTGATTCACCGGCTATCTTTTCATCCGTTTCTTTATCGAAAAGACCGTACTCGTTGAGCTTGTATCCCTCGTCGATAGCGATCTGTCTCAGCGGAACGTTGTGTTCTTTGGCACCGGTGAAGTACTGGAGAGCGGCACCAAAACTATCGCCGTCGACCACTCTCAAGTCCGCCTGGACACCGTTCTTCAACCTCACGCTCGTTTTCGTTTCGCCTTTCACAAGTACATCCTCGACTTCTTCGTAGTCAGCAAAGGCCTTCATCAGGTCCTCCGGATCACCGGTCGTGAGTATATCTATATCGCCTATGGTCTCTTTCCATCTCCGAAGACTCCCGGCTTTCTCGATCCTTTCAGCTTTAGGTTCTAAATGTTCTATTATATCTTCTGAAACGGGTATGACCTCGTTTAGAAGGTGACGACCGGATATCTCTTCAAGCATCTCTATCCCGTCGATTATCTTCTGCTGGGTCTTCTCTCCAAATCCTTTGATCGATTTGATATTACCCTCTTCGGCCTCCTCTTTCAGCGATTCTAGATCTTCGATACCGAGCTCGTCATGGAGCTTCTTGGCACTCTTCGGCCCTATATCAGGGACCTTCATAACGTCTATGAGACCGGCGGGAAGCTCCTCTTTCAACTCTTCAAGGTACTCCAAAGAATCGGTCTCTATTATCTCCTCTATCTTGGTTTCCATCGCATCCCCTACGCCCTCGATATCTTTCAAGTTCCCTTCCCTGTAGTACTCGGTGATGTCGTCTTTCATTGACCTTATCTTTCTTGCGGATTTCCTGTAAGCTCTAGGTTTGAAATCGACTCCCTTCAGCTCCAGCAGATCGGCTATCTCGCTGAACATCTGAGCTATCTTTTTATTCATCATGGTTCGGAAGTAAATCGGGCCGATTTAACTTTTTTGAGAAGAGGAGCTACATCTTCTTTTCCGCTTCTTCTACCCCTCGATCCAGAGCTTTCAGATTCAACTCCTTGAACTTGCTCGGGACGCTGTTCTCGACCGAAGTCTCCAGCGCATCGCTGGGTACCAACTCTCCGAGAGCGTTGAACGCTCCCAGCATCACGATGTTAGCGACGATCTTGGCACCTAGGTCTTCCGCTATCTCGGTCGCCGGTATCCCGACGTAATCGTGCTCGACCTCTTTAACCAGACCCGGATCGACCACTAGAACCGCGTCATCGGGTATATCGTCGTTGTACTTGTCATAGGCCTCCTGAGACATCACCATCATGTAGTCAGCCTGATACAGGCCGCAGTAACCTATCTCTTCGTCGGAGATCACGACTTCCGAGCGTGCCGCGCCGCCACGGGCTTCAGGACCGTAACTCTGCATCTGCACCGCGTTGTAATCGTGATATACACTCGCGGCTTTACCTAAGATGAAACCCGAAAGCATGATGCCCTGACCCCCTTTACCGCATAAACGGATGTCTTCTCTCATACGTGCACCTCCTCGATTAGATCTTGAATACGCTCGCTCAGCGGTTCCTTCTCCTCCTCGTGAAGAACACCGACCTTTATCTTGTCCTTGATCTCTTCTTTCTCCTCCTCACTGCCGAACTGCTCTATCCTATCGTATTCCTCGGCAAGGATCGTCTTCTCCTCGTACCAGTCCCAGAACTCTTCTATAGCTCCCATCTTATTTTGCCGTGAATAGGCCGTGGTACATGGAGACATCATCTCTATAAAGCTCATACCTTTGTTCTGCAGACCTTCTTGGATCGAATTTATCGGCTGGTTCGGCCTTTTTACGCCCCACCTCGCGACATACGTCGCTCCAGCCGACATCGCCATCTCGCTCATATCGAATGGAGGTTCTACATTTCCGTGTGGAGCGGTGGTCGCGTAATCTCCTTCAGGTGTTGTAGGAGCTACCTGTCCTCCGGTCATCCCATATATGTAATTGTTGACCGCGATAACCGTCATATCTATATTTCTTCTGCAGGCGTGGATGAAGTGATTTCCACCTATCCCCATGCAGTCGCCGTCGCCGGTGAATACAATCACGTTCAATTCTGGATTGGTTATCTTTACACCGGTTGCGAAAGCTAACGCTCTGCCGTGCGTCGTGTGAAGTGAGTCTACATCGATGTAACCCGGGAGTCTAGAGGAACAGCCTATACCGGAAAGGAAGACCGTTTTATCCATGTCTAAGCCTTCCTGTTCAACTGCCCATAATGTGTAATCCAGCACGTTGCCGATGCCGCAGCCCGTACAGAATATGTGCGGCATCATATCGTCTCTCAGGTACTTGTCCCGTATCTCCTCAGCACTTATCATCGCGACCTTTCTCTCTTCCTGCTCTTCTTCCATGTTCACACCTCCGCCAGTATTTCATCTGGTGAATGAAGTTCTCCCCCGATCTTATCAGCTAACGCCACTTCGCAGTTCTCGACGGCGTGCTCTTCAACTTTGTGATATATCTGTCCTAAATTCATCTCCGCAACCACGATCTTATCAACGTTCTTTGACAGTTCCTCGATCTCCTTGATCGGGAAAGGCCATAATGTCCTCAACCGCAGATAACCCAGCTTTTTACCTTCTTCTCTTCCTTTATTCAACGCCCCCAGAGCGCTTCTACTGGTTATACCGTAGGAGAGGATAGCAACGTCCGCATCGTCCAGATTCCTTTTCTCGACGTCGGTCAACTCTTCACGATCGTCGAGTATCTTCTCGACCTGTCTCCTTATGAGTTTATCGTGATCCTCTTGGTCGTCCGTAGCTGGAAAACCCTGCTCGTCGTGGGTCAGACCAGTCACGTAAGTATGATAGCCGTCGCCGAAAACGCCGAACTCCGGAACTTTTTCCTTACCGTACTCTCCTTTGCCGAAGGGGATGTAATCTTCGGAATCGACTCTCGGCTGCTTCCTCTCGAAGGTTTCAAATTCGCTCGGGATCTCGACCATCTCTCTCATGTGCCCTAAATCCGCGCTCAGCATAAGGAAGACCGGAGTCCTGTACTTTTCAGCTAGATTGAAAGCTCTTATGGTATAATCGAGGGTCTCCTGAATGTTATTAGGCGATAACGTTATCGCGGCGAAATCCCCGTGACTGCCGTATCGGGTCTGCATGATGTCACCCTGGGCGCCCAACGTCGGCTGCCCCGTGGACGGGCCAGAACGCTGAACGTCGGCAAGAACGAGAGGCGTTTCACTCATGTGAGCGAAGCCTATATTTTCCTGCATCAGCGACAGGCCTGGTCCTGAAGTAGCGGTCATCGCTTTAGCTCCGGCCCAGGACGACCCGATCACTGAGGCTATACTTCCCAACTCGTCTTCCATCTGTATGTACTTGCCTCCCACTTTCGGAAGTAGGTCCGACATCGTTTCGGCTATCTCCGAGGCAGGAGTTATCGGATAGCCTCCAAAGAATCTGCAGCCGGCTAATAGAGCCCCGTACGCCACTGCAGTATCTCCGTGGATGAACTGCGATTCCTCTCCAATGGCCTTTTTGGCCTTTTTTAACTCTTCTTCTTTCATCTTATTACTCCTCTTCTTCGTCTTCTTCAACTACGGTGATCGCAAAATCGGGACATATCAATTCGCAGAGCCGACAATTGTTGCATCGGTCCTCGACCTCTACCGGCGGATGTATACCTTTTTCGTTCAGCTCTTCCGCCGGCTCTAAAGCATCTCTAGGGCAGTACTCTATGCACAGGTTACAGCCCTTGCAGTATTCCTCGTTTAATTCTATCATCCTATTTACACCTTCTATAGGGTTACTTCTACGTCGAGATGACGTTCTAGAACTTTTTCGCCTCTGTATTCCGGCAGGAGCATCGGTGATTTCTTTTCCGTCTCTATGCCCGCGTCGCTCAACTGATCTTCATACTTCGTGACGTGATCAAGTGTCAACTCGCCCAGCGAAGTCTTCTTTGCGTGGCTCGCCGCGTTGATACCGGCTCTTCTACCGAACACGTTGTAATCCAAGAGTGAATTACCCATCAATCTGTTCTTACCGTGAACGCCGCCTTCGACTTCTCCACCGGCGAAGAGCCCGGGAACAGCGGTCGAACCGTCATCTTTTATCTCCAACCCGCCGTTCTGGTAATGCAGGGTCGGGAACACCAGGATCGGTTTTTCCGTCATATCGATACCGAACCTCTCGTACAGCCTGACCATCGCGGGAAGGTTCTCTTCTATCGTACCCTCTCCCTTCTTCTCTTCTATCAACGGAGAGTCGAGCCAGACGCCTTTCATTCCGGTAGGTGTCTTCATTCCGTTATCCCTGCCGTAACATTCACGGATAAGTGAAGCGGCCTCTATATCTCTCGGCTCGAGCGGATTGACGAACAACTCGCCGTCTTTATTGACCGGTTGAGCGCCGAGACTTCTGACTTTCTCAGTGACCAGGAGCCCGACTATCTGGTCCGGGTGCGCGGCACCTGTTGGATGGTACTGAACGCTGTCCATATCTCTTATCGGGACTCCGGCCCTATAACCCATCACTAGACCGTCGGCTGTTGCGCCGTAGTGGTTGGTGGTGGGATAAGACTGTATGTGAAGCCTACCGAAGCCGCCTGTAGCCATCACTGTCGATTTCGCCCTCGCCACGTAGTATTCATTGGTCTCCAGGTTCATCAACAAAGCGCCGGCGACCTGACCCTTATCATCTTTCAACAACTCCACGGCGGGAGTGAATTCCTGCACCGGTATGCCTATGTTCCTCGCTTCGTCTCTAAGCGTCCTCATCAGTTCCATACCGGTGTAGTCTCCCGCGGAATGTAGCCTGTACCGTGAGGTACCTCCACCGGGCAGTTCTTGGAAATTACCGTCTTCTTCACGATCGTACATCATACCGAGATCTTCATGCCAATCCAAGATCTTCGGAGCGTCCATCGTCAGTGCTTTGACGAGGGACTGCTCGTTGGTGAAGTGGCCTCCTCCGATCGCGTCTAGATAATGCCTGATCGGGGAGTCGTCATCTCTATCCGCTACCTGGATTCCGCCCTGAGCCATCATACTGTTGGAATCGCCGTGTCTCAACTTGGTAGCGATCAGTATGTCTTCAGGATCGATACCTTCTTCGACGGCCCATAGAGCCGCGACGGTCCCGGCTCCGCCGCCTCCGATGACCAACACGTCGACGTCATAATCGACTTGAGTGAGATCTATTTCAGAGGGATCGATCAAGCTGTGAGCCTCTAACATCTCCGCGACCTCGGTCGGAGCTTTTCTTCCCGTGCTCGGACCGATCTCTATCTCTTTCTTGCCCTCTTCTCTGTAATCTGGATGGAAATTGTTCAGGACTTCGTCCGCCTCGTCGGGATCCATCCTGTCGGGAGTCTTGTCTATTCGTTCGCTCCTGCTCTCTTCGACTTTCTTGATACTTTCTTCCATGTAATCCGGATAACCTTCAGACATATCTATCCCTCCTCCTTGATATCTCTTTCATCATACCGTTTCTTGAGCGCTTCCTTTTCCATGTTTACCAATTCCTCCATCTCATCATCATACTTTCCTTCTTTTATCTCTTCGACCCGTTTGGCCAATTCGTCACTTTCGGGTTGATTGTACTTGGCGTGTATCCTTCTAGCCATCTGTGCCATGTGATAGTGTTTTATATCCGCTGGACACCTGATCGAACAGAGACCGCACTGGATACAGTCGAAGGAAAGCTCAGCGGTCCTCTCGATGTTGCCTCTCAACGCCGCCTGAACGTAATCCATCACTTCTATATCCTGGGGACACGCTTTTGTACAGGTGTTGCAGGAAACACAGCGCGCCACTTCGGGATAGTGATCCAGTAAAACGTTGTCATGTTCCTCCGGATCCACCTCGTCTATGTCGTAATCTTCCCTTACGGCGGGCATGAAAGGTAACTGTACGAGGAACATGCCGTCCTCTACAGCGGTCTGACATGCCAGATCCATCCTCAACTTGTATTCGTCTTTCGTTCTGAACACCGTGGAACAGGCACCGCAGAAGCCCCCTCGGCAGCCGCAACCTCTAGTGAACTTGTACCCCGCGTATTCTAGTGCGGTCATTATGGTGAGGCCTTTAGGGACCTCGTACCGTTTGCCCATCACGAAGATCTCGACCATTTCCACTTCTTCGTCCGCTTCTTCCTCCACTTCTTCATCCAATGAGTCAAAGATCATCTCTGAGAGGGCGGGGCCTATGCCCTTTACCTCCTGTATCTTCTCCTTAGATGCACTCTCTACATCCTCTAAAAATCGGAAACCGTTTTCATACAGATTCTCGGCCTTGCTAGGACCTACCCCTTTTAATTGGCATAATTCATCTTTAGCTTCTTCCATCGATATTTCTTCTTCCTCTTCTTCATCTGGCGTCATATCATCTCACTCCAATATTCCTTTTTCTTTCAGTAAAGAT
>CAYWYD010000028.1:7902-29974 GCA_964462425.1 uncultured Thermoplasmata archaeon
TTCATCTGGCGTCATATCATCTCACTCCAATATTCCTTTTTCTTTCAGTAAAGATCTCGGGTCTATCTCATGATTCTCCATCTCGATATCCAATCCGAAAGCTAGAGCCATCAATTCGGTGATGTAGAAAACAGGTATCTCGAACTCAGTAGCTCTCTGATGGAAATCAAGGTTAAATTGACACAAGGGACAGGAAAGAACTATAGCCTCAGCGCCCTCTTCGGCCGCGTGAGAAACGATATCTTCCACTCTTTTTTCGACTATCTCGGAACGATTGACTGTATGATACGAACCGCAGCATTCGGTCCGCTTCGGATTTTCGAGTACCTCAACTCCCAACAGTTCAAGGAATTCCTCCATGATCTTAGGGTCCTCGGTCTCGTCTACCGCAACGCTGTCCGGTCTGAGCAGCATGCATCCGTAATAGGGCGCTATGACCAGATCATTAAGAGGGTTTTCCACCGCATCCTCTATCTCGTCCTTTTTATCTTCCAAGATATGGAAGAGGTGGTAGATCTCCACGTTACCTTCATAGTCCGGGTCGTCGGTCAAGAACTCGTTCATCGTTTCTAGATCTTCCTCGTCCTCTTTCATCCTGTCGTTAGCCCGCCTTAAAACGTTGTAACACATGTCGCAGAGCGTCACCACTTCGTCTTCACCCTGCTCCTGGGCGCAGCACATCGTTCTTATCGGGGCGATCTGGTGCATGATATCGTCTTCCGTCAGGGACTGCATAGCTCCGCAGCAGTACCAGTCGTCCATCTCGACCAGCGGCTCGCCCAGTTTTTCCATGACCTTCATCGCGCTTTCCTCGTAATCGCTCGCCTTCGTCTTCATCGTACATCCAGGGTAATAAAGATGACCTTCCTCCATGATATCACCCCGTCTCCTTCCTGAAGCACCCTACCAACGCGAGCTGAGGGAGTTCTTCTATATTATCGACTTCATCTAGATCGACCTCGTCTATATCCGCTCTCAGGACCACCTGTCTCACAGCCTCCATTATCTTCGCTATATCTATATCTCGAGGACATCTAACGCTGCACGTATAACAGGCGGCGCAGATCCACATGGTGTTGTGTTCCAATACTTTTTCGAATTCTCCCAATGTTATGTATTTGAAAACTCTTTCAGGCAGTATATCCATATCTTCGACGAAGGGGCATCCCGCAGCACAAGTACCACACTGGATACATGCGTTCAGAGATTGACCTGAAAGTTCTTCCACTTTATCCGCAAAATCGATATCCCTTGTCAATTTTTTCAGGTTCATTCGCTATCACCCAACCCCTGGGTCACTTCTTCGTATTTTTCCCCTTCTGAATCGTAGATGTTCACTTTAAGAGGCGTCTCGCCCATGGCGGAATGTGTGGCGCAAGCTAAGCATGGATCGTAAGCCCTGAAGGCCCTCTCGACCTTGTTCAGCATACCCTCTTCGATATTTCCACCGTCTACATATTTTTTGGCAGCGTCCCTTACACTCATCGAGATCACCGACGCGTTGTGGTTTGTCGCCACTATGAGGTTCGCGTTCTCTATAAGGCCGTCCTCGGTCAGGTCGTAATCGTGTATCAGCGTTCCACGAGCGGCTTCGACGATGCCGACGCCGCTTCCCGGTTCGCCCACTTCTGCTCTTATATCGTCGCTCTCTAGCTCTTCATCTTTGGCTAACTCTTCCAGTATCTCCGCCGCTTGTAATACCTCTATCAAGCGAGCCCAGTGGTAGGCCATCGTGGAATGTACAGGATAACCCAAAGCCTCGAACATCTCCTCGTACTCCTCCTGAGCTAGGTCTGTCTTCATCCCCTCTGCTGCATTGATCCTTCCTAAGGGTCCCACTCGATATATCCCGGAATCACTTCCCTCTTCAAAGCCCTTCCATCCTATATCTTTAAGGTACGGGAACTTCATGTAACTCCACGGCTCCGTATGTTCTCTGATAACGTCTGTATAATCCGCCCCGCTGAAGGAACCGAACTCTTCTCCATCTGGATCCACTATATTTACTATACCTCCGGTATGACTTAGTTCGTCGTCCTCGGTCAGACCCATACTGTAAGTTTCGAGCCTGTCCTCTTTTATCACATCTTCATATTCACTCAGAACTTCATTTTTGAAGAGACCTAGAGTAAATTGGGCAAAATCTACCATATCATCGGTCAGTTCAATCAATTCCTCTCTCTCCTCACTGCTCAAAGACTTGGTAACTCCGCCGGGAAGACCAAAAGCTGGATGCACAGACTTTCCCGCTAGCATCCTGACAATCTTTTGACCTTTACCTCTCTGCTTGATGACCTTTTTTCCTATATCCTCGCCGACTTCCTTTATAACCCCAAGTATGTTTCTCGCATCCCTAGGGGCGTCGACACCGACCAGGAAATCGGGGCTCGCTAAATAGTAGAAATGAAGAACGTGGTCCGCAAAGATGTAAGCGTTGTAAAATACTTCCCTCAGCTTTTTAGCGGCCTCAGTCGGTTCAGCGTCGTAAGCATCGTCAAGAGCCTTTGTAGAGGCGAGGTGATGAGCTTCTGGGCAGACTCCACAGATCCTGTTGGTTATGTTCGGCATATCTTCTGCCCTTCTTCCCTCGCAGAATTTCTCAAAACCCTTGTATTCCGGTATCTGTAAGTAAGCGTTCTCAACATCTTCATCGTCATCCAGGAAGATCTCTATCTTACCGTGACCTTCCAAACGAGTGATCGGGTCGATCGAAATCTTGTTCTCGTCCTTTTCAACTTTCTCTTCACTCATCAAGATCACCTCTCTTGAAACCCATTATGCTGCCCGGTAAACTGAACATGTAGAAAGAGCCAGTAGGATCTCTAACACTCTTCATCGCCTCGAGGATTTCTTCCTCTGTCTTCTTCTCTTCTCCTTCGATCCCTATCACGGAAGCAAGTGCAGATGCCATCCTGCTCCCCTGGTCCTTCACGCCTTTGACGGGTCCGTTACAGCCCACGCACGGGTGACCGACTTCGGTACACGGTGCTTCGCACATCCCCGCAGTGGCGGGTCCCATGCACAATACACCTTGATCCAGCAAACACTCTTCCGGGTCTAGATCATCTGCCTCCTGTATGGGCTTCAGCTCTTCGATCTTCTTCTCTTCCCTTTCCATGGGACACACGTCGCAGACGCTTTTATCCGATATTAAGTCGTACTTTCCGACTTCCGTATCGTCGTCTAATAAAGCGGGGAAAGCTTCCTCCAACTGGTTCGGCAGGGGGGGGCAACCGGGAAGGTAATAATCGACATCTATTATATCTTCTAAAGGCACGATATGATCCATCAATTCAGGGAGTTCCAGTTCTCCTTCTTCCACTTCACTTCTTTTTTGCGGCATCGGGCCTTCATCGGTAGTTTTAGTATTGTAACCCGTCTCCAGCAGTTCATCTTTCTCACTCAGATTACCCAATCCGAAAAGACCGCCGTTGACGGAACAGGAGCCATAAGCGACGACTTCCTTCGCCTTTTCTCTCAGAAGCTTAGCCATCTCGATATTCTCTTCTAGGCGCATGGCTCCGTTGATGAACATTATGTCTATTTCATCTTCCCCCATGGCCTCGACGTCTTCATATTTGGGATCCATCGCACAGGGCCAGAAGACTATATCCGCCTGCTCGACCACGTCCAAAATCATCTCGTCTATATCGAGCACGCTGACCTGACAACCTCCGCAGGCCCCACACCAGTAAAAGCCTATCTTCTTCTTTTCACTCATCGTCATCCACCTCCAGTGAGGTGCCGTTCAGATCCAAGGGTCCGAGTTCTTTGATCTCAGCGGTCATCTCCTTCATGACGTTAGCGAACTTCCCTCCTTCCGCGGAGGATATCCATTCCAATTTCAGCCTGTCAGGATCGATACCGAAATCTTCCATCATCTTCTTCATAAGGTTCGCTTTCCTGATCGTCTTGTAATTTCCGTCTATATAATGGCAGTCTCCGGGGTGACATCCCGCGATGAGAACACCGTCGGCTCCCTCGTCGAAGGACTCGAAAACGTGCTCCGGGGAAACCCTCGAAGAACACATCACTTTGATGTTCAAGATGTTCGAAGGGTACTGCTCTCTGCTAACCCCGGCGAGATCGGCACCGGCGTAGCTACACCAGTTGCACAAGAAAGCGATTATCTCGGGTTCGAAATCTTCAGAACTCATCATACCACCTCGTCCGTTAAAGCGGACTTGATCATTGCAGAAATCTGATCGTCGTCAAATCCTTTTTGAGTTATCGCATCCGAGGGACAAACGCTCGCGCAGGAACCGCAGCCTTTACACAAGACGTCGGTTATCTCCGCTATTTCGTCCTCTTCGTTGAAGTCGATAGCTCCGTAGGGACAAACTGAGATACACATCTTGCAGCCGCTGCACCTGTCGTCGTCTATTGCGGCGATTATCCCCACGCTTTTGGTATAGCCTTTCATCATCGGCACTTCAGCTTTGGAAGCGGCGCCGTCGGCCTGAGAAAGAGTATCCGCGATATTTTTCGGATAGTGAGCTCCTCCAGCAAGGTACACTCCTTCGGAAGGGAACTCGAGCGGACGCAGCTTCGCGTGAGCTTCCATGAAGAATCCAGAAGGATTCGATGAGAGTTTCAGCATCTTCTGTAACTTCGAACCGCTGGGATCGCCTTCAAGCTGCATCGCCAGTACGAGATAATCTGAATCGATCTCCACGTCATCATCTAACAGATTATCGTGCACTTTGACGTTGATCTTGTCTCCTTTTTCAGAGATCTCGGGTTTATCTTCGCTGGAGTACCTGAGGAAGATCACGCCGTTCTCTTCCTGCACATCCGCGTAGTATTCCTCCTCGTTCTTTCCGAAAACTCTCATGTCCTTGTAAAGTATGTAAACGTTGGAATCGGGATATCTCTCTTTGATCGCCTTCGCGTTTTTCAGGGAGTTGCCGCATCCCACCCTGCAGCACCAGGGTCGTTCTTCTTCCATCGCCCCGACGCAGTTGATGAATACGATGTTCTCGGGATCTTCCAGTGAATCTTCAGCCAGCGCCTCGTCCAGTTCGAGCTGCGTCATCACCCTATCATCTTTTTCATAGTTGTAGAAGCCTTCAGGGTCGATCTCCTGGAAACCGGTCGTAAGAACTATAGTATCGCTCTCGACAACTCCTCCGTCGCTGAGCGTCAGCTCGTAATTACCTATGTAACCGTCAACATCTTCAACTTTAGTGGAGGTCTTGACCGTGATATTATACTGATCTTCTATCTCGTGAGACATGTTCTTAGCGAGTTCGCCCGCATCTATATCCGACGGGAAGAGGGTGTTCAATCTGTTCAATTTACCTCCGAGTTCGTCTTCTCTCTCTATCAAGGTGACTTCTTGACCCGCTTCCGCCATGCTGAGAGCGGTCTTCATTCCCGCGGGACCTCCACCGATGATCACCGTTTTATCTCCAACGTCTATCTCGTGTTCTTGAAGCGCGGCTAAACGTTTGGCCTTGGAGACGGCCATCTTGGTGAGGCGCTTCGCTTTTTTCGTCGCTTTCTCCGGTTCGTCACTGTGAACCCAGCTGCACTGATTCCGGATATTGGCCATCTCGAGAAGATAGCGGTTCAAACCTATCTCTTCTAAAGTATCTTTGAAAAGGTCGGCGTGAGTCCTCGGAGAGCACGCCGCTATCACGAAACGGTTGAGGTCGTGTTCTTCTACCGCTTCCTTCAACTCGGTCTGAGCGTCTTCAGAGCAGGCAAAAGTGGGATCCGCAACATACTTGACTTCCGGTATATCTTTTACACTTTCGCCGACACTATCCACATCCAGATAGTTCGCTATGTTCTTACCGCAGTGGCAGACGAAGACTCCTATCCTAGGTTCTTCGTCGGTTATATCTCTCTGTTCGGGTTTTTCCGGTTTCCCCTTTCTTTCTCTTCCTTTGAGAGCTTCTAAAGCTTTGGCCGCGGCTCCGCTCGCCTGGGCCACGCTGTCGGGAATATCTTTCGGCGATTGAGAACAACCCGCGAGATAGATACCGTCTCTGGTAGACTCCATCGGCGCGGTCAAAGTGTCTTTAGATTTGAAGAAGCCGTGTTCGTCAACTTCTATGTCCAGCTTTTCAGCCAATTCTTCGTTCCCTTGAGAAGGAACTATCGCAGAAGATAGGACCACCATGTCGACCTTGTTGGTCTTAACTTCTCCCTTCTCGGTATCTTCATACTCTATAGCCAACTTGCCGTCTTCGGTCTTGAATACACGGGAAGGCCTGCCTCTCTTGTAATTCACACCTTTTTCCTTCGCCTTGTCGTAGTACTGCTGAAAATCTTTTCCATAAGCTCTAAGGTCCATATAATGAACGTAAGCATCGATATCCGGATTGTCACCGATGGTGATCGAAGCCTCTTTGGTCGCGTACATGCAGCAGACCCTTGAGCAGTAGGGCATACCTTTCTGCTTGCATCTCGAACCGACGCACTGTATCCACGCGACTTCTTCAGGTTCCTCGCCATCGGAGGGTTTCAGCACCTGTCCCTCCGTCGGGCCTGAGGAGGAGAGTAACCTTTCATACTCTAACGAGGTGACGACGTCCTCGTGCTGATCATAACCGTACTCTTCACGCATCTCGTCGGGTTCCATCATCTCGTAACCCGTAGCCAATATGATGGCGCCGACATCAAGCTTGATCTGATCCGATCTCTCCAGGAATTTGATCGCCTCCGCATCGCACACACGCTCACAGGCACCACATCCCACGCAGTTCTCGTAATCTATCGTGTAAGAGAGAGGAACGGACTGCGGATATTCTACATATATAGCTTTCCTGGTCGAGAGCTCCTCGTCGAATTCGTTGGGGATCTCTACAGGACACACGTCCGCACAGTCACCACATCCCGTACATTCATCGGGATCGACATACTTCGTTTTCCTCCAGATATCTACATTGAATCCACCGGCGCTTCCGCTGGCGTCCTTCACTTCAGAATAGGTCATCAGGTCGATGTTCTCGTGCCTGCTGGTTTCGACCATCTTCGGAGCCGAGATACATATAGAACAGTCATCAGTCGGAAAAGTCTTATCCAGTTTTACCATATTCCCGCCGATGCTCGGCTTTCTGTCAACTATCACCACTTCGTACCCTTTATCAGCTAAATCTAAGGCGGACTGTACCCCTGAAATACCCCCGCCGATTACCAAAACGTCCTTTTTCATCTTTTTCATGTTAACTACCTTTTGTATCGCATATTTTACATGCGCTTTTTGACAGGTATTCGGCCCGGGACAAGAGAGGGTGTTTATAAATTCTTGGGCCGTCTAACAATTATCCGATCGGTCCCCACTCTTGTTACACTATCTTATAAACACTTCACGGTGTATAAAATATTTAAAAGTTTCCTTTTACGGTTATGAAAATCGAAAAACTGATAAACATTTACGTCATTTCTAGGGTATGGTTCAGAAGATAAAGATAACGGTAGGGAACGTCGAACTCGAAGGTGAACTCAAGGAGAGTAAATGTTCCGAGCGGATCAAAAATGTTCTTCCGATAGAGTCCGATTTCCAGACGTGGGGCGAAGAATTCTATTTTTCGATAGGTCTCGAGATTGGTCTAGATGATACCGCGAGGCGAGAAGTCGACGTGGGAACTATAGGTTACTGGCCCAGCGGCGAAGCACTCGCCATCTTTTTCGGCCCTACCCCTGCTTCCACCGGGCAGAAGCCTGTAGCGGCTAGCGACGTGAACGTGATCGGCGAGGTGGAAAACGCCGAGAAGCTGAAAGGCATGGAAGACGAGGAGAAGATCAGGGTCGAACTCGCTTGAAAAAAGCAGAGCCGTAAAAATAATAACGACCCTTCTCAATCCCTCACCATGTCCCAAGATCTAGGCGGAATGGAAGAGGATATCAAGCTGATAAAGAAATTTATAGCAGATAAAGTAGAGAAGACAGGCGCCGAGGGAGTGACTTTAGGATTGAGCGGCGGTCTAGACTCTACAACTGTTCTTAAACTTTCTATAGACGCTCTCGGTGAGGAAAAAGTTCACGGCATAATAATGCCGGAGAGCGCAAGCCCTGAAGAGGACATGGAAGATGCACGATGGATAGCCGATAAGTGGAACGTCGAATACGACGAGATCGAGATCGATCCTATATTGGAGTCTTTTCCAGCAAGTTCGGAGGAAAAACTGCCCTATGCGAATTTGAAAGCTAGAACGAGAGCTTGGATAGAATATTACTTTGCAAACGTAGAGCATAAGCTCGTGGTGGGAACGAGCAACAAGAGCGAACTGCTGCTGGGATATACCACGAAATATGGCGACAGCGCGGCCGACTTTTTACCTATTGGTGACGTCTACAAGTCGGACTTGAGGGACCTAGCCGAAAGGATCGACGTGCCGGAACGTTTTCTGGACAAGGTCCCAAGGGCAGGTCTTTGGGAAGGTCAGACCGACGAAGAGGAATTGGGACATACTTACAAAGAGATAGACGAAGTCCTCAAGGGCATAGAGAAACAGGAGCCTCTCAAAAAGATCGCCGAAAAGAACGGCGTGTCCAAAGAGACTGTTGAAGATGTAAAAGAGATGATCGATAATACCGCTCACAAAAGAAAATTCCCCACGGTCCTGAAACTGAGAAGCAGGACCGTTGGTGATGATTGGAGGGAATTCTCGCAGTGAGGATGGAAGATCATGACTGTGATACTTCTAGTAGGGATGCCGGGAGCGGGTAAAGAAGAATTTTTAAGGATAGCCAGAAAAGAGGGATACGAAATCGTCAGGATGGGTGACGTGGTCCGAGAGACAGCTGAAGAGAACGATATAAGAGCAGAGAATATAGGTGATTTCGCCGCTAATGAAAGAGAAAGACATCATAAGGGCATCTGGGCCGATAGGACACTAGCTCATGTTAAAGAAGATAGAACGGTGATAGACGGGATCAGGAGTCAGACCGAAGTGACCGTCTTCAAATCCGATCTCGATGAAGAGGCAAAGATCGTAGCTATCCATGCTTCTCCAAAAACCAGATTCGAGCGCTTGAAGGATAGAGATAGGGAAGACGCGCCTAAGAATCGCGAAGAGTTTAGAGAGCGAGACGATAGGGAACTGGACTGGGGAATGGGAAGAGTGATAGCGAGAGCGGATCATATGATAGTCAATGAAGCACCACTGGGCGAATTCCATCAAAGATGTAATAAGGCCATAAGTGCTATCGAAGAAGAAAAGAATGATGACCGTTAAGCTTATTCATCACCCCCTAACTGAATAACGATATGGACTTCGATATAACCCCCGTGTTGGACGCTGACCAGTTGTTGGACAAAGCCTTCGGGAGAGCTTCCAAGAAAGTCAAAGAGGGAGAAACCGAGTTAGAGAGGAGAAAAAAAACTTCCTCAGCAAAATTGAATTCTATAGCGCACAATATAGAGGATACTCTCGGGAGGTACGAGGACGAATTTCCGACCCTGGATGTTTTACCGGAATTTTACTTCGAGATCATAGATATAATCATAGGTATAGACGAGCTAAAAAATAGCCTGGGCTCTATCAACTGGGCCAAGAGGAGGATCAAGAGGACGGCGATGGAGGCCGCTAGGGACGTGGTCTCCAAAGAAGATCCGGAAGAGATAGAAAAAGTGAGGAAAAAAGCCTACGCTAGAGTCGCCTCTTTCCTCAACCAAGTAGACGACGATCTTCATTTTTTAAAAGAGTCTAGGAAAAAGCTGAACTCCTTACCTGATATAAGACCCGAACATCCCACCGTGGCTGTCGCGGGTTATCCCAATGTCGGCAAGTCGGAACTCGTTTCCAAGATATCGAGCGGAAAACCGAAGATCGCGGTCTATCCTTTCACCACCAAAGAAGTGGGCATAGGACACTTCTATTTGGGGTACCAGAAGTGTCAGCTTATAGACACGCCGGGGATGCTCGATAGACCGAGAGACGAAAGGAACGATATCGAGATGAAGGCGGTTAAAGCGCTGGAAAGTCTAGCGGATCTAATCATATTCATGTACGATCCAACTGAAACATGCGGTTATCCCATGGAGAAGCAGGAGAAGCTTTACGAGGAGATAAGTGAAGAGTTATCGGAAGTCAAATTCATCGAGGTCGAAAACAAGATAGATATCAGTGAAACCGATAGCGACAGGATGAAGATCTCGGCTCTGAAAGAGGAGAACCTGGAGAGCCTAAAAGAAGAGATAAAGATGATACTGAAAGATAGGTATCCTATGGAAAAGATCAAGGAAGAGGATATCGAATATCTGACTGAATCCGGCGAAGCTTCTATCGACCCTATGTTGGAGTTTGAAAACAAAAATAAGAAGTGAGGATCAGCTCGTTTTATCCTCTGACGGGCGTGATTTTTCGGCGCCTTTACCTTTACTTCTCAGACCTCTAGATTTTCTACCGGCAGAAGTCTTCCCGTGGAAGACCCGACCTTTCTGATCCTTCTCACAGATCCAGTTGATATCGGGGTCGTTCTCGATTGAAGGATGATCCGGATCGACCATTATGACTTCGAAGAATTTCTTGCGGCCGTCCTCTCCTACCCAGTAGGAGTTGAGTACTCTCAGGTTCGGGTATTTTCTCGAGGTCCTTTCCTCCGCTATCCATTGGAGGTTCTTCTTTGGAGTTATCTTTTTGACACCCATGCTTTTCGGTCCTCTTCCGCCCGTGGGCCTCGACTTCCTAAGATTACCTTTTCTCACTCTAGTTCTAGCCAAAACAAAACCCTGTTTCGCCTTGTATCCCAGCTTTCGGGCCCTGTCCAACCTGGTGGGCCTTTCTATCCTTTTGAAGTTATCCTCTCGTCTCCATCTCTTCAGCCGCTTTCGCTGGAGTTCCTTCATGTAACCTTCTCTGGGCTGTTCCCAAGCCTTTTCTATATACTTGTACATGCTGGGATGCGTCTCTATCTCTTCTTCTTCTGCGTCCATATCTTCTTCAGCCATAGTTATCACGTTCTTCTCGTTTGTGGATTCACCCCGACTGGGGCACATCTCCCGCGGGTCATACCCCGCCGCTTGACTCCCTCTTACAGGCACGTGGTATATATTTGTTGTGTACGCTAGATATCACATCAAGGAGTGAGGAGCAGGGGTAATTTTTAATACCACTCCCATTAATCGACTACTGTTAAGAATCCTTGTTCAAGGTGGATAGAATGAAAGTACACAGAGTAAAGGGAAAATTTAGAATGGGAAAAAGGAAAGGAAACTTTCAGCGCTTCTCCAAAGAAGTGATCAGTGAAACGGAGGAAGAGGCGTTAGAGAAGGTTTACTCGCTCCTGGGCAGCAAACATCGAACGAAAAGGACGAACATACACATCTATGGCACAGAAGAAGTGGACGAGGATGAAGTTGAAGATTATCTTATACGCAGTAAAATAGATATGGAGGAATGAAAAAATGGTAAACCAACGCGAGTTACAGCAGAAAGCGCAAAGATTGGAAGCGATGAAGGAACAAATAGAATCTATGCAGGGACAGAAGCAGATGATAGACGAAAATATAGAGAGACACGACACGGCGAAAAAGACGATGAAGAAATATCAGGAACAAGAAGAGGGGACGGAGGTTCTGGTTCCTATCGGTGCTGATTCATACCTGCATACAAAGGTCAGTAACAGTGAAGAAGTCATGATCGGTCTCGGTTCCGAACTTTCCGCAGAAAGGAAGATCGAGAACGCCTTAGAAGTGATCGAAAGGAAGAAGGAAAAGATAAGAGAAGAAAAACAGGACCTAGAAGACGATATAGAAGAGATGCAGAACGAAGCTGAGGAACTGGAAAAGGAGCTACAGCAAGAATATCAGCAATTACAGCAGCAGCAACAGCAACAGCAAGGACAACAACAGCAGGGCGGAGGACAGGTCTTTCAATAGAGATTGACCTTCCGATGTTAAGATGTTCGATAAGCTGAAGAACAAGTTATCCGGGTTGACCGAATCCAGCAAGAAAGAGATAGAGGAGGCGCCGGAGGAAGCCTTCGTCGACGGGTGGGGCTCGAAGATAAAAGAGAGCAAGATAGAGGATATACTATGGGATCTTAAAGTCTCTCTTTTGGAGGCTGATGTAGCGCTGCCGGTGGCGGAAGAAATACAGGAGAAGGTAAAAGATAGTCTAGTGAACAAGAAGATAAGCCGGAAGTACGAGATGGAAGAGGTCGTGGAGGTCGCTTTGAAGAACGCGGTAAAATCCGCTCTAAAAACCGAAAAGATAGACTTCGATAAAACGATAAAAGAAGCGGAGAAGCCGTTCTCTATAATGTTCATCGGGATAAACGGGACGGGTAAGACTACTACCATCGCAAAGGTAGCTAAAAGGCTCATCGATCAGGGATACAGCTCTGTTCTAGCTGCATCTGATACCTTTAGGGCAGGCGCGTTAGAACAGATACAGAAACACGGTGATAACCTCGGAGTGAAGGTGATCAAGCATTCTAAAGGAAGCGATCCGGCGGCGGTGGCCTACGATGCTTTGGAACATGCTGAGGCGAGAGGAAAAGACGTGGTTCTGATAGATACAGCTGGTAGGATGCAGACCAATGAAAATCTCATGAGCGAGATGGAGAAGATCAAGAGGGTCGCGGAACCGGACATGATAATCTTTGTCGGCGACGCACTCGCGGGTAACGATGCCGTGGAACAGGCCAAGGAATTCGAAAAATCGGTGGGAATAGACGGGGTCATCTTGACCAAAATCGATGCTGACGCCAAGGGCGGTGGAGCGCTCTCGATAGGTCACGCGGTAGGGAAACCGATGCTCTTCGTAGGTACCGGAGAAGATTACGATGACCTAGTGGAATTCGATGCCGATTGGATGACTAGAAGACTCTTCGGCGGATAATTTTTGGTTAGAGTTTGTGAGGTTAATCACACAAGTTTTATATAGCATGGACCACCAAATAATATAAGGCAAAGGTGGACACCGATATGACCGATGGAGAAGACGATGAGATACGATCCTATATGGAGTCTCAAAGCAGGCCTCTAAAGGTTTCTGAGCTGACTACTGCCATCAAGAATAGTGTAGATGAAAGGGGGATGGAGACCAGTGCGGCGCAGATGATGGCGGAGCACGTGATGAACTTTTTCGGTTTCAGCGATAGGATCATTGATAATATCCTCGAGCAGGAGGATCGGGACGTTTTCTACATGTTGGAAGATGCTGGTCTATTGACCACTGAGAGGGAGGAGACTACGCTGTACGACGGCCGAGAGTGGAGAATTCACTATTGGTTGTTTGAAAAGGACAAGATCCACGAGTTACTCGATAACCAGTCCTCGGGTGAAGGAGAAGAAGACGAAAACGAAGACGTTTACGACGAAGTGCCAGAAGGGGTTTGGTCCTCGAGCGTAGAGGCAGATAGATAGAAGTTCAGCCTACTTTTGAAACCGGAGGGTAAACTATAGATTTTCTATGGCTTTGTTAGAATGAGGATTGTCGATAAAAAAAAATGAGGGATGGGCCCGCCGAAATTTGAATTCGGGTACCGGCGTCCCGAACGCCGAAGGATCGACCAATCTACCCCACGGGCCCTGCGAATCGAAAACAACAATGATAAAGGTGATAAAAAGGTTACTGCTGAACTATATCTTCCAATCCAATATCTTCTCTACCCTTGATCTTCCTTATAGATCCAATTAAAGGCCCGACTCCTCTTTGGCTGTAGAACAGATGTGAATCACAGCTGCAGTCGGAGCAGCCGAAGTCCTCGATATACTCGAATTCTTCTTTCAAAAGAGCCGCGGTCCTGCATTCCCCCTCTTTACCCTCATTATATACCAGGGTATCTTTTACTGATGCCTCTTCTAAAAAATAATCGATGTGCCAGTGTTTCTTTTTCTCATCACTTACATGTCTTTTAACTCTACTTTCTACGCCGTTTTGAGCCGAGCCTACATAGATATATCGACCCGCTTTAAATTCGACCTTCCCTCTAGCTCCGACCTCCTTTTTCAGAGCATTTTTTAACTCAATCATCAAAAGATAAATACCTTTCATGAATCTCAACTACGGTCAGATCTAGTCATATTTCCTACTTTATAGTGCATTTGAATATAACCGTACCACCCCCAGTATATTCTTCTCCGGGATCAACGCACTGTAGATAGGCGGTATTTTCATCATCTTTGCTGAGACCTAATTTCACTGGATCTACCCCGTTATCCAGCGCGGTAGTATAATGCAATAGGGTATCCATCGCATGGGTGCATATCCGATCCGTTCTATCCATATCCACTTCAGGATCATCTACGACGATCTTATCCCCCTCTTCATGAACGGGGCATTCATCTCTGATCTCGTGTACCTTTATTTCCAGCATACTACGCACCGCTTTTTCCGAATTTTTCCCTTATAAGCCTCGCGGCTATCTTAAAGCCGTCTTTAGTTCGAAGCTTGGATTCTCCCCTTCTCTCAACGTATCTTATCCCCAACTCCGATATATCCTCGTCCGAAAAAATCGTGTGTAGACCCGCCTCGATCTCGAAACCCTGGCCAGGGATATCGCCACATTCTATTCCGTCGATCTCGAAACCTCTCAACCCGGTGCAGAGGTCCGAAACCTCCGTACCGTAAAGCTTGTTAGCCATCCAAGTGAGTATCTTATTTCCGATCCTGTTTTTGGTGGACATCGCGCCGTTGGATATCTTGCCCTCAAATCTGCTTCCAAGAATCATATCGTTCCCGTTCTCCAATTCTCTTGTCATATCTTTGATCTTCTCAGAGGGATACGACCCGTCACCGTCAATGAGGAATACATATCTCCCTTCAACTTTCTGGAGGCCTTTTCTGACACCTTCCGCCTTCCCTCCTTCCACATTGATGACCTCGTATCCTAGGTCTTTCACTTTTTTAACGGTCTTATCCGAAGAACCGCCGTCTACGACCAAAACCTCTACTTCGTAACCTCTGTTTTTGAGGTCTTCAAAAGGTATCCCTTCTATAACCTCTTCTATACCTTCCTCTTCATTCAAAGTAGGGATAATCACACTGATAATATCTTCAACATCCATTCTATATCATCCCTGCCGTCCTCACTCGATATGATATCTTATAACCCCCTCTTCGATATCGGGTCTGTACTTCTGGATAGCCTCTATAAATTTTTCTCTCTGAGTGCTTGCCATGACGCCGTAAAGATCGTTGAAAACCTCGTGTTCTTCTATCTCCTTGGTGATAAGGCGTTTTTGTGACTCCGTCAGTTTATTCTGTCCGCCTTTTGAATCCTCTTTCTCGAGATATCGTTCGAGTTCGGAAAGCTTGTCCAAGTAGAAACCCAACTTTCTAGGTCTGTCCGGACCGACATTCCTGACCAGACCGCACTCCCTGCAGTAAGGGTGCAGGGCGAGAGTCATCTCTGACTTCTCTCTAAGCAAAGGGAGCCAGTCGTCGTCCGTGGAGTCATGTGAACATTCTTTGAACATATCCCTATCATAACCACTAGATTTAGACATATATCATACTTTCGATTTTTCTTCCGATGACAATAACGATTAAATAAAAAAGAGACGTTTTACCTACTGATGAGTGAATTCATTGAAAAACTGAGAGAAGAGAGATTTCCGATAACCTTCGAGATCCCGTCCCCGAGAGGAGGGGAGATGGAAAGCTATCTCGACAGGATTGAGGATTATGGTTTTTTAGACGACGTTATAGGTCTGAATGTCTGCAACAATCCAGTGGGACGAGTTATGATCGACCCTGGACCCTATGCAGGTCGGATTTTGGACAGAATAGATGTCGAACCGATCGCTCACCTGACTTGTAGGGACTCGACCCTCAGCGGTCTCCAGCGGTGGTTGTTAGGAGCTCACAGTTTAGGGGTCAGAACGATCTTGGCCATGACCGGAGACTATGCCGTTGGAGATTATCCGGCGGAAGAAAAAGTGGATCATATAAACTCCCTGGAACTGATAACCGGGATAAAGAACTATCTCAACAAGGGAAGATTGATGCCGGAGTTATCTGTTAGGCCTTCGAGACAGAGAAATAGATACCTCAACGAGATGGAAGAGATAGAGGGGAAAACGGATTTCCGGGTCGGCGGCGTGATACTGCCCGAGAGGAGCAGCGAGGCGAAATACGCGGCCCAAAAGGTGAAAGCTGGAGCTGATTTTTTCCAGACGCAGATAAGCTATCGAGCCGAGGACGTCGTGAACTTCCTAGAGGAGTTAGAAAAAAGAACGGAGAAACATCCTCCCATGCTGGTAGGAACAACCCCTTTCTCCTCGGAGGACGAGATGAGAGATCTAGTGGACAGCGTTCCGCAGGTGAACATACCCAAATCGGTGAGGAAGAGGTTGAGTTCCGCGGACGATTTCACCCAAGAATCGGTAGAATTCACGGTAGAGTTTTATGAAAAGATCAAAGACGGGGTGGAAGAGAGAGGTCTTGAAACTCATGTAGGAGCCCATATAATCCCGGTCAGGTACGAAGGGAACTGTGGAGAGATAATAAGGAGGCTATCAAAGAGATGAGTGAACGGTATCCCTGGCCCGGTGATTATGAGATCGGAAAGGACGACTCACCTGTCGCCGTGGTCACTTTAGCGGATAACTTCGACTTCGATCCTGATAAGGTCGCTGTATGTGGGCCGATGAAAACTGAAAACCTGGGAATAGAAAAGGTCATAGCCAACGTGCTTTCGAATCCAAATATCAGATTCGTAGTGATCTGTGGAGATGAGATCAGAGGACACAGGTCTGGTCAAACTTTCATCTCGCTCGTAGAGAACGGATTGGAAGAGAACGGCCGGATAAAAGGCGCGGACGGCGCCGTTCCCTATATAGAGAATCTATCGATTGAAGATGTGGAAAGATTCCGTGAACAGGTGGAAGTGATCGATCGACTGGGAACTACTTCGAAGGATAAGATAGAAGAAGTTATAGAGAGCTGTATAGAAAGGGACCCGGGTTCCTTCGGTGAGCCATACACCGCGGTAAAGATAGAGAAGAGAGAAAATAGCAGCTTCGAAGCCGACTTCGCTCTTCATTCCTCGCTCAAGGTGAGCCCTTGGGGCAAGATTTCCAAGATGGAGGAGAAATGATGTTCAGTTATACTCAGGAACAGAAAAGTTTCGAACTTGACGGTATCGAGGTGGGAGGCCAACCCGGTGTGCACCCGACTCTGATGGTCGGTAGCGTCTTTTACGAGGATCAGTTCGACCATCCAAAGGAAAATAGGGAGAAAGTTGTAGAGCTGATCCGAAAACAGAAAGATCTCTCTGAGAAGACTTCTATCCCTTCGTTGGTAGACATCTTCATCTACGAGAAAGAGGAGATCGAGTGGAAGATCGATTTTGCCTTGGATAATATAGAAGGTATGTTTTCTCTAGATATTCCGGAAGCCGAGGTGAGGATCGAAGTTCTAGATCGTCTGGAAGAGCTGGACGCTTTGGATAGGGTGATCTACAACAGTCTCAACCTCGGAGCGACGGAGAAAGAGCTGGAAAAGCTGGAGGAAAGTCCGCCAAAGGGTGCGATCCTTCTAGGGTACAACCCTCAAAAGAACAACACTCAGGGGCGTGTCGACATGATCAAAGACGGCGGCGCGCTCATGGACGAAGGTCTATTACCTCACGCTGAAGAGATGGGGATCGATTATATGTTCTTAGATACCGCAGCGACGCCCTTCGGAGAGAAATCCTGCGAGACCCTGAGAGCGATACCGGTCTTCAAGGACGATTTCGGATTACCGACTGGATGCTCGTTACACAATACCGTAGAATCTTGGAAGTGGTTGGATGAGTACGAGAAGAGAGACGAGATATTCCAGATGTTGGACACCTCTATAGACGGTTTACCGGTCCTGCTTGGAGCCGACTTCATCTATTATGGTCCCATCGAGAACTCCGATACCGCTCTCCCTCACATGGCTATGGTAGATAAATTGGTTGCGGAAGGAGCCGAGGATTATTTCGGGGCGGAGATCGACGAGGAGCATCCGCACCATCGGCTGTGAGATCGTCTAGAAGTCAATATGCTTTTTTACCTCCTTTTACATAAGGTGAGAGATGAATCTAGATAAAGAGCTTATCACAACGGTGGTCGGAAGCTACCCCGCCGTGCCTTCAAAAAACTCACTTCAGACCTCACACATCCAGCAAACCGATCCGTTCCTCGAATGTATGGAGAGAGCGGTGGAGGCTCAGCTCGATTCTGGAATAAAACTCGTCTCGGACGGCCAGACCAGGGGAAACATGATCGGGATATTTGCCCAGGGATTAAGAGGATACAGGATAAAAGAGAAGGTCGAGATAGTCTCCGATATCGGTTATTCCGGATCTATAACCGTGGATGATATAAAGAAGGCGAAAGAACTATTACCCGAAGGGAAGGGGATAAAGGGCATCATCACCGGGCCCTGGACTCTTGTCAAAAGCTCGGACGATCAGCACTACTCTTCGGAAAAAGAAGCGGTTCTAGATACTGCGGAAGCGCTGCATGAAGAAGCTGAAAGATTAGCGGAGTTATGCGATGTAGTTCAATTGGACGAACCTTTCTTTTCCAACGATTACCCAGAATATGGAGAAGAGTTGGTGAACAGAGTTCTCGACATCGATACCACCACGGCGCTCCACGTCTGCGGAGATGCTGGACCGATCGTTCAAGAGTTGATTGAGATGGATGTCGATATATTGGACCACGAGTTCGCCGCAAATGAAAATCTTTACGATGTTTACAGCGATCTAGATATGGATAAGCGTCTAGCTGTGGGTGTGGTCACCACTGAACCGGAACTCGAAGATGTAGAAGTGATAAAGAAGAGGATCGAAAGAGCGTACGAGAATTTCGGGGCAAAAACGATGTTGGATCCCGACTGCGGTCTGAGAAATCTTGAGGAAAAGACCGCCTACAAGAAACTCGAGAATATCGTAGAGGCGAGGGAGATGTTTTTAGATGAAAGAAGTTGAAGAGATCGAAGCGGAAGAGAACGAAAAGATGAACTTCGACGAGAGCGGTTTTTTCGTCATAATGGTCAAGGACCAGATCGTGGTAGAACATTATCTGAACGTGCAGAAAGAAGGAGACCTAGAAGTCGAAACGGGGGAATTGAACAAGATCGTCAAAGGCAAAACGGCAAAGGCCGTCTGTGACACTCTGGCCAGGGAAAAACTGGTCTCGAGACTGGATCACGCGGCCTACCTGGGAAGGGAACTCCAGAAGGCCGAGATAGCCCTGGAACACGGGTTGGAATACGAGCAGTGCGAGCCGCTGGATCTCTAACTTAAGCAGATCATCGGTTCACTCTTCGACTTTACCCGGCAACCCCTTCACGACAGAAACGGTACATTCAGCGTGTTTCAGAAGACGGTTCGTCGTGCTACCCAAGAAGATCTCTCTAAAGCCGGACATCCCGTGGGACGAGATGTAGATTACGTCGTCCTTCTCTACATATTCCGAGATCTCTTTGTAGGGCGTTCCGTCCAATATCTCGGTTTCTAGCTCTACATCCATTTCATCGGCTAAATCCTCTACTTCTTTTAGAGCGCGTTCCGCTGCCGTCTTCTTCATGGAATCTTTCATCTCCTCTAATTTGTAGAGGTCTCCCATTTCTATGACATAGATTGCGGTAGCTGGTAATCCTAGAGAACTTGCCAGTTTCATCCCTTCTTTGACCCCTTCCAACGCCAATTCCGACCCGTCGGTCGGCAGTATGACTCTGCGATACATCGCTTTCGTAATAAATCGAGAGGTATTATAATTTTTGAGTATCTCTCTAATCACTCGGTCAAGATCTCGATAATATGATCTTTGATCTTTTCAGGGTTCCCCGCAAAACCACCGCCCTGGGCGAATTCCTCCGTACCTCCGCCACCGCCGCCGAATTCTTCGCTGAGTTTTTGGATGATCCGGTTAGCGCTTATATTTTCGACTTTTCCTCCGACTCCGACGACCGCGCTGATCGTCTCTCTTTCGTTGAGGATCACCATGACTTCGTCCTCTTTAACGTCATCTTTCGCCTTGTGTGACAGCATCTCGGTATTTTCGGTAGAAACGGCCTGGACCAGAACATCGAACCCGTCACATTCGTACTTTTCGAAGTTTTCCAGCTGTCGTTCTATCATCTCTGACTCGAGATCCTCGATCTTTCCCTCCATCCTCTCCAACCTCCGCTGAAGCCGCTCTATTTCGGTCGGAAGGTCTTCAGTGTTCGTCTCCAGTGCTTTTACCGCTCTCAGAACTTTCCTCTTTTCCCTATGATCTCTTTTCAGGGCTTCTTCTCCGAAAGAAAAGTTGATCCTTGTAACGCCTTCCTGAAGCTTCTTTTTCCCTTCGATCCTTATCCTTCCAACTTCGAGGGTGTTCTCGAGATGAGTGCCGCTGCAGACACCGAGGTCCCAATCTTCGACCTCTATGACCCTCACTTTTTCACCTTCTGGGATCTCCTTGGCGAAGGCGATATCGTCGGAGTCCTCCACTTCCTTTTTACCAAAAAGCTTCCATCGGACCGGTCTATCCTCCAAGATGATCCTGTTACACAGTTCCTCCAGCTTCAACAGCTTTTCTCTATCGACGTGAGCGTCGGTCTCGAAATCGATCCGTGCTTTTTTCTCGGTTATATCGAACCCGGCGTAATCCACGTCTCCCATGACCTCTCTTCCGGCACCGTACACTATATGGGCGCCGGTGTGACCTCTCATGCAGGTGTGCCTGAAATCCTCGTCTATCTGGCCTTTTACGGTTTCACCGACACTGAGATCGTGATCCTCCAGGTGATGGACTATATCGTCGCCTTCTTTCTGAACGTCTTTTACTTCGTATCCTCCTAAGATACCTTTGTCGGGAGGTTGTCCGCCCTCTTCCGGATGGAAATACGTCTGGTCCAATACGACTTTCTTATCCTCTACACTTTTCACTTTACTCTTAAAGCTCGTCTTTCGAGGTTCTTCCCAGAATGGAGGATGGTAAGTCATGAAATAAAAAAGAAAAGTTGGGTCTAAAAACGTTTCGCCTTCATCCTTCCCAGAAGAATTTACCGTTCTCCATTATCACTTCGTCATCCACTTTCAGAACTCCTTCACTCATATCTTTTATCATATCGACGTGGATGGCGCTCTGGTTCTGTTCTCTATCTTCTTCAACACATCTCTCATATGCTCTACCTAGAGCCAGGTGTATAGTGTCTCCCATCTTTTCGTCGAACAGCATGTTTTTGGTGAATACGTCAATACCTCGATTCGTTCCGATCCCGAGTTCACCCAGTCTCTTTGCGCCTTCGTCGGTATCCAGCGTGTCTTTCAGCGCTTCCTCGTTCTGTTCAGCGGAAAATTCTACGACCTCGCCGTCCTCGAATTCCAGTTTTACACCGTTTATCTCCTTTCCCTGATGTATCAGGGGTTTGTCGAAAAGTATCTCTCCGTCGACGCTGTCTACCACGGGAGCGGTGAAAACTTCGCCGCTAGGCATGTTGTGGTCTCCGTCGGAATTGATGCCCTTCATCCCGTCTATGCTCATGGTCAATTCAGTCTCCGGGCCCTCTATGTACACTTCGCTTCCTTCATCCAGTTTCTCTTTCAACTTTTCCTGCATATCGTGTACTTCCTGCCAGTCCCTCAGAATAGCGTCGTAAACGAAATCCTTGTATTCCTCCAACGACATCTCGGCCATCTGTGCCTGTGCGTTCGTAGGATGCTGAGTTCCGCACCATCTTTTCGACATCTGTTCCTCCTGGATCGGCTTTCTAGCCCTTGAATATTCCGCAAGAACTCTACCGGGGACGTCATTCATAGCTCTAAGATTTGTATCAGAACTTATACCGATCACAACGTCTGCTTCTTCCATCAGAGCTAGAACGTGTTCTGGAGTCTCGAATTCACCTTCGAAATTCTTCAGATATGCTCTCGAAGCTTCACTGGAAGAATACAAAGTGATCGGCTTCGCTCCCTTTTTGGCTATCTCCTTTTGTAAAGCGATCACCAGTTCTTTTGCCTCCTCACCAGCACTGATGACCACGTTGTCTCCTTCTTCTATCTCGGTACTCCATTCCACTAAAATTTCCGCATGTTCTTTTATCCTCTCATCCATAATTTGACACCTTTAGAATCATACTGCAGATGTTTGTAGAGAGAGGAGGTATAAAATATTTTGTTAAATTTAAGCACGTCTAAAATTTAG
>CAYWYD010000029.1:0-27391 GCA_964462425.1 uncultured Thermoplasmata archaeon
TGATTCGTCCCACGAAGAAGTATAGATGCAAGACTCTATTAAATCTTAGGTCGGAGCTGATATTACCGTTTTTTTTGCTAGGACAATATTCTAGTTATACTTCTACAAATTTAGAACTATCAATAAAAAAGCTTTAAAGTTTTCTTACGGAAAAAGTAAAGAAAGAAAAAGGTTTTTTTTTATGACTCTTTATGGCAGAGCCACCAGTCGTAGCACTCGACTTCTCCTTGGTCCTCCTGCTCTTTTCTCTTTTCGATCTCTTCATCGCTTGAAGCCGGGGGCATGATCACGTCATCTTTCACCAGTTCATTTTTCGGCCAATTAGCGGGTATCGCGACTCCTTCTTCTTCAGCTTTCTGGAATCCTTTTATCATCCTGATGATCTCGTCCATGTTCCTCCCTAGTTCCGCCGGGTAGTATAGTATGGCTCTGATCGTCGCTTTCGGGTCCACGATGAAGACAGCTCTAACAGTAGCGGTCCCACCCGTGCTGTGTATCAGACCCAACTTATCTGCAACTTTTCCGGTTCCATCGGCTATGATCGGGAATTCTATCTTTTCGCCCATTTCTTCTTCGATCCATTCGGTCCACTTGAGATGGCTGTAGACCTGGTCTATACTAAGACCGATGAGTTCCGTATTCATCTCCCTGAACTTGTCGTACTTTGTCTGGAAAGAGTAGAACTCTGTTGTGCAGACAGGCGTGAAGTCACCGGGATGCGAAAAAAGGATGAACCATTTGTCCTCGAATTCATCGGGCAACTCCAACTCCCCGTGGGTCGTCTCTACTGTCATCTCTGGGAACTTGTCTCCAATCAAAGGCATGCTTTTCTCTTTTTCTTCATCATTCATCTTTTACACCTCGTTTAAACGCATAACGAACTGATATTTAGTATTTTTCGTTGATAAATAAGTTTTTAAGAAATTTTAAAGTTGGGTATTTAGTAGAAAAAATTACGAAAAAATCAACAAGTGCTTCGTTTATTACCATTCGTGTAGATTGGCTGGTGACAAAAATATAACTCAGAAGAGTTTATACAAAAGTTGAACTATGATCTTTAGTGGAAATACGCAGATGCGATACAATAGATACAGCATCAGGCGGTGATTTCTAGAGCAGCATTCGATAACATAGCTGAGACAATGCTGGAACAAGACCTAAAAATGAACGCAGTCAGATAGAAATAAGAGATAGTTTCTAAAAAAAATAAAAAGGATGAAAATGGTTTTTTACTCGCTCAATTCGTCGAGTCTTTCTTCAACTAACTCTAACTCTTCTTCAAGCTGATCTGCATAGGCTTTCAGTTCTTCTATTTCGTCTTCCTTGGTATAATCTCCGTAGTAGGAACCCTCTGTTTCTGTTTTTACAGGTGCTCTTCGGACTGGCTGAGATCTCTCAACTGGCCTTCTAGGGGGTGCTCTTGGAGGTACTCTTCCAAATCCTCTACCTCCACCTCTCCCTCCACCTCTCCCACCTCTGAACCCTCTGCCTAGACCTCTGCCTAAGCCGCGACCTCTACCTCTAGCTAGACCGCGACCGCCTCCTTTCGTGAATCCTGGGCTGTCAAAACCTGCACAGAAACCGAGTCCTCTTCCAGTCATCGGTCCTAACCCTTCAGGACCTGTTCCGTCTCCTCTTGGCATGTTATCACATTATTACCATTATGAGAGTAAATATTTAAAGTTTTTCTACATATGAGTAAAAATCTTGATGAAATACAGTTTAATCTTTATCCCTATAGAATTCGCACTTTTTCCTTTCACCTGTCTTGATGTAATGCCGATAATGCTCTACCCATTTAGGTTCGTCCGGTGCATCATCGATGAATTCTATGAATTTCTTTAATTTCTTTAAAGTGTTTTTACTCATGTGATGTTCCAATTCACATGCATCTACTTCGGCTTGCTCCCCTCTTACACCTATTATCTCTAAAAAATCAGCGATAGTTTCATGCGATTCCATCAAATTTCTAGCTATCTTCTTACCCGCTTTAGTCAACCTTGCGCCCTCGTAGGGCTCATATTCTAGATAACCATCTTCCTCTAACTTTCGTAACATCTCCGTAACGGAGGGTGGTTTAACGTCTAGTTCTGAAGAAATATTTCCTGTAGTAGCTCGACCGTCTCTCTTTTCAAGGATATAGATGACTTCTAGGTATTCTTCAAGAGTTTTTTGCTTCATCCTAGCACTTCCATCCTGCTCTACGTTTTTAGAATAAAAGTAAGAGGGGTAAGGGTTTTTGAATGGATTCGTTCTACCTGTTTGTTCACTGAGTCAAATTTTCTCAGGATCAAATCCTGTCCTCACTTCCTAGTCATCTTGGTTCCGCACTCCGGGCATTCTTTCTCATAACAGGGCTGGCCTCTCTGGTGTTCTTCTTCGTATCCACAATTGGGACAAACACATTTTCCACCCGGCCCATACCCTTTACCTTTTGGTTGTCGACCGCGGCCTCCTTGTCCAGAGCCTTGTCCAGAGCCTTGTCCAGATCCTCTACCTTTTCCAGACCTCATATTTCTCACCTTTTTGTCATTTACACATATGAGTAAAAATACTTAAATCTTTCCACGAAGGAGTTGTAAACCCTGTAAGCATCGGTACATCTAACCTATATTCACCGGAATGAAAGCCCCGAATCGGATAGCTTGTCACCTACAGTATTTAGGATAAAAACTGCTCCGGATAGAAGTATTATCGTAGGCCCGGCTGGAGTATTCCACTGATAAGAGAGCCATAAGCCGGAGAGTATGAAAACCAGCGATAATATCACCGAATAGACCATCACCTTTCTCATGTCGTGCGTTGCGGAGCTTGAAATCGAAGCCGGGATCGACAACATCGCAATAACGAGGATGATCCCTACAAACTTTATCAGGAAGACGATCGAGAAGGCGATCATGATCAACAGTAAGATATACACCAGATTCGTTTTTATCCCAACAACTTCCGAAAATTCTTCATCGAAACTCACAGCCTGCAATCGATGGTAAAACAATACTACGATAATGACTATCGCTAGGGCTAAACCACCGAGAAGATAGATGTCGAAAGTTCCGATCATCAATAGATTTCCAAATAAGAAGCTAGCGGGACTCGTTAAGTAGCCTGGAGTTATATGATAAAAAAAGGCCCCTATAGCCATGCCTAAGGCCCATATTATTCCGATCGCGGTATCTTCTCGCTGTATCTTTTTCCTTCCAAGAAAACCTACACCTAACGCAGACGTGATAGCAAATAGGAGAGCACCGAGGAGAGGCTCGATACCGAGATATAAAGACATCCCCACTCCTCCAAAAGAGGCATGAGCCACGCCGCCACTTATGAAGACTATCTTTTTAACGACCACATAAGTCCCTATTATGCCGAATATGATCGAACCCAGGATGCCCGCGTAGAGAGCGTTCCTCATGAAAGTGTACTGTAACAGCTCGAACATCCTTAGTCCTCCTCCTCGGAAGGCATCTTGTGTTCAAAAACACGGTGGGGATGACCGTGGGCAACAAGATCCACCGGGCACTCATAAGAGGCTTCGATCATCTCGGGCGTCAACTCGTCAGAGTCGTGGTAGATGAAATACTTGTTTAAACAAGCTACTTTGTTTACATAAGAAGAGATGACCCCGATATCGTGAGATACCAGGATTATGGTCATGTTCCTTTTTTTGTTAAGTTTTTCCAAGAGTTCATATATGCCAGACTGTATCTTTTCGTCTATACTAGCAGTTGGCTCATCTAGAAGTAAAATTTTAGGTTTAGTCGCTAAGGCCCGAGCTATGAGGACTCGCTGCTGCTGACCGCCCGAGAGTTCTGAAATCTGCCTGTCTTTGTATCCTATCATATCGACCATCTTTAGAGATTCTTCAGCGACCTTTTTATCCTTCTTGGAGTAGAACGGTTTCCAACCGAGCTTTCCCACTCTTCCCATCAATACGACGTCCCAAACGCTAATCGGGAACTGAGCATCGAAATTAGAATACTGGGGAACATATCCTACTTCGCCGCTTACTTTCGACGGAGGTTTTCCGTAGATACGGACTTTCCCTTGTTCCGGGGTGATCAACCCTAAAAGGACTTTGAGAAGAGTTGTTTTTCCTCCTCCGTTCGGTCCTATGATCCCTAAAAACGTGCCTTCATCCAATGACACGGTGACATCCTTTAATACCTGCTTATTTCCCAACTCAACTGAAACGTCTGTCATCTCTATAGCCGTCCCTACCATGGATCATCACCATCCGTATCTTCAAATGCGGATCCTAACTTTTCCTCCATATCCCTTATATTTTCTATGTAATCTTCGGCTAGAGGATTTAGAGAGAGCACTTCACCGTCTATACCTTCAGCTATCGTCTCCGCCTGACTTCTATCGAATTGTGGTGAAATAAAGACTATGGAGATGTTCTCTTTTTTTGCCCTGTCGATTATGTTTTTTATCTCTTCAGTTCCGGGCTCTTTACCCTCTTTTTCAATAGGTACCTGAGTCAAGTTATACTCGTCGGCGAAGTATCCAAAAGAAGGATGATAAACCAGGAATTCCTCACCCTCGTATTTTTCCATATCGCTTTTGAGATCTTGATTGATATCTTCTAATTCCTCTAGATATTCCTCCGCATTTTCCTCGTAAAATTGAGAGTTATCCGGATCTTCTTCACACATCGTCTCATTCAGTTTTTGCACCATGTTTTTAGCGTTGGGAGGTGACATCCAGACGTGGGGATCTATACTCGACCCCATCTTTCTCAGTTCTATACCTTCACTGCTGTTTACGATCCTCATCTCTTCGTTATAGCTCTTGATCTTATCCATCCAGGTCTTCTCAAAAGATATCTGAGAACCCAATTTGAGATATAGATCCGCTTTCGCAACTTCTCTCATCTGTCGGGTCGTGGGTTCATATGAGTGAGGATCTTCACCGGGGGGGACCATCAGCGTGACTTTTACTCTATCACCACCTACTTCCTTGACGAACTGCCGTTGAGGAGGGATTGTCACAGCTATCCCCAGTTCTTCATCGTCATCAGCCTCTTCTAATGTACTGCCGACCAAGGCGACCGCCCCATCGAAGAGAAGGACGCCGACGATTATGATAACGATCCTCTTATCTATCATCTTTACCCTCCTCAGATAACCGCTTACACCAGTGACAATCCTCAAGATCTTCAGGCTCGAATGGAGGGTCTAAACACAGACCACATTCACAGCTGATCTCCTCTCCATAGGCACTGTTTATCAAATCTATCATCCTTTCACTCATGTCGGAACTCAGGTTTGTCGCTTCCTCGCAAGCCTTATCGAATTCCATCCCTAGCGATTCTTGAAAGAAATTTTCCACTACATGATGTTTTATGATATCATCTTCTACGATTTTTACCCCTGCAGTCGTGAGCTTCAATCCCTTTTTTGGGATGTATTCCCCGACATTGCACTTCTCAAGTCTTTTCATCTTCTGCAGCGCTCCGGCCCTGCTCATATCCATCTTTTCAGCTAACTTTGAAGGACCGACAGGTTCTTCATTTCCTCCCAAGAGGAAGATGGTGATCATGTGTTCTCGATCCCGTTGGGTAAGACCATTTTCACTCATTTGTTAAGTAATGGTTAACGAAGTTATAAAAATCTTAGGGATGAAGCTATATCTTTTTCGCCTACAGGCAGACATTTTTAACCTCTCTAAACATGTTTAGGCTTGCAAAAACTTTTATACCTGAAGGGATTAGGTATACCTAAAGATGTTTTCCCGAGAAAACAAGAATTCCCGAGATAAGAACACAAGGTGACAAAAGAATGATATTGCCCGATTAGAGATAGGAGAAAAAGCCAGGGTGATCGATATAGAAGGGGGTAGAGGACTAAAACAGAAATTGGCTTTGAGAGGGATCCGCAGAGGAGCGAAGATCGAGATACTCTCCTACCATGGTCCTATCACCATAAAGGTTGATAACTCGACGGTATCGATAGGTCGAGGAATGGCTAGAAAGATAAGAGTAAAGAGGATGTGATCCCCATGAGAAAAAAACTCAAAGAGATGAAATTCGGTAAAAAAGCGGTCGTTAAAGAGATAGAGAATAGCTTGAAAAACAAACTCGCCGGTATGGGTATCAGGGTCGGTAAAGAACTCATCTTCAAGACCAAGCAGCCAATCGACGGTCCCGTAGTGGTAGAGGTTAACGGATCGACGACTTCCATGGGAGTCGGTATGGCAGATAAAATAGTGGTAGAGGTGATGGATTGAAGATATTACTCATGGGTCACCCGAATGTCGGAAAAAGTGTTCTGTTCAATCGCCTGACCGGAGCAAACGTGTCTGAATCGAACTATCCCGGTACTACGGTGGATTATACAAAGGGATACATGCAGCTCGATGGAGAGGAAGTAGAGTTGATCGATGTTCCGGGCACTTTTTCTTTAGAACCTAAAGATAAGGCGGAGGAAGTAGCTGTCAAGATGTTGGAGGATAACGAAGATGCGGTTGTTGTCTGTGTAATCGACACTACTAAGCTCGAGCGGGGGCTTTACCTCGCTCTAGAGATCATCGAGAGAGACTTTCCCATAGTGATCGCGTTGAACATGTGGGACGCTGCCGAAGATAAGGACATCCACGTTGATCTGGACAGATTGAGGATGATATTGGGAGTTCCCGTGGTCCCGACTATAGCGGTGAGCGGCTGGGGTGTGAAAGAGCTCGTATCTAAGATCAAGGACGCTAGATCAGAGGACGCTTTGAAGATAGAAGGTAAGCTTGAAGTGATGTCAAAATGAAATGCGATATAGACGAGAGGTGGGAACTGGTAGACAGGATCGCAGAAGAAACGATAACATATGGAGAGGGAGAGACCACCCTAAAAGATGCCATAGCTGAACTTACCGTCAAACCATTGACCGGAATCCCTATCGCTATCGCAGTTCTCTACGGGTTTTGGGCCTTTTTCAGCGCTTTTGCCGGATTTTTCACCGATGGTTTTTTTGTAAGGCTCTTTGATGAATACTGGCTTCCCTGGCTTCAAAGTGCTTTTCCCGGTGAAGGAACTTGGTACTATTTTATCTTGGTCGGTGACCCCGCTGCCGGAAACAGCTTCGAGGCCTTCGGGATGCTGACCTCTGGGCTCTTCGTAGCAGTCGGGATCGTGCTTCCAGCGATAACCGCATTTTACCTGTATCTCATAATACTCGAAGACAGCGGCTACATGCCCAGGCTGGCGGTTCTTATAGACACCCTCTTACATAAGATAGGCCTTCACGGCTTTGCCATCGTCCCTATGATTCTTTCTCTAGGATGTAACGTGCCCGGCGTCGCAGCTACTCGAACTCTTCAGACCAAGAAACAGCGCTTCATGATGATAACTCTACTCGCCATTTTCATACCATGTGGAGCCCAATTAGGGGTGATATTTTCTCTCATCCCTCAATTTGCGGGTATAATCCTTCTGTATCTACTGATGGGCTTCATCTTCTTTGGCTTCGTCCTTCATAAGATAATACCGGGGAGATCACCCGAGATATTGATCGATATCCCTCCCTACAGGGTTCCTTCCCTAGAAAACGTTTCAAAAAAATTATGGGTCAGGACCAAGGGTTTCTTTACCACTGCTATACCCTTCGTATTGTTAGGTGTGGGTT
Source organism: uncultured Thermoplasmata archaeon (assembly GCA_964462425.1). Taxonomy (GTDB): domain Archaea; phylum Thermoplasmatota; class Thermoplasmata; order Halarchaeoplasmatales; family Halarchaeoplasmataceae; genus Natronoplasma. The sequence continues at coordinate 7,611 of CAYWYD010000029.1, forward strand.
TAGTGAACGTATTATACTTAGGTGGGGTGATAGATTGGTTGGCAGAGGTGTTCGGTCCACTCCTTACGACCTGGTTCGGTGTACCGGAAGAGACGATAGGACCTCTTGTAGCCGGTTTCTTGAGAAAAGATCTAGCTGTAGCGCAGTTATCCGCTATCGAGATGACCAAGTATCAACTTATCAGTTCGGTAGTATTGGTGAATCTATATTTCCCCTGCATAGCCACTTTTATCATGATGATGAAAGAAGGTAGTGAAAGAGGGCTAAGAGGTGTCATGGAGATCCTAGGCGGAAGCCTTCTAGTCTTAGCGACTGTACTCTTCGTATGGGGGGGCCTATTACATCTCATATGGATACTGATGGGGGTGGCATAGATGGATGACGAGATGATAAACAAGATCGGAAGTATTTACTTTGGAATATTTGGAATCTTTGTTTTCCTAATCGGTGCATTGGAGATAGGACTAGGGATTCTGAACAAGACCATAAATTTCGGACCTATGATATTTACCGGCTACTTTATGATCTGGCGGGGCACCATTTTGTTATTTGCAGGTATTTTCTATGTGCTCAGCGTGAAGAACTTTTCCGACGTTCACCAGCGTGCTAAAGCTGTAGTTTCATCCATCATGATCTGGATCATAGCTGGAGTGGAGATATTCGGCATGGTCCTTGACTCCATACTGGGAGAAGGAAGTCGATGGTTCAACACCTGGGACGGTTTTTTAGCGACTTACGAACCCCCCTATATAGCTTCGATACTTCTTCTTCCTTTTTCTTTGGTGATCGTTTACTACATCCTATCAAATAAAAAAGATGAAGAGGATTGAGATGACAGCATGAGAAAGAAAATCCTGACGTATATCGATGACGGTTACACGGTGGATGAGATCAGCGATGAACTCGACATTTCTAGAGCCGTGGTAGATGAAGTCATCAGGTCTTTGTTACGGGAAGATTACTTGAGCGATTATAACTGCGAGGATTGTTCATCCTGCCCTTTTTCCTGCAGTGATCCTGATCTTACGGAGGTGAACGCATACATACTCACCGAGAAAGGGATGGATTTGATGGTAGAAAGCGAAGAGCTATAGATTACCAAAAGATTTTAGACTTTTCAAGGATATGGAGAAAAGATGCTCGGAAAAAGAGAAGAGGAGTATTTAGAAACGATCTATGACGTGGTCCAAGACAAAGGTTACGCTAAAGTGAAAGATGTATCTAAAAGGTTAGATGTAGGTCTATCCTCAGTTACGGAGATGTTCTAGAAATTAGACGAAAAAGGATATATCGATTATGAAAAATACAGTGGTGTGACCTTGACCGACAAAGGAGAAGGAAAAGCCGTAGAGCTGTCCGAGAAACATGAAGTTCTCAAGGAATTTTTTATCATCTTAGGGTTGGACGAGGAACTTGTAGACGAAGACGCCTGTAAGATCGAACACGTAGTCAGAAGGGAGACGATGGAGAAGTTGACCGAATTTGTCGACCTTATTCAGAGCAATGAGAAATCTATCTCGCTCGATCGCTTTAGAGAGGATTATGAAACCGGTGACTTGGATGACACCGCTAAGACGCCGAGAGATAGGAGAGATAGAGAGGATTAGGTCATAGCTCGAGGGTCGTTCCTACACCACATTTTTTGTACGCATCCGGATATCTCTTTTCTATCTTATCCAATAGCATAGTACAGTGACAGGGTACCAAAAGAGATATGTCCTCAAGCAGGTCCAAATCATCGAAACCATGGTAACCCCCTATTATACCTTTTATATCTCCGATCTTGGAACCTTCTTCTATTATCTTATCTATGCCAGGGTGACCACATCCAGTCAATAAATAAATGCCTTCATTGCTTTTAACTATCAGAGATTGTTCTTTTACGGCTCTCCCCAGCTCTCCGGTCGAATAGACCCCGTCAACTATTTCAATACGATCGGAGACAGATACGATCTCTCCCTGCAGATCAAATTCCTTTTCGACCCTTTCAGTCAAAGAAGTTGGAACAAAAATCTTTACATCCTGGTCTTCAAAAGCAGATAAGCCCCCTATGTGATCCCAGTGCCTATGGGAGATCACTATGATGTCTATATCCTCTTTCGAAACGTCTAATCTATTCATATTATGTAATAAAATATTCTCGTCATGACCCACATCGAACAGTATCTCGTCCTTTCCCGTATCACTGTATATGGATACACCCCAGTCAGGGTACAGTTCATCATCTATGACGGTGTCATCATACAATATCTTGAGACTTTTCTTTTGATTTTGCATCATACCTCTTCCCGTCAGATTTACTCAATTGTGTAGTAATATAAAAAGTTGTCTTTTTTCAATCAGACTGATCTTTCAGACCCTCATCTATCTCGCCGTTAGGGAGCATGAAATCTGGATGATATTCTCTGTTCTTTTCCTTCTGAAATCTCACACAGTTTTTCCAATCACCCTTACAGTACATTTCCACCCATTTTTTATCTAATCTTCCTTCTTCATAGAATTGCTTCATCGGACACAGTTGATACCACTTACATGGCTCAAGAAACACTTCCAACCTCTCGTATTGCTCTCTCATTTCTTCCTCGAATGAGTCATCGTAAAGGAGTGAAGCCGGGTGAGCTAATGGAAATATCTTTCTATCATCGGCTAGGAACAACTCGCCAGTTATCTCGGCAAAATCCTTCTTGAACGATATATCGTATTTATTGAAGAGATATCTGGTCGAGTAGTAACCTAAAGGTACCAATATATCCGGATCAACTATCTTGATCTCTTCATCTAGGTACTTAGAACATATTTCGATCTCGTCCTGCTTCGGTTTCCTATAATCAGGTAACATGCATTTGATCAGATTCGTCATGTATATCTTATCCCGCTCAACTCTAGCATCTTCAAGAAGTCCATCTAATACCTCTCTAGAGGGTCCTATGAACATCGATCCATCCTTATCTTCTTCCTTTCCCGGAGCCTGAGCGATGAGGATGATCCTCGCGTTCAAGTCACCTTCTCCACAGACAGCTTGTTTTCGAGTTTTGGAAAGACTGCATTTCTTACAATTCCTTATTTTATTATTCAACTCGTTCATCTGCATCCTATCTACCACTAGGGAGCCTACTAAGCAAATAAAAACCACGAACGGATATATCGTCTTTTGGCAAGTAAACCTTTTAACCTAATAAAGATTCTTGAGAAGTATGGAAAAGAGGATCGGGTATGGTCCGGTACCCTCTAGGCGGCTTGGCCAGAGTCTAGGGGTCAACAATATACCGCCGAAGATATGCACTTATTCCTGTGTTTACTGCCAGCTTGGAAGGACGCTAAAGATGCAGGTCGATAGGGAGAAGTTTTACAGCGTAGAAAAGATCTTCGGGGCAGCGAAAGAAAAGGTGAAAACTGCGGAAGAAAATGACGCAAAAGTAGATTATATCTCATTTGTACCGGACGGGGAGCCGACTCTAGACAAGGGTCTGGGAGAAAAGATAGAATCAGTAAAAAAACTGGGCTACGATACTGCGGTCATATCCAATGCTTCTTTGATATACGACAAAGAGGTGAGAGAAGACCTTTCTAGGGCCGACTGGATCTCGTTGAAGATGGATGCGGTTTCGAGGGACGTCTGGAAAAAAATCAACAGACCGCACAGGGACCTTGAACTGGACAAGATAATCGGGGGCATACGTGATTTTTCAGATACCTTTGATGGGAGATTGAACACTGAGACCATGCTGGTCGAAGGGGTAAACGATAGAAATTCTGAGCTTAAAAAGATAGCCGATACCATCGGTGAAGTAGGTGCCGATCGAAGTTACATCGCCATACCGACAAGGCCTCCTGCCGAGGCATGGGCAAAAGCTCCGGATGAAAAGAAGATAACGGAGGCCTTCAAGATATTTGAAAATAAAGGTATAGATGTTGAGCATCTGATCGGTTACGAAGGAGATACGTTCGCTTCCTCAGGTAACACGAAGGATAATCTTTTGAGTATAACTTCGGTACATCCGATGAGAGAACGCCAAGTTCAAAAGATACTCTCCAAAAACGGAGAAGATTGGAGTGCGGTTCGGGAACTGATCGACGAGGGTGAACTGGTCGAGACAGAATTTGAAGGGGAAAAGTTCTACATCAGGAATATTCACGATCGAAAAGAAAGAAAAGAGCAGGAAAAAGGATGAATGAAGAAGTCGAGAGATGGGAGGAAAAGAAAGGTATCAGCTTCCTGAAGCGGATCGGTGTAAAGGAAGGATATGATGTCCTAGATTTTGGAGCGGGATACGGTCATTATACGGTCCCTGCAGCAGAGGTAGTAGGCAGCGGAGGAACAGTGTACGCCTTAGATAAGAAAGAAGAGCCTTTATCTGCAATAGGAAAGAAGGCATCCGATCATGATCTCACGAATATAAAGCCGATAAAAAATACTAGTGGAGTTAATTTAAAATTACCATCTAGATCTGTAGATGCTGCCTTTCTTTTTGACGTTCTGCACTACTTCGAGAGAGATAAAAGAAAGAATCTGTACTCGGAAGTTTTCCGTGTTCTAAGACCCAAGAAAAGACTTTACGTTTATCCCAAACATACCAGAGATAACAGCCCTTCCGGGGAGTTTGAAGATATGGGTGTTGGAGATGTAGTCGAGGAGATATCTAGGAATGGATTCGATTTAGAGGGAAAGTTTTGTGGAACGACCATGCACGATCAAGAGTTGAACGAAGACTGCGTGTTAATCTTTATTAAAGATGGAGGAGATGAGGATAAAGATCAGGTTCAAGGGTAAGAAAGGGGATACGGTATGATTCAAGTCCCAAATATCTGGATGGCGTTCCTTCTAACTGCTATTGCAGGTCTTTCAACGGGTATAGGAAGTCTCATAGCTTATCTCATCAGGAAACCGAAGATGATCTACCTTTCTATATCGCTGGGATTCTCTGGAGGCGTTATGTTATACGTCTCCTTTATGGAACTCATACCCAGCGGTATAGAGATGTTGGGAGAGCTTAACGGTGTAGCAGTCTTCTTCCTAGGCATCGTTTTCATAATGATAATAGATCTTTTGATCCCTAAAGATGAAAACCCCCATCATCTCAGAGGTCCAGACGATATAGAAGGAGAAAAGGTGGACACTCCCCTGATGAGAACCGGGATATTCACCGCTCTAGCTGTAGGGATACATAATTTCCCAGAGGGTCTAGCCACATTCTTCACCGCTTTGAGCGACGTAGCTCTCGGTTCAGCCATAGCCCTCGCCATAGCGATACACAACATACCTGAAGGCATATCCGTTTCCGTACCGATGTTCTATGCAACAGGAGATAGGAAAAAGGCATTCATGTATTCCTTCCTATCGGGGGTGGCGGAACCAGTCGGAGCGGTGGTAGGTTTTCTGATATTGATGCCCTTCCTGAGTTCTTTTTTACTGGGCGCCTCCCTCGCCTTCGTGGGAGGTATAATGGTCTATATCTCCGTAGATGAACTGCTTCCGATGGCGCACAAATACGGCCACAGTCACGCCGTAATCGCAGGAATAGTGTTGGGCATGTTCGTCATGGCGGTCAGCCTGATTATGATCTAGAAGATGATCATGTTTATTGAGGTATTAACTTTGCTACCCCTCGGAAGTATGGATCTTTATCCCTTTTTCTTGGGAGTTCTTCTCCAGGTTCTTACTCAATCAGATCTTGTCCCTCAGCTTTCCTCCTGATTACCGTCCTATGCCCGGTCTTTCGGATCTTCTCATTTCCCCACCACATTCAGGACATTCTATCTCCCTGCAGTGCTCATATGTTTCCATTATATGGCCACAATCTAAACACTCACATACATACTCATCTTCACCGTATTCTTCTTCCATCGTCATCTCTTCTTCTTCCTCAACTGGTTCTTCTGTCTTTGTGCCTATCACACCGCCGATGATCATCACTATTACTCCGATTCCTATGCCTGCCATGAAGTATCCGCCGTAGGTAGCTTCAGGGTTGGTTATACCCATAAAAGGCCTAGGACCGACGAATTTTATCACTAGTATCGCTAAGATCATCAAGATACCAATTGCAGCTACTAGCCATCCTTTGTTCATTCCGCCTCCTTCTGCCATTTTTTCACACCACTACAATGCCGTTTCGAATATTTATGTATTCTCATCTCGACTTTTTCTTTTGAGACACCTATTTCCTCCTCAAAGAGCACTCTAGACTGCTTTTTTCATTCAGGCATACCCTTACCTTTTCAATTACAAGCATATATTATCTTTAGTGGTAGGGGCATAGAAGTTGAATAGTTGAATATATCATAGGTTATGAAGGATATAAGTCTAGATCCTCGGGAGATATTAGCAAGGACTTGCTCAGCATAACTTCAGTTCATTCTCTGAGGGAGAGACAGATTCAAAGATAGCTGGAAAAAAGGATAGAGACACAATTCAAAGGCGAAAGATTCTACATGAGGAAACTAGATACGTAAAGTAGGGTCACTCCTCTGCAAATCTGCCGTCATCTTTTGTCCTCGAAAGTTTATGCACCTTTTCCTCCAACCAACCATATCTTTCTACATCGTGTCTATCGAAATCAGGAACGTACGGTTTGATATCTAACAATGGTGTACCGTCAAGTATATCTACGTTCTCAACTATCAGCCTGTTATCTTCTATCTTTTCTAACTTTACTACGGAGATCCCGATAGGATTGGGTCTACTCGGTCCTCTCATCGCGAAGACCCCATGTTTTTCGTCATCCATATACGGTTTTACCTGTAGGGAGGTCTCTTCATTCCTATGAAAATGATAGATCAGTATTATGTGAGAGAAACCTTCCAGATCCTTTAAACCCTCTGAGTACTCAGGATATATCTCAACTTCCCCTCCTATCCCTTCGGCTCCTTTGGGCTGGATAGGCGTTCCCTCTGCTTCTTTGTTGGGCGTGTGGATGATCCCGATCGGTTCGTATCTTATTTCAGCCATAATTACATCCTCTTTTTTCTATGATCTATTTTCTTCCTTCTAGAACGATGAACGAGCCCTCTCCATGACCTTCTACGACTTCGTCTACTTTGTCCAAGGAATCTAACTCGCCGAATAGGGTCTGTACAGAGGTTATATCCTCAAAATCTAGTTTCTCCAGCAAGGACCGTACTTCCTCATAGGAGTAAAACGTAGCATCGTTGTAGAATACGTTTTCATCCTTTTTTTGCTGGTACATCTCTCCTATTGTGCTTTCCTTATCTACAAAACCGATGATTATCGTTCCGTCTCTCTTCAGGACGCGCTTTGCCTCCTTCAGCGCTCTTTCCGCATCATCGAAGAAACAAATCGTTGTAACGATTAGAACGAAGTCAAAAATTCTCCCCCTGAGCGGTAAACTCTCCCCTTTTCCTCTGATCGTTTGTATCCCTTTCTCCTGGGCTATTTTTAACATATTGACGGACGGATCCAATCCTACATCGATATCGAGAGGTGCAGCGAACCTACCACTACCAACACCTATCTCTACGCCTGTCTTACTGGAAGGCACCATCTTTTCGACCGCCTTCAGCTCCGATTTATACGTATACCTGTTCCTCTCGAACCAAGCTTCATAACGCTCGACATACCGTTCGAACGGTCGATCTTGGGAATTGGTCTCCATCATATCCTCGATCTATCCTTTTTTAGAACTTCGTATTGTTAACGATCCAAGTATTAAACAAACAAAGATGAAGAATGATCTAGTCATAAACTTTTCGTTTTTTCTAGGGGATATAGGAATGCATGAGACATATAATCGGAAGTTTTAAAATGGCTCTACCTAATTTATAGTCGATAATATGGAAAGGGTTGAGATAGAGGACTTGTTAGATTATACATTCATATCTAACATTGAATTTTCTCCAAGCGGTGACGTGGTAGGGTTCAACGTACATGAAGCTGACCCTGAAGAAAACGATTACGATTCTAATATATGGGTTCACCGCTTCGATAAGGACGAGACTTTCCAATTGACTACAGGAGAAAAAGATAAGAAATTCATCTGGCTGAGTGAAAATGAAATACTTTTCGTCTCCGGAAGAGGTGAAGAAGAGGAAGATGATGAAGAGGAAAGTGAAGAAAAAACCGATCTCTTTTTGATCGATATAGACGGAGGAGAAGCTCAGCACTTCGACACCATAGAGAAGGAAGTGGTCGATTTCCAGCAAGAAGAGGAAAACGACCTGCTGGTCTTCCAGGTCAAAGAGAAGGTGGGGGATGAGCTGGATGAAAACGAGGAGTCCGAGGATGATATCGAAGAAGGGCAAGATTATCACGAGTTAGACGAAATCCCGTTCTGGTCCAACGAAGGGGGCTTCAAAAACAAGGAGAGGGTTCACTTATACTCTTATTCTCTTGAGGAAAAAGAGATCGAACCTCTGATAACAGGATACAATCAAGTCCGCAGTTTTGATCTAGATGAAGATCGTATCTGCCTGTCGATGATAGAGTACGAAGATAAGATGGATGTGATCAGTTATCTATACGAATATGACCTATCTTCCGGTGAGTTAACTAAGCTCACTGATAAAGAACTCAACATAGGCAAGACCCGCTTGATGGATAACAAGATCGTCTTCGAAGCCACCGAGATGGGTGAGATGGGTATCAATACTAACAAAGAACTCTATGTTTATGATCTGGAGGAACATGTATATTATAAGGAGACGGATATGGACAAATCGTTAGATAATACTGTTCTAACGGACGTAAGATATGGTATAGATGAGGTGAGTAGAGTCGAAAATGAAAAGTATTATTTCATCGTAACTGAGGGACATCAGAGTAAACTCTACAGTTTTTCCCTTGATGAAGGCGTGGAAAAAGTCATAGATGATTTTGGCACGGTAGATCATTTCGATGTCAAAGACGATAAGATAGTATTCACGGGGTTGAAGGAACAGACCCGGCAGGAGCTCTACTTTTTAGAGGAAAACGATCCTGAAAAAAAGGACATAGTTGAATTCACCGACTTCAATAAAATTGAAAAAGAAGTTTCAGAGCCAGAGCGTTTCATAGTTGAGTCCAACGGGAAGGAGATAGAAAGCTGGGTTATGAAACCAGTAGATTACGAAGCGGAAGAGAGTTATCCGACAGTGGTAGAGATACACGGCGGACCGAAGGCCGTGTTCGGAGAGGTTTTCTTTCATGAACTTCAGGTCCTAGCCAGTAATGGTTACGCGGTGGTCTATTCAAATCCACTCGGTAGCTCAGGAAGTGGGAATAGCTTTGCGGATATTATAGGAAAATACGGTACCGAGGACCAAGAAGACATCCTAAAAGTGGTGGATACTGCGATAGAAAAGTATGATTTTATCGATGAAGATAGGGTGGGTGTAACTGGCGGATCATATGGAGGGTTCATGACGAACAGGCTCCTGGGAGATACAGATAGATTCGAAGCGGGGGTTTCCTGCAGAAGCATATCGAACTGGACATCCATGTTTTTAACGACGGATATAGGTTATTATTTCGTCGAGGATCAATTTGAAACTACGCCATGGGATGACCAAGAATCTCTCTGGGATCGCTCTCCTCTGAAATATGCGGATAGAGTCGATACACCTCTTTTACTGATACAGTCGAGAACGGACTTCAGATGTTACGAGGCAGAGGCGATCCAGATGTTCACCGCTCTCAAGTATCACGGTGCTGATAGTAAGCTCGTACTTTTCGAAGAAGAGAACCACGATCTATCCAGGTCTGGAAGGCCGAAGCAGCGGATGAAAAGGTTGGAAGAGATAGTAGACTGGTTCGATGAACATCTCTGAACTGGATCGGGACGAGATTTTAACTCGCTTCAACTCTTCGGCTTAGTATATTCTATCCAAGATTTATGACCCGTATTTTTCATTCAGCCTCTCGCGCAGTTTGAACTTCTGGATCTTCCCGCTTGAAGTCATCGGAAGCTCGTCGACGATCTCGACGTACCTCGGCACCTTAAAATTGGCTATCTCGTCCTCTGCGAACTCTTTCAACTCTTCGGGCTTTAGTTCTTCCTTCTCTTTCGGGATCGCGACCAGAGCTACCACTTCTCCCATGTCGCTGTCATCTACACCGACGACGCCGCAGGTCTTTATCTTGGGATGGGTGTAGAAGAACTCCTCGACCTCTCTCGGATAGACGTTGAAGCCGCCGGAGATTATCATGTCTTTCTTCCTTCCGGTCACGTAAACGTAACCGTCCTCGTCGAGCTTTCCAAGATCGCCGGTATAATACCAACCTTCTTCGTCCAAGACTTCATCGGTCTTCTCGGGTTTGTTGTAATACTTTTTCATCACGTTGAATCCTCTGACCGCTATCTCCCCTATCTCTCCAGGTGGGAGTTCTTCCCACTCGTCGTCGACGATTTTTACGTCCACGCCTGGTAATGGTCTTCCAACACTTTCCGCTCTTATCTCCGGTGGGTCGTCGAACCGCGTGAGCGTTATCAAAGGACTCGTCTCGGTGATACCATAACCTATACAGACGTCGCAGCCCATCTCATCTATTGTGTCTTTAACCACCTCTATAGGACATGGAGCGCCCCCCATCATGCCGCTTCTCAAAGATGAGGTGTCATATTCTGACTTTTCGAGTTCCTCTAATTCTGAGATGAACATGGCTGGTACTCCAAAATTCATCGTGCATCCGTGTTTTTCGATGAGCCTCAGACCTTCTTCCGGGTCGAAAACTTCCTGGAGGACCACGGAACTGCCGAAGTAGATAGGCGTGAGGGTACCCAGAACCAGACCGAAAGAATGGAATAAAGGTAGTGGAACATAGTAGCGATCGTCGGGAGCGACCTCCATCACATCGCCGGTTATCTTCGCATCGAGAAGTATATTCTCGTGGGTCAGTTCGACTCCTTTAGGTTGACCGGTGGTGCCAGAAGTGTATAAGATGAGGGCGGTATCATCGTTGTCTATTTCAGGGGTAGGATCTTCACGATCTGAACCGTGTTCCCTGAGATCATCCATCGTCATCGTTTTGATGTTCAAGTCAGGTTTAACACCAGTAGTGGCTACGAACTCCAAGTCCGGGACATCATCTCGGACCTTTTCCACCATCTCTACGTAATCTATATCCAAAAATTCATCCACCATGATAAGACCTTTAGCGTCCGAGTCGTTCAATATGTATTTCAATTCGTGCGGCTTGTACCTCGTATTTATCGGAACCATGACCGCTCCCAGAGAAGTGATCGAGAAGAATACCTGGTGAAAATAGCGGTTGTTGGGCATCCATACTGCGATATGATCTCCTCTCTCGACGCCTAACTTTTCGAGGCTTTTAGCGATGTTTTTAGATTTCTGATATAGATCTTCATATGAGATCTCGTGACCCTTACTGATTATCGCGGTCTTTTCTCCTCTCTCTTGAAAGGAATCTAGAAGGGTTTCAACATCTTCAATCTCGGCTTTTGAATCGGTCATGATATCTTTTCTCCTCAAAAGTTTAAGATATATAAGGTCAACGCCGCATCTGAGCGAAAATATTATACATGTCAAGATGATACTGCTTTAGGTGTATCTAAAAATGAGATCCAACCTTGATTGTATACCGTGCTTTCTCAGGCAGGCATTGGAGGCCAGCAGGATGGCGACAGACGACGAGCGTATCCAGAGAGAAGTTTTAGATGAAGTTATGGACATACTCAGTAACTTGGAACTCGAAGGAAAAAAACCGCCGGAGATCGGAAAATTTGTTCATCAGTCGGTCAAAGATATAACCGAAACCGAGGATCCGTACAAAAAGATCAAGGAAGAACAGAACGAAGATGCTTTGAAGATATATCCAAAATTGAAGGAGAAAGTGGAAGAATCAGAAAACAGATTATTGACCGCGGTAAAGATCGCAATAGCGGGCAACGTCATCGATCTCGGACCAGGACACGAGATCGATCTAGAGGAGGATGTAGAGGAGGTTCTATCAAAGGAACTTTCCATAGATCATTATGATGAGTTTAAAGAAAATCTAGAAGATTCTGAATCTATATTTTATCTTGGAGACAACGCGGGAGAGATAGTCTTCGATAAACTCCTTTTGAGAGAGATGGAAGACAAGGAAATATTCTACTTCGTTAAAGGTGCCCCGAAGATAAATGATGCGATGGCCGTAGACGCGATGAAAGCCGGCATAGACGAATATGCGAAGGTCGACGTGGTCGGCGACGGAACGCCAGGAACCGGACCAGAAAGAGATTCAGAAGAATTCATAGAGAGGATGCAGGGAGCGGATCTCGTGATCAGTAAAGGTCAGGGGAATTATGAAGCTTTGAGTGAGGTCTCTGCGAATATATTCTTCCTGCTGAAAGCTAAGTGTCCCGTGATAGCGGACGATCTCGGAGTCGATGTAGGAGATATAATCTTGAAGTAAAAAATATTCAAATATTTGAAGGGAAACAGGGAACTATAGTAAAAATCCAACACTTGATACTTATTTTATTAGTGCTAGTGATAGATGTTGAAACTTTAGTTTAAGAAGGTTCAATTTCCAATACAATTCGGATAAAATCTAGACAGCTTGAAGTCTTAATTTGATTAGTCCATAAATCTGGCATATGAAAAATTATATATGAAATGAGAAGTTACAATCAATCGATATGGAGCGCCAAAATGAAAGATGGGTATGGAAGTAAAAAAGACTATATGGAATGGGTAAAAGACTCAGCCGATAAAAGATCAGAGAACGTTAAGGAGTCCTTAAGAGAGGCTTTTAGTCAGTACATAGAAGTAAGAGAAGTAGAGGTGATTGTTTTCTCGGATGTATCCGCAGAGGACATTGCTGAAGCACTACTGCAATATCCCTCAGTTTTGAAGCCTTTATTAGCTATCTGTAATATAGGGGGAAGAGCTATTGAAAGAGATGTTGGAATAAAAAATGTTAGTACCTATGATCCAAGCTTCAATAGAGACGAAGCCATGCAGATAGCTGGCTATGTAAAACAATTTTTGCCCCCCTATGTTGAGATACCTGCCCTAGCACGATTAGATAGATTGTATTTTATCGATAAAGAGATTAGAAAAAGAAAAGGACAATGGGAAAAGATAATAGTGAAATGCTTGAATGACTTGGCAGGGGACATCTTTAGCAAGAGACATTTTGAATCCAAAGGAGAAAGATTTGAACTAGATGCCGCTTATCCAAAAAGCGGGAATATATCAATTGGTATCGACATAAAAAGAATAGAAGCAAGAAGAGATATACATAAAAGGACAGATGAAATCGTTAATAAAGCAAGGAAACTAAAAATAGCTTATCCTGACTCGTATTTTGTCGCAGTGATATATTATCCTTTCATAGATGAACATGTAAATATTCAAAATCGACTTAAATCTGAAGAGATCGATGATGTTGTTTTTACTTCACAATCCGAGGAAAATATAGAAAATTCCTGTAAAATGCTGTTATCGTCTTTACAGAATAAAATAGATATAAACAAAATAGAGGATTTCAAATGAGCTTAGAAGATGTAGAAACGGACCATAAGCTGTATCAAACAGATGCTAGGGATTTATCTTTTATCGAAGATGAAAGCGTACATCTCGTAATCACTTCTCCCCCCTACTGGAACATTAAAGATTATAACGAGACAGAAAACCAATTAGGACATATCGATGATTATGAATATTTCCACTCTGAACTCAAAAAAGTTTGGAAAGAATGCTACAGAGTTCTTGTCCCTGGTGGAAGACTTGTTTGCATCGTTGGAGATGCGTGTAAATCAAGAAGAGAATTTGGAAGACATGTAGTCTTTCCAAATCATGCTGATATACAAGTAAATTGTAGAGAGGTTGGTTTTGATAATTTAAATCCAATTCTTTGGCACAAAATATCTAATGCTAACTATGAGGTAGATAACGGAACTCAGTTCTTAGGAAAACCATACCAACCAAATGGAATAATAAAGAACGATATCGAATATATATTGATGCAGAGAAAGCCCGGTTCTTATAGGAAACCTACCGAAGAACAAAGGGAAAAAAGTCGCATCGAGGAAGATGATTATGAAGAATGGTTTAAACAGATATGGAGAATGCCGGGAGAATCAACAAAGGATCATCCAGCTCCTTTTCCTAAAAAATTAGCTTATAGGTTGGTGAGGATGTTTTCTTTTTATGGAGACACAGTTTTGGACCCATTTTGTGGTTCTGGTACCTCGATGATAGCCGCAATGGAGGCCGATAGAAACAGCATAGGAGTAGAAATCGATCAGGAATACTGTGAGATGACTATTGAAAGATTAAAGTCCAATAGTCCCTCCCTTTTCGTAAAAAGAAATATAGAATATATTGAAGAGGTAGAGTTGGAGAAGGACTAAGGATGGTTATAATATCATTAATATCATTAATATCATTAATATCATTTCTAATCATACTTTTTCTTATATCCTATCTTCAACTTTTTCCCATATCTCCCTGACGGCAAGAGAAGCCGGCTCATCTTTGTCAGCAAATTCTACCACCGATAGACCTTCCATCTGGGCGTCTATGAATACGTTGTCATAAGGTATTTTACCTAAAATCTCAATGCTCCTCTCTTCTGCTATTTCCTCGATAGTTTCTGTCATCTCCTCGTTCAGGTCCGCCTTGTTGACAACTATGCCTGATTCTATACCGAAATGATCCGCCACGTCTAGAACTCTCTCCATATCGTGGATTCCAGAGACAGTCGGTTCGGTCACCACTAGAGCGTAGTCGGAACCGGTCAATGACGCTATCACCGGACAGCCGGTTCCTGGAGCCCCATCGATCAATGTGTTCTTGTTCCGCTCGGAAACGAGGTCCTCAGCGTTCTCTCTCACGAGAGTGACCAGTCTACCGGTGTTTTCTTCAGCTATTCCGAGTTTTGCGTGCGACATGCCGCCGAATCTAGTTTCGGAGACGAACCACTCTCCGTTGACAGCTTCTTCTAGATCAACAGCATCTTCAGGACATGCTATCTCGCAGACCCCGCAGCCCTCGCATTCCATTTGATCTATCCTGTATCTCTGCTCTTCACCTTCTCCTTCTTTTACTATAGCGTCGAATCTACATTCTTCTTGGCACAAGCCGCAGGTTGTACACTTCTCTTGATCTATCTCCGCTTCAAATCCACCGCTGAAAAAACCACTTTCCTTGACTTCTGGATCCGTGAGAAGGTGGA
Organism: uncultured Thermoplasmata archaeon; assembly: GCA_964462425.1. Classification (GTDB taxonomy): domain Archaea; phylum Thermoplasmatota; class Thermoplasmata; order Halarchaeoplasmatales; family Halarchaeoplasmataceae; genus Natronoplasma. The sequence continues at coordinate 22,729 of CAYWYD010000029.1, forward strand.
GGTCCGCTGCATCGACATCGCAGTCGGTTAAAATAGGTTCTTCGGCTAAAGCCGCGAAAGAACCCATGAGTGAAGTCTTTCCCGTGCCGCCCTTTCCGCTGATTACTACCAGCTCTTTATTCGATTCCGAAGCTGCTGACGAGTCCTTTTGTTTCGATTCTGTTTTTCTAAGATCTTTAGATCCCCCTTTGTCGATCGTTAGAGGTTCTATTTCTCTTTCACCTGCACTCAATTCCTCAATTTTTTCAGCAAGCTCCCTGAAAATGCCTACATAGTCTTCCAACTCATCAACGATCATATCTCCTCTAGAGTAGGTCTCCGCTATCTCTCTATCGTCGGGTATCTCCCCTATTATCTTTAGATCTTCCTTTTGGCAGTATTCCTTTAAACTCTCATCTTTATATTCCGCTCTATTGACTATCACAACGGGCTCCGTTCCCAAAGCTCGACACATATCGACGGAAAGCTTCAGATCGTTGACACCGAATGGAGTCGGATCAGCGACCAACACCACCAGATCGGCCCCCGAGATACTTTCTACCGCTGGACATGCGGTCCCAGGAGGTGCGTCTATTATGTTTATTTCGTTACTATTCTCTCCCCTGACTGCGTGTATCAACCTCGGAGACATGCCTCCTTCTCCCGTCTCGAGAGCGGCATAAGTGACGTTCACATCGTCGGTTTTGCCTTTTTTAAGATCGCCGATCTTTTTTTCTCTCTCGATTATCGCATCGTTCGGACAGACCAGGGAACAAGCTCCACACACGTGACATAGTTCCGGAAAGAACAGCACGTTCTCATTCACCACCGCGATCGCATTATACTTGCAGGCGTCGGCACATTTACCACACTTGACGCACTTCTCTTCATCTACACCGTCCGGTGATTCGAGCAGGATCTCTTTTTCTTCAGTTATCTCCGGTTTCAAGAACAGGTGTCCATCCGGCTCTTCAACATCGCAATCTAGGTAATTAACATCCTTCCCCATCTTCGCAAAAATTTTCGCTAGATTAGTCGCGATGAGGGTCTTTCCCGTTCCCCCTTTTCCGCTCGCTATAGCTATATCCATATTTCACACCTCTATTTCCAATCCGGCAAAACAATCTATCGCTTTATCAGGATATCTTTCTTTTATTTCATCCTTATATTCCGTGCAGTGACATGGAACTAGAAGAGGTATATCCTCCAACGCTGCAAAGTCATCGAATCCGTGAAAACCGCCCACCACGGCTTTGATCTCACCGTGATCAGCGGCCTTTTCGATGATGGAAGTCAGTCCAGGGTGAGCACAACCGGTCAACAGGATATATCCGTTCTCACCTTCTATCATCAATGATTGCTCTTTTATGTTTTTCCCGAACTCACCGATCGTTAAAACATTGTCAGATATCTTCCGTTTCTTTGATACTTCGACCACATCCCCTCTTTTTTTGACCTTCTCCTTGAACTTCGTTGAAAAAGATCTGAGAACATAGACTTTCATCGACTTGTCTATCAGCGAGAGAAGGCCGCCGGTGTGGTCGTGATGTTCATGGGAAAGAACAACCTTTCTCACTTTAGAAAGATCTACATCCATCTTCTCAATGTTTTTTCTCAATATATCTCCTTTATCTCCAGTATCGAAGAGTATCTTTTCTCCTGCATCGATAAGCGCGGAGAACCCCCAATCCGATTTTAGGTCCTTTTTTGCCTCATTGTCATACAGTATCTTTATATTCATATTCATTTTTATCAGATCACTCTTCGATGGACATGGAAGCTTTCTCTGAAGCATTTACGATTTGATACGCTATCGGGGAAGCGGTCACTGCTGGATGTGTACCGAGTTGGAAAGTGGCTATATCATCGGCTGTCATCTTTTTCTGAATGCAGGCACTTATCGTGTTAATAGCCTCGCCAGCACTTGGCCCACCTCTTACCTGCCCACCTAATAATTCCCCATTCCTGCTGTTGAAAACTAACTTGACTTTCATCTTATGCATACCGGGCATACCTCCAGGATGGCGGTTTGCGGCTTCGGCCTTTCCGACCTCCACTGCAAAGCCCTCTTCTCGGGCGGTCTCTGCATCCATGCCCGCCTTACCGAAGACTGTATCACCTATTATCGTAGAGAACACCCCTATAGCGCCGGAATTCTCTCTTCTAGTCGAAAAAAGATTAGCTCCAACTATCCTAGCTTCTGTGGTCGCTACTGAAGCAAGCCATAGATCTGTTGATTTACCCGTAAAGAACGATTCTTTCCTCGTGCAGTCCCCACAAGCGAAGATGTCGGGGTCATTGGTTCTCATATTTGAATCAACAACGATTCCATTGTCTTCTACTTCTAGCCCCGCTTTTTCTGCCAAGTCGGTATTCGGTATAACACCAATGGCCAATATCAATGCATCCGCTGGTAATTCCCCTCCATCAGAAAGTTTGATCTTCTCGACCTTTTCGTTTCCTGATACTTCCGTCAACTTCTTATCAGTGATAACATCTATTCCTCTTTCTCTCAGTTTCTCCTCAGCTTCCTTGCAGTATTCTTCATCAAATGCTCGCAGGAGACAATGAGGAAGCATCTCCACTATCGTCACATCGATATCTCTGTTCTTATTGCATTCATCGGCAAATTCAACTCCGATGAATCCGCCGCCAAGGATGACGAGATCGTCGATATCCTCCATGGTGTCCAATATGTCGTTTATACAATCCAGATCCTTCTCTATAGAGAACACATTTTCCTTTTCTATCCCAGGAATCGGAGGCATCATCGGTTTGGATCCGGTAGCTAGAACTAGTTTTTTATAAGCGATTTTGTCCCCGCTGTTCAGTTTTACCACATTTTCGTTCTTATCTATGTCCTCAGCTCTATCTATGACTAGATCTATATCGTTTTTATCTAGAACTGAGTCAGGTATCAGGTTGTTCTCCGGTTTATCCACCGTTCCAAATATGTATGGTATTCCACAGGGGATAAGGACCTGCTCTTCTTCTCTGATCAGCAGTATGTCTTTATCTGGATAATGTCTTCGTGCTGTTATACCTGTAGCTATTCCCGCAGCACTTCCACCTATTATCACAACATCATATTCCTTCATAAAAGATCCTCCATTTAGATTTCCTAAAATTCAGATCAGTGATGACGCTCTCCTTCTTCACACGCGTCGGAGACCGAAGCCGCTTCAAGTCTATCGTTGTTCCAAGAATCCAACGCATCGTCTACAGTACCTTTAGCACCGCAGTAGACGTCTATGCCCAGTTCTTCAAATAGATCTACAGCCTTTCTTCCCAGGTTTCCACACAGCATAACGTCGATGTTTTCTTCGGCTAACAGCTCGGGAGGATTGCCCTTTCCACCCATGTGTTTGCTGTTATTGGGTATGAAGTTCAGATCTTCCTCGTCCGTATCGTAGATAGCGAACGTTCTACATCGACCGAAATGACCACTGATCTTTTCATCGAATCCCGATTCGCCCATCGTAGGGATAGCTACCTTCATCTTCTCCCTCCTTTGCCGTGATGGCCTTTTACTGTTTCATCCTCTATCTGTTCGAGTTCCCCATCCTTCAGTTTTTCGACCGCCTTCGATATCTTGCCTGAAGCTTTGTAGGCTTCTATCGCAGCCGACTCTAAGGTCTGGTATCCGTTCGGTCCTATATTTCCGGTTATGACCGCTTCTATGTCCATCTCCGACAGGGTCTGGACCACTTGAGGAGCCACCCCGTGCGACTCATCCGCGTGTTCGTTCTCTATAGTCTCAAATTCCATGTCTTCCGTATCCACTATCACAAAATACGGACACCTTCCAAACCTTTCATCTACATTCGCCTTCTCGCTATCTCCATCCGCTGATACAGCTACTTTCATTTTATTCACCCATTTCTTTTTTCAAATTCTTTACTATATTTTCGAACGCCTCGGACGAATCCGAGCCGGCATCTATCAACGATCGCCCCTCCTCTCCACTCTCCATGATCTCTGGATCTAGAGGGATACTGCCCAAGAAAGAGATGTCTAATTCCTCGGCCATCTCTTCGCCTCCACCTGAGCCGAAGACGTCAAGTTTCTCTCCACAGCTCGGACAGGTCAAAGTACTCATATTTTCCACGATACCGAGCACGTTCATCCCGACCTTTTCGGAAAAATCTATCGATCTCCTGACCGCCTGAACTGCGACTTTCTGGGGAGTCGTGACTATGACAGATCCTTCAAGGTCGTCGAACTGCTGTGCTATGCTTAGAGGTTCGTCTCCCGTACCGGGAGGTAGATCTATAACCAGATAATCTATATCGCCCCATTCCACTTTTCCTTTGAAATCTTTGATCGCTTTCATCTTCATGGGTCCCCGCCATATGACCGCTGAATCGTCATCTGGAAGCAAAAATTCCATGGAGACCGCTTTGAGATTTGTGTTCACTTCGACCGGTTCTATGGTCTCTTCATCTTTCATCCCTAGAACATCTTCTTTTACACCCAGCATCTGTGGAATTGAAGGACCGTGAAAGTCACTGTCGAATATGCCTACTTTGTTGCCCTCGGAAGCGAGTTTGAAAGCTAAGTTCGCAGCTACAGTACTTTTACCCACGCCGCCTTTACCGCTCATCACGACGATCTTCTTCATAGTCCTACTCAAATGTGTAATTATATAAATAATTTGGTGTGCCTAACAAAATCTTCGGGATCA
>CAYWYD010000030.1:0-10594 GCA_964462425.1 uncultured Thermoplasmata archaeon
TCTGGGATCGATTATGGGAAGATATTGAAGATACCACCGACCAGGTCGTAGGAGAACAGGGCCTTCTCTCGGATGACCAGATATCCCAAGACTTGAAAGAGGATATGGATGAAACGACCGATGTAGGAGAGTACGAAGGAGAGCGGTCCGGAGAAGGGGACTATTATGATTTCATCTTGGATCGCATAGCTGTCCGGACAATAGGTGACGATAACGGAAAGGAAAACATGCTGTTGAACCTATCGCAAGAAAACGGCTGGCTTCAGCAAAAATTCAACAGGACTCTTCGAGACATCCATCGAAACACGCACGTAAATCAGGAAGAAACCTTCTTAGCGACCAACATGAGCCAGCCCCGGTATAACTGGAGGATGAACCGCTCCTATGACAGGGAACGGCAGAGGGTCTTGAACGAAACTTTCACCGTGGAGTTCTCCGATTATCTTGAAAAGGAGGAGGACCTTTCGATAGATATCCAGTATCCCGAGAAGGGGCAGCACTTCGTCGATGTCCAGGGGAGGTATGCAGATGAAGGAGAAGAAAGAACGAACATGAGTTGGAGTTCATTTCAGACCGCATTGAACGTGTCCATAGAGGGAAGTCTAGAAGTCAATACAACGACCGACAGAAGGAACATACCGGTCGGAGTTCACAAGTCTACCTGGTACAACGGAACGGTGGGTCTCAACTACAACTACTCCTTACCTCTACACAGCGCCCAACCGTTGGAGTCTGGTTGGCAGACCGACGATGTAGATTATGAGATGACTAGGAGTTACTTTAACCTAATCGAAGAAGAATCTATCGATTCTGATAAACCGTTGATAGAAGACGCTATCTACATCTCAAGACCGTTTATGAACTTATCTCGAGCTATGACCGATGTGCTCACTCGCTCGACTAACAGTCTCGACTCATTCCAATCAAACCTTAGAGATCTGCCGCATTCTACCCTTTCAAAACCACTGCAAACGAGCAGAAATCTGACCCGGCTCATGAAAACTATAGACGATATCTCTTATGATACTTACAACGATACCGCTTACTTTGATTTCATAGATGAGCAGAAAGAGATCATCTCAGAAGATCTGCCGACCCACATGGATGTCCTCGACTATCCTTATATGGGTTTTGATTTAGAGTACAATGTACAACAAGACACTATCGAACCGCTGTACGAAAACAACGGTACCGAGATATCATTCACTTTAGGGGACGAAGATTTCAGTTATACTGCTGAGCAGTTTGGAAGCAGTGAAATAACCCTGACAGTTGACCCCTCTAAAGAGGATAGAGTCGTTGTAACTGGCTGGAAGAACACGACGGCGGATAACTACAGTTTCGATCTACGTTTCCCGCCGGAAAGTACTTCTATAGACGAGATCAATCTGAACTCGATAGGATCTGATCTTTTCTCCAACATCACTCTACCAAATCTAGGAGAGAACTATACGGTAGGTGTAGGACTGAAGACCACTGAAGAGGAACTGCCTTCCGAGGTCGAAGATTGGTTCGAAACCGCGGTGGAAAAAAGAAACGATTCTTATGAAGGATTCATCCGCCTCAGTAAAAAATTACTGAAAGAGATGCATGAAGATCCAGAGGTCGTAGAAGAACTCGAAAAGTTGGGATTCTATATCGATATCGACGGGGACATAGAACATCGATCGATCTACTGGACGAATCGAACCGATACGTCTGAGATAAGAAAATTCAGCCGACTTCTGATCAACGATATACGGGGTATAGGAAGAAACTTGGGAGCGCTCAATCCAGCCCCTTCCATCTACAGCCGAGCGAACAGAGATATGTTGAACAATTATTCCTTCGAGATCTTGGGAGATAGAGGAAATTTCACTAGAGGTAATCTGGGGTGGTGGGCCTCGGCTGAGCCATCTATAGGTAGAGGAAGAGGTGCCGATTACTTAGTTGGAGAAGTCGGTTTGGCATCTCTACAAGAAGAAAAAAGCTACAAGAAATATGCGGCCATCTCCTGCCGACGCAGTTAAAATTTTACCTTCACTCTTGGAAAACAAAAGTCCTGTACTGAACCTCGCCACTCACGATGAGTTCAGAACGGACTACTTTGAACTTCTCACCTGATACCAAATCAAGAGTTGTGTTTTCATCGTCGAATTTCTCCAGTTCGGTTTCATTGGTCATATAGTCGATGTTAGCCGGATTTCCTAGGTGAACACTTTTGGTAAAATCAGACGATACCGATTTTCTACTAGTCTCTAAAGTCACCGATGTAGTCGAGAAGCGCATGTCATATCGCTCTCCGTCAATATCTGCCGGGAGGGTCACCGCGGTTCCGTTTTCCCTAAAAGTGAAGGCCACGCTGGAATTGGCATTGGTGTTAGAGAGTTCATTTACATCGGATGATATCTTATTAGAGATAGCTTTCAACCTGTTCTCTTCTATATCTGGTCGTTTAGCTGAGAAAACAAAGACAGAAAAAATGATGATAGCTACAGTAAAAATCGAGACTATGATTTTAGATAACGCCCAATCAAGCATCGGATCACCGCCTAAACCCTAGCTCAACGTAGTAATCGTTGCCTTCGATACCATCATCGTTAAGATCAAAGTCCGCAAGTCTCTTCACGATATATATTTCATGTGTTCCGCCCTTAAGGATGAAAGTCATGTTATCAGGGGATGACATCGGGATACTCTTTCGACCGTGGCGCACCAAGATGGAATGTTCCGACTCCTCTTGAATTTTATAATATATAGCTCTGCAATCTACTGAGTCTGAGAGAGGTGCACCGATCTTCATATGTTCAGTGTCGTCGGGTAGCTCTACATCTAAAGATGTGCTGGCATTTTTACCCTGGATAAAAATGCTTTCTACAGCCGAGGCGATCTGGTCCGCTTCTTGAGATAACTGTTCTTCAGCCGAACGTGTGCGGTAATATGAGAGAGCAGAAAGCATCGACGGTATAGCGATACCTAATACGATCATTATGATCAAAAGTCGAAAGGGGTAATCCATCACAGCTTCTTCAGATCGCTTTAGATCTCTCATATCTGATCTCCCATCTATTCATCACTTTCTTCTTCCCCACCATCCTCTTTCAAATCCGCCCGGCAAGCCCAGCACTCCTCGTTCCCGGGATCGTTCTTGTTGCCGCAGACTGGACATTCTATTTTTCCTCCACTCCTTTCCAATTTTTCTTCTTTAGATTCTCCTGGTGGTTCAGGTTTCTTTTTCTCGACTTTTCGTTCGGCTTTTTTGACTTTCTCTTTGACTTCTTCTGTAGACTCCTCACTCGTCTCATCTGCCCATACTTCAACGCCCTCTACATCCTTCTTAGATTCATTAGATTCTTCTGGAGAGGGAGGTGGTGTTTCTTCCTCGACCTTTTCTTCCACTGGTTCAAGTTCATCAGTCTCTTCTTCTGAAGAGGAAGGTGACGGTGTTTCTTCTTCTGTCTCCTTCTCTACTGGTTCTGGCTCCATACTTTCCTCTACCGAAGAGGAGGGCAAACGCGTCTCTTCTTTCTCGAAAGACTCTTCCGAATATGAAGTCACCGCTGCATAATCCTCACCACACCCGGGACAGTTCCCCTCTACTCTCAAACAATCATCGTGATAAACATTCCCACAAGAACAATTCAAAAGATTTTGAGAATCTATAGGACCGCCACATATATCACATCTCTCAGTTTCACCATCCGAAACGGCTTCTATGGCAGGCGTCTTTTTCTTTTCCTCCTCTATCTCCTCCAACTTTTCCTCCTTTCCTCTTTTGATCTTCGATATTTTAGATTCTTTCATAGGGATCAGCTCTTCCTGCTCCTCCCGATTCTTCTTCCAGTAGAAGAAAAGACCAGCCAATACCACCACAACTGGGATCGGTGAGAAATACCACCAATTCACTCCTATATTAGCCTGATTTATCTCCGATTCCATTTCGTTGCCGGCATTATCTTCCGCGATCACCTGATATTCTACAGATGAGGAAAAACCGACATCATCCTCCGGGATAATAGCTACGTACTCCCCGTTTTGCCTACTCATCGAGATCTCTTTCCACCCGTCACCGGTATTATAGCGGAGTGTTACATCATTCATACCGCTTGGCGGATTATTGAAATTCGCCCTAATCTCCATATCATTGTTCCAAACCGTCTCCGAAAAAGAATCCTCTTGAAGGCTCGGTTTAGAGTCATCTATTTTTAAGGGTATGACCTTGTTCACTTCGTTCCCCGCGATATCGATACTTCTTACTTCTAGTTCTAACTCCCCTCTTTCTTCACATCGTATGATCCTTTGATATTCTTTCTTGGTGTTGTTGGTGGAGCCTTCAAACAGGAACTGCCAATCTGACTCGGGATCACATCTGTACTGAACAGCGTCCAATCCTGACCAGTTATCTTCAACTCGGGTCGAGATATCCGGTGACCGGGTGTACCATTCACCGTCCGTCTCCGGTAGATCAACAGTGAGTTCTGGAGACCCGGTATCCACCTTTATCTCTAAATTTCTTTCAGAACTGGTCCTGCCAGAATTATCTTCGGCATAATATTCGACGTTGTAAACACCTGACTCTAGTTGTAGCGGTTCTTTATATTCCGACCAATTGCCATCATTTATCTTGTAATAAACGGTATCTACCCCAGATATCTGGTCTACCGCATTGAGTCCCAATTCCGTTTCACTTACGTACCATCCTTCTTCACCCGATTTTCCATCCAATTGATGTTCCATCTCAGGATCTTCCTTATCAACTTTTACCTCTATCTTTTGAATGTCCTCTTCATTCCCAGCTCCGTCTACAGAATAAAACTCTATCTGGTATATTCCGCTTTCCTCGATGAATAATGGTTCGGAATATTCCAGCCACTCTTCCCCGTTTATCCGATAATACGTGGTATCTACTCCAGAGGCCTGTTCAGTGATCTGCAACTCGATCATAACATCATCTAGATACCAATCGTTCTCTCCTACGTCGCCCTGTGGGGCGATCCTGTATTCAGTTATAGATTTGTTATTATCAATCTTTAACACTTCCCCCTGGGTCTCCTCTTCATTACCCACAACATCTACGGAGTAAAACTCAAAGTTATACTCGCCGCTCTCGGTTATTTCGAAGGAACCATCATACTTCTTCCACGTCTCACCATTGATCCGATACCAAGTGTTCTCCACCTCGGAGAATCCCTTATTATCTGTATTAAAAGAGACCTCGACCTGACTCGTGTACCAGTCATCTTCACCCTCATTTCCATCAGGGTCCAATTCAGTCTCAGGAGAGACTTTATCGACAGTAAATGAATAGTATTGCTCGGGAGCTCCTCTAGGATCGGTAGCTGAATTCTTTCGTTGATCTTCTGCTTCTATGTAATAATATATATCCGTCCCGCTAGAATAATCATTATCAGGGATCTCTCCCGAAAATTGGTGCTCATCCATGGTGGGCTCCATCGATACTTCTTCCCAAAATATGGCGTCTTCTTTTCTATAATATAGCGTCACAGCATCCTCGTTGACCGCACTGCCCTCATTAGCTACTATAGTCGCAGTCACTTCGTAAGGCCCTTCTCCTTGATAATCGTACAATTCATCATGGTATATCTCAGGGGGCGATTCATCAGTATAATAACTAATAGTTATCGAATCTAATACAGACGTGTGACTACCTTCAAAGGATTCAAATGTTGCTCTATATTGGATGTATCGATCCAACGGACTCGAGACATTCTCTCCGTTCTCTGCTTCTTCCCATGCACTCCAGGTAGTTTCATCTGGAGAGGTACGGGTCTCTATAGTCAGGTTTGTATCTTGGGGGACGTCAGCCTCCCATGAGATCGTGCCCCAATCATCGAGGGTCTCACCGCAGTCATGAACTGAAGATTCTATGACGCCCTCTTTTTCGTAACTTACTATCTCCGCTTCCATTGCATTAGCCTCACCTTCCGCACCGGGATCCATCGTTTTAGGGGTGTCTCCTATTTTTCCATCATATTTATAGATATTAGCACCCTCTCTTTGCGCTACGGCGTCAAGAGATCCATAGGTGTATATTCCGATCCGATCACCTTTATTGATAGGTACATCTACATCAAAATCGTTAACTTCTTCTGCGTCAGGACTCAATCTGTCCGTGGATCCCTCCGGCGTATCTACCCAATACTCGCTAACGTTACCAGTAGGTTTGAGGGCCATCAGTTCAATGTCAGAGGTCGATTGGCCAACAGCTATAGTAAATTTGTCTATCCATCCTCCCCGATCGGTCTGATACTCTCCATCTCCAGTCTTGGTAGTCGTAGTGGTACCCCCGGACAGACCACCTCCTCTCTGATCAGTTGTTTCCTCAGCAGAACCGATCACAGTGCGTTCCGTATCGAGTTTGACCTCATTACTCTCAGTGTTTAAAGTATTATCTACATTTTCTCCCGAATCAAACTGGCTAGTCGTGGATTGGGTCCATTCTTGAAGATAATAATCCTGCTGGACCGAGTTGTTCTCATGGATAGAGGTTACCCGTTCAACATTTCCTTGTCCGGATAATGCAAATACAGAGCCTGATATCCCCTGAAAAGAGGTGAATACAAAGATCAACAGTATCGATATAGTTATGATCCGTTCAAAACTTACGGGGCGCTTAGAGTTGGTTCTCTCAAACATATAGACAACCTCATGGAAGGGCTTTAGGATTAATTAGAACATTGTGAGTACTTATAACTTTCGAAGATAGAAAACATCCTAAGGCTTATAGCTGTACCTAGACCGACAGAAAAATATTTTAGATATGGGTCAATAAAGAGGTGGTTCGATGGAAGAGGAATTCGAGAAAATATATGAATTCATGGATCTAGCTCCAGAATCGGAATTCGATGATTATGCTAAGGATAAATTAAAAAATAAAGTATATGAATGGAAAAATGCCGATGTAGAGTATCTCGCAGATCTAGAATACTTTGTAAACGGAAAAAGCTTCGACGGACTATTAAATGCCTTTTTAGAGGTCGAAGATTTAGAAAAATTTGAGATGCGGTTTTTAAAACCTAATACAGATGGTGAATGGCATTTTTCAAAACCGACTAAAGTGTTGAAAGAAAAGGAGGGGAAAGGTGTCTGTGAAACCTTCGATTACGACCCGACTTCTTTGAACAAATGGGCAGAGGCGGAACAATCTAAAATCGAAAAGGTTATGATCCGGGCTTTCATAACTGATTTCTTTGTGCCGATATCCATCCAGACCAAATCTAAATATCATAAAGCTGAAGAAATACCTCGCCAGTATGATCCTCATGTGAAGAAACTGAGTGAGTTGTGGTCTGATATAAGAGAAGGTGTGTTACCTCTCTGTATCCGCTTTTGTCTATATACACAATCTAAAAGATACTCGCTTTTAATAGATCTTATCAATGACAAGATGAGGCCACATCCGTTGAGCGAGCTTACAAGGATAAAACGGAAAGATAGAGATCCAGTAGATTACATGGTCTTCGATCGAGTATTGGCTTGGATGGACTTTCCGGATTTGACAAAAAAGATAATGGAGATCTTGTTTGAAAACGGGGAAACTACCGTGTTCGATATAGCCGATTGTTTAAATATGGAGGAAAACGTTGCTAAAAATAACTTGAAAAGCCTTGAAAGCAAAGATTTTGTTACAAAGAGAAAAGACATCAACTATGATATAAATATGGATAAGGTAAAAGATATAGCTGATAAAGTGAGTGAGCAATAGCCGTCAGGATTGGTCCTCTATAAGATCACCTATAGTAAGCCCCTCTGATTTACCAGAACTCTTTGTAGTTTTACTCTCTATCTTCTCCATCAACTCTATATCTAGGGTGTTTTCCAATTTCCCTCTCAAATCATCACTCGGCCTCATATCGTTCCGTTCCAGTTTGGCGATAACCGACTTTTTCTCATTGATGACCTTAGCGAGTTCTTCCTGTGTAAGGTCCTTTTCCATCCTCGCATTCTCTATCCTTTCAGAATAATCCAAAGCAAGTTCTTTTTCCTCACCGCCGTAAAAACTTGTATCTTGAGAAGACCTCTTTCTTTTTTTGATCCTTTCGAGTACTTTATTCTTCGAAAGATCTTCTTCGTCCGACGAAAAAACTTCTTTTCCGTATTTTTTGCATTCCTGACAGACTTGGATCTCCGATTTCTCTACACTAACCGTGGTTGCCTGAGAAATTTCTTTCCCACAAAGTTCGCAATTCATTAAAGACACCATTTTATGATTATAGTAGAAGATAATCTATCTTCTTTCATCCATGTATGCATTATACTTCAAATGATTTAAAGATTTTCTATTTTCGAGCCTGTCAACTTTTTAGTTATATAGCTGATTTGTCCACGAGAAGCGTCATACTTCAGAATAATATATAATATATTTCAAAATATCTAAAATGTAAAAATCACTACACTTTTGACAAACTCCTATTTTCCTCTGTAAAGAGGTATTTTCCATTGAGAAAACTTTTATATCCCTACCCCCATTACAAGAGGAAATCAAAGGAGTCTTTAAAAATAAAAAAGTGATATTCATGGCTTCAAAAGATAAGGTAGATGAAGCAGGTGATTGGTTTGACGAGCTCGACGCCGAGTTGGATGAGAAAACCTCGGAGGTATTCAGGAGTTTAGGCGAAAGAGACTCCAAGATGGCCGAGCTCAACCGGCAATTTATCAAGGATTTCTGGCGGGTATGGATAAGGTTCGAGAAGTTGAACGTCCATTTCAGCATGCAGCCAGATTATAGTTCATTCGCCCACTTCAACGAATTCCCAGAAGATTGGGAACTCAGGGAGGATTTCGACTTCTCCAACGTTAAGAAGATAAAACTGATGGACAAGACTCAAGAGAATAACAGGACTGGAGACAGTTTAGTACTTGAGTATTACTCTGAGGAAGACACGCTGCGACTCGGACTCTTCTTCGAATACTGTGAAGGAGAAACGTATTACAAGTACAGCGGTTGGAAGCGGATATTCGCCAGATATTCCATCTTCGACAAAGAGTTCCCGATAGAAGACGAAGAGATGGACGAGTTCCACGATGAATTGAAAGGGATAGTCAAAAAATGGTATGAGTCTCATCTGAAGAGGGACCGCGATATAATAATCGGCTACATCGAAGACGAATATGAAAAGATAGAAGAATATCCCGAGTAAATAAAAAATCTTTACCTTTTTTAATTTTTGTTCTGTCTATTTTTTTTAATCGAAAAATTTTATACCATATTAGCATTATTCTCGAAACAGTCGAGGAAATAGATTAGCGTCGATAATGTTGGAAAAATTAAATATGATGAAAGAAATTGGAGATAGCCTTTAGCATGATAAGCGAGATGGGTATGTCGCTTTAAAGAGGAGTTAAAGATAGATATGGATGATGCTGAAAAGGCCGATGACAAAGATATATCGGAATTGATCCAAATATCTACGATCGAAGAAGAAAGGGCCGAAGAGCTTTACAAAAACGGTTGTAAATGTCTAGATGATATCCTCGAGGAAGGGGTAGAGGGTTTGGTAGATAACTACCAAACCGATGAGGAGACCGCAGAAAAAATATTGGAAGAAGCAAAAGGTCTGAAAAAAGAGGGGGGTGGAAAGGAGGAAACCGCAGAGGACTTAGTGGATGAAATTAATAAATTTGAACAGTCACTCTCAGATTCGTCTCCCCAGGAAGTAAAAAAATCTAAAGTTGAAGACGAGGAAGATGTGTCAAGTCTTATAGAAAAACTTGAACAGTCACTTTCAGATTCGGATACCACAAAAGAATCTGTAAAAAAAGAGATCGTGGGAAGAAAAAAACAGAAAAAAAAATTGGAAAAAGAAATCGAGGAGTTAAAAGAAGAAAAAGATAATATCGAAGAAAGAGTGAATGAGTTTTTTAATCAGATCTCTAGTCTAAAAAAGAAAAAAGATGAACTTGAAGAGGAGATTGAAAACCTAGAAGAACTAGAGGAAGAGGTCGACGTAAAGAAAGAAGTAAAGGAAAATCTAGAGGATAAATTAGAGAAATTAAATGAGGAGATAGAAACAGTAGAAGAGAAAAGAGAAGACCTGAAAAATTACGAAAATGAATTGGAAGAGAAAAAGGAAAAGATAAGTGAAAAAGAAGAAAAGCTAGATGAGTATGAAAGCGAACTAGAAGAACTAAAAGATGAAAAAGAAAATCTTGAAAATGAAATTGATGAGCTAGAAACGGAAAAAGAAGAATTGAAAGAACTCGAAGATAAAAAGGAAAAACTAGAGAACGAAATCGAAAGCCTGAAAGAAAGTAAAGAAAGATTGGCCAAAAAAGAAAATCAACTGGAAGAATTCGAAGAAGAACTGGAGGCGAAAAAAGAAAAGATAAGCGAAAAAGAAGAAGAACTCGACGAACACGAAAGCGAAGTGGAAGAACTAAAAGAGGAAAAAGAAGAACTTCAAGAAGACATCAATCAATCCTCTGATGAGATCTCCGAACTGGAAGAGAAAAAAGAAGATCTTGAAAGTGAGATCGATGAGCTAGAAACCACAAAGGATGACTTAGAAGAACTCGAAGAGGAAAAGGAAAAACTAGAGGACGAAATCGAAAGCCTGAAAGAAAGTAAAGAAAGATTGGCCAAAAAAGAAAATCA
>CAYWYD010000030.1:10694-26413 GCA_964462425.1 uncultured Thermoplasmata archaeon
AAGAAGAACTGGAGGCGAAAAAAGAAAAGATAAGCGAAAAAGAAGAAGAACTCGAAGAGAAAAAAAGTGAACTCGACAAACATGAAAGTGAAGTAGAAGAACTAAAAGAGGAAAAAGAAGAACTAAAAGAGGAAATAAACGAGTCTTTTGAGAACATCTCTGATTTGAAAGAAAAAAGAGAAAATTTAGAGGACGAAATAGAAGACCTAGAAAAGAAAAAGGAAAATTTGAAAGGGCTCGGAAAAAGACTAGAGAAAATAGAAAATGAGATCGAAGAAAAAACAGAAAGAAAGGAAAATCTAGAAAAGGAGCTTGTAGATCTAGAAGATCAGAAAGAAAAGTTAGAGAGCCAGGAAAAGAAATTGGAAGAACATGAAGAAAAACTAGAAGAAATAAAGGAAAAAATAGGTGAAAAAGAAGAAGAGCTCGAAGAGAAAAAAAGCGAACTCGATGAACACGAAAGCGAAATCGAAGAACTAAAAGATGAAAAAAAAGAGCTCGAAGACGAGGTCAGCGGGTTTTCCGAGCGGATATCTGATCTAGAGGACGAAAAAGAAAACTTGGAGAGCGAAATAGAAGGTCTAGAAGAGAAAAAGGACGAATTCGAAGAACTCAAAGAAGAACTCCAGGACATAGAAAATGAGATCGATAAAAAAACGGAAAAAAAGGAGGATCTAGAAGAACAATTAAACGATCTAGAAGAACAGAAAAAAGAGTTGGAAGAACGGGAAAAAGAACTCGAAGGATACGAAGAAGAATTAGATGAAAGAAAAGAAAAAATCGAGGATCGGGTTGAAGAATTGGAAGAGGAAGAAACCCAGCTTGATAAAAAAAGAAAGGGATTAGAAAAGAGAAAAGAAGAATTGGATAAGAAGGAAAGTGAATTAAAAGAGGAAGAAAAAAGGTTAGCATCCTGGGAGGATGAACTCCAGGATAAAAAGGAACGGCTGGATGAAAAAGAAAAGAATATCGTCGAGGAAAAAGAAAAACTAAGGGGGGAAAATAGCAGGCTCGAGCTGTGGGAGGAAAAACTGGAAGGATGGGAGGAACAGTTAGAAGATAGAGTGGAAAAAATCGAAAAACGAGAGGAAGCATTGACCTCTACTAAAAAAGAACTTGAAGAATGGGGAGATGAGCTGGAAGATAAGGAAAAAGAACTCCGTTCCAAAGAGTATTCTCTAGAGAAGTTGAAAAAGGAGCTAGAAGAAAAAGAAGAGAGGTTGGAAAAAAAGGAAAAATCTCTTCAAAATTTAAAAACCGAATTGGAAGAAAAAGAGGAGGATATAGAGGGGATCAAAGATGAACTCGATGAGAGAAAAAAAGAACACGATATAAGAGAGGTGAAACTGGAAGGATGGGAAAGTCAGTTGGAAGAGAGAGATAAAAGCCTATCGAAGAAAGCTGACTCTCTAGAGAAAGAGGAGGATGAACTTGACCAAAGAGAAGATGAACTCGATGAGTTGGAAAAACAACTTGAAGAAAAAGAAAAATCATTAGAGAATTTAGAAGAAAAGTTAGATACGCGTAAAGAAAAATTAGATGACCAAGAAGAAGACCTCCAAAAAAAGGAGACAGAATTAGAACGACGAGAAGAAATATTAGATGAAAGAGAAGATGAATTACAGGAGGAAAAAGAAGAAATCGAAGATCGGGAAGAAAGTCTAGACGAATTAGAGGATGAACTAGATCAGAAAAAAGAAGAAATAGAAAACGAGAAGGAAAAACTCCAAGAGAGGAAGGACAACCTCGAAAATTTTGAAAGTCGATTGGAATCGAAAGAGGACGAGCTGGACAAAATTAAAGAAGAGCTGAACGAGAAAGAAGAAGAATTAACCGGTTGGGAAGGTGATCTGGAAGAAAGGGAGAAAAAACAGAACGAATTTGAAACGGATTTGGAAGAATGGGAGAATCGATTGAGTGAACAGCAGAAAAATCTCGATCTGCAGGAAGTCGAGTTGGAAGGGTGGGAATCTACACTAGATGAAAGGGAAAAATCTCTATTTGAAGCATCAGAAGATTTAGACCAAAAAAAGGCCGACCTTATCGAAGCAAAAGACGAAATCAAAGAGAGAGAAAAAGAGTTAGATGAATATGAGGAGCATCTTGAAGATAAAGAGTATTCTTTAAAAGAACTTGAAGAAAAATTAGATGAGCGTGAGGGGGAATTGGAGGAGGAACGTGAATCTCTCGATGAAAGGATGTCCGAGTTGGACGATAAAGAATCAGAACTCGAAGGGCTAAAAGACAGATTGGAAAAGAAGGAAGAAGAACTCTCGAAAAAAGAGAAAGAATTTGAAGAATGGGAAAAAGAGTTGAAAAATAACGACGCCTCTCTAAAAGAAAAAGAAAAGAAATTGAATAAAAAAGAAGAAGAGGTCGAAAAAGAAAAAGAAGAACTCGATAGACGAAAAGAAGAATTGGAAGAACTTCGAGATGACCTAGACATTCGGGAAAAAAAGCTGAACGAACTTGAGGAGAACTTAAAGAAAAAAGAAAAAGAGATCGGATGGTGGGAGAAGGAGTTGAAGGAGACAGAAAAGGAACTCGAAAAAGAGAGGTCCGATCTGGAGGAGAGCCGGGAAGAGGTGGAAAGAAAAGAAAAGGACTTACTAGAAAAAGAAAAGCAGATCGATCTCAGAGAAGTGAAGATAGAGGAGTGGGAAGATGAAGTGGAAAGTAAATCGAAAACACTCTCTGAGAAAGCAAAAAATCTCGAAGAAAGGGAAGAATCAGTAGAAGAAGCAAAAACTGAAGTCGATAAAAGAGAGAAAGAACTCTCGGACCTTGAAGAAGAACTTAAAGAAAAAGAGGATTCATTAGAAGCCTTTGAAGAAGAGCTCCAGAAGAAGGAGAAGGAATTAGAAGATCATAGAAGTGAATTGGAAAGCAAAGAGTCCGAGATTGAGGAAAAAAATAGTGAGCTAGAAAAACGAGAGGACGAAGTTAGATCGGAAGAGAAGGAATTAAAAGAAAGGAAAGAAAAGATAGAAAAGAAATCTAGCGAGTTGAAAGAAAAGGAAGAAAGATTGAACAACCGAGAAAATAAGGTGGCGAGACGAGAGGATGAATTGGGAGAAAGGGAAAGAGAGCTAGAAGAAAAAAGTGAAAAGATAAGTGAGGAGAGGGAACAACTAGAAGAGGAAAAAGATAAGGTCTCTGAGATGAAAGATGAAGTAGAATCTGAAAAGGAAAATATAGAAGAAAGGAAAGTTGAATTAGAAGAAGAAGAAAAGGAGTTCAAAGAGGAAAAAGAAGAGCTGAAGAGGAAAAAAGAAAAATTTTTCCAGATAAAAGAGGATTCGAGAGATGAAGTCGAAAAGATCGCGAAAATGTTCAGAGGTGGGGGAGAAAAAAGGGAGAAAATAAAAAATTTGAACAGAAGCCTGATCAAAGACTTTTTCAGAATCTGGATAAGATTTCAAAAAATCGACGTGCATATGGGCATGCATCCCGAGCCGTGTTCATTTGCTAAGTTTATCAATTTCCCCGAGAAATGGGAGTTTAGAGAGGGGTTCGATTTCTCTAAACTTAAAATGATCCAACTGAGCGATAAAACTCAAGGCAGAGGGGGATCAGAAGATAGTTTAGTCCTAGAATATCATCCCGACGATGACGCTCTCACAATAGAATTATTTTTCGAACATTGTGAAGAAAATAGATATGCAAGGCCGTGGGGATGGAAAAGATCAGTGAAGAGATACTCTCTGTTCAAGGAAGATTTTCCTCTAGAGAAAGAAGATAAAGATAAATTCCACGAAATATTAAAGATCGTGGTTAAAAAATGGTACGAATCTCATCTAGAAAACAACAGAGAGTTGATCATCGACTATATCAAAGATGAATACGAAGAGGTAGAAAAATTGATCGAGTAGTGGATACGCAACTTTCACCTACCCCCCTCCCCTGCTAAGTATTAAATAAGACCGGCCCCTCTACTTGGAGCGGTCCAATAAAGAAACAAGACGGACCATGAAGTGATAAATATGGAAGAAAACGAAAATCTCGCGCCCCACATCGAAGATATAAACCGGGCGCTAAACGGAAAGTTAAGCGAAGAACAGATCGAAGAGGAGCTCCGTACCTATACGGAAAGATACGGAGTGCCCTTGGGAAGTGCGAAAAGATCTATCGTCAAAAAATATGAGGGGGACCCTCAAGACCTCTATGTAAGTACAGAGAAAAAGATAGAGGACATCGAAGGGAATGAACAAGGTCTCGACTTGAAGTGCAGGATCGTTGCCATCAACGAAAAAGAAGTCGAGGTCGACGATGAACCTAAACAGATATGGGACGGCATCCTCGGAGACGACACGGGAACTATCCCCTTCACGTTGTGGGAGGAACAGGCCTTCGAATTGGAGAAAGGAGACACGGTGAAGATAGAAAACGCCTATACCGATATTTGGAACGATAAACCCCAAGTGAAGATAGGTTCTAAAGCCTCGATGAAGAAGATAGAGAGCGAAGAGGTACCGGATTTCGAAAGAGAAGCCCAGAAATTGGATCTCAAAGATATAAGAGAGAACATGCAGAACCTAGACGTCACCGCTAGAGTGATGTCCATCGAAAAGAAGATGGTAAACACCAAGGATGACGAAGAAAAGGAACTTTTTTCTGGGATCTTAGCCGATGAAACCGGTAAGGCTCAATTCAGCGCATGGCACGATTTCGACATCGACGAAGACGACGTTATCAGAGTTACAGGAGGATACGTTAGAACATGGCGAGGTATCCCGCAGTACAGTTTCGACGAAGGTGCGGAAGTTCAATTTTTAGATGATGACGAACTCCCTTCAGCAGAAGAGTTAGAAGAAAAATCAGTCTACACTATCTCTCATCTAGCTAAAAGAGGGGGTGCGGTCGACGCCGTCGTCGATGCCGTCATGATCGATATAAAGAGCGGCAGCGGACTCATCTTCCGATGTCCAGAATGTAGAAGAGTCGTCCAGAAAGGTGCGTGTAGAGTCCACGGTAAAGTCGACGGAGAGCCCGACCTAAGGGTCAAAGGCATCCTAGACGACGGAACCGGGGCGCTCACGGTCATAATCAACAAAGAGCTTACCGAAGAGATATTGGAATACGACATCGACGAGGCCATGGAGATCGCGAAGGATGCGATGAACCAGAGCGTGGTTCGAGATGAAGTCGAGGAAAAACTGATAGCACAACCTTTGAGAGTCAAAGGCGACATCACGAGCGATGAGTACGGACTGATGCTTATAGCGGACGAAGTGGAGTACAAGAGTATCGACGTGGAAGAAGAAGCTAGAAAGATGTTAGACGAGGTGAGAGTATGATTTTAGGGGATCACCGATCACCCCTCTCCTCCTTATTTTTATGGAGGTGTGAAGGGATTTACATCCTTTCACCGTTAAAACCAAACAGGAGGTTTTTAAGATGAGCAGGATTTACATCCTTTCACCGTTAAAACCAAACAGGAGGTTTTAAGATGAGCATGATTAATAGAGAAGTGGCGTGGAGAGTGTTCGCTAGAGAGTTCAACAATTCTACTCTAGAGATAGAAGGCGAAGAGGAAAGAGCGCCGAGTTATTTGGTAACTCCGCTGGGAGCAAAGATCAACCGTATCTATACCGTAGGGGTTCTGACCGAATGCGAAAATATAGGAGATCCCGAGGAACCCATGTGGCGGGCTAGAGTGACCGATCCGACCGGGACCTTCTTCATCTCCGCTGGACAATATCAACCCGAAGTCGCGACCACGATAGCTAACATGGAACCACCTCTCTTCGTAGCGGTGGTAGGAAAAGCCAACACCTATGAACCCGACGAAGAAACTTTTTTGACTTCTATAAGAGCTGAGATGATCAAAGAAGTCACTGAAGAACAGAGAGACCAGTGGATAATAGAAGCTGCTCGCTCACTCAAAAAACGATTAGATGTGGCGATGGAGGCTTCCAAAATGAATGATGTCACTGTAGAGGAACTCGTCGATCTCGGGTTCGATGAACAATTGGCCGACGGTTTCCAACAAGCTTCGGAACACTACGATTCTATCTCCTTCGATAGATACGAGATGATGTTAGAGGACGCGCTGCGGTACGTTCTACCGGAGTATGAAACCCAATCTATCGAAGACGTTCAAAAAGAAGAAAGAGGGGAGGACGAGAGGAACGAGGAAATCGAAGACCGCATCCTCGAAGTGATAACCGGACTCGAGGAAGAGGAAAATCTGGAAAATGGCGTTGATTACGAGCGAGTCAAAAAGAAAGTGATGGACGAGATGGATATAAGCTCGGAGGATTTCGAGGAAAGCGTCAACAACCTAAGATCCGACGGAGAACTTTACGAACCAGTGTTAGGTAATCTAAAGATTATCGGGTGATCCATCACTCTTCTTCTTTTTCCTTCTGCTCCTTTATAGCCTCCTTCATCTCCATGTCGCCCTCTACGACCTTTTTTGCCAGGTCCTTAGAGATGGTGATATCTCCACACTCCATCCGGCTCCTCCTCTGCATCTCTCTCATCTCACCCTCGGTGGCGTTGATATCATAGGTTCCAAAGGCTAGTTTTCCTCTACTGAGAGCTATCTTTTTTGCGGCCTCAAGATCTGGAAAGTCGGTCAGTTTTGTGGTCCCTTCTTCATTCACTATCTCGACCCTTACAGGTAACCCGTTCAGAGAATTTATGGTTCTATTTCTATTCGTTTTATCTCCGTGACCGATCCTCACGATCATCCTTTGAAATTCGTACCCCTCCACAAAACCTTCTATTATCTCCCTGACTTCTTCTGGAGACTCCGCGTGAACGGTCTCTAAAACTTTGCCGTCGCCAACGAGAGCTATACCCGGATCTGTACCCGGATCGACTCCGACAACGATCTCTTGATAAGATGATCTTCCCTTCATCATGGAAAGTGCCTTTCTGACCCCTCTTCTTATATCTTCTTTCACAGCTACGACGTTCTTAAAATCTATACTCTCCGCTTCCTGTTCCGTAGTTATCACTACCTCCACGTTCGGCGGGATGGGATCGATAGGGGAAAGACTCACAAACGGGATGTCTCTCTGCTTCAGCTCCTCCACTATCTCGTAATAGAATTCGAAATTATCCGTCGCTATTGCAAGTATCTTCACAGATAGAAAGATGCACTTTAGAGATATATGTTTTTTGAATTTAGAAAAAAAAGAAAAAGGTGTTTTAGCTGAGGTCCACGTCTGGCGCCTCTTCTATATCTCCCGAATCCATCATGTGCTGGGTCTTTTCCCTGCTGGATTCGATTATCCTCTCAGCTCTCTTTCGCAGTTCGTCTTCGGAAAGTTCTCTTTGAGCGAGGCCCTGTTCGATGGCTTTCATTCCTACTCTAACAGCCTGTCTTATGTAGACTTCAGTATTATCCATGGTCGGGACGAGATTTTCTTCATCCAATCCCTGCTCTTCAGCTACTTCCGCGATGGCATAGGCCGCTTCGATATGCATCTCGTCGCTTATCGTCGTCGCTCTGACATCTAAAGTCCCTCTAAATATTCCCGGGAATCCGATCGAATTGTTGACCTGGTTCGGGAAGTCTGATCGGCCTGTACCGACTATCCTCACGCCGGCCTCTTTCGCATCCCACGGATAGATCTCTGGTATCGGGTTAGCTTCCGCGAAAAGTATGCCGTCGTCGTTCATCTCCTCCAACCATTCTTTTTTGATGGTATCGGGTCCGGGTGCCGAGGCAGCTACCACGACGTCTTTACCTTCTATCAACTCGGGTATACCGCCTTCTTTTTCTTCCTTATTGGTTTTCTGGGCGAATTTCCACTTCTCAGGCGTCGTTTCTTCATCTAGATCTTCTCTACCGGGGTGAAGAAGACCTGTAGAATCACACAGATACAGGTTCTCTTCGGGCACTCCGGCCTTGAGAAGTGTTCTCGCAAGGCAGAGGTTCGCGGCTCCTGCACCGATAAGTCCGACTTCCACCTGATCTAGTTCTTTATTTACGACTTTTAGACCGTTGATGATGCCTGCTAAAGTTATTGCTGCGGTTCCCTGCTGATCATCGTGCCAAACGGGGATATCTACTTCCTCTCTAAGTCTGTCTAGGACTTCAAAGCATTTGGGCGTAGATATATCTTCCAGATTGATACCGCCGAATGAGGGCGTCATCCATTTGACAGCCTGTACTATCTCGTCCGCATCGTGGGCGTCGAGGCAGATAGGGAATGCATCTACCCCGCCTAAATATTTGAACAACAATCCTTTACCTTCCATGACGGGCATGCCCGCTTCCGGACCTATATCTCCCAGACCTAACACTCTGCTGCCGTCGCTGACAACAGCCACGTTGTTCCATTTATTCGTGTGTTCGTACACCATCTCTGGGTTTTCATCTATGTCTTCACAGGGTTTAGCCACTCCGGGCGTGTACCATACGCCGAAATCGTCGAAATCTTTTATCTGTACCTTGGGTGATACTTCGATCTTACCTTTATAAAAAGGATGCCACTTCATCGCTTTCTTTGCCGGTTCTTTAGCCTTCTCTAAAAGTTCTTCCTTCGTTACTTTTTCTTCTCCCATATTATCCTCATCTCACCGGATAGAAAGAGTGTATAAATAACTAATGCCCGAAGAGGAATTCAGCGCCAAGTGACTTCCACTTCGTCGGTCCTAAATTTTTGGCGGATGTTGCTCTCTTCAACTGAAATAGAAGTACCGGAACGATACATCAGGTAGCCGGTCCAGGCGATCATCGCCGCGTTGTCCAGACAGAACTCGGCCTCCGGCACGTGATATGTTGCGCCTCTTTCCTCCGTCATCTTTCCGATCATCTCTTGGAGTCTCTTGTTCTGGACCACGCCTCCACCGAGAAGGACTTCGTCCTTTCTGGTATGAGCTAACGCCCGCTCAGTGACCTCGGTCAACATGGCAAAAGTGGTCTCCTGGATAGAATAACACCTATCTTCGATAGAGGCGTCGAGGTTCAAGGCCGCGGTCATTATCCCCGAAAATTCTACGTCCATGCCTTTGACGCTGTAAGGAAGATCCAAAAGTTCCGTCCCATCTTCAGCCTTCTTTTCGATCTTAGGCCCTGCTGGAAAATCCATGCCTACCTCTCTACCGAACTTATCCAACATGTTTCCCAAACCGATATCTAACGTTTCCCCGAAAACTCTATACCGGTTCTTGGTGAACGCGATTATCTGGGTGTTTCCACCCGAGACGTACAAGAGGACCGGGTTTTCCGCCTCAGTCCTCAAACGCCCTATCTCGAGGTGAGCTATACAGTGGTTGACCCCTACGAGCGGAACATCTAGAGACAAAGAAAGACTTCTAGCCGCCGTGGCGACGGTCCTGAGGCACGGGCCGAGTCCCGGTCCCTGAGAAAAAGCTACCACGCCGATCTCCTTCTTGTCTATACCGGCCTCTTCGAGCGCTCCTTCGATTAGAGGTATTATATTAGAGGCGTGATGGTTGGCGGCTTCTCGAGGATGTATACCTTCCTTTTCATCGTAGGTCTCAAAAAGATTCGACAGTACCTTCCCGGAATCTTCGACGATGCTCACGCCTACTGTATGGGCAGTGCCTTCTAGACCGATAATAAACATAAAAAAAGAAAAGGAGTTCTAAGAAGTTTAATCGGAACTGAGGATCCTGTACACTCCAGTACCACAGTCCGGGCATTCGCCCTTCATCGCGGGTCTCCCGTTCTTCATCTCGGTCTTCTCCGCATTCTTGATCTCGACTTTCTCGCCGCATTTTACACAATATGCTTTGCTCATTATCTTCACTCCGGAATCCTATGCGGGGAGAGGTATTAAAGCTTTACTTCCATCAATGTTTAAAGGGAAGATGTCAGGTGACCAATGTAAGCCCCTTTCTGTTTTGTTTATGAGCTGACATTCACCTGCGCGTCCTACCTGCTGGTCCCGGAAAGGTCATCCCAGCTTCTTTGGACTTGCTCCGGCGGGGTAAAGTGGCCGTTTCATCGCTCCCTTCGGTTCTAGGCTCGGCGGGTTAACTCACACGCCTTGCGGCGTGCTTCGCACGCCTCACAGCTCCCCGAAGGACGTTTCGTTTCTGCGCCCTGAACCGTGGCTCTCACCACACCAGCTTGCGCTGATCCGCCTTTCCTATGGAGAGGGGACTTTCCTCAGGTAAAAACCCGTCGGTCAGCCATGGTCTCCTGACGGTCCAAAAATGGGTGTTATCAACTATTTGAAGGTTTCGGCGGAATATGCCTTCCTACCTAATCTACGTCCTTCAAAGTGGGCGGGTCATACGATATCAACTTCCACCGCCCCTCATTATCCTCATATTCCCAGTATCCCTTCACCACCGTCGGTTTACCGACCAGGTCATCTTCATGGGCCCAATCTCTTATCTCACAAGTAAGTTCATAATAACTGTCGTCAAAACCGGAGATGACAAGAATCGTATGGTTAGAAACTTTCTTCTCCTTTATGATATCTCCTCGGATCTTTACACCTATACCCTCGTATCCTCGTGGATTCTCTAACAGCGACGATATCTCGGTAAAACTGGAATACGCCTCTTTTTCGATCGATAATTCGCCCATCGAATCGACTCTAAGAACTGAATCTTCACTGAGATCGAGCTTTCCGTCATATTCTTCAAATTTGCCTTCTACTTTGAGTTTAGCTCCCGACCTTATCTCCCGCTTGTCTTCCCCTAGATCATCCGCCATATCTCTATCGAAAACCACTGTGATATCTTCAGTATGATTCGACTCTTTCAAGGTCAATACAACGGTCCAAGAAAACCAGCTGATCTGCGAGACAAAACCTTCAGTCCTTATCCGAGTGCCAGTCATCGTCTCGTCTATCTCGGAGATAGAGACTCTTCGAGTGGTCTGCTGAGACGAGAATAGATAAAGGCTCGAGATACCGACTAAAGAAACTATAACAGCTATAGTAAGGATCTGATCTTTGTCCAACATATCGATCATCGATTTTTATCGTTCATCATCTCTTCTATCTTCTTCTCCAACATCTCAGAAGTGATATCCGATAGGGAAACTTTGGTCGTTCTGCCGGAACCGTCAGCGTACGTTTTAGTGTTCAAAAAACCTTCGTCGGAAAGAGAGTTCAAATAGTTCCAGAACCTTGTGTGCCCCAGTTTATCCACCCCGTATTCCTCGCATATCACCTTGTACAATTCTTTCAGATCACCCGTAGTGGTGTAAGGTTCTTTTTCGAGAGCTCTAGCTGCCGCGAGAAGGATGAGTTTTTCCTGCTCGTTTAACCCCTTGAGTTCAGCCTCAGTTAGATAAGATCCTACTTCACCTTTAGCGGACCTTATATCTTCAGCCACGACCTCGTTTCTCCCGTCCATCTCTGCGAGAAGAGCCGATTTTTCTAACAACTCTATACCGAACCTCGCATCTCCACCGCCTTCACCGCTTTTACCGGCCATCTCCGCGAGTAGTCGGATGTTTTCGTCGGTGATAGAGCCGGGGTGAATGGCCATCTCGACTCTATCCTCCAGTATGGGCTCGAGATCCTCATAAGTGTATTTGGGAAATTTTACTCGATTGCTCCGTTTGAACGAGCTTCTAGCGCTTTCTTCCAAAAGTTGAAAAGCGTTCTTCTGAGATACCAGCATAAGAGAGATACTGCCCTCCGGAGACAATTTTTCTTCATCGAATCTAGAAAGCAGGTAGATCAAATCAGAATCCTCTTTTTGTATGAGATAATCGACTTCGTCCAACACTACGATCAGATGTATACCTTTCTCCTCTATTTTTTCCTTGACGACCTCCATCATTTCGTCCACTGAAAAACCGCGGTCGGGGAAGGACTTATCGAAATGATGTACCACCTTCCACATCGCTGAAGAGTTATTCTTCCTTCTCCTACAGTTCACGAATACGTAGTCTATGGTCTCTCCTTTATCTTCAGCCCAATCTTCAAAATCCATGCAAAATCTCTTGGCCGTCACCGTCTTCCCGGTTCCGACCGGCCCGTGAAGGAAAACATTCTGATTCACGTTCGATTCGACCACTCCCCGGAACAATCCGAAAAGTTTCTGGCTCTGTTCTTCTCTGCTCGGAAGCTCTTTCGGAACGAAATCGAATGAAAGTTTCTCTTGGTCTTTTATAACTCTTCCTGACGATGTCTCAAAATCCATACTGATCTCCCTCGTTAGCTGATATCACGCCGTAAGATCGGCATCACAGATCTCACAGTTTTCTGCATCCGGGTCGTTCAAATGCTCGCATATAGGACATTCTATCCTATTCCCGCCTCTAGAGACTTTTTCAGTCTCGATCTCTCCCTCCTTCCTAGCCTCAGGGCTCGGTTCTATCACTTTATCCATCGGGGTCTTCTCTTCAACTGTATTCTCTTCTCTATCCCCCTCCATCTCAGAGGGTTTTTGGATATCCTCCAGCCCCTCTTCACCTTCATTCATCACTTCTCTCTGCAGAGCTTCCATACCTTCTTCGATTCTTTTCGCTTCCTCCGTCTCTTCAGTTATATCTTGATCATCAGCTCTCTCTTCCCCGCTCATCGGCTCTTCGACTTCTTGTAGTTCCTCATCTGGTTCCTCTTCTACCTCCCGATCGATTTCTTCCCCGGTACTCATCTCTTCTTCCACTTCACTCTCGGCCATCTTTTCTTCCTCCTCGAGATCTTCCTTTGACCTGGGTAATACTGACTCCGTTATAGTTACTCCTTCTCCAGTATTCAAAGACCCGACATATTCGACACTCCCTTCTATGGAAACGCCCTTGGCGAGAGTGACGTTGCCGCCGGCCGAAATATCTGCAAGGTCAGAACTTTCACCGATGTCCAAGTTCGATTCACTCTCAACGTCCTCCGCGCTCACATTGTCCCCGATCTGAACTTTTTCTCCTTTTATAAGTCCCTTTACCTCGTTATTATCTCCTATCTCTACATCTCCAGAAAGTGAGATAACGTCGCCGTCCACCTCACAATCCTCTTCTAATCTGATATCTCCGTCGCTCTGGATCGATCCCCTTACCCTAACATCGTCTTCACATTCGACTTCACCGTTAGATTCGACTCCACCGGCCACCACCGTATTCGTGCACAGCATTATGTCATTGCCCGATCTGAGTACGGACCCCCCACCGTATCTGTTCTTTTTTTTCAACTTTTTATTTTCTTTATTCAACTCTTCTATCTCTTTTTCTAACTCCTGATTCTCTTCTTGGAGTTCCTCGATTATTTCCTCCACCTCTAGGTCAGCATCTCCGGAGAATTCAGAACCTATCTCCTCTAAATACTGTTCCTTCTTTTCTAAGGTTTCCCGCTTTTCATCGAGAACCTCTCTGTTCTCTTCTTCTAAACTTTCTATCTCTTTTTGAAGGTCTTCCTTTTCAGACCTCAACTGCTGTATCTGGTCACGATATTTTTTTAACTTTTTGCGGATGTAATTTTTTTTGTCCTCCATGGAAGGCACTTCCTGAGTTATATATTATCTTTTTATGGGGTTTGATATGATTCCTTTCATTATTTAAGATTTATCAGAAAATTATCGTTTTCCGGCACAATTATCACTCATCCTCACCTTTTAAAAGATCCACTACCCCTTGGACCCTTTCTTCCTCTATCAATGCGACCAATTCTCCTCTTTTTGAAAGTCGTTTTATATTCTTGGCCATCACCTTTTCCCGATGTTTCTCTAGATCCTGATACCCATTCAGCTTATTTATGACAGAATCCCACTCCACCGCAAAATCTTCAGGAGTCTCAGCTTCGATCTTTTTTTTATGCAGTCTTTTTTCCCTAAGCGCCTGCCTCAACCACTGCGTCCCTGAAACATGATCGCAGTACGCCATGGTATAGTGTTCCTCGTCCATATCGAAAGCCTCGACCTCTATCTCGTGTTCCGAGCAGTAGTTCAAGAAGGCGGTGTAGGCGGGTGGGGGAAGGCTTACCTCTCCGAATCTACTCAGCTTTTCGGCGTATATCTTCTCGGGTTTAGAGGGCTGGATGTCTACCTCCTCATCGTCGTCAAACGATTCTTCAGCTACGAGTGTATTCAACCCTTCAAGTTCCTCTTCTGATATCGGCAGCGCACCGAGTTCAAAATCGATATTCGAATCTTCTATGCTGCTCTTTACTTCATCTCCTTCTGAGACCAACCCCTTCACTATACTCAAAAGACGGACTTTAGATTCCCCGATATGAAGACTATGTGTGTTCATTTTCTATCCGCCAATATCTCCGATATCTTTTTTCTTTCCTCTATCTGGGAGAGTTCCTCCTCCGCTATGAGAGGGATCCCCTCGATATTTTTTTTGGTCCGTACCTTTCGAAGGAATATGACCGAATCCTTTTCAGTTATATCCGAAAGGTTGGAAACCATTTCGGCTTTTTTCTTCAACTCCTGGTTTTTCTCGGACTCGATACCGCTCAAGATAACCGTGTCGTCATCCTCGGTCACCGCCTCAAACGGGCATTTACAGGTAGGAACGATCTTATACCCTATCGATCTAAGAGACTCGAATATGCTCCTCTCTAATTTAGAATAGTTCTCTAACGATTCCGGATATTCTTCATCGGAATCCTCTTTTTCAAAGGGATTGATAGGGAGGATCAAGTCCTCACCTAAGAACTCTTCCAGCTTGAGCGCCACTTCCAAATCCGCGCCCATGCCGTCTTCGTATTTTTGTATAGCTTTTCTAGACACCCCTCCGATATCCGCGAGCTTGTTGAGTGAGATCTTTTTTTCCTTTCTAGCCTTTTCCAATATTTCCGAGTCCATCTTCACATAGAATCCACCCGGAGCGGAGAACACGTAGGGAGGCACTCCTTCCAAGATCATATCTTTAAGGGTCTCGGGTGTTATAAGAGGGATGCCTTTTCTCGAATAAACGACTCCTTTTTTCAATTTCTTTTGCCCGCCTAGTAACGATATGTAAAGGGGGGACGCGTCGATGGCCTCACAAAGAACCTTCAACTCCTTAGCATCTTTGATCTGAGAACTATCGGCGTTTATACTCACCCGGACCACGAAAAGCTTATCGTCTTTTCTAGCTATCACGTCGAAAAGCGTTCCGGGCTGGTACTGCCTCTGGGAGAGATAAAACCCTGCCTTGGAAAGTATCTCCCTGACTTCCTCGACCAATTCGAGACGGTTCATCAGTGCCTATTTTACATCTACGTTCTATATAAACGTAACGTGGTTTTAGCCTGTCAAGAATTTAGCGTGCCTGTATTTTTCCTGCCTTTGTAACTGAGGGAGCGGGAGACTTTGGTCCTTTGAAAGTCAACACACTTCTCATAACAAAGTGTTACTTTTTGAAATCGATGGATTTAGAGGGGGGTATTTTTCCCTAGCTCAGTACTTTTGAAGAGATAACTTGGGATTATCACGTATTTATCGAGAATCTAGACTTGATCGAGATATTCGGTCGAGTGCTCATGTTTTCCAGTATATCTCTTGTCCGCCTGAAGAGAAAAATTCCCGTTTCAGAATGTTAACCACCTTGGGAACAAACCCCTTTGCATCGAGCAAATAATGCTCGGCCTTCGGCGCCATTATCTGCACATAGTTAGAGCCGTGGCCTATATTATAACTCTCTGATCTTTTCATGGCTCAAGCCACTGTGAACTCTCCTCTGAAATATAGGAGATCAAAAAAGAAAGAAAGGGTTTTTCCTTTTACCGAATATGTCCGATCTTCTCGCCTAGACCTAACGTTTTAGTTCCAGCCGTGCTTCGGATATTCCTTCCCATCGACTATGTTCCAAACGTAGTTTTGGTCGATCTCTCCAGGACCAACAGTGG
>CAYWYD010000031.1:0-14014 GCA_964462425.1 uncultured Thermoplasmata archaeon
TCTGAAGGAAACAGGACGACCCCATCGGTCGTTTCATTTAGGAAGGATGGAACACTTTATTGTGACGGAGATTGGATCAAAAATGGCTGGAGAAAATATCTAGAGAAACGTAGAGGCAGAGAGTTTGATGAAAGTGAATGGAAAAAACTTAGACACAAAGTTATCTATGTCGTTGCTACTTCTGATAAAGTTATACTTGACTTTCAAATCACAGATATCCGACCACCTTATTTTGCATTGATACCCCTTTTCTCAAGGATCAAGAAAAGGTTAGGTGAAGAAAATATCGAAAGGATAGTTTCTGATGAAGATTCTGCTATCATCAATGCTGTGAATAGTGTTCTACCTGACAAGCAACATTCTTTTTGTGTTTTTCATCAGTTGAAAAAACTATCTAGAATATATCTTGATGAATTTGGTACTTTTGACAAAGTGCCCAAAAAAGATAGAGAGTTCTATGAAACTGGTAAAAAATTGATCATGTCTAAAAATGCAGTTCGATCGACTAATCTTCTAAACAAATTAGAAAAAATGTTGAATAAGGAACTTACTAGCACGTCTGAAAAAGCTATGAAACATTTGAAAGACAAATACAAGAAAAACAGAAAACTGCTCGAAAAAAATATGACACCAGAAACCAATAATGTCATGGAGCAGCTCTACTCCTTTATCGATGATTTCGTTTATCAATCAAAATCATTCAAGACTATCAAAAGCTTAAAAAACTGGCTATCTAACTTATTTCACATCTTAAACCAACGGAAATTTAATACCGGAAAGTTCGCCGGCATGTCACCTTTAGAGATATCTAGAAAATTAGATCCTGGTTAAGTTAGTCATCCCCCCCTTCACCAATCCATTATACTACCTTTGTTTCAGTGTACACACTGAAGAATTTCACTATTTCTCAATAAAAATAGTGAAAACCTTTATGGATGTCCTTTGATAGTATCATATTCTGTTCCCAATTCGAATCATCCTACCTAAATCAACCTTAATTCAAGAATGAAAAGTAAATCCCGAATATATTAACAAGTCTTGGGATGATAAATAGAGACTTTTTATAGTTAATAACTATTACAGGTCCTCAATCTTCTCATGGTTTGGAAAAATTGAAAACCAACATTCATAGGGACCAACGGTGTTTTAGATCCCTTAATATAACCCTTTCTCTACCTACTAACTCGGTTAATCTACTGAGCTAGAGGTTTTCTATATTCCACCTTTATTCCCTATCTCTCGGGGATCGCTGGGATCTTCTATCAAGGGTGGTTCTATCTTCCGGCGGGGCTTCTCTAGACCTACCTGCTCTTCTTTCCTGCTCCTTTGGTGGCTGTCTAGGTCTAGCGGCTCTTTCTTCCTCCTTTTTCTTATAGGAACGGATCAACTTTATCCCTTGTTTCGATATCCTGCTCCCTACACTAGCCATGACCCATAATAACAAGGCGGCTACTACGTATATAAGTATGCTCACGAACTGCCATACCGCTACAACAATATCCCGGTCTGACGGCTCGTCAGGGACCAATTTGGAAAACTGATCGATAGATTCAGGATTCAAGAAAGTGTTCAGAGTGACAACAAATATCAAGACTAGTATTGCGATTCCAAGCCCCAATAGAACATATCCCGTTTTTTTATCACTCCATTCCATCAAGTCACCATAAAGGATAATGTTATTAGAGTACTTATCTTTTGTGGAAACTTGCTCTTTATAACTTGCTCTTTATATCTTGAATTTTTATTGCTCCAATATTCCTATCTACCACTTTCTTGAGATAGTGCCCATTCGCAACATTTTTATAACCCTTCTTACTCATATCAGCCCGATGAGCAAACCCAATATAGAAAATACTAATGCGGGTTTGGAATTCGAGGGGCAGTGGACCGATATCTGTGTTTTTGCCAGGACTTTTGAGAAGGTCATCGAAGAAAATGCTCCAGATGAAGAGCCGATAGAGGAATACAACGATTGGAGACCGCGGGAGGAAGAAGACGAAGAAGATATCTCGGAGAAAACCGCAGAAAATGCATGTATGGAAGAGACTGAGGTAGAAGAAGAATACAGCGGTGCAAAAGAGGAATTAGCGAGCGCTGGAGAGAAGATAAAGAACGGCGTAAACGGTGATGAACCCTCTACTGAGAACATCAAAAAAGCTTCAAAAAACATGGAACGTTTGGT
The DNA here is from genome assembly GCA_964462425.1 of uncultured Thermoplasmata archaeon. GTDB lineage: Archaea > Thermoplasmatota > Thermoplasmata > Halarchaeoplasmatales > Halarchaeoplasmataceae > Natronoplasma. Next base: position 2,183 of record CAYWYD010000031.1, read on the forward strand.
CGAAGCCGAATCGATTAAATCTATAAGGATATTGGAGAAGAAGATATACGAAGAAGTGATGTTAAGGTTCAACCCCTATTATTTTGATACGGAGGACTTTTCGGTGAATCTAGAAAAGATCAACAACGGAGAGAGCGAGAACTACAAACTTACTATCAACATCCCGGACGAAGAGCTCAGGCAAAAAGTTAAGGATGAATTTGAAATGAGAACTGGTAAGTGATGATCGATATAATACTCGTTTTTGCATTCATCGCTTCTATTTTCATGAGTGTCGCGATAGGAGCATCAGCTGTGCCTCCGGCCTTCGGCCCAGTGACCTCATCAGGAAGTATCGGAATACTGAAATCGGCGCTGTTAGCCGGCGTTGCGGCCTGCGTAGGCGCCCTGATTCAGGGTGGGAGCGTCACCAACACCGTGGGATCCGGGATGATATTTGGTGAAATCACGACCTTACAGGCCCTAACGATATTGATCGTTGCGGCCTTGCTCGTCATCATAAGCGTTTTGACTAAATATCCGATGCCGACAGCTTTCACCGTGGTCGGAGCGGTGATCGGAAGCGCTTTAAGTTTCGGAAACGGTCTCAAATGGCCGGCTATACAGAGAGTAGTAGGCTACTGGGTATTGATCCCTTTTCTAGCGATAGGAATAGGGTACACCATCTCTAAAACCCTTCGACATTTTCTACCCAAAGAAAGCACGAAAAAAGAGGTCAGATATCTCACTCTCTTTATGGGGCTTTTCGTCGCCTATAATGCCGGAGCCAACTCCGTAGGGCTCGCGGTAGGTCCTCTCCAGGGGCTTGATTACTCTATGATTTTTCTATTAGCACTAGGCGGTCTTTTCATCTTGCTGGGCGCGTGGCTATTTTCTCCGATGATCATCGATGCAGTTTCCTTCGAGTACTCCAATATAGGTCCAAGAAGATCCGCCGCAGCTCTCGGGACCGCCGCTATCCTCGCACAGATAGGCATCTTGTTCGGCATCCCCATCTCGTTCAATGAAGCGATCATCGCTTCTATTATAGGGAGCGGCTTAGTAGTCGGAAAATCGAACGTCGGAAAGAGGAAGATGGCTTTCACTTCTGGAGCTTGGGTTTTAGCCACCTTTATAGCGGTCGGGGGAACTTATGCTCTAGGTGAGCTCCTACAATATCTTGTCGGGTTATAGTCTCTTCTCTATCATGAGAGCGAAAGAAAAAGAAGAGGTTTTAGTTTTGTCTATTGTTTAACAGCACCAATATCTTCGGCTACATCCGGAAGGTCGAGGTCTTCTAGTTTACCTTTAGTAGGAACGCCTTCTAAGCTCCAACCTCTCGCAGTGTAATACCGGTCTAAAGCTTTCTCGTAATTCCTCCGCTTGATCCGGGCGCCTTCGTTCGGACCGTATGGAATTTCTTCTCTGTACACCCTTTCAGGTAAGAAGTCGTCTTCTCTTAGGAATCCCTCTCTTATATTGTAGGCCTTGGCGACGTTGTGGCCTCTCTCTCCAGCTCTCAACAGATCGCCGTTGCTGACGTCCCAACCTGTGATGGCGTTCACGAGACCGACTTGATTTTTGTCCAAGTAGATCCCTCTGGAGAATTTACAGATGCCCGTCATGTCGAAGATCATCATCAGGTCTTCCATCATCTTCAGCGGGAATCCTTTGGAAATCACGTCTCTTCTCTCGTAGTCGTCGAAATACCAGAAGCTGCCTCCGTAGTCCAAGGCATAAGCGCAGGACGTTAGATGATCTCCACCTCTCGGCGCGACGCCCATCGCGAGTCCCATACCGAACATACCTCTAGCTTCGTATCCTGGAGGTTCCATACCTTTCATGTGGATGGCGAATTCTTCAGAGCCCTTACCTAACTTTTCAGTGGCTTCTTTCACACCGTCGTAAAGAAGTTTCCCGAGTTCACCTTCTTTCTTCCCCATCCTCCTCACAGCTTCTATCATCGCTTCCGCGTTACCGAATTCTAAGTCCAGATCTGTCTCCAGCATTCCTTTCTCGTAGGCTTCCATAGCCCATGCGATAGTGACTCCCGCGGAGATCGTATCTAGACCGAGTTTGTCGCATAATTCATTAGCTTTAGCTACAGCCTCGACATCATCTACACCGCAGTTCCCACCCAGTGAATACTGAGTCTCGTATTCTGGACCATCTATACCTATGTCGCCGTAAGGAGTATCTTCAGCTTTGAAGAACTGGCTGCACGGCTTTGTACAGTACGGACAAGGTCTCCTACCGTCTCTATATTCTTCAGTCCATTTTCTCGGGTCGATGTCTATCCTTCCAGCTTCCGGATCGTCAAGTTTCTCATACGCCTCTTTGAAGTAACCGGCTTCCCAGTTCTTGACCGGGAAAGCACCTATTTCGACGTTCAATGGATGAAGGGCTTCTCCGGAACCGTACTGCATATCGGTTTTACCTTGTTCCTGAGTATCTTTCCTGTATTTAGAGATAAGTTCTTCCAATTCTTCTTCGTCATGTATTGGATAATCCTTAGACCCGCTGATACCGATACCTTTCAAATTCTTAAAGCCCATGACTGCCCCGATACCGCCTCTTCCCGCCTGTCTTTCGTTACATTCTACTAGAGATATCTTCGATAGCTCTTCACCAGCGGGTCCGATAACCGCGGTCTCAACATCGCCGTACTCTTCTTTTATCATATCGCCCGCTTCGTGGGTATCTTTTCCCCAGACATCACCAGCGTCTTCTATTTTCACTTCACCGTCTTCAATAATCACCACCGAGCGATCCTCGGCTTTGCCTTCGATCACGAGTACGTCATAGCCGGCTTTCTTTAATTCGTCACCCAGCTTTCCACCAACCATGGATTTTCCATAACCGCCGGTCAGCGGACTTTTGAATCCGAACGCTGTCTTCGATCCCGTCGGTACCTTTGGACCGACCAACAGACCGGGCGCCATTATCAACTTGTTCTCATCAGAGAGTGGATCGACTTCTTCGTCCACTTCATCATACAATATCTTGGATGTGAATCCGGCCCCTCCGATAAATTTTCTCAGAAATTCGTCCGAAAGTTCTTCAGTCTCGACATCACCATTTCCTAGATCGATCCTCAACAATTTTCCCCAATGTCCTGACATCATCAACACCTTTTCAAATTTAGATCTGAGTTGAGACTCATTATTCTCTCAGACCTAATAAGTCTTATGTCGGAGGTTTAACTTCTTCACAAAATAGACGTCGCCATCTTTTCGAAGACTAGATCGAAAGGGCCGCTGACTGAACCTATCTCTTCGTCTTTTAAACCGAAATTCTTCAATTTTTCTTTGCTTGGTTCTAGAATATCGTCATCTTTGACCCATCTCATGTATTCCAAAAAGGCGTCTTCATCTTTTTCTACGATCAGCGCGACTTCCTCCGCTCCATCATCGATCCCCATCTTATCTATAGCGTCTTTTATCTGCCACTGAGCGGAGGCCCATAGAAGGGTCTCCATCTCGAGACTGTTCGCCCTATTGCTACCGTCATCAAAGGCCTCTTCGGCCTTTTGAAGGGCCCAGATAAGATGTTCTTCACCGATCACTTTTTCTGCGTCGAAGAGCTGAATGAATATATCGTTCTCTTCTCTATAGGAATCTACTCTCCCGAAGATGTCCTCGGCACTTTTAGGTCCATCTATCCTCGCTCCCAGTATCTTCATCGTTTTTCCTCTTCTGAGATCTTCAATTCTATTTCTTTTATCTCTCCCATCTCTTCAACGCCTTTCAAAGAACTCATCATCCCTTTCATGGTGCTCTCTATGAGCTGGGAAGGAAACCGTCCTAGAGAGACCTCCTCTCCATCGATTAGAAGTTCGACTCTTCCCCCTTTCTCTTCTTCAAGGTATTCACACGAGTCTAAAGTTTCTTTTTTTTCCCATATAGCTGATGCTAGCTCCTTACAGCTCTCATATCCGCATCTTTTACAATCCTTCTCAGGTAAAGAGTTAAGGATATCGTTTATCTCTATCTTTTTCTCGAGCTTATCCGCGAGATTCTGCACATCAAATTCCATTTCATTTTTGTCACCGTTCAAGTCGATCTTCGGGATATCCGCTTCTTTCATACCTTCTATGAGGACCGCATCATAGCACCCTATTTTTTCTATCCCGGACATGATCTCCTCTAGATCCAGATCCTTTTTGACGAGAAAGTCCGTCTCTTCAGCGGTGGAGAAAACGACCAATTCTGCCCCAGCTTCTGAATGTCTCCACGTATCTTTACCCTCTTCATCTATACTGAATTCTCCTCTTGTGTGTTTTATAGTGGCGATATCGTATCCCCTTTCGGTCAATTCCTCCACTAGATCGCAGAGCAAAGCTGTCTTTCCGGTGTCCGATACACCGCAGACTCCAAAAACTGGGAATTCACCGCACATCTTATCGGTATCAATCACTTCGTATCTGAAGTTTTTTCTTCACTTTATTGACGTCCACTTCGGTGTCCACGCATCCTTCTTTCCCCAGAGGAACTCCGTTTATCGGTATATCGAAAACGTGGCCCGCTTCGAAACCTTCCACCAACTCGGGATGACACGCGACAGCTAGCACCGCTTCCGGATTTTTTTCCTTCAACAGATTTTTAGCCATGCTGGACCCCGGAACGATGAAAAGGTCGGAATAACCGAGTTCGTCAGCTTCTGAAACTATATCGTCGATCTCACAATTACCGCAATGTTCACACTTATAACCATATTCACCCATCTCCGCTTCACAGTCCTCGGGATGCCTAAGGCATTGAGGAACAAGAACGATCCTGTTTTCAAATGGGACTTTCGCCACTTCTTCTTTAAGGGCATTGTTTTTCAGATTCACGTAGACACGATCATAAGTTTCTTCGTCGAGATCCATCTTGTATAGAAAAGACTTCAAAACCCCCTTCTGGGAAAAGTCCAACCCAGAACTCATGGCTTTCGATATTATCTCTTTCATAGCTATCATCAATCCGGGAAGTGGGATTTAAACCTAACTAAAGCTTTGATCGAGACCTACCCCGTGATTATCCTCACTGTGTCGCCTTCCGCGAGTTCATGATCCAACCCGACTTTTTGCTTTGGAAATTTTGCGGTAGGCCCCCATATCCGAGCGTATCTAAAATTGTCCAAAAAATCGCTGTGGAGTTTTTTGCAGACGTCTTCTACGGTGCTTCCTTCCTTTAGTACCATAGGTTCATCGTCCGCCTTCTCACCCTGGGGCCTCAAGAAGATCCTGACAAAATCGAGCTCGTCAAATATCCTCTGCTTCACCTTTTCTATCCCCTCACCATCTTCTGCTGAGATGAAAAGAGGATTTCGATCATCCAGCTTCTCCTCGATCTCTTTTCTTTTTGTCTCATCCATCAGGTCCATCTTGTTTATTATCGGGAAAGCTGGAAGGTAAACCCTGTTCCTGCTCAGATAGTCCACCAACTCTTGATCATCTATATTACTCCTTATAACGACGTTAGCGTTCACGTAACCGAACTCTCTCAATATGTTCATTATCGTTTCTTTACTTATTTCATCTAGTTCGACGGTGGTGTTGATCCTGATCCCGTCTCTGTCCTTTTCCTTTATCTTTATATCTGGAGGTTCTTGATTTATTCTAATCCCGTGGGTCCGAAGTTCTTCCTCGACCTTAGAGATGTCTCTCCTGTAAACATCTCCTATGATGATTATGAGATCGACATTCCTGATAACCGACAAGATCTCTCTACCTCTACCTTTGCCCTCGGCCGCGCCTTCTACTAGGCCCGGGAGATCTAAAAGTTGTATTTCCGCGCCGTTGTACTTCATCACTCCAGGTATCACGTCGAGAGTGGTGAAGTGGTAATTGGCGACCTCGCTTTCCGCATTAGTCAGCTTGTTTAACAGCGTGCTTTTTCCTACGCTGGGAAGTCCTACGAGAGCTACGGTTGCGTCTCCCTCTTTCTTGATGTCGTAGCCTCCACCTCCTTCCGATGTTCCTTTCTCCACTTTTTCTTTCTTCTCTTTCAACTTAGCTATTTTAGCTTTCAAACGCCCTATGTGCTGCTCAGTGGATTTATTGTAGGGAGTGGTTCGGATCTCCTCCTCTATCTCCTTAATCTGTTCGTCTATATCGTCCGTCATGGTTATCTTAACTGAAGTCTATATGGATGGAAAACTAAAGGATATAAAAACATGTTGTTGTCAAGAACTTATCAAAACTTACGCTTTACTTTTCAAATCTGATCCTGAAGGTCGTTCCTCCATCTCTCTCTACCTCGATCTCACCGTCCAACTGGTCTTTGACGAGTATATTCACGATATGAAGTCCGAAGCTCTCCGGATCATCTATATCTATTTCATCAGGAATACCCACCCCCGTATCACTCACGATGATTTCTATAGTCCTCTCGTTGACCGACGAGGTGGTTACTCTCAATTTTTTTTCCCCGTCATGATTGTCCGGAAAAGCGTGCCATATGGCGTTAGTGACCAGTTCGTTGACAACTAGAGCGCATGGATTAGCCTGGGCGATGCCAAGTTTTATTTCCTCTAAATCCGTTTCTAACTCTGTTTCTTCATGACTGAGGTCTGAAGTTCGATATATATTTGTCACCAATTTCTCGATATAATCGCCTAGATCGATCTGTGTCATATCTTCGGATTCATATAAACTCTCGTGGATCATAGCCATCGACTGTAAGCGGCTCTGTGCTTCCTGCAGAAGTTTCGATCGTTCCTCGTCCTTCTCTTTACTTTCTTGCAGTGTTAACATGCTGGAGATGATCTGCATGTTGTTTTTGACCCGGTGATTTATTTCATCTAGAAGAAGATCTTTCTCTTTCAGAGATCTTTTCAACTTCTTTACCATCTTGTTGGTAGTCTCCTTCAGAGCATTTAGCTCATCGATATCAGGTTCTTTTTCTATCTTATCTCGGTTTCCCTTCCCTATATCCTCTATATCGGTTACCATCTCGTTGATAGGTTTGGAGAGACGTTTTGAGATGTACGGAACAGCGGCTGCTATTATGAATATAGAAAGAGAACCTACCAATAGATGGATCAAAGCATTTTGTCTCAACCTTTCAGATTTTAGGCCTTCATCAAAGGTTAATTCGACGACTCTGTGAGGATTTTCTGGATTACGGGATATATAGACCGGTATATATCTAATTCTCTCGTTTTGGTCGTCTTCATGGATGGTCTTGTTAGATTCAGTATCATGAACTTCTTTTACCGTACTTATTGTATCCTCACTTATATTCCGTTCTGGATTTCCAAGTAAGTTTCCCAAGCCATCAAAGATCCGTATGTCTTTGATATATGGATTCATCTCTTCTAACGTTTCTGCGGTATCCAGATAACCAGCGGATCCGACCATCTCCTCGATCTCTTCAGAGAATAGACCTATCTCTAAGATATATTTTCCATCGGGCGTAGGCATGTATGAATAAATACGTAATTTTCCCGTTGTAGTCTCCCCCGTGACCGGCTCAGCGACAAAGTCACCTTCTTCGAATATCGGTTTCAACTTGTTATTATAAAACTGAGGATTTGCCTCTTTAAAATCCAGGCCTAGATCATCTTCATATGTGGTGTTGACTATCACTCCAGTTCTATTTATGATATACAGGTCAGCCCGATCTACATGTATCCCCCACTCTAATTCATCGTTGAGAGAGGCTAAGTTCATATCAGTTATGTTACTCTCAGTTCCGTTATCAGAGTTCAAGATTGTCTCATTATAGGATTCCAAAAAGATATCAGAATTTTTTTCCATCTCCTCAGCGTACATATCACCTAGTATCTCGTTTCTGTTCTCGATCATCTTAATCGATTCTTTGATGGTTTCAATAGAATTGTCTTCCTGCATGTCCATGCTACTTTTTATATTCGCATCAAATCTATAATAACTAACGGCAGATATAACTAAAATTAAGGGTATAAGGATGATCAGTAGATTGTACATGATATGCTTACTGAGTGATCTCATGATTATCCTCTCTAATTTCCCTGTTATTAATATCGGCGTTATATGTTTTAAACTTGTCGATGATCAGGATAAAGATTCTCATTGTTCTTAACTTCCCTATTTTCCAAGCTCATTTAATCTATTATAGAGCATATTAGCTCTCTGTAGATACTCTTGAGCTTCCTCAGGACTTTTTTTCTTCAACTTCTGACCTAGCTCGGAGAAAGTTTCGGCTCCGTTTTCGATGATTGTAGATTTATTAACTTTTCCGTCTTCAAGATCCTCTGCAATAGATATCGCTTTTTCATAGAATGCGGCCGCTAGTTTTAATCTCCCATCCCGTGTTGCCTTTTCTGCTCCCTTGAGATAATGAATTAATGCCTGTTCCTCTTTACCGGCTTCTTTATAATTGTCTCCTATCAAGAACGATGAGTAGCAATCTCTTTCTTCACTATCGGTTTTTCTACTTAGAACCTCCGCGATCCTATTTTGAAAGAATTTCTCGTGTAGATCGGATTCTGAACTGTACAGATGATCTCGAAGTGCTGGATGAGTAAACTCGTAAACATCTTCTTCATCAGATTCCTTAATAAATTCCTTATCGAGGAGGGTATCAAGTCTTTTCAAGAACTCCATCTCCCCTATATCGGTTAGATCAAAGAGGAGGTCAGAAGAGAACTTGTATCCTAAAACAGTGGCTTTCGACAAGATGTCTTTCAGCTCAGAGTCTAAACTACTCACCCTTTTTTCCATTATATCTTCCATCAAAGGAGTCCCCTCAATCTCCTTGATTTTGTCCGGATATTCATTTTTACTAGGATTTATCTTACCCGTCTCCGAAAGCTGATCGACTATCTCCTCGATAAATAGTGGATTCCCAGCACAATAGCCGTGGATCATCTCTATAAAATCCTCTGGTGGTTTCTCAGACAAAAGCTCGTTTATGAGTCTACTAGATTCTTCCTTCGTTAAACTCGAGAGCTCTATCTTCTTGTTGTTTGGTTGTTTATAGATCAGGGTTGGGATCGAGCGCCTTAAAAAGGGATTTTTATCCAATTCCGTCTCCCGATAGGATCCGATCAAAAAGAGAGGGTGTTCCTCTATCTTATCTGCAAGATGCCGGAGTAGAAGTATACTTTTCTTATCAGCTAGATCGAGATCTTCTATACCGATTACCATCGGTTTTTTTTCACACAACTCTAATAGACGCCAAGACAATTCGTAAACAGGTTGCTCAGTGTTCTCAAATATCTCTTCACTTTGCTTTTTATTTTTTCCTTCTTCAAGCCCGATGAATCCAAGAGCGGTTGAACTTTCTTCTTTCTCTTCTTTTTTATCTATCTCCTTGAACAGGTCAAAAAAGGGCTGTAAGTCACTCTCTCCTTCGATCAAACAGGTCTCTTTAGCGGTTATTACGTCTGCATCATCGACATATTGATCGATAAAACTTTCTATCAACGCCGTCTTTCCAATACCTGGTTTACCCGTGATCATGATGAAGCGTCCTTCACTCTCCTCTATCATTGTTTCAAATTCATTTTTTAAAGTATTCAGTTCTCCCTCTCTTCCGACGAATATCTCATCTTTTTTCTTCATATTCTCCCTCCTTCAAACATAGATTCGGGATGGTCTAGTCATATGGGCCTCCCCACCCCTTTCCATTTTCATCGCTCCGTTTCCCTTCTTTATCTTACTTCAAATCTCGATATTCCAGATCAAATATAGAGGGTCCTCATCAGGACTCGTTACAAGCGTCAATCTTCCCTCGATAGATATCTCTTCACCTTCTTTAGTAACTCCCTTCATCTTGTTGCTTTTTTTCTCTAGACTGTGTAGAAACATCTCATCTAGAAGGTCCTCGAATCTTTCTGCACTCTCCTCTGTAAGTATCTCTCTGCAATCCATTTTTGTGAGTTCTTTTTCGGAGTATCCAAACAATTCGCAGAAATTATCGTTGATACCTTCACATTTTCCTTCAGGATTTATCAAGGCCACGGCATCGTAACTATTTTCGAACAATGATCTGAAAGCCTCCTGGCTTTCTCTCAGCGCTCCGAACATTTTGCGTTTCTTGGTGACATCGGTTAGAGAAACAATACTTTTCTCGGTCCCTGGTATCATCCCCACCTGAATGATCATGTCCCGCGCATCTCCGAACCTATTGATCAGCGTAAAATTATAGGTATCAGGTATCTCCTCGCTGTTCTGCCTCCTTTTCTCATGGAACTCTTCCATACGCTCGAGATCAGACTCGCTCACTATTTTTGTCCATTTCTTCTTTCCTTCTAACTCTTCTTTACTGTATCCACTGAGTTCTTCCATCTCTTCGTTTACCAGCGAGATAGTTTTATCCTTCTCAAGTATAGCCATGGGGCTTCCACTGTTTTCAAAGATAGCCCTGTACCTCCTTTCGCTCTGCTTCAGTTTTTCTTCCATCTCGTGTTTGTAAAATGCCATCTCGATATTGCTGTGCAGCTCTCTCTCCCGGAACGGTTTTATGATGTACCCATAGGGTTCGGTCACTCTCGCTCTTTTCAGTTTTTTATCGTCCGCATAGGCGGTGAGATAGATGACAGGTATGTCGAACTCGGATTTGATCTTATCGGCTGCCTCGACCCCGTCCTTATCTCCTTTTAAAACTATATCCATGAGGACCAAATCCGGCTCATGTTCTTCTGCCTTTTTTATAGCTTCTTCTCCACTATCCGTTATGCCGGTCACATTGTAACCAAGATCTTCTAATGATCCTTTGATGTCCTCTGCAACCAACCTTTCATCCTCTACTATCAGTATATTTCCATCAGGCATGATTTTCACTCTCTTTCAAATTCAATCTTGAAGGTCGTTCCTCCATCCTTTTCTACCTCTATCTTTCCACCCAACTGGTCTTCTACTAACATATTTATCAGCCGTAAACCAAAAGTTTTAGAATCTTTTAGATCTATATGTTCCGGTACTCCCACCCCGTTGTCGCTCACCACTACTTCGATATTCTGATCGTCGCTCAGTGAAGTCGATATATTCAATTTTCCCTGATCTTCATAAGCTTCCGGAAAAGCATGTTCTAAGGAATTTGAGATCACTTCGTTAAGTACCTGGGCTAACGGGTTAGCCTTATTGATTCCGAGCTTGATATCCTCTAAATCCATTTCTAATTCGATCCTCTCACCATCGATGCCATAGCTCCTACAAAGAGTACCGACCAATTCATCTATATAATCGGCAAGATCTATCTCGGCCATGTCTTCAGATCGGTACAACATTTCGTGGATCAAAGCCATGGACTGGATCCGTCTCTGTCCTTCCTGGAGGACTCTAGCCGCCTCCTCATCCTCTTCTTTTTCTGCCTGCAGCGTCAGCATGCTGGAGATGACCTGCATATTGTTTTTAACCCGATGATTTATCTCATCTAGGAGAACGGTCTTCTCTTTTAAAGATCTCTTCAGCTCCTTTTCAGTTTCTTTTTTAGTTTTAGCGAGAGCAAGATCACTAGCTATATCCTCTAAAAGATCAAGTTCTTCGTCGTCGACTTCACCTTGGATATCGACAACTAGGATACCCTCCATTTCCTTATCGATGAGGGGTACTAGAACCCTACGGCCGGCTCCTTCATCTTTTGATATCATCAAGGGTTCTTTTGTCGCTCTAAGTTCTTCGATCTTATCATCTATACCCTCAATCCTAGTCACGTCAAGATCCCCTATATGGAGATCTATTTTCCCCGCTTCAATCAGCATTATCGAGACTTTTGAGTAATCACGTGTCTCTCTTAAAAGGGTAGAAGCTTCTTCCATGATCTCTTCAACATCCTCCTCCTTGGTGATGAGCTGATTGACCTCTCTTATAGAACGCAGTAAACTGTTCAAGTGTTCTATCCTCTCTTCTCTCTTCTTTCGTTCCGTTATATCCCGGTTCAC
>CAYWYD010000031.1:14114-26405 GCA_964462425.1 uncultured Thermoplasmata archaeon
TCAAGTGTTCTATCCTCTCTTCTCTCTTCTTTCGTTCCGTTATATCCCGGTTCACCACTAAAATCTTCTCTTGTTCGGGGAGTAGTCTTGCATGTGCCTCGACCCAGCGATAGGATCCGTTTTTTGTTACAGCTCTAGCTTCACCTTCTGAATATCCATGTTTTATATCGGTCCTTAATTTTTCTTTTATATCTTTCCTATCATCAGGATGAATAAACTCGAGAACTTTTTCCCCGATGAGTTCCTCGGGTTCGTAACCTAGAATCCTTTCATGTGCATCGTTGGCAAAAAGATATTTTCCTTCCTGATCGACCATGAATATCAGGTCGTTCACTTCCTCGGTGAGAAGACGGTACCTTTTTTTGCTCTCTCTCAATTTTTCTTCCACCTTTTTCCGCTCGGTGATGTCTCTAGCGATAACTATTTCACCATCAAAATGGTCATCTTCGAAAGTTCCTACATTGACTTCAACGGTTATCCGCTCTCCATTCTTACATTTCAGCTCTACGGGATATGGGGGAACCTCCTTTCCTTCTTTTCTTTTTTCAAATTTCCTAGTGGTTTTTTCAATCGTTTCATCCGGGAAGAAGGGAGCGTCCCATAATGAGGAGCCGATTATTTCTCCTTTTTTGAAACCTAATCTCTTTAGAGCACTTTCGTTCACATCTACAAAGTTTCCATCGTCATCAAGCAGAAAAACAGGATCTGGAGTCGCTTCAAAAATTCCCCTAAATTTCTTTTCAGAGGCCCGAAGTTTTTCTTCGGCTCTCTTCCGCTCGGTGATGTCCCTGCTCACGACTATTTTTCCTCTATCTCCCTCCTCTTCTTTCACCTGATGAACGTTGAGTTCAGAATAATGGGCATCTCCTTGATTGTCTACAATTTTGATCGTATAAGGATCGACATCTTCGCCTTCCATCCTCCGTCTCTTTTTCTCCTTCATCTTTTCTATATACTCTTCATCGACGAACCAGGCATCGGTGAAATGTTTCCCTATGATCTTTTCCTTTTCATAACCCAATTTCTCCTCGAAAACCCTGTTTACATCTTGGATGTATCCATCTTCATCTATCCAATATATAGCGTCCGGTGAAGCCTCGAATAGGGATCTAAATTTTGCCTCACGCTCCTTCAACTCCTTCTCCGCTTTGATCCTGTCAGCAGCCTCTTTTATGTGAGTGGCTAGACCCCTCGCCATCTCAAGATCGAATTCATCATAATGACCTTTTTCATCCGATAGAGCCTGAAACACCCCTACATCTCCGATAGGTACACTTATAACCGATTCGAATTTCTCATTAGTAGGTTTCGCTTCTTCCCACCCTGACAGATCATCGATCAGATATGATTCATAGTTTTGATAAGTTAATCCTCTTATACCTCCATCGGATGGGAACCTCCTACCCTCTTCTATCTCATCATCGGTCGTCGCTTTTATCACCAGGTCATCATCTTCAACCATATGGATGCTGGAGGAGTAAAAATCAAGTATGTTTTTAGCTGACTCTAAAGCTACTTCAAAGACATCTTCTTTGAATTTACATCTCTCGAATTTTACCGTAGATTCGTAAAGATCTCTCACCTTTCTTTCTCTCTGCTTCAAGGCAATTTCGGCCTTTTTACGATCACTGACGTCTCTAAATATCACTTGCACGGATGTCTCCCCCTCAATTTCTATAGGTGCAGCCGCCACTTCTACGTCGATATCCTCACCGTTATCTACACGGACAAATTTTTCCTCTATCAAAGGAACGCTTTTCCCCTCCTCTGTCATTTTTTTTACTCTCTCCTTGACCTTTTCCCGATAATCTGGATGAACTACTTTCATTATCGATTTTCCGATATGCTCATCTCTATCCTCCATACCGAGTATACCCGCTCCAGAGGGGTTTATATATTGTAATTTACCATCTCGATGCACTACGATACCTTCCGGAGAAACCTCTAGTATCTTTCTATACTTTTTTCTGCTCTTTTCCAGGGTCCTTTCCCTCTCCTTTTCTTCTGTGATCTCTCTCGCGATAGCCACATTTAGACTTTTCTCCCATTCTTCATCCTCTATCAAAGAGACCCTCAGATTTATGTATCTCTCTTCCCCTCCTTTAGATTCGATATTTATCTCTATAGGATCAGGGAGTTTTTCCTCGAAGGACCTTTCTCCCAAGACTTTTAGAGCTATTTCTTCATCCTCATCTTTGATTATTTTTTTAGCCATAGTCTGGGCATTTTCACCAGCGAGGTCCTCCTCGGTATAACCAGTTATTTCCTCGAACCTCTCATTCGTCTTCAATATCTCTCCATCCAGATCAGTAACTAAAACTGCATCTTCTATAGATCCGATCAAGCTTAAAGCATCGGTTTCGAGTTTCTCGTTCAGATCTAAACTTCCTTCCATGCTATCTAGCCTTTATTTAGTCCTCCTTAAGAGTTCATAGCTCTTCATGATCCACACCCTCTATTTCAAACACATATATTTGAACATTCACATCTCAAATTTATTAACTATATCTTCGAGTTCTTCCTTAAGAGACTCATCATTCTCTATCTTTATGAGTTCCGCTAAAAACTGCGATTGCATCAATGAAAGGAAATCGATATCTTCCCGATCTGAAAATGAACTCGTCATATCATCGAGTATTTCTTCATCGACTTTTTCTAAAAAATCGGACAGTTCATCGACTATCTCTTCACCTCCGTTGCATTCTAAACCGGATTGTTCTAAAATATTTAAAGACCTATCTACTCTTTCGTTTTTCCACTGCATCCCCACGCCCTTGTCCATCGGTTCCGGGGTGAGAAGAAAAATCTCTGCGGTCCTCCCATATACTCTTTCCGGTATGTGGTGCTCTTTTTTTTCTCCCTTCACTTCGATGAAGCCCGCTTCTTCCAATTTTTTTATGTGCCTGTAAACGGTAGATTGATCTCTCTCTAACGCCTCCGATATCTGAGAGATAGTCATATTTTTGACTTTCAACAGTTTCAAGATCTTTTTCCGGCTCTGTTCGAGCCCAACCTTAAGGGTGTCGCTGTCCTCAAATACCCGAACATCTTTTTTCATGTCTCAACCCCTTTGCCCCTGAGAGCAGTATAATATATGTGTGAATAAAACATAAGTAATTTGGGGTAGATGTGCTTATTAGATTTTCTAGAAATTTTACCATCTATACAAAGAACAAAAAGGACACTGCTAACAAAATCTAGCAACCTTTTTATATCTCATCTCAGATGACCAACCGGTGCTAAGATGCATCGCTTGATTGAAGATAACAACACCCGGTTTATGGACAAAAAAAACGTACCGGATGAAGTACACATATGGGACGAAACGCTGAGAGGCGGCGAACAGAGTCCAGGGGTAATATTTGATCTGAATGATAAGATGGAGATAGCCGAGCTGATGGACCGGGCTGGAATTTCCGTAATAGACGCGGGCTTCCCGATGATGTCCAAGAAAGAAAGAGAATCTATTGAAACGTTAGTCTCTTCTGGCCTCGATGCCGAGGTGGGAGCTACTGTCAGATGCAGAAAAGAGGATATAGATGCGGCGATAGATCTCGGCGTAGAAAACCTATACATATTTTCGACCACCAGCAAATTTCACCTGCACTACAAAGAGGACATGACCGAAGACGAGTGCTTCGAAGAGGTGATCGAAGCCGTGGACTATGCCACTGAAAGAGGAGTGAACTTCGACTTCATAAGCGAAGACACTACTCGTTCCGATCCAGATTTTGTTATCGATTTATTGAGTGAAGTCAGAGAGAGAGGTGCGGACCGTTTGATAATATGCGATACCGCCAGCTCTATAACGCCGGAGGCGATGTATTCCTTCACCTCTGAACTCATCGACGAAGTAGGAGGAGAAGGATGGGGCGTACACTGCCACAATGATTTCGGTCTCGCCGTGGCGAATACCGCCGCGGCGGTTCAAGCAGGTGTGAACTATCCCACGGTCACCGTAAATTCGTTGGGGGACAGTTCAGGCAACCCTGCTTTAGAGGAGGTAGTGATGATAATAGAAAAGTTGTTCGATACCGATACAGGTGTGGATACCACCCTGCTTTACGAGCTTTCAGAGATGGTGGAAAGGAAGTCCGGCATCTATCTCTCCCCGCAGAAGCCCATCTCTGGATACAACTCGTACAGGCACGAGAGTGAAGTTCACGTTTCCGGCGTTCTTTCTCATACCGAGTCCTACGAACCGATCTCTCCCGAAGAGGTGGGCAGAGAGCGCGAGTTCGTGCTTGGAAAACATTCAGGACCGACCAACGTGAGGGAGCTTTTAGATTCCAAGGGAGTCTCTTTGACCGACGAGCAGATAGAGGAAGTTCTGGACAGGATAGAAGAAGAAAAGACCACTCATAGACAGCGCCGGATAGACGAGTTCCTGGAAAAAAAGGACGAATATAATAAAGAGATGCTGGGATTCTCAGAAGATAGGTTCTGGGAGCTGGTCTCTGAAGTAAAAGGTGAAGGATGAAGACTGTTTCGGAAAGATTTCTTGAAGGAGACGAAGGCGAATACGTCGTTAAAGAAGTGGACAGGGTGATGCTCCACGACGGCAACGCTCCCCTGATCTTCGACGATATGGAAGGAGAAGATATCTGGGATCCCGAGAAAGTTACGAGCGTTGTAGATCATTTTTGCCCTCCGAGCACGGTAGAGAGAGCAAATTTTGTTGAACGTTTGAGAGAGTTCGTTGAAGAGAAAAGTATAACGGATCACGTCGAATTCGAAGGGATCTGTCACCAGGTCATGTGTGAAGGTAGAGTTTTACCCGGGGAATTGGTGGCTGGGATAGACAGTCATTCTACGACTTATGGGGCCCTAGGAGCCTTCGGTATAGGATTCGGTTCCAGCGATACGGTAGAGATACTGAAGAAGGGGAAAACATGGTTCAGGGTCCCCGAAACGATCCAAGTCGAGATATCGGAGGGGGGAGACGGAAATGATATAGCGCTCTCGATGCTGGAAAAGATAAGATATGAAGCGAACTACAAGACTATAGAGTTCGTTGACAAAGTAGGATTGAACATGGATCATAGATTGACCATCGCCAACGTGGCCGCCGAGACCGGTGCCAAAGCAGCCTTTTTTCCGCCGGACGAGATAACGAGAAGGTACCTTCAGAAGTTCGGTATTGAAAGTGATGTAGATATCCCTCTATCGGATGAAGAACGCTGCGTGGAAAATGTGAATATATCGGTCAAAGAACCTCTTGTAGCTACTCCTCATAAGCCGTACAACGTAAAACCGCTACCTGAAGTTTCTAGCAAAAGTATCGACCAGGTGTTCATCGGTTCCTGTGCCAGCGGTAGAATGAGCGATCTTAGAGACGCGGCCGAAGTGTTGGAAGACGAAGAGGTCCATCCCGACGTTAGGCTTCTTGTCACTCCCGCCTCTAAACGGGTAGAGGAGAAAGCGCTGAAAGAAGGACTGATCGAGAAACTGGTAAAGGCCGGCGCGGTCATGTTGAATACGAGCTGCGGGCCCTGCCCCGGCATAGATAAAGGTTTGCTCGCGGAAGGCGAAACCTGCATAACGACCCAGAACAGGAATTACAAGGGAAGGATGGGTGAAGGCGAGGTGTATCTCGCAAATGCCGAGGTGTGCGCGCTTTCCGCTGTAGAAGGCGTTATACCGGAGGAGGTGGGAAGATGAGATGTAGAGCCAGAGTTTTTGGACACGATATCACTCTCGACGAGATACATCCCGGTGAATACTTTTCGTTGGATCCGGATAAAGTGGTTCAAGGACTGATGGCCGGTGTTGAACCGGGATTTTACGAGACAGTGGAAGATGACGATATCATCGTCGCGGGCAGGCACTTCGGCATGGGATCCGGTAGAGAAAGCGGTGCCTGGGCGATCCAACTAGCTGGAATTGAGGTAGTTATAGCGGAAAGCTTTTCACGGTACATGTTCAGGAACTGCGTGAACAGGGGCATCTGGCCTCTAGAAGTGGAAGGGATACTGGATAAAGTAAAGGAGAAAGATACGGTAGAAGTGTATCTAGAAAAAGGTATAGTTATTCTAGAAGACGGGGATGAAATTACTTTCGAGCCGTTTCCCTCACGGATGGTAAAGATAATAAAGTCCAATATCGATGCGGGTGATGATGTACGATAGCGACGTGATCGTGATAGGAGGCGGCCCCGCGGGACTTTCAGCAGCTGTGAGAGCGAGAAGAGTACGCACATACAACCTGCACTCTTCCAGCGTCATGGTAATTTCTAACACTTCTCCCGGTGGTCTGGCGGATTGGACGAAGGTCAGGATGACCGGAGACGGCTGGAGTCACGATAAGGGCGAGGTCATCGACAAACTGATGAACGATATAGAGGATTATTCGATACCGGTGAAGGAAGAAAAAGTGTTGGAAGTGAAAGATCAAGGCGACACTTTCACCGTGGTTACCGATCAGGAAGAATACACTTCTCTAGCGGTGATCGTCGCTGCAGGGATGAAGATGACTTGGAACGAGCGTGAACACTTTGGAGGGAAATTGTTCGGCACTTTGAAAGGATACCGCTTCATGGAGGACCACTTCGAGAGGTTGTGTGAAAAAGAAAAAGGTAAAACTATCGTCTTCGTGGGTACGGAAAAGCTAGATAAAACTTTAGAACTTTTTAAAGAAATAAATCGGGGGCGGATGGAAGTAAAAAAGGTGATCGATAAGGGAAAGAATATCCGGGGGTATGAAGAGAAAGGTGATAAAATCGTGGTTTTGACAGAAGATGATGAGGTTCACGGGGATCGCGTCTTGATCGACTTCGAATCTTACCAGTTGGATGCCATTACGTCGGATATTGTTGACTGCGAAAAGGACGAAAGAGGCTTCATAAAGACGGATAAAAAGTGCAGGGTGAAAGATGGACTTTTTGCCGCTGGAGATGTCACTGGCCCGCCGTTTTCCATCGCTAAAGCGGTGGGAGAAGGTACGACCGCCGGGCTGGAAAGTTATAGATACGTTTACAGGAAAAAATTTGACGAAGAAGCTCCCGTGTTCGCGTTCTACCCGATACACCAGGACGAAGAGCCCACTTACTTCGAGGTCCCCGAGTTGGAAGACCATTATCGTCCTAGGGTGCTTGCTGACTATGAAACGGAAGATGAGAAGATCGTCTTTAGAGATTGCGAGTTAGAAAAGAGTGAGAGAAATCTTGAGTTGCTTCAACTCTGTGACGGAGAACATACCTTGGGAGAGATAAGAAAGGAGTTAGGAGATGTCGATGCCACGATAAAAAAATTGATCCATGGAAAGGATCTCACTCTAGAGGTGTAGGCCTTGTTCAAACTGCTCTTGAATAAAAAAGTGAGAGCCCTTCCCTGGCGCTTCAAGCTGTTCATATTCAAGCATTACTTCAGTTTAGGTAGAACAGACAACGTTCAGGAGATTGACGGTAAGAAAGTATTGTCCATCTACCTTCCGCTCTTTCCTTCAGAAGGTTTCGATACGTTTTTGGACGCGCAGATAAAAGCTTCGCGAGGGGAGCCCGTACCGGAGATAGTCAATATATCATTGACCAGCGGATGCGAGAATAACTGCTGGCACTGTAATACGCCGGGAGAACGTGAAGATCTAGATACGGAGGTGGTTTTGGAGGCTATAAAAGATCTGAAGGAATTAGGAACTTTCCAGTTCCTTTTTACCGGCGGGAACCCTCTCTTGAGAGACGACTTAGAAGAACTGATAAAGGCGACCGGCGATTCTACTGTCGCTCTCGTGTCGACTCCGGGACCCGTGGATGAGGAGAGAGCGAAGAGTCTGAAAGAAGCCGGATGCCAGGGTGTTCTTGTAGCTTTGGAACATCACGAAAAGGAAAGAAACGACGAGATAATGGGATGTGAAGGAGCCTACAGGCGAAGTCTGAAAAGCATCGAAAACGTTAGAGATGCGGGGATGCTGACCGGTTCGTGGATAGTGGTCACTTCCGAAAAGATATCTGAATTGGATCGCTACCTGAGATTCGTCAAAGAGAAAGGCGTGACCGACGTGGCGATCTTCGAACCTATATCGAGTGATGAAGAGAAGATGCTCGAAAAAGATGAAAGAGAGTATTTGAAGGATATACAGATGGTCGCGAGGAAGAAAAAAGCCTATCCAAGGATCATCTCCGGTCCTTTCATGGACAGCGAAGATTTCATGGGCTGCACCGCCGGATTCAACAGGATGCATATATCAGAAAAAGGTGAGGTCTTTCCCTGCGACATGCTTCGGAAAGGATGGGGCAACATCTACGAGGATGATATCAAAAAAATTTGGAATGAGATGAACAGCGAGTATTCAAGGCCTCTATGCGGCTGCCTCGCTTTGAACAACACGGAAGATAGGCTACCGGAGTATTATCAAAAGCTGATCCGATGACAGGAGTTTATAGTACAGCTAAAAACAGTAAAAGGACCATCGGATATCGAGTGGAGACGAAGTAGAGAGGTAATCTTTCACCCTTCTTTTGCGCGTTTTCGTGAACATCACCTGAGAGAAGGATCGAAGTTATGTCCGCCGAGGTGAAGATCATGGTGAGTAGTGTAATAATGAATACCGGGACAGTATAGTAGTCGTTTACCTGCGGGTATAGTGTGAGAAGAATCACTGCGCTACCGATCGAAGCTGTCGAGGAAGCAAATCCTATCGTTCTCTTCAGACCTAATTTATGCGCGATGGTGGTGATCTTACTTTTTCGATCTACTTCGTAATCTTCGGCCACGTTGACGAGGTTGATCCCTAAGTTGAGCAGAGCATATCCTGCTACAAAGAGAAGAAACCTTGTAGGAACGTTTTGATCTATGATGAGGTGACCAGCGATGATAGGAAGCACGTAAACTCCCAAGTTGACGGGTATAGGACCTAACATCCCTCTGTTTTTCAAGCGGACGGGAGGCGCGGAGTAAAGATGGCCAAAAACCCATCCCAATGAAGCGAGGAGAGCGACCTCGATATACCCGTTCAAGAAAAAATAGCCGATCAAGGCGAAAACGACTATACTCTCGAATATCATCAAGTTCTTGACGGTCGGATTTCCTAGTATCTTGACTGATCTAGCGAGGTGCTTCTTCTTGAGTGCGTCTACATCTCTATCATGATAGCAGTTTATGTTGCATGCGAACGTTACAGTGAAGAAAAACAGGATACCGAAGAGCAAAAGGTCGATGCTGATCAACGCTGAGATACTGTCAGCTGCATAAAGCGGACCTAATAATATAGTGGCTAAGGAAACCAGTTGTATCCTCCATCTGCTTATCTCTAGAAAAGCTCTGATTCGTCCCACGAAGAAGTATAGATGCAAGACTCTATTAAATCTTAGGTCGGATTTATTTTAATATCCTTCAACCCAAGCCGATGCTAGCATCAAGGGCTATAGGGTCATCTGCTTTAACCACTAGAGGATTTATATCGATACCATGGATATCTTCCTTTTTATCCATGACGAGATCAGATAAATTTTGGATCGCATCCTTCACCGGCCTTTTTTCGACTTGAAGATTTCTATACCCCTCGGTGATCTCTCCTATCTTCGTCGATTTTATCATATTCCTTATCTCGCTCTCTTCAAGAGGGGGTTTTCGGAAAACAACATCTTCGTAAAGCTCGGTAAATATTCCTCCCCCTCCGAACATCAAAACTTCACCAAATGTTTTGTGCTTTTTCATACCCAGTATGAATTCGACTTCATGCGATACATGCTCTTCTATCAAAATATTTTTTCTTGGAAATCTGTATCGGAAGTCTTCAATAGTCGCCACCAATTCATCATATGAATTTATTCCCATCTGGATGGCCTCGAGGTCAGTTTTATGAGTTACCTCGTCCCCTACGATCTTTGCTACCAACGGATAATCGAATTTTCTCTCGACTATATCCTGCAGGTCTATATTCTCTGTCATCTCGTGTTTTAACAGAACATGCTCTGGACGTTTTATTCCGTATTTCTCTAGTAGATTTTTTGCTTCGTTTTCGTCCAAAATTTTATCCTCTTCTCTCATCGTGCCACCTCATATAGACCCCGAGAGCATTAACACTTCTCTTCACACTGGGGAAAGTCGGGATATCGCTTTTTCTAAGCTCTTGCAAAATTTCATGCTCCTCACTAAATCCTTTATGGTATATTATGATCCTCCCCTCGTACTCTTTCTTCAATTTTCCTATCTCTCGGATCAAATCACCGTCGAGTGTTTGATTCACCGTGATCCCTACCAGTATGATGTCTGAAAGTTCATTTTCCAGCGCATATCTTATGGCTTCTATATACTCCTGGTTTGCAGCTTCTGCACTCAGATCGATCGGATTGTTGGGGGATATATAATCCGGCAAGATCCTTGTAAAATCACTTCTGACTTCGTCGGAAAGCTCTGTCAGATCTACCGTATCCTTCCAGTTGAGTTCTAAGAGGTCCGCCGCCACTATACCATTACCTCCTCCATTGGTCACAATCAGTACATCACTACCTCTGCATCGAGGGAGATTAGCAAAGGTCTTCGAAAAATCCAACAACTCTATTTCGTCATCGGCCTCTATGATACCGATCTGATCGAACATATCTCTAGTGATCTTGTAATCCCCTCCCATCTTTCCAGTGTGGAGGCTGGCAGCTTTACCACCGCTTTCACTCTTTCCTCCTTTTAATATCACGATAGGTTTCTTTTGGACTACTTCCCTACAGAGATGAAAAAACCTCTCTCCGTCCGATATGCTCTCCAGATAAAGAGAGATACATTCCGTCCTTTCATCTTTGTCCATATATTCTATCAAGTCGTTCTCATCGATATCTAATTTATTGCCTAGGTTTAGGAATAGAGAGACACCCGTACCCTTTTCATGCAATTCATTGAGAAAATCGACCGCCAAAGAACCGCTTTGAGAAAGGAGTCCTATACTTCCTTCCATCGGCCTACTGAAGACGTCTTTCTTCAAGAACATCACGTCTAAACCCATATCAGGTACATAAAATCCGAGTGTATTCGGGCCTATAAGCCTAGTGTCGCTGTCGTCGAGATTAGATGCTATCTTTTTCTCCAATTCTTTTCCTTCATCATCTTCTAATTCAGAGAAACCAGAAGAGATCAAGACTAATCCCGAAACTGATTTCCTCACACACTCTTTTACAATCCCTGGTGTGAGTTCGGCCGGAAGTGATATCACCGCTAAATCGATCTCGTTTGGTATGTGAAGAACACTATCATAACATTTTCTGCCTAATACCCTATCGTAGTTGGGGTTGACCGGAAACAGTTTTCCAACCGACTTAGAATCCGAGATGTTTTTCATCAATATATTCGACAGTTTACTCTTTTTTGGAGAAGCTCCGATCACAGCAACCTTGTCCGCATCAAAGAAAAAATCTAATTCGTTATCCACCTGTTGAGAAGAGGCGGTAGAAAGAGACATTTTATGAAGCAGATTCTCCACGGTAGGTCAATACTCTTCGTACTCTACATCGACATCGAGTTCTTTCAATTTGTCTGACAACTGATGTCTAGTTTCGGCATCCATCTGTTTCGGATAAAGTATCAATTTCTCGTAATCCATCTTTTTTCCATCTAGGTTTTTTTCCATCTTAAAACCACCAGTTAAATACACAAGATAAGACATATAAAGGACTTCGTTATTAATTTTGTAACAGATTGTAAATTTATAGGTGAAAAAATGACTAGACGTAACAAAAGGGATTTTGAAATCGAACTTTTAGACGAATTGATAAAAGATCCGACTAGGAGTAATAAAGAGATAGCGAACGTTCTCGATTCCTACAGGCAGAAAGTCTGGAGAAAGAAAAAGGAACTAGAGAATGAAAATATTATCTGGGGGTATACAGCAGTCCTCGATGAAAGCAAAAAAAATTATGTGACATATATAGTACTTTTAAAGATGAAGCCGATGAGTGAAGATCTCGCAGATCTGATCGTAAACCGACAGGTCAAAGGGAAAATAGAGAAACAGGATGTCCGGTTGATAGATATATTCTATCTTAACGGACAATATGATTGGATCCTTATGTTCACAGCCCCAGATCACGCGTCAGCACGAAAGTACTATGAAAGCATCCGGAGAGCCTATGATGAGTATCTCCTTGAAAAGCCGGTCATGGTGGATGTGAATTTTTCGCTTGTAAGAGAGGGAAAGACAAACCCTAGATTGAAGGACCTCTACGAATTCGTACCCTCTAGCGAGGATCAAAAGAGTGATAGATGAATGCGTTTGTTGAAGTGAGACCCCTATGATTAAGATTATATAATTAAAAAAAAGAAAAAAGGTTTTATGACTCTTTATGGCAGAGCCACCAGTCGTAGC
>CAYWYD010000032.1:0-26206 GCA_964462425.1 uncultured Thermoplasmata archaeon
TTCTTCTTCCATCGGTTCTTCCATAGATTCTTCTTTTATCCATTCACCTTGTTCTGTTGATTCTCCCATCTGCGCAGGACCGCTTGTTGGAGGCGGAGGTGAAGCGGGTTCTTCCTCCTCCTCATCCTCACCTCTCATAACGAATATCAAAACGATCGCTATTATTATCCCAAGGAGAAGCAGGGGCAACAGCCACCAGTAGTTGGATAAGAAGCTCTCTTCCTCGATAGTCATCATCCCGGCACTTGTATCATCGCTTGATCTAACTTCGAGTTCGTGTTCTCCCACGTCGTCTGCGTTCAAAGCGAATTCACCTTTATACTCTTCACCGGATTTAAGAGTAAGATCTTTGTAAACATCTACCTTCTCTTCACCCAGGTAGAGCTCTATGTCCTGTGTATCTTCAAGCTCACCCGTGTTGGTTACCTTGTATTCTACCGTGATCTTCTCTCCCTCTTTGGCATCTTCATTATAGGAGAGTATTTCAACTTCAAAGTTGGCCGGTTCATACTCTTCGAAGTGAGCCGTTACCTCTTTATCTTCGTCCATAGTTATGGTGATATCCTCTCCTGTCTCTTCCGTTCCAGTCCACTCTTCAAAGTACCAGCCTTCATCTGCGGTCGCCGTGATAGTCACTTCTTCGCCTTCTTCATAAGTGTGCGTTCCTTCTGTCGGGTCGGTGCTACCTTCTCCGTCAATGTTTATCGTGAGAATATTCTCTTCATCTCCGATCTCCGCAAATGAAGCAGTGATCTCTTTGTCTTCATCCATCTTGATGGTTATCTCGTCCTTGGTCCCTTCATGATCTCCTGTCCACTCTTTGAAGTACCAACCTTGGTCCGGAGTAGCTTCGATCGTTACATTAGTACCTTCTTCATAAGCATGATCACCCGGTTCTGGCTCCGTAGTTCCCTTACCTTCACTATTTATCGTGAGGATGTACTCATCTTCTACGACTTCCTTGAAATTAGCCGTAAGGGTCTTGTCTGAATCCATGATCACAGTAAGCTCACGATTTCCATTCTCATGATCACCGGTCCAAGCATCGAAGTACCAACCTTCATCCGGCATCGCCGTTAAAGTCACGTTCGTCCCCTCTTCGTATTCGCTTTGATCCGGCTCAATGTCTACCGACCCTTCTCCTTCTGTATTGACTGTAAGTTCGTAGGACACTACCTCTTCAAAATTAGCTGTTACTTCCTTATCACTGTCCATAGTTATGGTGATCTCCTCACTACTTCCTTCGTAATCTCCTGTCCACTCGACGAACTCCCAATTCTCATCTGGTATAGCTTCCAGGGTCACATCCGTTCCCTCTTCATATTCAGCCTGATCGGGAGTGAGTTCGACTGCACCTTCTCCTTCAACAGTGGTAACCAACTCGTAGTAAGTTACTTCCTCTTCAAAATGCGCCGTTACCGACTTGTTTTCGTCCATCGTGATGTTTATCTTTTTACTTTCTGATTCTCCTGCTGGATGATCGCCGGTCCACTCGACGAACTTCCACCCTTCTGACGGGGTGGCTTCTACGGTCACTACTGTTCCTTCTTTATTTTTCTGGGTACCTTCTGCCGGATCGGTACTGCCTTGTCCCTCGATGTTGATTGTGAGATCATATTCAACTAATTCCTTGAATACAGCTGTTATGCTCTTATCGCTGTCCATAGTTATGGTGATCTCCTCACTACTTCCTTCATAGTCTCCGGTCCACTCATCAAACTCCCATCCTTCATCGGGCATAGCCGTTACCGTTACCTCTTCGCCTTGTTGATAGGAGTGATCGCCAGCTGCGGGCTCAGTACTGCCTTGACCATTTATATCTATCGAGAGGGTGTACTCTTCGACTACATCCCCTATAGTGAACTGATCGGTAACATCCTCTCCGGTTAAACCGTCCACGTCGTGTATAGTCGCATGTATCCTTGCCTCTTGGCTTGATACGTCCGGAACGGTCCAATAGTAACTTCCATTATCGGTCAGACCGGTATCTATCACCGTCCAACTTGCCCCGTCGTCGGTACTGTATTCGAGGTCTACGCTGTCGATCGACGCATTACCTTCTGCAGAATCCCACGTTATCTCTTCTTCATCACCGGGCATCCATGTCTCTGCTCCAGTAGGTCGTGTGATATCTATCGACGGGGGTTCAGTTCCCCTTATACTGAACTGCGCACTTATATCGCTGGAACTCATAGAATCAACGTCATAAACAGTAGCCCGGATACGGGCTTGATCGGTCCATTCCTCCGGTACGGCCCAATCGTAATTACCAGTATCGGCTAGTCCGGTACTTATCACGTTCCAACTAGCTCCGTCATCGGTACTATATTCAAGGTCTACGCTGTCGATCGCTGCATCTCCTGGGGTAGTCGTCCATTCGATGGTTTCTGTAGTTCCCGAGGCCCATTCTTCGCCACCGGACGGTCTCGTGATATCTATCGAGGGTGGATTCGCAGATTCAACACCTCCGCTTACTACCAGTGCAAATGGCTGGGGACCCTCAGGGACGTTGTGCCCGGTCACAGTAACTTCGTAATTACCCCCTTCTACGCCGTTTTGATCAGGTAAAAGCAAAATATCTTCTATCACGTTTAAACCGTCGAATTCGTTACCTTCTCTTTGTCCGCTCCAGAAGTTGTCCGTCGGATTAGCTTCTGAATAACCCGGGTTATAACCTGTGAACGCATTACCCACGTAGGTAGTACCACTCGGTCCACTCAATTCTAGGTCTAAATCATTCACTATAGCGGGGTTAGATTCATCGGCACCCGCCGAACCGGGATAATCGGTCCATGCCAGCGTGACTTCCAATTCCTGTGATGGATCTTCAACATAGAAGCTCTTGCTCCAAGTATCGCCCGTACTGAGATTTTCACCTTCCTTCAACGAATCGAATACCTGCAGTTTGCGGTCGTCTCCCTGGAAATGCATCGCTCTATCCAACTTGCTTCTCCCAAATCCCTGATCATTGTTGGGGAATCTCTTATCGTTGAGATAAGATCCATTTCCCGTTGCTTCCACTGCTCCATTTATGAGCGTAGCTCTAACCAGCGCATTGCTCGGCTCGAAACTGTCCGCATCAGTGGGAGATCCTGTAGGATACCAGCCGCTGTTGTAATAATCTCTCACCTGACCAGTCTGTCCCGCCATACCGGGGCAGGCCATACTCGTACCATCTAGGGATTTATAGCCTGTATTATCCTCATGATCGGCAGACATTACGCCAGCACCTATATGAGTGATGTCAGGTTTTATCCTGCCGTCTAATGCATAACCTCTACTGCTGAAACTAGCAACGTTATCTTGTTCTTCTTGGAGGGTATTAACACCATTAAGACCTCCTCGGCCGCCACCACCACTCTCTCCGGCCCCTCCCTCCATAGCTCCAACACCGATCACGTTCTTTCCCGAAGCCTGAGGAGATGCTGTACCGTTGTCAGATCCAGAGTTACCCATAGCGAAGAGGACATTGAAGTTCTTGTGATCCCATATAAATTGATCTGTCTCTTGGCTGAATTCACTATATTCTCCACTCCCTCTGCCACCCCAACTGTTCGTGTGGATTCTCGCCCCTCTCTCGTAAGCATCACCATAACCGTTATCGTACATGTTGTCCGGGGCTCCTATGCTTTGGCCATCGGTGGAAACATCCTGGAATATCACCCTCGCTTCTAATGCATTACCATCCTGATTGGTATAGTTTTCATAATCCGGTGAATCCCCTAGTACCGTACCGGTAACGTGGGTGCCGTGGTTCTGACCTGCGGTAACATCTCCATCTCCACCTTCCGGCACGTATCGGGCTTGGACCTTCCGATGATTGTCTCCAACTTGATTTTGATCATCAGCAAAAGCTTCATGGTCCTTTTGAAGACCGCTGTCCATGACCGTTATCAGCTCTCCTTTACCGGTCACTCCTTTGTCTGTAACTTTTCGATTGTCCTGTTCGTTCGTCTGAGTGACCCAGGTGGCTCTTGAGTTGAACAAACGATATTCATCATTTCCCTCTGCGATCGATTTAACGCCGTGCATCTTTGCTAAGTTTACAATATCATCAGGGTCTACTTCTATACTCACGCGATCTTGTCCGATATAGCGGATCTCTCCATCGACATCTGCGAGACCGTTAGCTATAACTTTAGGGTTAACTCCATCAAAGAGAGATATATCTACATACGCCGGTTCTTTTTTCTCTAGAAGGTCTCTATCGAACCGGTAGGCGGGTTGATATATGCCGGTCCATTCAACAAAATCGAGTTTTTCGACCTCTCCTCGAGTTTGCTGGTCCATCTCTACAATATAGTTGAACCTATGTTTGAATTGATGGAGAATTACCCCACGATCTTCAAGTTCTTCCTGCCATTCCGGTTTTATCGGCCCCATAAATTGCAATATGTAGTAACCCTTACCCTCATTCGGATATTCCTCGATTTCTAGATTATCAGGTATCTCAGGTTCGCCTTCGTCTGCGTGGAAGGAGTAGGACTGTAGACCCACATAATCTCTGTTCTGCAGATATTCGACATCGAAGCCTTGTCTTTCTAAAGCCAGCTTCTTATCTTTAGTAGTCTCTACCAGAACGAAAGAATCATAGTTCTCTATCACCGAATATCCTTGTCTCGCCTCTAATATTTCCTGGTCTATACCTTCTTTATAGACCAGTATTTCCATCTCATTTTCTGTTTCTGCTGAGGATTGAGCCATCCCAGCAGAAAAAACAGAAACAACCAAAAAAACAGTCACCAAAACACCTAAAAAGGCCTTAGCCAGATCCTCGGACTGGGGATTCATATTATTTATCCTCTAGTTAACCACAATCGCTGTTACTTTTAATATATTTTTTCATCAGGCCCTTTAAACATTTATAGGTGCTAAATATCCTCACGGTTTTGACAATTATGTTTTGACGATTATGTATACTATTCCATTTTCTATTTCAGTTAAACATCTCTTAATTTGAACGAAGACGCAAAACTTATTGTCAAGACTCCTTCTACAACCTAAGTTTCCTTTCATCTTTGAGTGGAACTATACGGATATGTGGACAGACATGTGGAGTAAGAGTGCCAGGTTCCAAATCCATAATGGTCTAGTTCTACGTCTCAATCAAGGAAAAATCAGAATCCACCGTCCATGCTTATCTCTTTTATGGACAAGTCATCCAAATTCTCAGGGTTTAGGGAATTCGTCTGTCTCTTCTTCCTCTTCTACCCATTCTCCTTCTTGAGGCGAGTCACCTGTTTGCCCAGGACCTGCTGATGGAGGCGGAGGTGGAACAGATTCTTCCTCCTCCTCTTCATCTTCACCTCTCATCACGAATATTACCGCAACAACGGCTATTATCCCGATAAGAAGAAGCAGGGGCAATAGCCACCAGTAGTTGGATAAGAAACTCTTCTCCTCTACCGTCACCATCGCACCGTCATCCGAGTCGCCCGAACTCACTTCGATATCCTTTTCTCCTACATCATCCGCATCTATAGTGAAGTTACCTTCATATTCTTCACCGCCTTCCAATGTGAGATCGGTTTTCTCTGCGACCTGCTCTCCGTCTAGGTAAAGAACTATGTCCTGTGTACCTTCAAGCTCACCTGTATTGGTTACCTTGTATTTTACCGTGATCTTCTCTCCCTTTTTGACATCTTCTTTGTACTCTAGTATTTCGATCTCAAAGCTGGCCGGCTCGTACTCTTCAAAATTAGCTGTTATCTCTTTATCTTCATCCATCTCTAACTCTACGACTTTCGCCACTCCTTCGTGATCTCCCGTCCATTCAGCAAAGTACCAATCCTCAGCGGGTGATGCCTCTACTACTACTTTTTCTCCGTACTCGTAAGTATGAGTTCCATTTGAGGGAGTAGTACTACCCTCTCCTTCGGTGTTTATCGTAAGATCATATTCATTTATCTCAAAGTTCGCCGTTATCTCCATATTCTCCTCTATAGTCAACGTTATCTCCTCCTCACTGCTCTCGTGATCTCCTGTCCACTCAACAAAGGACCAACCCTCGGCAGATGTTGCCGTAACAGTGACCTGCTCTCCGTATTCGTAAGTAGTAGTTCCTTCAGAAGGATCTGTACTACCTTCACCTTCGATGTTTATCGTAAGATCATATTCATCTACCTCAAAATGAGCTGTTATCTCCATGTTCTCCTCTATAGTCAACGTTATTTTCTCTTGGCTACCCTGATGATCTCCTGTCCACTCGACAAAGGACCAACCCTCGGCAGATGTTGCCGTAACAGTGACCTGCTCTCCGTGTTCGTAAGTAGTAGTTCCTTCAGAAGGATCTGTACTTCCCTCTCCTTCGATGTTTATCGTAAGATCATATTCATGTATTACAAAGTTCGCCGTTATCTCCTTATCGCCATCCATCGTTATGGTTATCTCCTCATTTCCACCCCCATAATCTCCAGTCCATTCATCGAAATACCAGCCCTCTTCGGGAGTAGCCGTAACGGTAACCTGGTCGTCAGGTGCATGAACATAGGTGCCCGCTTCCGGGTCTGTACTGCCTTGCCCTTCGAGATTTATCGTGAGTTCATACCCTACAGTGGTGAAGCTCCACTCGGTCGAGGTCAATTGCTGTGCTCCGTCATCCGCTACAGCATACCAACTATACGTACTATTGAGCTCTAAACCGCTCCAAGTGGTGCTAGCGTATTCACCGCTAGCAACACCATTTTCAGACCCTATGAGGCTATCATCGGATGCATCATAGAAAGACACGTCCATCGGTTCTCCCGCTTCATGTTCTACATAAACGCTCAACTCTGGCTCTGTTTCAACATCGGTATCCCCCTCTGCTGGGGTTGGATCACTAGGGGCTAGAGGTTTCGCTTCTCTAGTTGTAAAGCTCCAAACTCCTGATTCAACCGATGTCCCTCTAAAATCTTCCGCCACTGCATACCAATCATAACCACTATTGTAATCAAGACCATTCCATGGAACAGAAGCTCTACTATCGTTCGCCACGTCGTTATCTGTTCCGATGAGAGAATCATCTGAAGCGTCGTAGAACGAAACATTCATGCTCACCCCTTCTTCATGTTCAACATAAACGCTCAACTCTGGATTGACACCAATATCAGTAGCGCCGCCGATTGGATCAGGATTTGTTGGGGGTAGCGGACCCAAGTCCTCTATATTGAAGAGACCGCTAACATCTTCAGTTGCCTTATCATTCGCATCATGTACTGTAGCTCTTATCCTTGCCTCCTCCGTCGGCTCGTCTGGAACCTGCCACTGATAATTTCCAGTGTCATTCAATCCGGTGCTTATATTGGACCAGGAACCACCATCGTCAATAGTATATTCTAAATCTACAGAGGTTATATCCGCATCACCTGCTGTAGCATTCCATATTATATCCTCTTCACTATTTATGTAAAAAGTGTCATCCCAATCCGGTCTCTTGATCTCTATCAAAGGATCACCCGCTTCGTGAGTCGTGAAGGACCACTCATCTGAAGTTTCCGTGCCTTCACCGTCATCCACCACCACGTACCAACTATAACCAGTATTGTAATTAAGACCACTCCAGTTTACTGAAGCACGACTACCGCTATTTACATCAGTTTCTTCACCTATCAGACTATCATCTGAAGCATCGTAAAACTTCACATCCATCTTCCATCCCGGTTCGTGCTTCACATAAACACTCAGCTCCGGACTAGTACTAATACCATTCGAACCATCCCCAGGATCAGGATTGCTCGGAGGCAGTGGACTCGGCTCTATTATGGCGAACTCGCCACTGATATCTTTAGCACTCATGCCTCCATCATCGTGAACCGTGGCTCGTATCTGCGCCTTTTTTGTCGGCTCGTTTGCTACCGTCCAAAGATAACTACCCGTATCGTTCAGACCACTATCTATGTCTGTCCAAGAAGCTCCACCGTCCGTCGTATATTCAAGATCTATATTCGTTATATTTCCATCACCCTCTGTCGTATCCCAGGTGATCTCTTCTTCGGTTCCTGCATACCATGAATCATCCCATTCAGGACTCGTGACCTCTATCGAAGGAGCTCCTGCCGGTTTAGTAGTAAAGTTCCACGTATCTGAAGTCGCTGTTTCCGCACCATCATCTGCTACAGCGTACCATCCATAATTTGTATCATGACCTAGTCCTGTCCACGTTACCGATGCCCGAGTACCGCTCGAAACACCATTTTTCGTATCGATCGTACTGTCATCCGATGCGTCGTGGAAAGACACATTCATAGACTTTCCATCCCCATGTTCGACATACACGCTCAATTCGGGATCCGTACCAACGCCACTAGTTCCATCTGAAGGGGAAGGATCGGTCGGTGGGGCAGGACCCACGTTTGCTTCAGTATTATAGGTGACCAAGGCGTAATCCTGGTTAGCATTACCATCGTTGTTAGCGTCGGCAGGTATATTGGTCCCATTCACCCTAACAGTATAAGTTCCGCTTTCCAGATCATCGGGATGGATGTAAACGTTCTGAACATTATTAACATCATCATATTTGTCACCGTCAGTATCGAAATCAGACATCGCTCCTTCCCCGGCCGGGGTCCAACCGTTCTGGAAAGCATTCCCGACATAAGTTTGTCCACTTGGTGATTCAACTTCTAAATCCAGATTGTTCTTTAGCGCTGGATCATCACCAGCCGTGGCGTTCTTATCAGTATATGTTAGAGTTATCTTCAAGGGTTCTCCTTCATTTTGATATTCGATTTCATATTCATCCGTTTGACCCGTTTGTAACAGAGAGGTTTGGTCTTCAAGAGCGAAACTAGCCGGCGCATCGATGAGACCCGGTAAGTTCACCATACCCCAACCTTCTTCCTTGTTGGGTATCGGATCAGTGTTTCCGTTAGCATCATCTAAGTCATGAGCTGTGTTTATCAACAGAGCCTTAACCATCGCGGGACTAGGTCTCTCTCCATAAACATCTTCGTACCAATCGACGATTACCGATGCTGCTCCAGCAACTGCCGGGTTCGCCATAGAGGTCCCCTGCTTTGTCCCATAATCTCCACCTGGCAGAGTCGACTCTATATCTTGACCTGGTGCCGCAACATCCGGTTTTATACGGTTATCGTCCGTCCAACCCCGGGAACTGAAACTAACCACATTATCGGGATTGGTAGTTAATAACTCCTCCTGAGGATTTGAGTCTTCTGACGAAGAGGACGGTACCGAAAGAGCACCCCTTCCTCCTCCACCTCCTGCCGGATTGTAATTTTCTGTAGCAGCTACTCCTATCACATTTTTTCCGGTCGCGGGAGCTCCGACTGTGTTATCGCCAGAACCTTCATTGCCGTTAGCCACGGTAATAACCATAGGTTGATTGCCAGGAGCATCTCTATCTGCATCTCTAACCGCAGCATCGTAAGCCGCTGCACTAGCAAGATAGTCTCCTAAGTTTTGCGTATTGCCCCACGAATTGGAATGCACATAAGCATCTCCCTGCTGTTTAGCTACCTCGATTATCTCATGATAATCGTCAGGAGCAACGAAACTACCGCTACCATCGAATATCCTGACGGAAAAAAACTCGGTCGCGGGAGCTGAACCTTGACCGGAATAATAGTCTTCGTACACCCTTTGTCCCGTACCTCCATGGGTGTGGCCTCCGACGGAACCGGCACAGTGAGTACCATGGCCATGTCCGTCCTCCCAACTGCCGTCACTTGTATAGCTGTGGCCGCCTATCACTCTACCGGTGAAATCAGGGTGTCCCGCATTACCTGTAGTTCCGTCACCTAAACCAGTATCTGCTATGGCTGTAACGACGCCTTCGCCATCATATCCCATCTGGTTAGCTAAGGAACCATAATCACCTTTCACCCTGTAAGCCGTGTCGGGATCAGAATCATTATCATAGAGCCAACAACCCCCTCCGATGATCTGGGTAGCCATCTCGTCATGCAGTTCCGGTTCCTGATATTGGTTTATGTAGTAAACTTCGTTCTGATTTGCGAGAGTGATGAGTTCGTCCTCGTCCTCTACTTCCGTGACTATTCTTTCTCCATTTGAAAAGCTCACCGAAACTAATCCTGGGCTAACGTCATCTGCCAACTTAAAGCCGGGCTGATATATGCCAACAGAATCTACAAAGAACATGTCCTCGACCTCTTCAGCCTGCTCCGGCGTCATGCTGACCTCATAAGCGTAGTTCGGCTGATAATTTACGATATCAATACCCATACCTTCAAGATCCCCTCGCCATTCTGGATTCACAGGGCCTATCATATCGACTATGTAAAGCCCCCGGTGACCGGGTTCGTATCCTTCTTTAGTTAGCTCGGAACTGAAATCC
This sequence comes from uncultured Thermoplasmata archaeon, assembly GCA_964462425.1. Lineage (GTDB taxonomy): Archaea > Thermoplasmatota > Thermoplasmata > Halarchaeoplasmatales > Halarchaeoplasmataceae > Natronoplasma. Next base: position 10,298 of record CAYWYD010000032.1, read on the forward strand.
GGGTATCCGTCACTAGTATCAAATTCATGACCTTTTACATTCAGTTCATTTCTATTATCCAGGGTCTCAACACGGTACTCTTCATCCAGATATTGAAGTCTGTTCTCAGACGTTTCCAAAAGCATGTATTCCCCATACTCGTCAACGACCTCTCCCAATTCTTGAAGGTTCTGTACTTCAGCTCTTCCTTCAACACCTTTTATCAATACCAATTCTTCGTTCTCTGACCCAAAGGCCTCCGAAAATGGCATCCCTAGAAACACCGATATCACTAAAACACCTACTAAAAAACCAGAGAAAAGCTTATCGGATAATTTCATATATTTTTGTCTCCGTTATAACTAAACAACTCTCCATACCTTATAAAGTTTTTTCTTGCGGAAAAATCGACGGCCAAGAGACCAAAATTTTAATATATTTCCTCTAAAATCGCCCATTGGATACAACAAAATAGAAAATTGGAGGTATGACTTATGAATGGAGATGAAAACACGGTGTTTATCGGAAAGAAAGAGACCATGAATTACGTTATGGCCGTTGTTACCCAGTTCAATAACGGTTCGGATGAAGTGATAATCAAGGCAAGAGGACGAGCAATCAGTAAAGCCGTAGACGTGGCTGAGATCACTAGGAATCGGTTCGTTCCTGAGGCCGAAATAGCCGATATAATGACCGATACAGAGGAATTGTCCATCGACGAGGAAGAAGGGAAAACAACTAACGTTTCTTCCATGGAGATCTCGATGAGCTTGTAAGATAACGCTCTTCTTAAATTCAATTCTAAGAGGAATTTCCCCTCCTTTTAAATTTTTATTTCTTGGGTGAGCCCTAGAAATATTAAAGTATTGGAAGTAATAATACAAGGAAGATCATGGTAGAAATCGAAGAATTACAGAAGAAAACTGAGCAGTTCAGAGATGAACGGGATTGGAAAAAGTATCATACACCCAAGGATCTGGTTCTATCTATTTCCATCGAATCTTCTGAGCTACTCGAACTCTTCCAGTGGAAAGAAAATAAGCTTTCTTCTGTAGATGAAGAGGAGTTGAAAGATGAGATGGCCGATGTGATGATCTATCTTCTGGCACTTTCAAATATAGCCGACATAGACCTGGGACGAGCGGTCGAAGAAAAATTGAAGAAAAATAAAGAGAAGTATCCAAAGGACAAAGAATACGAATTCTGACCACTTTCGAAAGATTTTAATGAATGTTCAAAGGATGAAAAGAACGATGGCCCCTGACACTGATATGAAGATGGACGTAAAGGACGACCTCCTTGAAGAAAAGATAAACATACCCGGGAGAAAAACCTATGAAGAGGTCTTTGACAAAAGAACTCTACATGAACTTTACGACCTGATGAAAAAGGGATCGCTCGAGACCTTAGAATATCCCATATCTACGGGAAAAGAAGCTAAGGTCTTCATGGGCGAAGAAAAAGACGGTTCCCCCGTCGCGGTTAAGATAATGAGGATTAACACCGCGGTCTTCAAAAAATACAGAAAATATATCGAAGGGGATTACCGATTTGAGGACGTCCCGAAAGGGGTGAAGATGATATATTCCTGGACGAAAAAGGAGTTTTCCAACCTTAAACTGATGCACGAGGAGGGTATCAGGGTTCCCGAGCCAGTATCGTTCTCAAAGAACATATTGATAATGGAATATCTGGATCATAGAGATCATCCCGCCCCGATGTTGAAGGACGTGGATATAGATAAGGAGGACATGGAATACGTCTGCGATCTGGTTCTAGGATACATGGACACTCTTTACAATGAACTCGAGATGATCCATGGTGACCTGAGCGAATTCAACGTATTGATCGCCGACACTTATCCTTATTTGATCGATGTTTCACAGTCCGTATTCCTGGATCATCCAAGAGCTTTGGAATTGTTAGAAAGAGACGTGGGCAACATGGTGAGATATTTCAAAAGCAACGGCGTAGATATAAAAGTAGAAGACGTCGTAGATAGGATAGGAATCGAAAGAGAGATAGATGTAGAGGTCTGATATAATGCCGAGCATAAAGATCCCAAAAAATAGGATAGGCGTCCTGATAGGCAAGAACGGCGAAACAAAGAAGAAGATAGAGGAAAAGAGCGGAGCTACGCTGGATATAGATTCTAACAGCGGCCAGGTGGAGATCGATACCAGGGAGATAGAGGATCCCATATTATCATTGAAAGTGGAGGACGTGGTCAAAGCCGTCGGGAGAGGGTTCAATCCCGAAAAGGCCCTAGAGATATTAAGAGACGAGGTGGACTTCGTTCTAATCGACATCCGCGATTGGGTGGGAAAAAGTAAGAACGCGGTACGAAGGATGAGAGGCCGTGTCATAGGAAGAGATGGAAGGACTAGAGAGCTCATCGAAGAGTTGAGCGAGACCTACGTTTCTATCAAGGGTAATACCGTGGGGATAATAGGTCCACATTTCCAGGTCAACATAGCGAGAAGAGCGGTCGAGATGCTGCTTGAAGGGAGAGAGCATGCGACCATCTATGAATTCCTCGAGAACAAAAGGGAAGATATAAAATTGGAAAAGAGCGGTTTTCATATCGATAGAAACCGATAATGAGATATTTTTTCTCTTCCTTTCGGAGTGGGTCAACTTACGGAAAATCGGCATCATCATCGCCCTCAAGCAGAGCGCTCTTGATGCAGAAAAAATCAAAGTAGACAGAGGTTGTCATGCCACGAGCGCGACTGTCCTAGCTGATTTGAACGGCTGATGTCCATATCCTTCGACGGATGGCGGGTTTACTTGGATGAGATCGTGTTCTTTATCTCGGCAAATCTACAGATCAATACATTTTTGACAGCCTCCGCAGAGAGCAATAATTTTAAAGGACGTTTTCCTTAGGTGCTCATATGAAACCCGACGTCGAGATCGCCCAGGAAGCTGATTTGGAACCGATAGAAGATGTAGCGAGTAAAGTTGGAGTCACCGATGACGAACTGGAGCCGAGAGGGAATCACGAAGCGAAGCTGAAATTGAAAGCCATGAAAAAATACAGGAAGAAGGAGGACGGGAAGCTCATATTGGTAACAACTATGACTCCCACCAGAGGAGGAGAAGGTAAGACCACCATGACGATCGGTCTTTCCCAGGCTCTCTGGCAGATGGGAGAAAAGGCGATGCTCGGTATAAGAGAACCGTCGATAGGACCGACCATGGGTATCAAAGGCGGTGCCGCGGGAGGCGGATATTCGCAGGTTCTACCCATGGAAGACATAAACCTTCATTTTACGGGTGATCTTCACGCGATCACCATCGCCCATAACCTGGTCTCGGCGGTCATGAACAATCACATGCATAGAGGAAACGAACTCAACATAGACCCGAGAAAGATAGTATGGCCTAGAGTCATGGACATGAACGATCGAGCGTTAAGAAACACGGTAGTGGGACTTGGCGGCAAGAGCGACGGGATGCCTCACGAGAACTCTTTCGGGATAACCGCCTCTTCCGAGGTCATGGCCATATTGTGTTTGGCCGATGGTATAACTGACTTGAAGGAAAGACTCGCGGACGTCATCGTCGCTTATACTCACGACGGAGATCCGATCTACCTGGAAGATTTTGGATGTGTAGGTTCCATGGCGTCGCTTTTGAAACACGCGATCAAACCGAACTTGGTCCAGACCATCGAAGGCGTTCCAGCTTTCGTCCACGGAGGACCCTTCGCCAACATAGCCCACGGGACGAGCAGCTTGATCTCGACCAAAATCGGCATGGGACTCTCGGACTATTTCGTCACGGAAGCCGGATTCGGTTCCGATCTGGGGGCGGAAAAGTTCTTCAACATAGTGTGTCGGGAAGCTGACTTGAAACCCGACGTAGCTGTGATGGTCGCGAGTGTTCGGGCGCTGAAGAGACAGGGCGGCGTTTATCGTAAGAACCTAGAGGAAGAAAATTTAGAGGCGATGAAGAAAGGATTGCCCAATCTGGAGAAGCACCTCAGAAATATACAGATGTTCGGCGTCCCCGTCGTCGTTGCGATCAACAGATTCCCTTTCGATACAAAGGAAGAGATAGATCATCTGAAAGAGCTATGTGAAAATATCGAGGTGCCTTATGCAGTCACGGAGGTCTACCAGAAAGGCGGTGAAGGTGGTTTAGAACTTGCGGAGGAGGTCAAGAATATCTGTGAAGAAGGGAAGAGCGATTTCAGCCCTCTTTACTCGCTCGACGAAACCCCGAGAGAGAAGATAAGCGATATCGCTACGAAGATATACGGGGCGGAAAACGTGGTCTATACGCCCCAAGCTAAAAAAGATCTGAAGAGGATCAAGAGGATGGGTTTAGATGATCTACCCATCTGCATGTCTAAAACTCACTACTCGCTCTCGGACGATAGAAAGTTGAGAGGCCGCCCTAAAGGTTTTAAAGTGAAAATAAGAAAGATCAGAGTTAATTCAGGAGCGGGATTTTTGATACCCATGGCGGGAGATATCACCACGATGCCCGGACTACCTTCTCATCCCGCGGCTAAGGACATAGATATAGACGAAGACGGAAACATATCGGGATTGTTCTGATAACATGAAAGTCGAATTGATCAATCATACACCGGAACCGGATCGAAGCGCTGCGCACGCTGCATTGACCTGTTACAGCGAGGAGGTTCCAGAGAAAGATGAGATGTCCGAGGAAAAGATAGAAGATATCTTAGGTAAGATAAAAGAGAGCGGACACCACAGCGTGATAGAACACGCTTCTTTCACCTTCGCGATCAAGGACGTCTCGAGGACTTTGACCCATCAACTGGTAAGGCACCGCTTAGCTTCCTACAGCCAGCAGAGCCAGAGGTACGTAAACATAGACGATTTCGATCCCGTTGTTCCAGACTCCATAGAGGAAAACGAAGAAGCTAAAGAGAAGTTTGACGAGATGATGGAGGAAGTCGAGGAGACCTATTCTGAACTGAAAGAGATAGATGACGTTCCCCTTGAAGACGCCAGATTCGTTCTCCCTAACGCCACGAAGAGCAACATAATAGTCACTATGAACGCTAGAGAACTGTGGCATTTCTTTTCTCTAAGATGCTGTAAAAGGGCCCAGTGGGAGATAAGAGACATGGCGAACAGGATGCTGGAGCTGGTGAAGGAGAAGGCGCCGATCATGTTCGAGGAAGCTGGAGCGCCCTGTGTTCGGGGGCCCTGCCCGGAGAGCGAGGAGTTCTTCTGCGGCGACCCGGTCGAAGAGTAAGTTTTTTTAGTAGCTATAGGTTTGTTTACACAGGGATATCATGAACGTGAAGAATTTTTTCGGAGCCATATCTCCGAGACCGACGGTCTGCGTTTCTACCTTGAGTCCGGAAGGGAATTCTAACATCGGACCCTACAGTTTTGTCAGCCCTCTCTCTTTTGATCCTCCGCTGCTGGGCGTTTCAGCGGGGAAGAATAAAGATAGTTTATTGAATGCGAGGGATACGGGAGATTTCGTCGTCGCTCCTTTGACCGAAAGGTGGATGGAAGAAGGGATCGAGAGCGAGATTTCGCTGGATAGAGGAAAAAGCGAGTTCGAGGAAGTCGGGCTTTCAGAGGAAGAATCTAAAAAAGTAAGATCTCCGAGCGTAAAGGAAGCTCCGGTGAACCTAGAATGCGAGTACTGGGACGACTTCGAAGTCGGCGATCACCGTTGGCTCGTCGGTGAAGTCGTTCACATCTCGGCGGAAGAAGACGCCATCAAAAACAACAGATTGAATACAGAGAAGATAGGTTCGGTCTGCCACGTCCGGGGAGAGGAGTTCGCTATACCTCGAGATATAGAGATAATAGAGAGGTGAAAGTCGGTTCAAACCTCTTCTACACACCACTCGTTTTTATCTTTTTCTCTGACCATGAGTTCGACCCCCTCTCGATTTTCGAAGGTCTGATCGGGATAAAGTCCCATGTTTTCGAATATGGTCGGTGGAGCTGAATAACCCGGTTCCAGGTTCATCTTGTCGGGTCTCAATTTTACCATGTTATCTCATTTTTATCTCCCTTCGACCCTATATGTCTTTCCATCGGGTAGTCTTTACCGCGAGTACGATGAATATCAAAGCGAATATCCCGATCACCAGGTAGGCGAGCAAGGCATCCGATGGATTCTGAAGGATCATTATCTCTCTGAGTCCCTGGTGGAAGTAATAGAGCGGTAGGAACTTCGCTACGGTCTGCAGATAATCCGGAAAGGTCTCGACCGGTATGAAAGCGCCGGACAGGAACATCATCGGGAAAGCTATAGCGTTACCGGCGCCGCTGGCGGCCTCGACATCTTTTATGAAACCACCCATGACGATACCCACGGAACAGAAAGCTACGGCACCAAGAAAGATCAGTCCTATCGCATATGGTCCGGGATACGCCTGTGCACCGAACACCAGTATCGCCACTAAGATCATCACCGCTGTAAGACCGAACGCGAGTACGGTCTGCTGCCCCACGTTCGCTAAAATCCAGTCCCTTTTCTTCAAAGGCGTAGCGGTCAATCTTTTCAGAGTGCCGTTCCTCTTGTATTCAGATATATTTCCGGTCACTCCGATTATACCGTTGGTCATTATGAAAGCCGCGATGAATCCGGGTAAGTAATAATCTACGGGTTGAAGACCTCTTTCTTCCCTAGGCTCCTCCGTGATATTGACCGTGCTGTCACTTCGATCTAGACCCAACATCTGTGAGTTGAATGAATCTACAACGCCGTAGACGGTTCCTTTGACCATCGGAGCCGCTTGATCGTCTTCACTGAGCTTCAGAACTATCTCGGCACTCTCCGCGGTGAAATTCTCCATCTCGCTTTCGTTCGTATCTCCCGGGATCCTTCCATCAGAGGCGTTCACCCGTTCCATCGTATCCCGGATCACTATCATCCTGAGTTCTATACTCTTATTCACGGCGCTTTCGTTGAAACCCTCTTCTATGCGCAAAGCCCGATAACTGCCGAAAGCGCTCTCCTCCTGATGTTCGGTGATATTATCGACCTCTTTGACGTTCAACGATTCAGCGGAATCTAACGCTTTGATGAAAGCTTCTGATGTTTGAGTCGCGTTCCCGTCCACGATATCGTCGTTCTGCACGTACAGCGTGTATTCCGATGCCTGCTGGCCTCCGAAAACCGTACTGAAGATGAGAAGAAGCATTATCGGGAAGAGTATGGAAAAGAAAACGCCGGATTTACTGCGGATCCAATTTTTTAGTAAAGAGGTGAACAGAGAGAAGGCGCGTTTCATACGAGTTCACCTCCTTCGTCTATCTTGCCCCCGGTCAATCTGAGGAATACTTCGTCCATCCCCGCTTCCTGGACTTCAACTTTAGAGTCGAGCTGGAACAGTTTGATGAGAGCTTGTCTAGCTTCCTTTTTATTGTCGAATATTCCGGTGAAAGTTCCGTCCTCTCCTCTGAGGACCTCATCCGCCCTATCTTTGATTATATCTACGGCTTCGCCGTCTTCGAGTACTTTGACTTTCATACCTCCGCCGTGCCGTTCTATCAGATTTTCGATGGAGTCTATGACTTCGATCTTACCGTCTATGAGTATTCCGGCTCTATCACTGAGGTTTTCGACCTCCTCCATGTAATGAGTCGTTAGAAATACGGTTTTACCCATCTTTTTAAGGTCTTTGATCAGGTTCCACGTTTCCCTTCGAGCGTGAGGGTCTAAACCGGTGGTAGGTTCATCCAGGAAGAGGAGATCAGCGTTAGATATGAGCGTCATCCCTATACCCACTTTGGTCTTCATCCCTCCGGATAGCTCGGAAAACTTTTTGTCCCTGAATTCATCGACACCGACTTTCTTTATTATCTCGTCTACGTTCTCAGCTCCGTACAGGTCCCCCATCAGCTTGATGTTCTCCTCTGCTGTCAGTCTTTCAAAGGTGTTGAAATCCTGGGGCATGATGCCTATTTTCTCCTTTATCTTATCTTCTTCTTTCTTCACATCATGTCCTAAAACCTTAGCGTTCCCTGATGTAGGATCCCTCAAACATTCTAATATCTCTACGGTAGTGGTCTTCCCCGCACCGTTCGGACCAACCAAAGAAAAAACCTCGCCTCTCTTGACTTTAAACGAGATATCGTTTACGGCTGCGAAATTGTCGTACACTTTTGTCAGGCTGTCGACCACGATGACGTTTTCAGACATCACAGCGAAATAACTGTGAAGTTGTTAAGTAATTTATGGTATTACTCTAAAGACTCACAAGATTATAGTGGAACTCGTAACTTTTTGAACTAAGTTACGAGCTCCACTGCTAGTAAAAGACACAAAAAGTACAAAATGTCGTGTCTTTTACTATAAAGTAGCCTTAAAACAATTTCCAGCAAAATATGGTGATATGATGGACTTGGGAATCGAGGGTAATACAGCTTTAGTCACGGGCTCGAGCAGCGGACTGGGTTACGCTTCTGCCGAGAGCCTTGCAAAGGAAGGCGTGAACGTGGTAATAAACGGTAGGGACGAGGAGAAGCTGGAAAAGGCGGTAGACGAACTTACTGAAACGGCTGTAGGAGACGTGGTGGGGATAAGTGCAGACCTGAGTGAAGAAGAGGATATAGTTCAGTTGGTGAACAGCACTATCGAAGAATTCGGAACCATAGATCATCTAGTTACCTGTGTCGGCGGTCCGCCCAGTAAGAAATTTATGGAGACCCGAGAAGAAGAGTGGTATAGAGCCTTCGATACGCTGCAGATGAGTGTCGTTCGTTTGGTCCAAGAGGCGGAAGAGTATCTAGAAGAAGGCGGAGGTAGTATCGTGAACATAACCTCTATTTCGGTAAAAGAGTCAATAGACGATCTAGTTCTCTCGAACTCCGTCAGGATGGGCGTCATAGGACTGATGAAAACGTTATCTAGTGAGTTAGCTCCCGAGATAAGGGTCAACGCCGTGCTGCCCGGCTACACGGAGACGGACCGAGTCAAAGAGCTTATAGAGCAGTCGATAGAGAGAGGAGATATAAATGACTATCAGGAAGGGTTAGAGGACCTCTCTGAAAACATACCTCTACAAAGGATCGGTCAGCCAGAGGAACTGGGTGAGGTGGTGGCGTTCCTCTGCTCCGAACGTTCTTCCTACGTGAACGGGGCAGCGGTACCCGTAGACGGGGGCTGGAGCAGGTCTAATCTTTGAATTACGAAAAGTCTTAATAAAATGCTTTATTTATAAAATCTGAATTAGAGTGAAGGAGGCTAAACATGAGTCATGCAAAATCTCTTACCCTTGGGATCGTTGTGCTGCTGCTTTTCGGTGCTGCAGGATTGTCCTCTTCTTCGGCACGTGGTGAAACGGATGAAGAGGTGGTCTCTGAAGGCCCACCCGAGGTGAAAGATTTTAAAGTAGGGATGATCGAACCAAAAGATGAGGCTGAATTCGAGATGGGAAAGGAGATATCGTTAAAATACGAGGTCGAAAATACAGGTGAGGAAGAAGATACCCAGGAGATCGAGTTAACAGTTTTAGATGAAGACGAACAAATGGTTCACGAGGATGGATCCGAGGTGACCCTTCAGCCAAGTGTGACTATCGAGATGGTTACTACTTGGACCCCTGATGACCCGGGAAATTATAAGATCAGGGTATCTTGTGAAAATAATAGTGAAGAATTGGGTGTGAATGTTGTAGTGGAAGATGAAGCTTATTTCGGAGTCGAGATCATCTCCTACGATGAAGAGGTGGTCGAAGGTCACGAGGTAGTGTTTGAATACATGATCGAGAACAGAGGTACGGAAGAAGAGACCCAAGATATCGTATTTGATATATACGATGAAGACGGCAGAGCGATCTTCAACAAAAGTGAGAGGATCCGTCTTTCGCCAGATGATAACTTTACCGGTGAATTTACTTGGCAGACCGAGGAAAATAAAACGGGAGTGTTCGATGTTGTCCTGGCCAGCGAAGATGATCAAGAGGAGATGAACGTCACCGTATTGAAAGGTAGTTATTTTGAAGTGAGTATCTACGAATTTGATAAGGAGATCATCGAAGGTGAGAAAATCAGCGTAACCTACAGGATAGATAACACCGGTGAAGTAGGAGATGAACAAGATATCAGATTTCTAGTCGATGGAGAAGTCGTAGAAAATGAAACTGGAGTGGAACTCGGGATCGATGGTATCTACGCTGGAAAATTCACCTGGAATACTGAAGAAGGAGAGGTTGGCGAATACGAGCTAAAAGTAGCAAGTGATAACGAGGAAGCGGAATTCATCGTGAACGTTTTGATGGACGCATCTTTTAAGGTCGAGATAATCGATTACATTTCAGAGGTCAAACAAGGAGAAACGATGGTCGTCGAATACCGGATCACCAATGTAGGTGACGTAGAAGGCGAACAATCGATAGAGTTCCTTATCGACGGCGAAGTCCAAGATATTAGAAATGTTACACTTGATGGAGGTCAAGACTTTGAGGGCGAGTTCAGTTGGAGCACAGACGATGCTGGTGAGTACGATTTCGGAATATCTAGTGAAGATGGAGAGGAAGTGGTGACCGTTACCGTGAAAGAGGAAAAGGATGATGGAACACCGGGATTCACTATAGGAGCTTTGCTGCTCGGAGGTGTCGCCGCAGTATGGATATTCTACAGAGAAAACGCATCTCGTGATTGAGCGAGCTATTCATCTCCTAGCTCTTATTTACTAACCACGCTATCTTCTCGCAGGATCGTGTCCCTCCTCCATCTCTTTTATATGAGGTTTCAATCTCCTGTTCATGTATCTCCTCATGAGTTGATATCCATATTTTTTGAAGACGTTTATATCACCCATCTTGCTGATATCGTCTATCAAGCGCGGAACCACGTCAAAATCCTTCTTTATACATTCCGCTAGAAGCTGCCAATGTTCCGGTAACATATCGTCTCGACTGAAAAATTCTTCATCTTCGCTCATACCTAGGGGAACGAACATCAGAGGCACGATGAAGAAATCCTTGTCAGAAAGATCGTCGAGCAACTCCATGGTCTTCATGACGTCGTCACCGGTCTCTCCGGGGAGTCCCAATATCAAGGTGGCGCACGGCACCCAATCGTTGTCATCCAATACCTGAAAAGCTTGCCTCACCACGGAGGGCCATTCTTCCACATCGAAGGGCTTCGCTTTTCCCTTGAGGTGCTTAGAGGCAACTCGTGGAGAGCCTGTTTCCAAACCGGTCTGCGCCGAGAACCAGGGTTTTTCCTTGCTGCCGATGTTGAACAGCTCCGAGATATCCTCTATGAGTTGGGGCTCAGAAGCTGTAGATGCCAAGGCGATATGACTGAAATCTACATTATTAGTTTGTTTCTTTACTTTCCTCAGGAGTTTCTTCAACCTTTCCGGGTTGGGAGTTAGGTCTTCGGAACCGTATCGCAGAACGTCTTCAGCGTGGAGTATGGTCTTATCTCTATCTGTTGCGGTATTCAACTTCACTTCTTCTACGATATCCTTCACGGGTCGATGCCTCAAATTGAGGAGCGTCGGGTTGCAGAAGTCGCATCCTCTCCCGCAGCCTCTGCTTATCTCTACAAGACCGTTTATAGTTGGGCCCTGGATCTTCGGGATCTCTTCCGCGGGTATCACACTGCCGGTGACCTTCTTGGGGAGATCTTTTCCGTTGAGTGTCCTTTCGAATATTTCGGGGGCGGCGTTTTCTCCTTCACCTATAACTATCGTATCTACATTGTATTTTCTCATTATCCTCTTGTCGTCTAACTGCCACGTCCCGGGACCACCGACTACTATGTCAACGTCGAATTTTTGGAGTGCGGGATCTTTGATCAGTTTTTTGAAATAATGAGAGCTGTAGGGTTCACCCTGGACGAAAGAGGAAAATGTGGTGGAAGCAGGGCCCAATCCCAGTGGATCATGAGTCGTGATCCCGAGAGCTTCTGTCTCGGGGCCGACAAGACGGTCTAGATGATCGGGATGTCCTATCACGACATCTTCTTCATCGAACCCATTGTTGAGAAGGCTCGACTCTATCTTTCGGGTGCCGCAGTGGCCGAACTTCATGATGCCTTTTTTATGTGGTAATGATGGTGCAAAAAGAGATGAGTAAAGAAATCCCGGCAGTATCTTAGGAAAGGTAGCTCCGAAGCCGATGAACTCGCTGCCGTTGTAATCGGAAGCGAGTGTTCTATCGGTGGTCAAAACTACTGGATAACCTCCTTCCTTTTTTCCCTTTAGACCTTGGATTCCCAACATCTTATCCCCTCGTCTCGGGCGCTCCCTTAAATATATAGTATTTAGAATGAGTATATAAATCTTATTCATCAAGATGTGGTTTTGAAATGTTAGAACTGCTGTGAGAAAGGGATTCATTTATTCCTCTTTCGTTTTTTCCCCGAGTCTCAGGTCTTTTTTGACAAAACCTGCTTGCCCAGGAAGTTGAGCGTCAGACCTGTAAGTATGATGATCAGAGTCACCTGGAACTCTATCGAGTAGAAGAACGAACGGAAGCGGCTGGTCTGTTCTTTTTCCTCCCCAACTGTGATTACTTGATGAGTTTCGATCCACGCTCCTCTGCTGTCCCGGACCTTGAAAGTTATATTATGTTCGCCGGGACTCAAGGTATAGTTGAACTCTTTATCGTTTGAAAGTAGACCGTCTATATTCGAAGTCCACCGGTAGGTAGTTTCGCCCAGGGCATTGTTCGTTTCTCCTTTGAATCGTATCTCGTCGCCTTCCGTCGGATCCTCTGGGATGATCGAGTCTATGATCGCTTCCGGCGAAGGTCCCAGGTTTATAGGATCTGAAGAAGCGTTCAAGGTGTGATTTTTCTTATTATAGGCGGTGAAGATGACGTTCGTGAGGGCGTCATCCTCTCCACCGGGAGTCCAGGACGCGTTTGCGTTCTCTAGGCTGATATCGTCATGGCTCACGTTGAATTCTATCTCGGCGTCATCTTCGTACGTGAAATAGTGAGTGAGGTTGGCACTCCAGGTTTCATCCGGATCGACGATAGCGTGGTGCAGTCCACCCGCGTACCAGGGTTTCGGCGTTCTTTCTTTGAAGTAGAGGTCTATCGGCTCGGATTCGGCTTTCAACTGTGGGTAAGCTAGAAGTCTAGCGGTGAAGACAACATCGGTGAGATTCGAGGAATCCTCGTCTGGTTCCCAGACAGCTTTCGTCCCCTCGTAGATGGTGATCTCGTCCTTGTTGCTCTGATAGAGGAGTTCTTCCTCTGAATGTGCAAAATAGTTCGAAAGATCGACCGACCAGTTTTCACCTTCTTCTACCATTGTACCGTCGTACTCTTCAAGACCGCCCAGGTATTCCGGAGGGTACTTCGTGTCGTTGACTATGAGGTCGAATGAAGCTTCATCTGTGTTTCCGTCCGAGTCTTCCACTCTGACGGTCACGGTGGAAGTGCCGTGATAGTTCTGTTGTATCCACCCGACTATCCAGCCCTCTTCGATGCCTAGGCTGATGCTCGTCTGGTCTTCCCAATCCACGATGGAATAGTTCAGGTCCTCCACGTTCTCTTCAGGATGAGTGGTGTGATCGTAAAGGTTGAAAGAGTTGTCTTCGGTAAGGTTATCTCCTTTTTCCAGGAACGGATCGGGCAGAGGTTCGAATAAAGGTACGTCGTAAGGTGTAGCCGTGACTTGGAAGGTATCTGAAGCTTCGGTGCCGTCGGCCGTCAGAGTCACCTGGACGGTCTCGGTGATCTGGTCTTGGTAGTAAAGTTCGAGCGTCATGTTGTCTGCGTGGGTTTCGATGTTTTCCGAGTCGGTGGTGAGCGTAATGTTCTCCTTGTTTTCGTAGTGTGAGGCGTAATCGGAGATGTCGAACCATTTTCTCTGCTGTGCTCTCAGCTTGTATTCATCGGGAAGATCGAGTTGCGGCGGAGGCGGTGTAACTTGAACCTGGAAGGTGTTGCTCTCCTGCGTGTAGCCTTCCTCGTTGGTGGCGCTGACTCTGAAGGAATAGGTGCCAGTTTTGTCGCCTGCTAAGAAGTTCAGGTAGTGGTCGTCTACGGTTGCGTCGAGTGCTGTTTGATTTTCCTGGTAAGTGACGCTGTACCGGAGTTCGGTCCCCATGGGATCGTAGAAGTATTCTGATAAGTCTATGAGATGTTCGGCGTGTTCGTTTATGGTGAGGGAATGGGTTGACGGGATGGGGGTTTCTAGGACCGGTGGTCTATCGCCGTACTCTACGTTAACGTCTACGTGGATCTGCCCTTCGTCGTTATCGGCGGTGAAGTTCAGAGGTACGTTGACCCAGCCAGTCTCGTTTGCTGGGTGGGTTTCGACGTAGTTCTGGACCTGCTGGGTTATGTTTATGGTCGGGGTGTAGTTGTACTTTATTCTGAGGTCCGAAAGGGTCAGGTTTGCTGGATATTCGGAAGTGAAGTTTAAGGGGATTTTGACCATCGGGTTGTTCCACTGGTCGTTGGTCGGGGTTGAGGAGTCGAGATAGGATTGTAATTGGGAATCAAAATCAGCCACCTGGGCTGAAACCCAGTTTTTATTGTTTAGCGAAACTGAAACTGCTTCTTTATTGGTCAGATAAAGGTCTTTATCCATATCGCCATCGTAATCCAAGGTTTTGATTTCCATACCCTCGCTACTTAAAGGAAGGGTAAACTTTGTATTGAAAGATCCGCCGGTTTGGAGAAGAACGGTTGCTTTTCCGCCTCCTGTATAGAAGATATCTTCTTCACCATTATCGTCTAAATCAGCTGATTTTATGTCTCTTATCTCATGATCAGCCTCTATAGTCTTGGAAAGAGAATAATTTTCACCATCTGATGTTTCAAAGATCAATAGATCGTTATTTTCATTGACCACAGCTATGTCGTAGTAACTACCTGAGCTATTAAAAGCAGACACGTATTTAAAATCAGAGGAGTTAGTGTATCTGAATTCTGATTCTTTAAACAAAGATCCGTTTTCGTAAGAAAAGCTAAGTACCTTCGACCTAGTATTTACGAAGATTCTAGAGGAATCAGATGTGAGATACATATCTTCGATGTGTTCATCGAGTTGATGGCTTTCGTAGAAGGGTTTGATCCCATCTTCGTCCGAGATTGAAGTGATAACTGTATTATCGTTTGATGAGACTATGTCCTCTATACCGTCACTGTTTAGATCTAAAGGGATCAGGTTGTAATTGTAGGTATTTACTTGACCGGTTGTATTCAGTTGGGTGTACTCGATTTTTCCCTCTGTAGAGTTGTATTCAAAACTGATCCAATCACCTGGATTGTTGGTTAACATACCTCTTGGGCCATCGCTGAACCCTTCAACGAAGACTATTTTATTTAATATTGAACCCTGGTCTACTTCTGCCAATTTTTCAAATCCAGTTTCATTCAGAGAAAAGAGCTTGATCGTACCGGAGCGATACCCACCGACAATGAAACGATCTGAATCAGAAAAAGAGTAGTCAGAGGATCTTATATACTCGTAATCTCCCTTAGAGGTACCATAAATCACTTTTCTTGTACTTTCAAACATCTTATCTTCCATAGATTTTTTCCAGATCAATTTGTCATCCACGTAGGAAGAAATGTTGTAATCTCTCTCCGTGTTTTCCCTCTCAAGTTTGAAGTTTTCACTTTGAATTTGGGACTTTGGAAGTCTGATACTTACTTTTTTCGTTTCATCTTGGTTTAACTGCAAATTTACTTTCTCATCTTGTGGGAAGAAATGCGACAACCGGCCAAGTCTGCCGTAGGATCCCGGATATCTCCAAATCTCGTTTTGACCTATTTCTAGTGATAGATTAGAAAGATGATTATCTTCTGTTTTACTGAAAAAGTCTAGAGTCGCATTTGTTATGTCTGAGTTCTTCTGTATCGGTAGAGAGGTTTCGTTAGAACCATTTTCGATTTCGAGATCAAACGCAAAATTACCATCGATCTTATTTTCTTTCAACTTACTTGACTGGGAAGAACTAATCAAAAATAAAGGACAAAAAGAAACAGAGACTATCAAAATC
>CAYWYD010000033.1:0-25532 GCA_964462425.1 uncultured Thermoplasmata archaeon
TCGATGACGATCAGGCAATGGAAGAAGAAGCGGATACCGATCAGGCAACGGAGGAAGAGATACCACCCACTCCTACAGGTTCTTCTGAAACCTCTGAGTCCTTTGAACAGGAAGAGTTGGAGGAGGAAGACGAAGTAGAAGATTAAGAGGAATGATAGTAAATTCCTCTAATCTTCTTGTTTGTGAACCTATTGTCAGAATAACCGTTTTTCTATCTTACTATTGTTTATCTAAGCTAATTCATCGAGATTCTTCATACTGGTATGAGGATTTACCTTATCCTCTGGGCATATATCCTCTTGATATCTTCCGCCTTTACACACCCCTTGGTTTTCATACCATCGTGGGTTAATATTTTGTGGATAACAGCTTCTTCGTTGTCGAATTCCATCCTATCGTTGACATAGAATTCTTCCTCGGGAACTACTTCCACAACCTCGGATGAGCTGCTCCTACCCTTGTGGATCGTGACCTTCACTCGGACATTTTCATGTTTCTTCGCCCAGATCGTCTTGATATCATCCACTTTAGAGGAGTCTGTCCTGCTGACCCCGTCATTCTCTTCCTTCTCTATAGAGGTCACCTTAACCGTATCTCCGTCGAGGATCAGTTCGTCATCTTTATGTATCCACTCTTCAGGATAAAGAGATATAGTATCTTTATTAGATTCTTCCTTCCAGCTTACCACGATTGGAACATCTACAGCTTTCTTTTCGCGGATAGTATGATGCCGAGTGGTGTTACACTCTTTACACTTAACCACACCATCGATAGTGACCTCTTCACCTTTAGTGCCGACCTCTCCTTTCAATATCTCGTGGAGGGTCTCTTTTTCGCATACCGAACATTCTAGATAGTACGAATTGGGCACTTTCATCTTGTCTCACCTTTTCCCTTCCTTTAGAGGTACCTATTTATTAATCTTCCCATATCTCAAAACCGCAGTCACAGGTTTCATCATCTAACTCTCTTCCGCATCTCGGGCATTCAGATTTTTCTATAAGATGTTCTGACCAGGCCTCCTTCACGTCTCTCTCGTCCGCATCCATAATCTTCTGATAGATCTCTTCCTGCTCTTCCGTATGGATCAACTTCTCCAACTTCGAATAATCTCTTACAGGACCTTCTTCTCTTTGAATAGCTCCTTTTCTTTTGGCATAGGCTGCGATCAACATCCCAGCGGCGAAACCTGTAAAATGGGCCGCGTGAGCCACGTTGCTCGCCCCGTCAGTAAAACCAAAAGGCAAAAACGCGATCCCAGTCTGCATCAGGATAAAAACACCGACCGCGAGGTCCACCCTCACGTTGGGCATCAGGATAGGTCCTAATAACATCGTTATCCTGTCTTTAGGGTAGAGGTAAACTAGAGCCCCCATTATGCCGAAGACGGCTCCCGAGGCGCCGAGGTTCGATACCGCTAAAATACTCCCTTCGGCGGCCCCACTCAAGACCCGGATCCAGTTAAAGGAATATTGTCCTAAAGTCGCAACGACACCTGTTGCGAAATAAAAGGTAAATGTCCATCTTTTCCCGACCCTCTCTTCTAGAGGTATACCTATAAGGAATAAGACGAGTATGTTCCCGAAGATATGGAAGAAAGAGGCGTGAAGATACATCATACTCAGAAATGTATATCCTTTTCTAAATAGTAAACCTAAACCCCAAATGTAGACAGGTTGACCCGCTAGATCTTCTATGATCGTAGAGAATACTCCACCATAAAGATAAGGATTGACTATTATAAATATCAAAAGATTCTGGATCAATAGAACCTGGACAAGATACATCTCCTCTCGGTTGGCGTAAAAGAGTCCGCCTAAGATTATGGCGATAACGATATAGGACAGCCAAAACATCACGACTACATATACTTTTTACAATATAATCTTAATCCCGGAGAAGACCATTTTTATCCCGCTAACCTACCACAAAATTCTCCGTAAAAGTCAACTCTTTATTTCCTATGTTATCGATCACTTCGAATTGAATCTCATTTTCCCCTTTTTCCCATTCTTGGGGACCAACCTTAGGGTCAATATACATACGATCAGGATTGAATTCGACTAGACCCCAATCAGCATCTATCTCGGCAGTTTTGTTTTCGACCATGAACTTTTCTAATCCGGGATAAACGTCCCCGTTTTTGTCCATGACCGTAACAAAGACAGTCCAATCTATGATGCCGTCCTCGGCTTCAAAGCCTTCAGCTTCAAAATACATGAGGACTTCTTCGCCGTTATCGTATTCATACCCATCTTCGAGTTCGTCCTTGTTATCTTCACCTTGTACAAATTTGAACTCTTTGAGTTCAAGCTCATCATAGTCGTTCGTACACCCACTGACCAAAAACCCGAATATGATGAGTAACACAGCAGCAAAAACTATCGGTTTTTTTGTTTCGCTTTTCATGATATACACGACCGGCAAATTAAAGGTATTTGTTTATCCTGCCATGATTTTTTCCTGTAGATATAAGTATTTTCCGGGATTTTACCGATACATAGGATATTTGCTACGAAATCTCTTTTTAAGATTTTTCTCCAACTTTCTATCGACCTCTTCCTGCTCTTCAAGAGAGTATTGGAATGGTTTTCCCTGGTTGAAGGGCCCAAGCATAACATACTCGTTTTCCTTTATCCCCCCCGGGAGAGTTGGCTTCTGCCTCATCTTTTGTTCGACCGCCTTTTTTACCTTTTCTCTATCCTTAGAATCGGATACCGAGTTGAAGAAACTCTCGATCTCACTTTTTTTGAACGGTCTGAAACCGAAGTCGGGAAGTTTTTCTTCAAGTTGATCCTTCTCCACGTCGATCTCCGTACCTATGCCCAAGGGATTGTTGTTATAAATAGAATCGAGCTTGACGAAATAACCTTTGTCGTCGTGGATCAGATAGATGTTGTAAAAGTTTTCTGACTTCTCGGTCCAGAAACTCCAACCCTCCGGATTTTCCTTATAATCCTCTAGAAAACTTTCCATGACCTCTTCGATGTTTTTCATATTTTCCACGTCGGTCTTCAAAACCCCTTACATCAGGAATGCGTTGGGATTTTCGCTCATATCTATGAAATTGTTCGCCGCTTCTTTTAATTCCTTGGAAGCGCTCTCTTCGAAGGCCATGACTTCGACTCTTATACCGCTTGCCTGTAAGTGGTAAACGAGATCCGTGAAATCACCGTCTCCCGTTACCAGAACCACTACGTCGAGCTTGCTAGATATCTTCAACGCGTCTATAGCTATACCCATGTCCCAGTCGCCCTTCTTAGCGCCGCCGTAATATTCTTTCAGCTGTTTTTTCTTGACTTCGAATCCTATCTCTTCCAAAAGGTCGAAAAAGTTCTCTTCGTCCGGGGTATCGGACTCTATAGCGTATGCGATCGCTCTTATTACTTTTCTGTTCTGACTCGCTTTCTGAAGCAGGGATTCGAAGTCGACCTTGTTGCTGTAAACGTTCCTAGCAGAATAATACATGTTCTGAACGTCTACGAATATTCCCACTCTTTGATCTTCGTATATTGAAACCATTTACTTCACCTATAATTTTTTTCTCTCAGATGAGAAGTTTATCTCCCCTCATATAGTCTTTTTGTTTGTATCGGGGCGAGTCGGAAAAGATTTAAACTGCCGCGGTTCTTTGAGATAAGTGATATCATGATATCCAAGGACGAAGCTATTGAGATCATGGAGGAAAATGTGGGTACCAAGAACCTTCAAAATCACATGTTAGCGGTAGCTCAAATCATGAAAAGATTAGCCGAAGAGATGGATAAAGATGAAGAGAAGTGGGAGATCTTAGGTATAGTTCACGACGTGGATTATGAGAAGACTAAAGACGATCCCGAAAAGCACGCTTTGAAATCGGCGGAGATGATGGAAGGAAAGGTGCCGGAAGACGTGATCAGAGCGATAAAGGCTCACAATCACGAGCACACAGGTGTAGAACCAGAAGATGATATGGAGTACGCGATCCACGCCGCTGATGCTGTATCTGGCCTCATCGTCGCTACGGCTTTAGTTATGCCGAACAGCAAACTGGAGGAAGCAAGACCGAAATCCGTCGAGAAGAAATTCGACGATTCCTCATTCGCGAAGAACATAGATAGAGATAGGATCCTGTACTGCGAAAAGCTAGGCCTTGAAAGAGACGAGTTCTTAGAATTGTCTCTGAGAGCTCTTCAGGATATAGACGAAAAGCTGGGATTGTAAAGATGAAGATCGAAAAGCCGGACGAGGAAGAACTCGAAGAACTATACCAAAAGTTCGGCGAGCCCGAGATAAAAGAAGAAGAGGTCAGTTTGACCAATTTAGAATACACCGGAGATTATCCCGATTGTAAAGGAGAAGCTGTACTTCTTATCAGTAAAGAAGACAAAATAGTGGGAGTCAAGCACCAGGCAGGCGGAAAGTTCGTCCTTCCCATGGGCAGGGTCTGGGAGAGCGAGGATTTCATAGAAGGGGCTAAAAGAGAAGGGAAAGAGGAGACCGGCCTCGATATCGAGATAAAGTCTTTCGACGAGATAAGGAAGGTGAGATATGATTTCTCTAACGATGAATTAGAACGCTGGGATCTTCTCTTCAGCTGTGAAGTCACGGGCGGAGAACCACAGCCCGAAGACGAAGAAGAGATCGCGGAAGCCAAACTCTTCGATGCAGAGTGGTACTGGAGTAAAGGGTTCTACACATTGAGGAAATGATTTATCAGGAGTTCCAAAAACCTAAATATGATAATAGGATAGGCCAGATTCATGGAGAACAATAATCAATCTCGAGATATATTCATCAAGGAATTCCCAGAATTATCGACCGAGCCCGCCTCATTAGGTCTATTCGGTTTGGCGGTGGCCGCATTATTACTGGGTGTCACCTACATGGGTCTAGCCGACGGCACCGATAAGGCTCTATTATTGCCTTGGGTTCTATTCTTCGGTGCAACCGCTCAATTTGTGGCAGGGATAATGGAGTTCAAGCGGAACAACATCTTCGGAGCAACGGTCTTCACTTTCTTTTCCATGACGATGTACTCTATCGTTTTGACCGTCTTTATCAACATATTTACAGGTGTGAATGTTGATATCACACATTATGCTGCGGGCCTAGTTGGTGTATTCGTCTTTTTGTTGATCGTGACTTTCGCCTCGATGATGACCAATAAAGTTCTTTTTTCCATAGTAATGGCTGTGGATATAGCGCTGCCTATCTTGATCGCGCATTACCTATTGGGATATCCCGGTTTCATCGCGGGTGTATTTTTACTGATAACATCTGCACTTTCATTCTATGCCGCGGCCGCGGTATTACTGAACACTATGGCCGAGAAGACGATATTACCGCTAGGGAGTCCGATTTGGGAACCGTAAAGATCACTCGTTGGGATCAATGGTGTTTTGAATAGAACTCAACCATGGATGGTACAGGAATAAGTCATTCTGCATTTTGAGAAGTTGATATGTGGATATTTTGACCGGATCACTATTCTTCCCAGATGTCTATCCATAGGTGTAACTGCCTGTAAACCTTTCCGTCTCTCAGCAGGAAAAAATTCAGCTTGTACTCCTTTCCTGCTTTTCCGATAGAGAAATTGACGGTCCTATTCCATTTTTCTCCCTGCTCTAAGGTGAGGTCGGTCTCCTTGTAGGTGTTGTTCGATGGAAGCGTGAGGTTGAGATCCTCCGGGATCTCCCCCTTGGAGATCATATTTTCGTAAGAATAACCTAGGCCTATAGCCAAAGTATAATTTACCATTGTATGTTTATTGTTCGTCACTTCTAATATCACTGTTCTGGTTTCATCTACAGTCAAGTTCGTCGGGTAATCATATGCTTTGCCGGACTCTCCGAATAGGGCGAATTCGGTAAGGCTTTCTTCTTCGTCATCTTCACCTTCATCAACCTCCTTCTCAAACGTGAGTTCGGCCCTAGCCGTCACTTCTTCTGACAGGCCCCGCAAGATCGCCCTAACTTCTATAGTTATCGGTTCATCGAAGGGAACTTCTCTTTCATAATATGTATAGAAGAATTCAAATCCGCCTGAGAAGTTATTGTCCTCGATATCGCTGCCCAATCTTGTTTTTTCATATCCTCCAGATCCAGGAATTAACTCCTTTGGGGGCCACAGATCTAAATTTTCTGCTTCCCATTGACTCAAGTAGTGATCTTGGGCAATAGCCGGTTCTGGTGCCTCTTTCATTTCCGTTTCTATGACAAGTTCTTCCGGATCTAGTTCTGTAGAGATATTACCTTCTACGCTTACCCAAATGTCAGTGGTATACCGTGTTCCACCTATGGCCTTCGAATATATTGGAGTGACATTCAATTCGAGAGAGTCCTTTCCATTTATTGTCGACACAGCTATTGCAGTGTTGGACTCGTTTTTATCATGTCTTTTCCCCGGCTCAGAAGAACTAGATGGAACAGTCACTGCCACCTCGTCATATCCTTCTTCCCATTCGATCGGCTTTTTGTCCTCTCTATATCTAGCCATCACCATCGTCACCGCCAGCATCGCAACGATTCCGACGACTATCAGCCTTGCTTTGTTTTCTTCCTTCATCTTTCAAGCCACTCTCTAACCTTCCTCAAAGATTTATATGATTCACCATCTTTATTTGTTTCGATTTTAAAGATAAGCTTACAGATACGATATATCTCACATTTTTACAACAAGGTAAAGTCTATTTACAAAAAAGATTTATCTTTTTAATGATATGGGTGTATCGATGGGTATGAGTAAAAACATGTTGATGATCATCATAGCCTCGCTGATCATCTTTGCATCCTTATTTTCATTTTTCTCCATAAATGAAACGGGACATCAGGAGGTCTCAATGGATTATGACCTCAAAATTAACATGAACCAAAGTCAGAGTTACTCTATCCGAGTTCCGATGCCAAGCCGTGTAGACTCGATAGAGATCGTAGATGGACAGGCCGATTACACCACTTGCGAGACCGATTATGGAAAGGCACTCTGTATCGAATCGGATTCAGACATAAGATTAGAAGCGAAATACTATGAAGAGGGAAATGAGCTCTGGAACGATATTGATACTCCCGGGAAGGAAAGCCCATACCGATTGACTCTAGAAAATGAAAGTAGGGGTTTTTGGATGTTCTCTGAATCTAACAATTCTGTAGATATTGATCTCACATATATAGAACGGTACGACGACCTATATATTGGTTATGAAATAGAAGAAAATCTAAATCATACACTTTCAGATGGATGGAATGAATATAGAAGTGATGGTCCGCCTTATTTACACGGGGATAAGTTTGGCATAAATTACCATAGAGCACTGTTTACTGTGATGGGAGTCAATATAGTCGTCGCAGGGTTAATTGTTTCAGTCACAGCTTACTACTTCAAAAAGAAAAGGGATTGAGTTTTACCAGATACAAAATCTGTAGAACGTATTTAGAATGCCCAGAGGACCTCATCATCACTGGAACTTGTTGAGATACACGAATTCCTCCAACTCTTCCCTCTCGGGCCGCTCTTTCTCGGTCTCGATCTGGTCCTCTGAAAGGATATCGACCATATCCTCCGAGTGTTTTCCCACGATGATCAACGTGATAAGCCTGTATTCCTCCGGTATCTCAAGCAGCTCCTTCGCTTCCTCCTCATCGAATCCAGCTATCGGATGAGCCACTAAACCCATCTCGGTCGCTTTCATCTGTAGATAGGCGGAAGCCTGCCCGGTATCGAAGAGGTGATATTCTCTTTCCTGGACTTCGCAGTCGTCTTCGACCCTGCTGAAAACGCCGATGATCAGAGAGACGTTCTGGGTCCACTCGTTGCCCTGCATCATGACGTCACCCATCTTCTCCAGCATATCTTCATCGTCGACAAAGACAAAATTCCAGGGCTGGTTGTTGAAACAAGAGGCCGAGAGTTGAGCCGTTTCCGCCAATTCCTCGATCATCTCGTCCGTTATCTCGACTTCTTCCAGCGACCTGTAAGCTCTCCTTTTTTCTATGATCTCGTCCAATTCCATTACTCTTCACCTCTTTTCATCCAGTATATCTTTCACAGCTTCCAATCTTTCTTCTCTATCCATCCTGTCCTCGACGGGATTCCTCTCGGGATAAACTTTCTCGTTGAAGACCGGCATCTCCTCTTGGTAGAGTATGCCTATCGGTAAGCGTTCTTCTTCCTCGACCAATTCAACCGCCTCTTTTCTGGTCGCAGCCGGTTCTTCTAAAACTTCGACGAGTTCGTTGTACTTTTCGTACGTATCGTTGAAGGTGACGCAGGGTTGAAGCACGTCTACGAGAGAAAAACCTTCGTGCTTCACCGCTTCAACTATCAGCTCGGTCAAATGTTGCATCTTTCCGGGGTAGCCTCTAGCCACGAATCCAGCGTCTGAAGAAAGTAGCACTTTCAGCGGGTTGATCGGTTCGTTAACGCTGCCTTTGGGCGATGATGGACCCTTGAATCCCTGAATGCTTGTAGGGGATTTTTGCCCGGTAGTTAGAGCGTAATTTCCATTGTTGTGGACTATCATGGTTATGTCCGCGTTCCGTTTAGCCGCAAAGATCAGATGGGACAGACCTTCGCCGTAGGCGTCTCCGTCTCCTCCGAAGGCCATCACTTTCAAATTCGGGTTGGCAAATTTCATACCCTGGATGGTAGCTGATT
Source organism: uncultured Thermoplasmata archaeon (assembly GCA_964462425.1). Taxonomy (GTDB): domain Archaea; phylum Thermoplasmatota; class Thermoplasmata; order Halarchaeoplasmatales; family Halarchaeoplasmataceae; genus Natronoplasma. The sequence goes on from CAYWYD010000033.1 coordinate 8,635, forward strand.
CCCTCCCATGTATGGAATATAAACCACCGATATTCAAGTAATCGAATATCTTCCCGTGGCATCCGATACCGGCGGAGATCAGCATGATATCTCTTCCTATGCCTTCATCCTCTAACTTCTTCACGGCCTGTTTTACCGAATTGAGAAGGCCGAAATTCCCACAGCCGGAGCACCATGTGTTCTCTATATCACTTTCCACGTCTATGTCATCCAACTTCATCTTACCGCCTCCTTTAACTTACTGGCGAGCTCAAGGGGTTCGAAAGCTCTACCATCATATTTTCTTATCACCGTCTTCGGTTTGATCCTGCATTTTTCACGTAAAAGCGTCGCTAACTGCCCGGTAGAATTCTGCTCGACGACGATCGCCTCCTTGTCCATGTATTCTTCCAGCTCCCAGACCGGGAAAGGTTTTAGATATACCGGTTGAACTATCTTCGCATCTATGTCGGCAATTTTCAAGGCCTCTCGTACGCTTAGTGTCGTCGATCCAAAAGTGAATATCACCGTCTCACCTTCACCGAACTCGTTGACCGTGTTCATATCTTCAAGTTCCAAGATCAAAGTCTCGTTCTTCTCCCTCCTCTTGTCGTGCATCTCCTCCACCGTTTCAGCGTCTTCTGTGGTGTACCCCCATTCATCGTTCTCGTAGCTGTTCCACTTTATCAGATCATCGGACGGAGGAAACTTCAAAGGGGAGATACCGTCTTCAGTCTTCTCGTATCTCTTGTACTCTTCATCTTCATCGGCCATTTTAGTTTCCAAACTATCTTCGTCCAAATCGTCGAGATCGATATCTAAGGTTTTAGCGCTCTCCGAGAGGTGCTTCTCGGTGAGGAATATTCCAGGCGTCTGGTACTTCCAAATGAGCTCTAACATCTCCTTTGAAAGTAAGAACGCTTCTTCAACGCTTCCTGGCGAAGCTACGATCAGAGGGAACTCTCCATGCCCCTGATTGAGAGCAAAGTTCAGGTCGGCCTGTTCAGTATAAGTCGGAACACCCGTGGAAGGACCGGGCCGCGAAGCCAATACGAATAGAACCGGGGCTTCGGTCATTCCAGCTAACGAAACAGTTTCCTCCATAAGCGCGAGACCACCTCCGCTGGTTCCAACCATCACTTTTGCGCCCGGCACGGTAGCGCCGACCGCCATATTCGCCACACCGATCTCGTTCTCGGGATGGATCGGCATCACCTGCAGATCGTCTTTATGGCCTGCAAAAAAGTGGAGTATCGACGATGCGGGAGTCATGGGGTAGCCTATATACATGTCTAGACCTCCTGCGGCCGCGCCGAGAGAGAGCGCTTCGTTTCCAGTTAGAACCGTAGAATCCGTCTTTCCTTCCTCCAGATCGAACGTCTTATCTATCTCTTCTTCCACCTTTTTGTAGGCCCCTTTCGCAAAAGATAAATTTTCTTCAACCCCTCTAGAATATTCTTTTTCAATTAGACCCTCCAGCTTTTCTTCAGACATCCCGGTGCAGGCGGCCAAAACAGCTACGCCCGCGACCCCTTTGATCAGGTCCGGTTTCGAGTATTCTTTAACCATTTCATCTAGTGGAAGGCCTATACCATGGTCTGTCTCCTCTTCCGTATCATCTGAATTGTAGAACATCAGTCCATCTTCAGCCAAATGGCATTCATGAATATCTCGACTCCGCTCATCTAGATTTACTATAAGGTCCGCTTCCATATGATGGCTATATATCTCTCTGGTGGAAGTGCTCACGACTGAAAAGTTATGGCCTCCTCTGATCAGGCTCTGGTAATCGTCCATCTGAAACTCTTCTCTACCGAGGTTCAAAAAGAAGTGCGTGGCTGCAGCACCCGCTTTTTTGACCCCTTCTCCGGCCTTTCCTCCTATCAAATACGTGAATACATCTTCATCTTTCATCTTATCTCTCCCTCATCTATCTATTTCTCGGATATCTACTGCAATATATGAAAAGAAAAAGGGTTTTTGATCGACCGGTCTCAGTGTTTCATTCCTTTTCTCCCGGCTTTACAGGAAACACGCTCGCCATGGGACGCTGTCCCAGTTCTTCGTCCAGCATCATCAGTCCTCTGTAGTCGTCTTCGATCATCTCTAGTTTTTCGACGATCTCCTCCGCGGATTCTTCTTCCTCGACCTGCTCGTCGATGAACCACTGCAGCATCTGTAGGGTCGCTCTATCGTTCTTCTCTTCGGCCAGATCCGCCAGCTTGTTGATCCTGTCAGTAACGTACTGCTCGTGTTCGTAGGCGTCCTTGAAGACCTCGAGCGGAGAGTCCCACTCTACGTTTGGCTTCTCTATTTCCTCGAGTTCGACTCGTCCACCTCTGCTGTTCACGTATTGGTACAACCTCATCCCGTGGTTGATCTCTTCTATGAACTGTGAATGCATCCACGCTTCGAAGCCGTCCAAGCTCCTCGAAGCGAACTCCGAAGCCATCGAGAGGTAGATGTAAGCTGAATAAAATTCAGCGTTGATCTGCTCGTTCAATGCCTCTTCCATCTCTTCGTCTATCATCTTTATCACCTCTATCCTGAGAATTCCTTGAACTTGTCGCGGGAAAGTCCGCAGACCGGGCAGTTCTCGGGCGGTTCGCCTTCGTGCGTGTAACCGCATTTCGGACAGATGTAAACATCGTCTAGGTCGATGTCTTCATCTTTCTGCGCAGTTTTCTTCGCATCCTCGTACATCCCCTCGTGGATCTTCTCCGCTTCTAGAGCGTAATTTATAGATGTTTCTGCCCCGTACTCTTCTTCGAGTTCCGCTATAGCCTTGTAGGCTGGATACATCGAAGTGTTTTCGAAATTCTCACCGTCGATACCCGCCTGTAGATTCTCCACGGTATCTCCTATATTGCCCAGTTCTTCGAAATGGTTTCCAGCGTGAACCCTTTCCGCGTAAGCTATCGCTTTGAACAATCTAGCTATATTCTCCTTGCCCTCTTCTTCAGCGATATCACTGAATATCAGATACTTCATGTGCGCCTTTGATTCACCCGCAAACGCTTCCTGCAGGGATTTTTCCGTCATCGCTCCTAATTCTTCTTCGCTCATATTCTAACACCTCTTATTTCTTCCATAAACCGTGTACGCTACAGTATTCTCTTATAGAATCGATTTTATCCTTATCTATCTCGAATTCGACTTTAGGCTCATCGTCCGGATGAAGAAATTTTCTAAGAGCCCCATCTTCCGTCAACACCTCTATCCATTCGATATAATGATCTTCATTCATCGGATGTTCAACGGAGCCGACTTTGACTGATATTCCGCCGCTAGATTCTTCAACGACAGGAACATGCTTTTCATTTCCTTCTTCTTCCGTTTTCTCTTCCAGCAGTTCCATGGGCTCTCCACAGCACACCAACTCCCCCTTACCGGTATGTACCACTTCGACTATATTGCCGCATATGTTACATCTATATACTTCCAATTTTTTTGTCATATATTCCCACTCCAAATATTATAAAAAGAAAAAGTTTTTCGGGAGGACCAGCTAGGTTTAGACCTCCAGTTCCTTCTCATTCGTCCAGAGACCGTGGATGTTGCAGTACGAATTCGCTATGATAGTCCCTGACTTCTCCGCTTTGATAGTGGCGGCGACCTCCGGCTCGGCGAGAATACCGCTCGTATCCGGTCCTTTCACCGACTCGCCGTGGGACGTGAATTCGTACTTCCCCAACTGAATGGGGTACTCTTCTCCCTCAGGCTTGAAGTACAGCTCGATCCACCTGATGTGATGTTCAGTCTCGTTGGGATGTGAGATCTCCTTACCCACTGTAGCTTTCACATTGATCCCCTCGCCCTCTTCTTTCGTCTCGATCACTGGCACGTGTTTTTCTGTCTTCCAATCTTCCGTCTGATACAGCTTTCCTATTTTCGTCATATTTTCACCTCTCTTCCTTAAATTTAGTTATTATCTCTCGAACGTCAGGTACCTCTCCTATCGGATAAACCTTCGAGAAGATGATATTTCGATCTTCATCTACCATGACGTTAGCTCTCTTTGAGAAACCCTTTTCATCCATAAAAAGACCGTATTTCTTTGACACTTCTCCATGAGGCCAAAAATCAGATAAGATTCTCAACTGTTCGAGTCCTAATTTTTCGGCCCATAGTTTTTTAGCGGGCACTGGATCGACGCTGATCCCGACAGGGATCACATTGAATTCCTGAAACTTCTGCATCTGCCCTTCGAGAGATTTCATCTGCTCAGCACATACTTCTGTTCCGGCTAAAGGGTGAAACGACAGCAGGACTCTAGTTCTACCTTCGTAATCACTCAAGGTGAATTCATTTCTCTCTTGGTCTTCTAGGGTAAAATCCGGTGCTTTTTTGCCAGACTCTATCTCTTCCGGGATCTCCGTCATATTTTTCACCTCAATCTTCGATCTTTTCGAACTGTTCTTTTGGAGCTCCACAGACGGGACAGACCCAATCATCCGGTAGATCCTCAAACTTCGTCCCGGGGTCTATCCCACTGCTTTCGTCGCCTTCTTTCTCATCATATATATATCCGCAGACGGTACATCTCCATTTCGCCATATATATTCACCTCTAAGGACCCTGATGCATACCAGGGTGATATTGATCAAATTCTTCGAATTCTTTCATCCTCTCCATTTCTGCTTTCAATATCTCATAGTGATTCTGCTCCATCCCGGCTAGATAATCAAACAGCTTTTTTGGATTTTTCTCGAGACCTACGTTCTCAGCCTCCTGTGCCATCTTTCTATAAAAATCTCTCGAAGCTATCTCGGCGTCCATAGCCTGCTCTATTATCTCACTTTCATCTTTGTCTTTCCCATACTTTATGTAAGGCAAAGGCACGGGGGTTTCTTCGTTTGGATCGATATCTCCCTTCGATACTACATTCTCATATATGTCTCTCAAGAATCCCTCATGTTTTTCCTCTTCACCAGCAAGGAATTCGAATCTTTCGGTCATAACGAAATTATCGACCCTTTCAGCCATGTGTTCATAGACCTCTCTAGCGTTGATCTCCGCTTTGACCGCTCCTTCCAACATCTCTTCGAAACTCAACTCTCCAATGTCCATATCTTCTGCCATATTTTCATACCTCCTAATTTTCTAAATCGGTGTTAGCCTTAGTCACTATCCCGTACCCTAATTTACCCGCTCCTAAATTAATCTTTCCGAAGGATCTTGGGATAGTAATCTTTTCTTTTTCAAGACTTAACACCTTCTCCTTTACAGTTTTGTTTCGATGGTTCTTCATCATCGGTATTACGCCCTAATACATACGAACTATATGTATTTTTCGCTGTTTTTCGTAAAAAAGATTAAATAATAGGTAGAGGAATTCCTTAGATATATGAGTAATATAGACGAAAAAGACAAAAAGATCCTTGAAATTCTTAAAGAAGATTCACGAACCCCTTACACTGAGATCGCGGAGAAATTGGATGTCAGCGAAGCTACCGTTAGAAAAAGGATAGAATCTTTACGTGAAGACGATGTCATCAAAAAGTTTACCGTAGAGATCGATCCTGAGAGCTTGGGATATGAGACAGTAACGCTTTTAGGCCTCGATGTCGAGCCAAACTATTTTTTGAAAGCAGTTGAAGATATGACAGAGATAGAGGAAGTTCTTTGGGTCGCGAAGTCTACCGGTGACCACATGATAATGGCCGAGATATGGGCGGAAGACGGTGACCACCTCTCGAAGATAATGGCTGAAAAGGTGGGCGAGATAGAAGGGGTTAGAGATCTCTGTCCAGCGATAATCTTGGAAAAGGTAAGATGAGAAATCAACTCCTTGAGATCTCTTCAGATGCTGAAGGTATTTTTAAGTCTAGAGAGAACCGTTTTCTGGGAAAAGTAAAGATATCGGAAGCTTCTTCGGTCGAGGAAGTACACATCCGTGATCCTGGTCGACTTGAAGAGATACTTTACCCGGGGAACGAAGTTCTATTGGAGCGTGCAGAGGGTACCAACAGGAAAACGGGTTGGACCTTACTTGCGGGTAAATTAGATGGAAAATGGATCTTCATCAATTCCGGTTATCACAGAAAACTTTCGGAAAAAATTCTAGGTGACCCGGACATGAGTCCATTTGGGAAGTTGGATGACTACCAGGCTGAAGTAAATTTGGGCAACAGTAGGATCGATTTTCTCTTAAATAAGGATGGAAAAGATATCTGGCTTGAAGTTAAAGGATGTACGTTAGCTGAAGATGATATCGCGCTCTTCCCCGACGCTCCGACTGAGCGTGGTAGAAAACACGTCGAAGAGTTGGCTAAAAAGATCGATAAAGAAGATAAAACCGATATCGCCGGAGCTCTCTTATTCTTGGTATTTAGATCCGATGCAGAGTGCTTCAAACCTTATACTGAAAAAGATCCTGAATTTGCTAGGATCTTCGAAGATGCTCTCAAAAATGGTCTCGATGTTTATCCAGTAAAATTGGAATATGATGGGAAAAACGTCTACCATCTGGAAGAAATATCACTCTGCGAGCCCTTTGACTCTCAGCTTTAAAATATAGAAAAAAGAAAGGTGTTGTTGATCTTTTAGAGCTCGTAGTGCCTCTTTATAGCTGGTATGACTGATTTCATCGATCATCTGTTTCTATTTTCATATAGAAGATTACCAGTGCTATCCCTAGAGCTAGGACCAATATGGATGACGTGAACCCTGGGATTCCTCCGCCACCATCATCACCATCATCTTCTTCAAAAGTCGCCGTTATCTCTTTGTCCTCGTCCATGCTTATGGTGATTTCCTCTCCAGTCTCTTCAGTTCCAGTCCACTCTTTGAAGTTCCAGCCTTCATCCGCGGTCGCCGTGATAGTCACTTCTTCACCTTCTTGGTAGGTGTGTGTTCCCTCTGAAGGATCGGTGCTGCCTTTTCCTTCGAGGTTTATAGTGAGATCGTATTCGACTACGTCTTCTTCGAAAACCGCCGTGATGGAATAGTTATCTAGCATCTCTATCGTAGTTTCGTTTGATTCTGCGTCTTCTATATTTTCGATGTCTCCCGTCCACTCTATGAATTCATATCCCTCATCAGCTACCGCTTCTAGGTCAACGACTTTTTCCTCTTCGTACTCGTGTGTTCCTTCTCCTGGCGCCACAACTTCTCCGCCTTCTGACGAATCTATGCTAAGTTCGTAGTTTATAACGGAAGGTTCTTCCATAAAGTGAGCAGTCACCGTTTTGTCACCATCCATCTCTATCGTGATCTCGTTTTCCGTTCCTTCGTAGTCTCCTGTCCATTCATCGAAGGACCATCCTTCATCCGCCATCGCTGTTAAAGTCACTTGTGTCCCCTCTTCATATTTGTCCTGATCCGGATCGCTCTCTACGCTCCCTTCACCGTCAACGTTCACATCTAGATTATAATACTCGGCTCCACCAGCTCCTTCTATCGTTAGTGTACTGACCTCATATGCTTCCGTGGGATCGCTACTCAATTCGGCTATCACTCCTATCGAACCTTTTTCGCCCCCTGCTGGAGTCCTATCAGAGACATCGGGTACGGTAATATTTTTGCTGAATTCACCATTGTCATCGGCCGTAACATCATATTCCTCTCCAGCCTCGGGCAGCCGTATCTTGATCTCTTCGTTTGGATGATCGGGAAAACTACCTGAGACCTCTACTTCTTCATCAGGGATTCCCGATGCTGGAGAGAGCGATAGCGATTCCGATCTATCTGTTATATCATAACTTAAAAGTTCTCTTTGCCAATCTGTATTATTAAGATCAGCTCGCTCTTCAACAGAAAACTTCACTTCTGGAGCGTAATTTCTCCTGACATACCCATCATCATCTTCCGAGAGGCTTCTATTCAATTCAAAGGTATCGAAAGTTCCTGCGTCAACGGAGACCTCTTGAGTTGTCGGCGATATCTCTGTTTTCTGATTAACGGTGTTGTTTTCATAGGTGGTCTCATTTCTGACCTCACTTCCCTCGAATTCCACTTTTACATGGTTTTTAGATCGTTTAGTGGTGTTAGCATAGAAATCCTCTCCTAGATGGACCGGAAAATCATAGTCTTCTACTACTGGATCATCATGAACTGTTGTTTCCTGCCAAGTTGTCATATTGTTTCCCTCCGCAGTTCCATTCATCTTTCTCCATTGATAATCTACTACAGTTCCCAGATCACTCATCCTGAGGAAGAGATATCCTTCTACTCTTCCCGAATCTATCTCGAAATCGAGGATATCCGTTTTTCCGTGGCCATCTATTATCTCACCATCCATGGTCAAATTGTACCCATAATATGTATTATCTTGATATTCATACTCCTCAATAGCCGATACCGTATATGTGATCTCCTCTTCCATGAAGACTGATTGATCCTCGGATTCATTCGACCAGAGGTTCTGGTGGAATGTCCAAGAATCACCAATTGTCAGGACGGGCACCTCAGCGGTTTCGTCCTGAGAAACTGGGGTTGCTCTTTCCCCTAGATCCTCCGTTGCTATCGCGCCGACAGATATTCCAGAAAATGCCAATAATAGCACCGAGAATAGACAGATTAGTTCCTTTTTCATATTATTCACTTGGGGGAATGATGACCATTTTCTGTATTTAAAACTTTCGAATAATAGATGTTCGATTATGAAATACTCAAATCTAAGACTATTGAATAGATCTCTTCTGTTGATGTATCTGGTCGATTGTTAGGAGTCTTTTACTGGCTTAAATGATTATCTATAGTATCTTTTATGATAGACCAACACTGCGATCAAGGTACTGAGGGTCAATAGAGGTAGAGTGAACCCTGGGATTCCCCCACCGTTGCCACCATCATCATCTTCTTCAAAAGTCGCCGTTATCTCTTTGTCATCGTCCATCGTTATGGTTATTTCTTCGCCGCTCTCATCGGTTCCAGTCCACTCTTTGAAGCTCCAGCCTTCATCTGCCGTTGCCGTGATAGTTACCTCCTCGCCTTCTTCGTAGGTGTGAGTACCCTCTGAGGGATCGACGCTACCTTCACCATCGATGTTTATCGTGAGATCGTATTCCACAGTTTCCTGTTTGAACTGGGCAGTTATTTCCATGTCTTCGTTCATAGTTATAGTCATCTCCTCTCCCAATCCTTCTTCGTCTCCAGTCCATCCATCGAAGTACCAGCCGTCTGCTGGAGTTGCTTCTACAGTTACTTCTTCTCCCTCTGCGTAAGAGTGTGTACCCTCTGAAGGGTTTGTGCTGCCTTCCCCATCGATGTTTATCGTGAGGTCGTATTCTTCTTGAACGACTACAGTTTGATCTCGTAAAGCCTCTCCCGTCTCATCACGAAGTTCTACCTGTACTTCACCAGGTTCCTCAAAGGTGTGCTCCGTTTCGATTTCAACCGTATCCTCGCCGGGTATCGTTTCTTCATGTATCTTGTCACTTGAGGCATAGATCTCTACCTTTCCGTCGACGTATCCTCCATTCTCGACCTCTGCGGTTATATTAGCATCTAGTGGAACGGGGCCCTGATTGGGCATCACGGAAAAGTCGAGTACTTCGATTTTAGGTTCTGTTTCAACATTAAAAGTAACGCTCTCAGTACCATTTCTTCCTTCTACGTCCTGACCTTTCACTTCGACGGTATGCTCTTTATCTTCTAAGTTGGAGAATGTGTAAAGGTAAGGGGACTCTGTGCCTTCTGTATCTACTTCTATCCAATCGACCCCGTTTCTACGTACTTTGTAGTTCTCTATCCCGACCGGACCACCTTCACCTGTCCATTCTATCGTAACCTCATCCTCTGTGATAATTTCACCCTCTTCTGGACTCACTATATCGATCTGTGGAGGAGTAGCATCAACCGTTATATTGACTTTATCGGTGTCGGTTTCGCTCTCCCCAATGGCCTTAACCTCGATCATGTGAGGCCCGTCTTCGAGGTTGAAGGTGTGAGACGTTGGTGTGTCTGGTTCTTCCCAATCACTTTCGTTCAGCCTTACTTCGTGGGAATCCGCAAATTGCGAATCCCATTCTACCGTAACATCGGATTCCAATATTAAATCATCTTCTTCCGGACTGGTTATATCAACGGTCGCTATTCCTTCAACCTCTAGGGTACTCACGGAATAGGCTTCTGTAGGACTATTTTGGAGCTCGGCTATCACGCCTAATGAGCCCATTTTTCCCGGCGAAGGGGTTCTGTCAGAGGCATGGGGAACCTCTATATTTAGATTGAAATCACCGTTCGAACCCGTCGTGACTGAGTACTCTTCATCCGCTTCGGGGATCCAGATCCTGATATCCTCGTTGGGATAGTCCGGGAAGCTACCCGAAACTGTCACCTGTTCTCCTGGTTTTCCGGAACGGGGAGATATCGATAGAGATTCAGATCTTTCCGCTACGTTGAAATCGGATAATTCTTCTTTTATCCTAGTATTATTTTGTGGGATCCTAGATACCGATTTCACATGTCTCTTTACATCAGAAACGTAATTGTAGGTCGTATAACCTTGTTCATTCGGACTAGTTTTATTCAACTCAAAGGTACTGAAAGAACCAGCGGGTACTGATACGTCTTCTTTTGTCGGGGAAGTTACAATATTCTGTTCCGTAGTGGTATTTTGATAAGAGGTTCCTTCGTTCTCGATCAGACCTTCCACGTCGATCTTTTGGTAGCTCCGCGTCCTTTTTGTAGTGTTCGTTTTAAATTCGCCACCTGACCGTATCGGAAAATCATATTTTTCTACAGTTGGATCATCGTGGGTAAGTGTTTCCCGGATTATATTTGCGGGATAAACTTCGCCCTGATAAGATAGATTTCCTTTCATATGTCTCCATTGGTAGTCAGCTACAACCCCTAGATCACTCATCCTTAAGAACAAATATCCTTCCACTTCGCCCGAGTCGATTTCAATGCCCATGGAGCCTAAGTCTCCTTCTATAATTTTTCCTTCTAAGGTCAAATTGTAACCGTAATGTTCCGTTCCGTTATATGTGTATGTCCCTATTTCTGACACAGTGTAAGTGAAATTCTCCATGAAGTATATCGATCCCATATCCCCTGATTCAGAATTTACTTCCCTAGTATAAGTCCAGTTATCTCCTATATTCAAAGCCGGTACGTCGGTCATTTCCGCATATTCTGTCATTTCCCCTTCAGGGGTTCCTCCTTGATGAGAACTTCCTAGTGCAACACTTGTCACAGATAGGCATAAAAATATCACTAACAATAGAGAGCCGATTATTTCTTTCATGTTTTCGGACCGAGATAGAATTCTATTTAAACTATTTATGTTTTTGGTTTCACGGGCGTATCTCCACATATTAATACCTTTATGGCATTGGAACAAATTAGCGAATCTAAAAAATCAAAGAGTTAATTTTATTAATCGCATCATTTTACCTCTACCTATGTCTAGTTACAAAGAGCTATTGGAGGTCTCAGATCAACTCAGAAACATCCAGCGAGCGATTCTGTTGCTCGAGTGGGATGAAAGGACGTACATGCCTAAGGGAGCTGTAGAGGGACGTTCGAAAAGCAAAGCGGAACTCTCTCAACTTTATCATAAAAAGCTCACCTCTGAAAAAACGAAAAAATGTATCGAAGAGTTGAACAAGGAATCTGTTCAGGCTGATTTGGACGAAGAACAAAAGGCCGCTGTGAGAGAGATGACGAGAGAATTCGAGCGTAAGTACAAAGTCCCTGATGACCTCATTAAAGAGATGTCAAAGGCCTCAACTGAGGCACAATCCGCATGGGAAGAAGCTAGAGAAAAATCGGATTTCGATCACTTTTTACCTCATCTAGAGAAACAGGTAGAACTTAAAAAAGAAGTGGCTGAATACATAGGATATGAAAACGAGCCTTACGATGCTTTCATAGATGAGTTCGAACCTGGTTTTACCGCTAAGAAGATAGAAAATATATTCGAACCGATGAAACAGAAACTCACGAGCATAGTCAGTGAAATTCTATCAAAGGATTTAGATGTTGGTGAAGGCGTATTCAAAGACAAAAAATTCTCCATCGAAAAACAGAGAAAATTCTGTTGTAAATTGGCCGAGGATTTCGGATATGATTTTGAACACGGCAGACTGGATAAGGCGGTTCATCCTTTCACTATGGGGATGGATGACGATGTGAGGATAACGAACAGGTACTCTGAAGATAATATAAAATCGATATTCAGCCTGATGCATGAGACCGGGCACGCTTTGTATGAGCAGGGTCTTCCATCAAAATGGCATGGTCATCCACTTGGAGCTTACATATCCATGGGATATCATGAATCACAGTCCAGGTTGTGGGAAAATTTTGTCGGCCGCAGTAAAAAGTTTTTAGAGTACATATTTCCAAAGCTCTGTAATCATTTTCCCGACCTAAAGGAGAATTCGAAAGAGGATTTCTATAGAAGGATCAATCGAGTCGAACCTACATTTATAAGGGTGGAGGCCGACGAGGTCACTTACAACCTCCATATAGCCCTACGATATGATTTAGAACTCGGGCTTTTCCGAGACGAGATCCAGCCTGAAGAAACGAAGAGAGTATGGGAAGAAAAGATGGAAGAGTATTTCGATATAGTGCCCGAGGATCCATCAAAAGGCGTGCTTCAAGACGTTCATTGGTCCGTCGGTCAATTCGGTTATTTCCCCTCTTATGCTCTAGGAAATCTTTATGCGGCTCAGATATTTAACACGGCTGAAGACGAGATAGACGGATTGAAAGATGATATCTCGAAGGGAAATTTTGACAGTCTGAGAAAGTGGTTAAGAGAGAATATCCATCAGCACGGCAAAAGATACAGGGCGGAAGAGATGACCGAGAGGCTCACTGGAGAAGAACTGAACGAGGAATACCACATCTCCCATTTAGAGGATAAGTACGGGGCGATCTACGGGGTCTAAATCGGATACTAAATTTTCCAGGAGAAGAGTTGTTTTATAGGCCTCTCCCAACCTTTATTATCCCCCGATCTCATTTTGTGATGGAGATGCTTAAAATGCAGAACCGGTTTGAGAGATTTTTAGTTATCCTGTCCGTATTTTTGCTCGTGTCCTCTATGCTCTGCATGATGACTGCTACTTTTTTCTCATTCAGGGAAAACAGTACCGAGGTTTATCTTGTAGAGACCTCTAGTACTGATGAAATAACCTTACTCAACATGATAGATGCTGATATAATAGAGAGATATGATGATCATTCTTTGGTTGAGATCGGGATGTATAAGAAAAAATCTTTAGAAGAAACAGGTTTCTCTTTTTACCCCGTAGAGGAAGATGAAATCCAAGATGGTGAGAATCTAGATTTAGTGAGTCAAGTAATAAAAACCCGACCAAGAAACTCTACGAAGGCACCCTTGTTCCCCGGCTATGATCCGCTCATTCATGATATGATGAATAAAACTAAAGATTCTAATATATACGATTATATCGATAGATTACAGAACTTTGAAAACAAAGATGGGATAAGGACAAGAAGAGACGGCACACTGGGATACAAAAAAGCGGCTAATTGGACCTATAATAAATTAGATTCGTTTGGTTTAGAGGTTGTCAAGCAGAACTTCACTTATTCCGGTGGAGAAAGCTCAAACGTGATCGCGGAACTCCCGGGGTCCGATCCTGATCTTGAGCCCCAGACCTATATCATAGGTGGGCATTTAGATAGTACTAACAATCGAGGATCCGATGAACCGGCTCCAGGAGCCGATGACAATGGCAGCGGGATCGCCCTGGTACTTGAAGCGGCCCGGATCATGTCTCAATATGAATTCGATCGTACTATCCGATTCGCCGCGTGGGGTGCAGAGGAAACTGGTCTTAACGGCAGTGACCACTACGCTTCAAATCTTAATTCATCGGACGGGGAGATGAGAGGGTATTTTAATTATGACATGGTCGGATATGCGAAGAACGATAATTTGGCTGTCACTCTTCATGCAGACGAACAGTCTAGCTGGATGTTGGATTATAAAAAGGAGATTACAGAGGCATACGATATCGGTCTCAATCTTACCTATGAATACAACAGCGATGAAACTCGCTCCGATCATTCTAGTTTCTGGGACGAAGGATACAATGCATCTTTAGCTATCGAAACCGAATATGAGTCGAATCCCAACTACCATTCGGCAGGTGACACTCTAAATAATGTCACTATACCTCAGGTGACTCAACTTACAAAACAGGCCGTGGGAACGGTTGGTCATCTCGCCGGGCTCGGATCTGGGTCAGAAAGTCCGTCTGTGGAAATCCAGACTCCACAGCAGGGGGAATCTTGGAAGATGGGAAATGAAGAAGAGATCGGATGGAATACGGTTTCAGGCGATGGATCTATCACAGGTGTGGATTTAGAGTATTCTGTTGATAATGGATCCTCCTGGTCCTACATAGCGCAAGGTTTGAACGACACTGGCTCATATACTTGGACGATTCCTAACGAGCCTACTGAAGAGGCTCAGATTCGCGCTACCGTGCACGACGATAACGGTCTCAGCGGAGAGGATGTCAGCGGTCAGTTCACGATAGAAGAGAGCGGGAGTGAAGAATACACTCTCACGATAGATAAAGAAGGTCAAGGTACTACCAAGCCTGAAGCGGGAAACCACACGTACACTGAAGGTGATGATGTAACAGTAACCGCTACCCCCGATGAAGGGTGGTACTTCGTCGAGTGGACAGGCTCTCGTGAAAGTACTGCCCAACAAATAACGATCGTGATGGACAGCGACAAGCAGATAACCGCACACTTCCAAGAAAATGGTACAACCGAGACGTACGACCTCACCGTAAATACCAGTGGTGAAGGTACTATGGAAATCGACCCGGATCAGAACGAATATGAAGAGGACACGGAAGTGACTTTGACGGCGATGCCAGCCGAGGGTTGGCACTTCGAGGAATGGACCGGCGATCTGGAAAGTACTGAAGAACAAATAACAATACTCATGGACAGCGACAAGCAGATAACCGCGCACTTCCAAGAAAATGGTACGACCGGGCCGTATGACCTCACCGTAAATACCGACGGGGAAGGCACTGTAAATATCGACCCGGATCAGAACGAATATGATGAGGGTACAGAAGTGACTTTAACAGCGATGCCAGCCGAGGGGTGGCACTTCGATGAATGGACTGGTGATCGTGAAAGTACTGAAGAACAAATAACGATAGTGATGGCCAGCGATATGGAGATCATTGCGAACTTCCAAGAAAATGGCACTACTGAGACGTACGAACTCACCGTAAATACCGACGGAGAAGGTACTGTGGAAATCGATCCCGAACAGAACGAATATGATGAGGGAACGGAGGTAACCTTAACAGCTGAGCCAGCTGATGGATGGTACTTAGAAGAGTGGACCGATGACGCTTCTGGTACTGAAGAGCAGATAACGGTGATAATGGATGATAACAAAGAAGTAACCGCCAACTTTGCCATCCAGGAATATGATCTTACCATAAATATTGAGGGACAAGGCAGTACCGATCCTTCAGAAGGAACACACACCTACGACCATGGAGAAGAAGTGACGGTGAAACCTACTCCCAAAGAAGGTTGGTACTTTAAAGAATGGACAGGGGATCGCCAAAGCCAGGAAGAAGAAATAACCATAGAAATGAACAAAGACAAGGAGATAACCGCTCATTTTGAGGAATCGAATCCATACTTTGAAGTCGACATCACCGGTTACAAGGGAGAAGTAGAAGCGGGAGACACGGTCACGGTGAGGTACGCGGTGGAGAACACAGGCGAGGTCGAAGGGACTCAAGATATCATCTTAAAGATCGACGGCGAAGAGAAGGAAACTAATAAGGATCTTACGCTAGGTCCCGGCGAAGATTATACCGATGAATTCAAAGTAGTGTTAAAAGAGGAAGGAACGCATGAGATCGAAATAGCCAGCTCAGACATGAACAAAGCAGAGGACGTAGAAGTCGAAGTCGCACAAACTAAGGATACCTCTGGGCCTTTATCTGACTACTGGTGGTTGATCGTGGTACTCATGATCGGGATAATAGCGGCAATCGCCTTAGTATACATGATGAGCGGTGGGGATGAAGAGGAGGAAGAAGGCCCTACTGAACAACCCCATCCTGAAGGTCAGAACGAAGGAAAAAAAGATTAAAAGTTGTAACTCTGGACTTACCAGAAATTCCCTAAATGAGACACACGGAATATTTGTTAATAAGTGTCTTGTATATCCCCCATACTCGATAACCTTTCGTTGGGGAGTGTCTCCTCCCTTGTATAAATCGGTATTTGTCCTCCTTTTTCCTGCTCTCGTGATTCAGCTTTTAGTTTCTTTTCCCAACGCCAGATTCTCAAAACGTGCTCCGTTCGCACATAGACTTCCTCAAGATTGATATCGGTCCAGTCGATGTATCCGATTATTTTATCCTTCTCATCAGGGAACTCTTCCCATCTGATCTTCTTCGAAGGTGCTTGTTGGACACTTTTCAAAACCAAAGTACTGGTATCATGATCTATCAATTTTCCCAGGAAAGCTAAACCATCGTCCATGACCACCAGTATTTCTTCGCCCTCAAGATCTTTCAATTTCTTTTCTAACAGATCTCCAATCATCATCCTTCCCTCATAAAAACTATGGTAGATGAGGTATTTATACCTTCTCTTTTTAAATGTGCTGACTGTTCTTATTGCTGGCTTTAAAATTAGGGATTAGTAAATATAGGATGAGGATATCCTTCCTATCTTCATTTTTTCCCATAAATTCATTTAAAAATATAGTAAAAGACATGACATTTTGTACTTTTTGTGTCTTTTACTAGCAGTGGAGCTCGTAACTTAGTTCAAAAAGTTACGAGTTCCACTATAATTGAAAATCTAGATAGTGAATCATCAGTATTCTATTATTCCAGTCAGACCATAGAGAGAAATCAATAAACCATAGAGAGAAATTGTATTATTCGCAAAAAATTTCGTCAAGATTTAAGTAGTGATGATACTAATCA